>DBXO01000039.1:0-99352 GCA_002309635.1 Ruminococcus flavefaciens | reverse complement strand
CCGCCGATCCAGCCTGTGTGCCAGTAGTACTTCTTCTGCTCGAGCTTTCTGCCTGTGAGAACAGCCTTAGCGCAGTTGATAACGATAACGTGGTCTCCGCAATCAACGTTGGGAGTGAAAGTAGGCTTGTGCTTGCCTCTGAGGATGTGAGCAGCCTTAGCAGCAACTCTACCGAGGGGCTTGCCCTCAGCGTCGAGGATATACCAAGTACGGCTTACTTCAGCGGGTTTTGCCAGTGTAGTTGACATAATATTTTCCTCCTGTAATAAATTTCGGAAGGAAAGCGGATTCGGAAACAAGAGGCAGAGCCTCTGTAAGAAGCTAAAGGACCTGCCTCTTGCTTCCCGAAAAAACGCCTTTTCCTCCGCAGTGCAAGATTAATTATACACGATAGGAGCGCATATGTCAAGAGGTTTTTGCGGATTTTTTTAATATATACTCAATTTTCTCTCTGAATCTCTCACTTATGCTCCTTATCTCTCTTGTTCTCGCGTTTCATTTCAATATTGCGTGGTAGAAAAACGGGGAGCAATTCCGCCGAATTGTGTGCAATTTTACGAGCCTGAATGGCGGATATTTTCCGCACCCTTTTTGAGCCGCAAAAGCTGACCATTTTCCGTACCTTTTATATAGTCTGATCATTTATTGCTCATTATGCATAACCCGCATTGACAAATGAGCACTATTGTGTTACAATATATACACAAAAATTTATTTTTTGGAGGAATTAACTATGAGAGGAAAAAACTTCAAGAAGCTTATAGCGGGCGTTATGAGTGCAGCAATGACGCTTACAGCATCAGCTTCTGCTGTTCATGCGGTAGCACCCGCACAGATACAGCTGACAAACAACAAAACTGCATCATCAGAGGGCAAGGTCGTATACGAATGCGGCTTCGAGAGCGAGGCTGACCTTGAGCACTGGTCAAACAGAGGCGGAGATGATACAACAGTTGTTGCTATTTCAAAGGACGCTGCCAAGAGCGGCGACAGCGGACTTTCCGCTACCGAGAGAGGCGACACATGGCACGGTCCCGCTTTCCGCATGGACGGCTTCCTCGAGCCTGACACACAGTACTACTTCTCATGCTCGGTAAGAGGCGAATGGTACACCAACACCACTCTCAGCTTCCAGTTCAGTGTTGACGGAGACACCTCATACTCCAACCTCAAGCAGAACATTCAGGCAACCAGCGGCGGTGGAAACGGCTGGGCTGAGATAAAGAATGTTCCTATCAGCTACTCCGAGGGCATGGAGGGCGTTTACGTATATTTCGAGGGCGGACAGGAGTCCATCTTCATCGACGACGTAAAGATCACAGAAGCTCCCCGTGTTGAAATTGAGAGCGATCTTCCCTCACTCAGCGAGATATACAAGGACAAGTTCAAGATAGGAACTGCCCTTTCACCGGAGGATATGTCCTCACAGCCCTTTATGGACCTTCTTCAGAAGCACTTCGGCGAGAGCATCACAGTCGGCAACCAGATGAAACCCGACTACGTTCTCAACAAGACAAAAACACTTGCATACTTCGAGGAGACAGGCGACGATGAGACTCCTCAGATAAGCTTCTCACAGGCAAAGCCCGTTCTCAACTATGCAAGAAAGTACGGTATCCCCGTAAGAGTTCATACACTTGTATGGCACAGCCAGACACCTGAGTGGTTCTTCAAGGAGGACTACGATGAGAAGAAGGACTACGTTTCTCCCGACAAGATGAAGAAGCGTATGGAAAACTATATCAAGAGCTTCTTCACAACACTTACAGAGCTCTATCCCGATGTAGACTTCTATGCCTGCGACGTTGTAAACGAGGCATGGACAGACGACGGAAAGCCCCGTGAGGCAGGTCACTGCGGACAGTCCAACAACTATGCGGCTTCCGACTGGGTAGCAGTATTCGGTGATAACTCGTTCATCGACTATGCATTTGAGTATGCAAGAAAGTATGCACCCAAGGGCTGCAAGCTCTACTACAACGACTATAACGAGTACATGACAGGCAAGCTCGACGCTGTATGCAAGATGGCTGAGAGAATAAAGGAAGCAGGCAATATCGACGGTATCGGTATGCAGTCTCACCTTGACGTAAGACAGAGTCTTGACGCTGCATTCCCGTCACTGGGCATGTACGAGAGCGCACTCAAGAAGTACACAAGTCTCGGCCTTGACGTTCAGATCACAGAGCTGGACGCTACTGTACAGGAGCACTCAGGCGATAAGTACTATGACGTACAGGCTAAGTACTACAAGGGTCTCTTCGACCTCTATGAGAAGTATGCCGACAAGATCTCCGCAGTCATCTTCTGGGGAATCACAGACCACAAGAGCTGGAGAGCTTCACAGAACCCCCTCATCTTCGACAAGGAGTTCATGGCTAAGCCTGCATTCAAGTCCATCGTTGAAGGCAAGACAGCTTCCGATCCCGTAAGAACAACTATCGCAGGCCCGGGCAACAAGGTAACTACTACAACTACTGCTACCACAACAACTACCACAACTACTACAACAACAGAGACAACTGCAACAACAGCACCCGTAACAACACAGCCTGCAGAGACTACAGCTCCCATAGTAACAGGAGAGCTCCCTGTAACACTGGCAGGCGACGCAAACGTTGACGGTCAGGTAGATATGGGCGATGCGGTTATCATCATGCAGTGCCTTGCAAACCCCAACAAATTTGACGTTGGCGGTACAGACGAGCACAGCATCACTGTACAGGGCAAGACAAACGGAGACGTTGACAAGTCCAGCAAGGGACTTACAACAAACGACGCACTCCGCATACAGGAGTACCTCCTCGGCAACATAAAGAGTTTTTTCTGACAGAGCCCGTCGTATTTCAGCTGAGGGCTGAAGATGCGGCGCTTCCCCTCGAAAGTTACGAGGAATACTACGGTACAGTAAAGAACGACGAGTGTTACGACGTAACTCCTGCCGGTATAAAGGAAAAATACGGCTATCAGATAGTAAAATTCGCACAGAGCGGAAAGACTATCCTAAACTATAAGGACTGTGATTACGAACTTGGTTCATATTTCGGCGGCGGCGGAGCAGGCTCCTGCGCTATAGCCGACCTCAACAGCGACGGTCTGAACGAGGTATACTACACAAGCTCATGGGGCTCGGGTGCATCGAATGCAGAGGCAGGCTACTACGACCCCGTAAAGTGCGAGGTAGTAAAGTTTGAAATGGACTATGATCAGAGACAGGTATTCACGTCCACAGGGACTGTGCTTACAGCAGAGGACGGCGTGCTTGCAGTATATACGGCTGCGTTGAAGACAGGCTCGTCATATGTGAAAAACGAGCTCAGCCCGATCGAGAAGATAGCCGAGATAAGGCTTGACTCGGAGGGCAGGATAGCTCTCGTTACATCAGGCATATCCACACATTGACTTTAAAAAGGCTGCACCAACAGTGCAGCCTTTCTTTGCATGCGGCGGAATGAAGTTCCGTTCACTTGACAAAAACGCAATAATACGTTATAATAAAAATACTATACCAAAAAGGAGATGAAAGCAGCAATGGACGGTGCCCCTGACGGCAGCAATCCTGATAATTACACGGAGTTCTCCGTTGAATATAAGATATCAAGGCATGGTCTGCATTATCGTTTGTGTTGACTGTGCCTTTACAAGGTTAAAGAGAAATATTATATTTACGGAGGATATGAATAATGATAGGGCAGATAATTCTGCAGATAATACTTATAGCGCTGAATGCGCTCTTTGCGTGTACTGAGGTGGCGGTCATATCCACAAGTGATGTCCGCCTTGAAAAGCTTGCGGCGAGCGGCAACCCCAAAGCTGCAAAGCTGAAAAAGCTCACTGATACGCCTACACGTTTCCTTGCTACCATACAGGTAGCGATCACACTGGCAGGCTTTATAGGAGCCGCCTTTGCAGCAGACAGCTTTTCCGAGCTGCTTACCTCTGCCATTGCAAAGACGGGCACAGGCATTCCCACAGCGGTAATAAAGAAGATATCGGTGGTTCTCATCACCCTGATACTTTCCTATTTTACTCTTGTTTTCGGCGAACTGGTACCAAAGCGCTTCGCCATGAAGGATCCGGAAAAGATAGCTCTTGCCATGAGCGGCATGATATGCTTCGTGTCGAAGCTTTTCGCACCGCTGGTATGGCTGCTCAATGTCACCGCTAACGGCATACTCCGTCTCATGGGCATAGATCCGGAGAGCGATGACGATACCGTTACCGAGGAAGAGATACTTATGATGTCCGACGCAGGTGCGGAAAAGGGTACTATCGACGAGGACGAGAACCGCATAATCAAGAATATATTCGCCTTTGACGATACAACCGCAGAGCAGGTCTGTACGCACAGAACGGACGTTGACGTGCTGTGGAACGACGATGATGTGAGCGTGTGGGAGGAAACTATCCACCGCACAAGACATTCCTCGTTCCCTATATGCGGAGAGAGCGTGGATAACGTTATCGGCGTGCTCAACGCCAAGGACTACTTCCGCCTTGAGGACAAGAGCAAGGAAAGCATAATGGCTTCCGCAGTACATGAGCCATGTTTCGTGCATGAGAACATGAAAGCAGACCGCCTCTTCGATCAGATGAAGCAGCGGGGCGCAGACCATTTTGCCATAGTAGTTGACGAATACGGCGGAATGAGCGGTATCATTACCATTACCGACCTGGTTGAAGAGCTTGTGGGCGACTTTGCCGAGGATCCTGAGGACGAGCCTGCTGCAAGGCTTGAACAGACAGGGGAGAATGTATGGACGGTACCGGGTATAAGCTCACTCAGCGATGTATGCGAGGAGCTTGACGCAGTGCTTCCCGCTGATAAGTACGAGACTTTCGGCGGCTACGTAATAGCCGAGCTTGGCGAGATACCCAAGGACGGTTCGCAGCTCACCCTTGAAGCGGGAGGACTGCGCATAGAGATACTGGAGGTAAAGCACCACCGCATAGAGGTATGCCGCGTGGAGAAGCTTGCCCCCGAAGAAGACGAAGAAAAAGAGGAATAAGGTTCTGGAACGGTATGATCGGCAACAGCTGTTGATACCACATTAATTGTTATTAAGGAGTTGCAGATATGGCATTATTCAGAAAAAGTTCAAGTGAAAAATCGGCAATATGGGGAGCACTGTTCTTTATCATAATAACCGTGGCAAGCTTTATAATGGGAATACGCGGCTTTACAGGTCAAAATGTAACCCTTGACGATGCATTTGCAAACGGCATCAGCGGCGGCGAGATAGTAAGCGGAACTCCTGTATATGGCGGAAATCAGTACGCCTTGAAGGTAAAGCACACTGTAAGGTCTATCCCTGTGGGCAACGATTACTACTATTACATACTCTCCGAAGACGAGGAAAGCATTCTCGCAGTCCGCGCCCCAAAGGATTTCGGCAAGAACTTCGACGGGGAATATAAAAACACAAAGAATGTAAGGATAAAGGGAAAAGTCAAGAGAATGGACTACAAGGTAAGAAACTCTCTCAGCTCAGGCTACGGAGATGACTATTACATCGACCTTCTCAGCAGCCGCATGAGCATATTGTGGCTCACTGTGGGTATACTCAACCTGATTATCATAGGTCTTTTCGTGTTCCTGAACATTAAGAAAAACAATGATTCTTACTTTTCAGAAACTGCAGTCTACAAGGCACTGGGCGCTTTCATGCTCTGCGCATTTATAGCCGCAGGAGTGCTGCTGATATATGTTATGTCCCACATCTGACGGATTGACAATATCATGCAGAGATGATATAATTATAGTACTTAATATTACAGAAAGAGGTCATAATTTATGGCAAAGGATAAAAAGCTGGTATCTGAGATAACCTCAATGGATGAGGATTTTGCTCAGTGGTATACAGACATCTGCAAAAAGGCAGAGCTTATTGAATATACAAGTGTAAAGGGCTGTATGGTAATACGTCCATACGGCTATGCGATATGGGAAAACATGCAGAGGATACTCGACACCACCTTCAAGGAGACAGGCCATGAGAACGTATGCATGCCTATGTTCATTCCCGAGAGCCTTCTCCAGAAGGAAAAGGACCACGTTGAGGGCTTCGCTCCCGAGGTTGCGTGGGTAACTCACGGCGGAAACGAGAAGCTGGAGGACAGACTCTGCGTCCGTCCTACTTCGGAGACTCTTTTCTGCGAGCACTACGCGAATATCGTACATTCCTACCGCGACCTGCCCAAGCTCTACAACCAGTGGGTAAGCGTTGTTCGCTGGGAGAAGACCACACGTCCTTTCCTGCGTTCAAGAGAGTTCCTGTGGCAGGAGGGTCACACTATCCATGCAACAGCCGAGGAGGCTATCGAGGAAACAGAGCGCATGCTCAACGTATACGCTGATTTCTGCGAGAAGTCACTTGCAATGCCTGTTATAAAGGGCAAGAAGACAGAGAGCGACAAGTTTGCTGGAGCAGTTTCCACTTACGCTATCGAGGCTCTCATGCACGACGGCAAGGCACTTCAGGCAGGCACCTCGCATTATTTCGGCGACGGCTTTGCAAAGGCATTCGGAATAGAGTATACCGACAAGGAAAACAAGAGAGTCAATCCCCACCAGACAAGCTGGGGCGTAACTACACGTCTTATCGGTGCAGTAATAATGACACACGGCGACAACAGCGGACTTGTACTTCCTCCTGCTGTAGCTCCTGTACAGGCAGTTATCGTACCTATCGCCCAGCATAAGGAGGGCGTTCTCGAAAAGGCAGGTGAGCTTTTCAGCGAGCTCAAGGCTGCGGGCATCAGGGTAAAGCTTGACGACAGCGAGAATTCACCTGGCTGGAAGTTCTCTGAGTACGAGATGAAGGGCGTACCTGTACGTATCGAGATAGGTCCCCGTGATATCGAGGAGAATCAGTGTATCGTAGCTGTACGCTACAGCGGCGAGAAGAAGACCGTAGCACTTGGCGACCTTGCAGTATATGTAAAGGCGCTTCTTGAAAAGGAGATACCCGAGGGTATGTTCAACAAGGCAGCCGAGAACCGTGCAAACAGAACATACGCATGCACAACTATCGAAGAGATAAACAAGTCGCTTGAAAAGGGCGACGGCTTCATCAAGGCAATGTGGTGCGGCGAAGAGGCATGCGAGGACGAGGTAAAGGAAAAGACAGGCGTAGGCTCAAGATGTATCCCCTTCGAGCAGGAGCATCTCAGCGACAAGTGCGTATGCTGCGGCAAACCTGCAAAGTGCATGGTATACTGGGGCAAGGCTTATTGATTTAGCCATTAGCTTGCAGGTAAGGCTTGTTTAATTTGGAATTGTAGGGGCGCACATTGTTCGCCCGTGTCAATAACGCATAAATGATTGAAATAACGGGGCGATGTGGGCATCGCCCCCTAATAATAACCAACCATTGAGTTTTTACACTTGTTTTAATGCAGAATGATATTAGAAAGTACGTCGATTATTGCGGTTGTTTATCGGAATTAATGGAGGTAACACAGTATGATGTCATCAACAGATGTATATAATGCTTGTAAAAATATAAAGAATTGGGAAATAACTGCGAATTTCTCTGTCGGTGGTTTTGAGTGGCTCGCATTTTCAAAAGAACAGCTTGGGAAAATGATAGTTATATCTGCTCAAAGAACTACGATTGTTGACTGTAATAACGGAAATATTGAAGACTGCAACATTGCTTTTGATGATAAGGAATTGATTGCATACTGTGATAAATTACCGGATGAGGAGCTGTCTCTCGCCGGAGAGTATGGCGGCAGTATCCCAAATACAACTGCAAAAGGCGAAAAAGTTATTGTAAAAACAAGTGATGAGCATATTATGAAAATATATTTTGTAAGCGGCTTGTTTAACAAAAAATTGATTTATGATTGTTATGATGCATATTTATGCGGCTTCAGCTATGACGGAGATTTTTTTGTGCTTGCAGATGACGGCGGTATTCTCATATTGAAACGTAAATTCTGATTTTTGTCGCAGCCCATTGCAGGGGGCGGCGAAGCCGCTTTCTAATAGCTAAAGGCTAACGGCTTATTTAAGGGGTGATACTATCAAAACAGTCGAAATATTCACGGACGGCGCATGCAGCGGCAACCCCGGCCCGGGTGGGTACGGAGTGGTGCTCCGCTTCGGCACCGTGGAAAAGGAGCTCTCGGGCGGCGACAGCGCCACCACCAACAACAGAATGGAGCTTCTCGGCGTAATAACCGGACTTTCCGCGCTGAAAGAGCCATGCAGGGTGATACTGACTACCGACAGCAAGTATGTAGTTGACAGTATAACAAAGGGCTGGGTCTACGGCTGGAAGAAAAAGGGCTGGATAAAGTCCGACAAGAAGCCTGCTCTGAATGTTGACCTGTGGGAGCAGCTCCTGCCGCTCCTTGAAAAGCACGACGTAACATTCAACTGGGTAAAGGGGCACGCAGGCCACCCCGAAAACGAGCGGTGCGACAGGCTTGCTGTGGAGCAGCGTGACATTCATTCAAGATAAGCTTACCATAACGAACTGAAAGAGGTGTATACTATGGGATTACTGGATAATATCAAGGATAAGCTCTTCAACCGTGAATCAGCGGATACGGGCTTTATGACCGATGACGAAAAGGAACTCCGCGAGTACGAGCAGTACTACACGCCGCAGTCGGGAGTGACCGACGGCACCTATGCCGAGTTCGTGGTCAGTGACATTATGACGATAATCGGAAAGGGATTAGGAATTATCGGAACAGTTACAGGCGGAGTTTTCCATGTAGGCGACGCAGTCGTTGTAGTTCACGGAAATACCGAGACGCCTGCGGTAATAACAGGTATCGAGCAGTTCCGCAATGTCTGCGACAGCATATCCGAGGGAGCGAATGCAGGAATATTCCTTAGCGGCATCGACAGAAAGCAAGTCGGCAGGAATGATATTATCAAGAAACAAGGAATTCCAAATGCATGATCCCGCAGACGGATCAGAATTACAGCAGCTTCTGTAACAGGGCTGAAATAGGGAAAGATACAATGCAAAAACACTGAGTATTGAAAGAGATACTGTGTATTGCAAAAAAATAAACCGCTGTTATTGTGAAATACTTACAGTAACAGCGGTTTTGTTATACATATCAGGTATACACTGGAAACAGGCAGTTTGAAATGATCACTGCTCACTTATCTTCTTCGTCGGATTTGTCTTTTTCATCGTCCATGATCTTCTTGTAATTCTTCTCCTCAGCCAGCTCCTTAGCCTTTTTGGCGGCTTTGCGGGCGCCTGACGAAGCGGTCTTCCTGCTTCGGTTCATGAGTACAGCCGCAAAAACGAGAGCGGCAGCGATAAAACCAATCATAGCCGCGATGAAAGCAATGCGCTTGATATTCACGTCGGTAACGGTATACTTCACCTTTTCTGACTTTGCGTACTTTTCACCTGCCGAGCCCGAGAATACACTGAGGCCGAACCCGTCAAGGCGCTGCCTCTGGGAGTTTTCAACGGTATAGCCGAAAGCGTCGTCGCCGATCGAGGTCACGCTCTTGGGAATGCTTACCTGTCTGAGCTCGTCACACACGATAAATGCGTCAGTGCCGATAGTTTTTACGCCCTCCGGGAGAATGAGCTTATTGAGCTTCATGCAGTAGGAGAAGGCTTTCTCGTCTATGAGTTCCACAGTTGTGGGTATAGACAGTGAAAGGATATTCTGATCGAACATGAAAGCTCCGAAGCCAATAGTCCTGAGCCCCTCGGAGAAATCCACATTTTTCAGTTCCGAGCAGTAGCTGAAAGCCTCGTCGCCTATGGTCTGAACAGAGGAGGGGATATGCACTCCGGTAAGCTTTGCGCAGGTGGAAAACGCACCCGAGCATATGGTATCCGCGCCCTGAGGTATGGTTATCTCATCGCTTATCTCAGTAGAAGCGCGGTATATCTTCTTTTTGGACTTGTCCATGAGCATGCTGTCCTCGAAGACAAAGCTGTTGTTTGCTGAGGTATCGATATCCTTTATCGAGAACCAGCTTCCCATGGCGTTGTCGCCGATAGTTTCAAGTGAAGCAGGGAGCTTTACCTCACTGACCTTGCTGCACCGATAGAAAGCGTATTCGCCAAGCTCAGAGACCTTTTCGCCCAGCTTTATCTCGCTGAGGTTATCACAGAGTGCAAAGGTATAAGGCTCTATCTTTGTGAGAGTATCGGGTATCTCTATGCTTTCAAGGGAGTTGCAGCTGAAAAAAGCGTGATCACCGAGGCTTTTGAGCTTGCGGGGGAGAGTCACGGATTTAAGCGCGGGGCAGCAGTAAAAGGCGTTCTTCTCGATAACAGTTACAGAATCGGGGATAGTAAGGGTGCTTATACCTGTACAGTCCGCAAAAGCGCCTTCGCCGATACGTGTGATAGCCGTACCGTTGCGTATGGACGGCACCTCGGTAACAACTATAGCCGAGCACCTTGTTATTGTATATGTTTTGTCATCGTTGAGCTCATAGTAGAAAGAGCCGTCGTAGAGAGTATTCTCTGCACTCTGAAGCTGGTCAGCGAAAGCATTCACAGGCAGACAGCATACAGCGGTGATGCCTGCGGCCAGGAGAGCGGCAAGCTTATTCATCGTCTTCATCACTGTTCTTGTCCTCCTCGTCGTCTTCGTCTTCCGCGGTATTCTCTTCCTCTTCATCGTTATCATCATTGTCTGACTTTGTGGAGGAGGGCTTGCCTGAGGTTCTGCTCTTTATCTTTTTGCCCACAAAGGCGCTGACCACTGCAATGAGAGCAGCTATTAAAAGTCCAAGCACAGAGTAAACGAAAGCAGAGGAAATATTCTTTCCGAAAAGCTTCGTGGTACCTGTAACTACCTTTATACCTGCCTCCTTGGCGAACTTATACGCCTCGGAATCCTTCGGAGCATAGAGTGTGAAGCCCTTGACCAGTTCGTCGGCTACATCGCTGTTTTCAGAATCGGCGGATTCATGATAGCAGTAGCCGAAAGCACATTCGCCGATCTCCGTAAGGGACTTTGGCAGACGGAGACTTTTCAGCTCCTTGCAGTCGTAAAGAGCGTCAGTGTCCAGTTTCCTGAGCGAATCCGACACATCTATACTTTTGAGCTTCAAGCAGCTCTCGAAAGCGTAGGGATTGATTATCTTAACATTGGGGAGCTTTACGCTTTCAAGGTACTTACTGTTTGCGAAAGCTGACTGCTTGATCTCGGTAACGTCCGGGGAAGCAGTAAAGCTCCTGCCCTGCTTTGCAGCAGGATAAGCAGCGATAACGGTCTTGTCACTGCTGTACATGATACCGTTGTCGGTGCAGTAGATACCGTCGCCGCTGATGTTTATATCCTCGAGAGCGGTACAGAATATAAAGGGCTCGTCGTCGTTCCAATCCTTGATACTGCCCGATATCTTCACAGTTTTAAGTGCAGTGCAGTCGCAGAATACGCGGTTGCCGATAGTTTCTGCTCCGCAGATCTCGATCTCCTCGAGGGCGGTACAGCCGTCAAAAGCCTGATCTCCGATGAATTTTACATTTGCGGGGAGAGTTATCTTTTTCAGGCCTGTGCAGTTGAGGAAAGCCATTTCCCTGAGCTCCTCGACACTGTCAGGTATCACTATCTCCGAAGCCTTTACAATAGTAAAACAGCTGGGGTATATCTTGGTTATCTTATTGCCGTCTATCTCGTCGGGGACAGTCAGCACGCCGCTTTCATCGGAATAGCAGCAGGTAAGAGCGGCTCCGCCGTCGATAATGCCGTACTCGTAATCGCCTGACTTCTTTCTTTCAAGATTGAGGTAATCCTGTATCTGACGGTATTCCTCGGGAGTTACGAATGTAAAGTTGTTCTTGTAATCATATTCGCTGTCGCTGTCGGTCGCATACCTCTGAGCAGCCGAATTCATCTTTCCCACCAGCGTGAAGCTGTCATCTGCTACCATATTTTCATATTCGTTGGAATGATAGCCGAAAGCGCAGTAGCCTATCTCCGCAACATTGTCGGGGATAACTATGGCGGTAAGCCCCGTATTTACGAAAGCGTACTGACCTATCTCAACGAGAGCATCGGGGAGCGTTATATCCTTAAGAGCAGTACATCCCGAGAAAGCGCCGCCGCCGATATATGTAAGGTCATCGGGGAGCTTTACCTCATTAAGGGCGGTACAGCCCGAAAATGCATAGGGGTGTATCTCGGTTATCTTTGTTTGGCTGAGATCTATACTGAGTATCCTTGTAAGTCCTGCAAGCGCGAAGAAGCTTATATTTTCAAGCCCCTTGGGGAGATTTACCTCGATGAGACCTGTGTTGTACATTGCCGATGTACCGATGGTCCTGACTGTATCGGGAACAGTAAAGGTGTTTCCGCCTTTCATGGGAGGATAGCATATGAGCTTGTCCTTTGACTTTGAGTAGAGTATGCCGTCCTCGGTGCAGAAGTCCTTGTTTTCCGCGTCAACGCTTATGCTTTTGAGCTGTGTGCAGTAAACAAAGGGGTTATTGTCCGAGATATAGTTTATTGAAGCGGGGAGCAGTATCTCCGTAAATGGAGTAGCATACGGGTCGCTTCCGAAAGCCTTTTCGCCAAGCTCTGTAACGGCTATGCCATCGAGAGTATCGGGTACCATGAGTACTGCCGCAGTGCTGGAGCAGCTTTCGATACAAACTGTGCCGTCGTGGGTCAGCGAATACATGAAGTCTCCGCTTTTTATATATGTATCATCGGCGTCTTCATCATTGTCAGATATGTCGTCATCGTCTTCTGTTAAGTCCTCTGCCTTTTCTGTTGCAGTCTGCGTTGTTGCGGCAGGCTCGTCTGCAAAGGCGTTCAATGCAGGAGCTGCCGCATAAGCGCACAAGAGCAGGCCTGCTGTAAAAGCTGCGATTTTTTTGCGTTCTAACATAAATATTACCCTCTCACGTAAATGATGATTCTCATACATTATAGCACAATGAACATGATATTGCAACGAATTTCACATATTTTTCGCATTTCAAGAGGCTTTTTCAGATTCCGTCCACATTTTCTCCGAAAGACTCTGCTATAAGGGCTTTCAGGGTATTTACGGAGAAAAAGTCCTCTGTTCCGAACAGCTCCAGAAGCTTTTCCGTGTTTTCCTCGCAGTATTCCGTTTCTTTGGAGTAATCCTTTGCTATTCCGGCACAGTCCTCGAAGCTGCATTCGCCCCGGCAGCGGTACAGCTGTGCGATGAAAAGTACGCTTACCGCCGCAAGCTCCGCATATCCGAGAACATTTCCGTCGTATACACTTTTCATTACGTACCTGAACAGGAAATAGGCGGCTATCCTGCGCAGATATGGGATATACCCGGCTTTCAGTGCCGGAGCGCCGTGGAGCTTTTCCGCACAGCCGCGCACATAGGGTATCCAGTTTTCGTCGATAGGTTCGAGTTCCGAGAAGCAGCGGAATATGGCTGCCATAGCTTCACGGCAGCCTGCGGCGGCTGTGTTTCCGGTCATGGGGATATCTATGTACTTCTGCGCATTTGCCGCAATGTCAAGGACGCTGCAAAGAGCTTCCGAAAAAGGCATGTCGTCATTGCAGACCGCGTCAAGCATAGCTGTGCGGGCTTCAAGGAGCAGGCTGAAAAGCTCGTCATCGTAGTCACCTGCGGCTTCCTCAAATGGTATCTCCTCCTCGCAGAGTACAAAGGGGCGGGAGAGTATAAGCTGCGCCGAGGCTTCGCAGCAAAGCCCGGTGCCGCCCTCCTTGACAGTGCCGAACCACTCAAAGTAGCGTGGGTGCTCAGCGCAGATATGGCAGAGACTTTCCTTGCCAAGCTCGGTATAGATATCGCATAGCCCCTTTTCATTGAGAAAGGGGCAGCGCTCGTCCTCGGTGAGCACAAAGGAGCCGTCCCTGATGCTGTTTCGCAGTCTTTCGCCGAATTCTCCCTTTACCTCGGCGTATCTTCTTGCAGCAGCGTCGTCTATATCTATCTCCCAGCCCTTGCAGCAGCTGTCTTTGCAGTTTCCTGCGATGCACCTGAAATCGCGGCAGTATCCGGGTGTCCGGTATATCATATGCTTCTCCCTCCGGCAATAATAAAGGGACTGAAAGACAGTCCCTTTGATTCAGCTATTTTTACAGCGCCCTGCGGTTCTTGTGCTCCTTGATAAGCTCCGCTCTGTTGAACTCCTCGGGAGTTGTGAATGTGGGAACTATATCGTGCAGAGCCTTTACCGCCTCCTCGTTGAGGTTATGGTTGGCGGCATTGCGCAGTCTGCGGAG
Source organism: Ruminococcus flavefaciens (assembly GCA_002309635.1). Lineage (GTDB taxonomy): Bacteria > Bacillota > Clostridia > Oscillospirales > Ruminococcaceae > Ruminococcus > Ruminococcus flavefaciens_J. The sequence continues at coordinate 85,162 of DBXO01000039.1, read as the reverse complement.
CTTCCTGATAAAGGAGTCGCAGTTGAGCTGTATCTGATTTCCTATGAATATGAGCTTGTTCGAGGTCTGCTTGAGGCCCTCCTCGTCCATGAGCAGCTCTTCTCTGAGCTTCTCGCCGGGGCGGAGACCCGTGAACTTGATCTCAACGTCCTCGTAGGGTATCTTTCCGTACATGCGGATAAGGTTTTCCGCAAGTTTTACGATATGTACGGGCTGACCCATGTCAAGGACGAATATCTCGCCGCCGTGTGCTATGGCAGCAGCCTCCATAACAAGGCTTACAGCCTCGGGTATGGTCATAAAGTATCTGATGACGTCGGGGTGGGTAACGGTAACAGGCTTGCCGCTCTCTATCTGTCTGCGGAAGAGAGGTATTACGGAGCCGTTTGAGCCGAGAACATTTCCGAAGCGTGTGGTGACGAACTCGGTGCAGCCGTCATGCTGCTGTGAGTAGTACTGTATTATCATCTCGCAGCAGCGCTTTGAAGCGCCCATGACATTGGTGGGGTTTACTGCCTTGTCGGTGGATATCATCACGAACTTCTTTACCTCGTGGAACTGTGCAAGCGAAGCTACATTGAACGTACCTATGACGTTGTTCTTGATAGCCTCCATAGGGGAGTTCTCCATGAGGGGAACGTGCTTGTGAGCAGCTGCGTGGAAGATTATATCGGGCTTGTACTTGCCCATAATAGCGTTCATACGGTCATAGTCCCTGACAGAAGCGATAAGGACGGTGAGTTTCAGGCTGTCGCCGTACTCCATTATTAGCTCCTGCTGGATATCATATGCGTTGTTCTCGTAGATATCTATGATGATGATATGCTTGGGATCGTACTTGGCGATCTGGCGCACAAGCTCAGAGCCTATGGAACCGCCGCCGCCTGTGACCATACAGGTCTTGCCGCTGATGAAGCTGCGTATATCCTCGTTGTCGAACTTTATGGGAGCCCGTCCGAGGAGATCCTCAACCTTGATGTCATGCATCTGTGAGAGGAGAGGATTGTTCTTGTCGTTGAATATGAGATTGCCGATAAAGGGAACTACCTTGACGGGAAGATTTGTGCCTGAGCATATGTCGAGTATCCTTTTTCTCTCGTCCTCAAGACAGGAGGGGATAGCGAATATTATCTGTTCGATATGCTGCTGGTCCACGAATTTTATTATCTCGTTTGTGGTACCCACAACGGTAACGCCCTGTATCTCGGAGCCAATCTTGCTCCTGTCGTCGTCGATGATACATACCGGCTCGTACTGTGCCGACGGGTTTGGTGTGTCGGAAACAGTTCTTCTTGCGTTGTGTATCTCGGTGAGTATCATTTTGCAGGTCTGACCGCCGCCCACTATCATGGTGCGCTTTCTGCTCTCGTCAGTAGCGGCAGACTTGATCGTAACGAATGCTTCCCTGAAAAGCAGTCTGAACATGCATACTCCCGCAATGGTCAGCAGGCAGTGTATGCACATGAATGTCAGGGGGATTTCCTTCTTTGCCATGTATACGAATATACCCGAGGCAATAAAGCCGACGATGACACCGTAAAGGCATGAGAGATAGTCGCGTCTGTTGAAGAACCGCCACAGCTTGCTGTAGGCGCTGAATATGAACAGACCGCCGCAGCAGGAAAGGATCCCTACCATAAAGCTTATGAGCAGCCCCGAGCTGCTTATCTCCCGTCCCGAAAACGAAAGAATAAAGTTGGTGATAAGTGACGAGGATACGACTATAAAAGCATCAGCAAGAACAAGCACAGTTCTCCTGAAGCTGAATTTTTCCAGCATTTTTTTCAAAACAATAACCCCCAGTATTCAGCCTTTTGTAATATAAAGCCGATGATCTCCTTCTATCATATATTTTTTACAGAACCGATAAGGCTTTTTACCTGGAGAAGCTCGTCCGAAGCCCTGATTATCTCGGGTCTGCAATTTTCTGTAATTATATCCCAGTTCGGCGCCCTTCCGTCGGTGTTGTGGGAATCGCTGCCGAATACGACCTGTCTGCCTGCTTTCAGTACACGTTCAAGGAGCTCTTTCTCTTCCGGTACAAGGAAAGAGTCGTTGTTGAACTGGAAAACGGCGTCGATACCGAGCAGCTTTCCGAGGTTTTCAGGCGAGTAGTACTGCATGTAGCGGTGAACGTGAGCGAGTATTATCTTCAGTCCGTATTCAGAGGATACAGCATTTATCTCCTCGAGCATCCAGTCCTCAAGGTCACGGTAGGGCAGTTCAAGCAGTATCATGTCCGAATCCTCGACAGCGAGCTGTTCTATACCGTGTATTTTTGATATCCCGTGCTCCACGGCGACCTCTGCGCCGAGAATGATATCGGGAACTGCGGCAAAGTCGGCAATGCTCTCGAAAGCGTCCTCCCGCCGCAGCAGATATTCTGTCAGTGAACGCTCCTCATGGGCGTAGAAATGGGGGGTAGCGATGATACGCTCCACACCCTGCTCCCGCATCATTTCGATCATTTCGAGAGCTGTTTCCGCGTCCTGAGCTCCGTCGTCCATATCGGGCAGAATATGGCAATGGTAATCAGTAAGCATATTTTATTGTCTTCCTTTTATTCTGATCTGCATATTTATTGTTAAAGCATTATATATATCTTTGCTTTCATAATATTGCATAAAAAATCGGTTTATATGTTTTTGTGTATCTAACGTGCGATACCGCTATAATTATATAATAATTAGTATAGGTTTGTCAATAGGAAATATTAGTTAATATTATTTTATAATTCTTATAAATTAAACACGAATAAAAATACAAAACAGATCTTAATACGGATAAGAGGCCGGGCCTTCCAGTAATTGCCCGCACTGCGTTCATTCAGCAGATCAGAACATATAAAATAAAAAATGCAGCTGCGTCAGCAGCTGCATTTCAGAGGTATATGGATCAAATATGATATAACTATCAGTCGATCACTGTGTCTGTAACAGGAAGTGTCTTTACGAGGTTAAGGAGGTAAAGCTGAATAACCTGAGCGTCCTTAACAGTAACGCCGTCGTTTCCGTAAACGTCAGCAGCAAGCTTGCCGTTGCCCTCAAGTGTGTACTTGTTGGGGTTAGCGAGAGACTGCATGATCTTTACAGCGTCGCTGAGGTCTACCTGACCGTCCTGGTTAGCATCGCCTGCAAGACCTGTAAATGTCTGAGATGATGTAACGGGCTCGGTTGTTACTGTAGTAGTGGTTGTTGTTGATGTTGCAGCAGATGTAGTAGTGGTCGTTGTTGTTGTAGTTGTAGTTGTAGTTGTTGCTGTTGTGGTTGTAGTTGTTGTCTCAACAGCAGCAGCGCCGAAGTTGTACTGAACCATGTCTACGAGCTCGGGCTGATACCAGATCTGGCACTCAGCAGAAGCGATACCTGCAGGGAACTTGCTCATAGCGATCTTTACTGTAAGGTCGCCGTTGGCATCTGTCTTGCCTTCCCACTCTACCTGCTCCCAACCGTCGCCGTTAAAGCCTACACAGCCGTTGGTTACAGTGTTCTTTTCGCCCTTGAATGTAAGGATAAGGTCGTCGCCTGCCTGAGCGTTGGCGAATTCGATCTTGTACTTCTTTGTCTTGTCAACAGGAACTTCGATGTCTACCTCAGGTGCGTTGAGAATGACCATCTTCTCGATGTTTGTAACTGAGTCTGTTCTTGCCTGCATGTGGTTGACTGTTGAAAGGTCGTTCCATGCAGCGGGGAGCTGCTTGCTTACGAGGTAGTAAGCGATGCCGTTAGCCTCGTCAACTACGTAAGGCTTGAACTCTGTCCAGTTGCCGTACTCAGCGTCTGAGAATGCGAGGATAGGAGTTGCGCCTGTGAACTTGATAGCAACTTCCTTGCCCTCAAGTGCAGACCAGGCTATTTCCTGACCGGGAGTTGTGTTCTCGTAGGTCTTTGACTTGGAAGCGTCGATCTCGATAGCCTTGTCTCTGAATACAGTACCCTCTGAGAGGTCCTGATGAGTGTATGAAGGTATTTTTCTTTCGCTGCCCCACTTGATAGAAGTATCGTTCATTACCTCCATCATCTTGTTGATAACGGGGAGGCTTGTCTGATACCACTCGCCAGTCTCACGGTTGATGTAGCCGTGGCACTCGCCGGGGTCCTTGGGATTTGTTTCGATGTTGTTGTCCCAGAGACAGCAGGGGATACCGTACTTCTTAGCTGTTGAGAAGTAGAGGTTTGTCCACTCAACTCTTGCCTCTGTGTTTCCGAAGTTTGATGTGCCCATTTCACCGATTACAACAGGGATATCCTTGTCGAGGAAGAGGTCGCGCATGCCCTGAAGGGTATCAGCGAGGTTCTGAGCGTATGCACCTGTGAATACTGAGTGATCCTTGACCTGTGTATTCATGGTGAAGTCATAAGGTGTATAAGCGTGGATTGAGATTGCTACGTAAGGATCGCTGGGAACGTCGATAGCCTTGAGGAATGTCTGCTCGGCACTTGCACAGTAACCGGGGAGCATAAGGAGACGTGTCTTAGCGTAAGGACCGTCCATGCCTCTGATGAGCTTTACGAAGTCAGCTTCGAGCTTGTTGATAACATCGCACTCGTCAACTGCGCTTGCAGCCCACCACTCATATGTTGTACCAACTGCACGGGGCTCGTTCATACACTCGAATATGAGGTGCTGGTCGTAATCCTTGAATGTTTCTGCGATCTGTGTCCAGATCTTCATGAGCCTGGGCTGGATGTCATTGTAAGCAGTAAGGAGATCCTTTCTGTTTATCCAGTTCTCGTGGTGAACGTTGAGGATTATGTACATATCGTTCTTGATACCGTAATCTACAACTTCCTTTACACGTGCCATCCAGGCGGGATCGATGTTGTTGTCAGCGTCGAGGTGCTGGAACCATGTTGTCGGGATACGGACTGTGTTGAAGCCCTTAGCCTTAAGAGCGTCGAACAGAGTCTGGTTTGCCTTGGGGCAGCCCCAGGCTGTTTCTGTTTCCACACCGGCTGTTGCAAGATCACCGTTGATATCACTTGCCTTTGCGTCCATAGTGTTACCAAGGTTCCAGCCGACTTTCATGTTTTCTGTGATCTCAAAAGCTGTCATTGTTTTGTCCGCGGCAACTGCATAGTTGTCGAGGGGAGCAATGCGGAGCGATGAAAGCAGACATACCGCAGCAGCGGAAATGCTTACAAAGCGCTTCACATTCTTAGATGAATTGAACATGATATTTTCCTCCCTAAAATATTGTTAGTTTGGTTTGTTGCCTTTAAGGTCCAGTGCAGTAACCCTAAAGCATTTGACACTTATAGTTTAGCATATATGTAGAAAAAAGTCAAGATACTTTGTGCAAAATGCAACAAATTTAGCATAGAAATATTGGTAGGATAATTAGTACAAATGCCAATGAAATCCGCATACTACTGGGATTTATGTTTCGTTTGTGTTATTTAGATATAATATTTTTGTGCTAACGCATATGGTATTACTAATAGCGTAAAAATTATTGAAAAAGAAACGGTTTATTAATTATTTGGTTTCTCATTTTGTTATTTCAAATGCATGAAAAAAGACATTGAATTACATCCTGCAAGGACTGTTCACATTCGTCTCCGGACAAAAAGATCCCCTGCAAAAGCAGGGGACCGGTTTCATTTATTTTTTCTTGTTCTTCTTTGAGATCTGTTTGGGAGCTGTCTTTTCGGCAGCCTCCTCGATGGCGTCTATAACGTCCTCGAGGTCGTTCTCCTCCTCGTCCTCATCGTCGTCGTCATCATCAGCAGCATCTGCGGGAACAGCCTTTCTGTTTGAACGCTTGAGTGAAGCGATAACTGCAACTGCAAGATAGATGGCGAATATGAGTATCTCATAAATGATTATCTTCTTGATGGATTCGCTGAGAGCCTGACTGATACCTGCGGGAATGGACTTTGTTGCATATGCAAGCACCGTATAAGCGTTTGCGAACTGTACGTTCTCATAATAGTCGTTTGCAGTAAGCTCTGTGAGCTCGATGAGCTTGTCCACCTTTTTCCTGAGCTCGGTGAGGTCGGCCTCAACGCTCTTTACATTTGCTGTAGAGCTTGTCTTGTTGGACTTGAGAGCTTCTCTTCTTGACTCATAGAACTTGATGTCCTGTGCGGTCTGTGCGAGGCTTGCCTCGATAGTGGTCTTTGATCTGAAAAGTGAATCGTACTGATCGGAATGAACGGTGGACTCGTTCTTTGTATTTTCACCGTAAATGGTAATGGTATCCTTCTGATAAGCTGCGATGGAAGCGTTCAGAGCAGCAAGGCGCTCTGCATACTCGTCCTTGTCGCGGGTGAGGTTCTCTATCCTGTAATCGTAGTATGCAAGGGTGGCGTCCTTGTTCTTTGTAACGTTGTTTACGGATATGTAAGACGATATCTTGTCGAGATCGACAGATGAAACGTTCTTTGCATACTCGGAAAGGTCGCTGAAGGAGTAGCCTGTAATGCTTGAACGGAATGCCGAGTTGTCTTCCTTTACGAGGGAATCGACGTAGCTCCTTACCTGTCTGAGCGAAAGCCTGTACATATCTACCTGCTGTGCGTAATCGTAGTCATCGGTGTCGAGTGCCATTACGGCAGTTCCGAGAGGCTTGTTGAAGCCGTAGAGCTGATAGAAGTAGGTGCCGTAGCAGTCAACGATCTTGTTGAGGAGCTCGGTGCCTGTTGTCTTGTCAAGGCCTGCCTTGCTGTAATCGAAGATTATGCTGAACTGTGTGGGGTAATACTTTGTGTCGAGCATTGCCTGTGCAGCTGTAAGGCTTCCGTTGGTAGCCTTTTCCATTACGCTGTTGTATGCCTTGAGATTGTCATAAGCCTCCTGCGGGAGCTTGTAGCCGAATCTGATGTTCGGTCTTATGTCCTCCAGCTTATCCAGATCTATGCCCATTTCGGTGAGCGCCATTTCGATGACCTTGGGAGCCTTCATGCTCTCGATATTGAATTCACCGCTCTTTTTGGGGTCAAGTCCCTGCTCTATGCCGTCATAGGTGAAGCTTACGATAGCCTCTGCGGGTTTTGAAGTTGAGAATATCCTGAGTGCCGACAGTGAGAATACGGCAAGGCCTGCTATTATAGCTACCACTATCCACAGCACGAGGAATCTTTTCATTTGTTTTAAAATAGAAGAAACAGAGATTATAACTTCGTCATTATCTTCCTGATTCTTGATCGTAATATTGAGATTACGCTCATTATTCTTAGCCATTTCAACCTCCATATTTACCAAAAACATTTGTCTTACGGCATAACACGCCGTAAATCCAATTATACCACTAAAAAGAGCTATAGTCAATAGAAAGAACAAAATTCCAGTAATTAGCTGAAAAAACGTCTATGCTCCAACATTCGTTTGACAAAATAATACAAGGAGACGCGCCGGCTGAAAAAGAAGGAATAACAGCGGTATCGCGGAGCGGACGCCATGATCATTCTTTAGTTATTTAAAAAAGGGCGTGATAAAATCACGCCCTTCCGTCCGATCATAATATGTGGCCCTTTAATCTGATAACGTTTACTACTCTGTCTACGCAGCTGCGGCATACGGCTTCCTTTTCCGCCTCTACCATTACTCTTACAAGAGGCTCCGTGCCGCTCTCGCGGACCAGTATCCTTCCCGAATCGCCAAGCTCTGCGGCCACCTTGTCAACCTCTGCGCGTACATCGGGGTCTGCCTGTGCGGCTGCCTTGTCCTTAACCTTTACGTTCTCGAGGACCTGAGGATATACAGTAAACGGTGCAGCAAGTTCGCTGAGCTTCTTCTGGCGGGACATTATTACCTGCATTATCTTAAGGCTGGTGAGGATACCGTCGCCTGTTGAAGCGTACTTGGAGAAGATGATGTGTCCCGACTGTTCGCCGCCGATGCAGCAGCCGTGCTCCTTCATGTATTCGTATACGTACTTGTCGCCTACGGCTGTCTTTGCGTACTCTACGCCAATCTCGTCAAAGGCTCTGTACAGTCCGAAGTTGGACATTACTGTGGTAACGACCGTGTTGTTTATGAGCTTTCCGCGCTCCTTCATGTATCTGCCGTATATGTAGAGGATGTGGTCGCCTGTGATGACGTTGCCCTTTTCGTCTACGCAGAGACATCTGTCAGCATCGCCGTCGTATGCGAAGCCGGCATCGAGTCCCTTTTCAACTACGAACTTCTGGAGTCCCTCGATGTGTGTTGAGCCTGCGTTGTTGTTGATGTTAACGCCTGTGGGCTCTGCATTTATAACGTAGGTCTCAGCGCCGAGAGCCTCGAATACCGACTTTGCAATGTTCCATGCAGCGCCGTTTGCGCAGTCGAGACCTATCTTCATTCCTCTGAACGAGTACATTCCGAGAGAGATGAGATAGCCGAGGTAGCGGTTCCTGCCTGCTACATAGTCAACGCTTCTGCCTATCTTTTCGCCGTGTGCAAAGGGTACCTCTTCCCATTTCTGGCCGAATGCCTCAAGCTTGCCATCAAGGTAAGCCTCAACGAGGTCGATCACGTCGTCCTCCATTTTCTCGCCCTGTCCGTTTATGAGCTTGATACCGTTGTCATAGTAGGGGTTGTGGCTTGCGGATATCATTATACCGCAGTCAAAGCTGTCAACTCTTGATATATATGCAACAGAGGGGGTAGTTGTTACGTGGAGCAGGTATGCGTCAGCTCCCGAAGCTGTAAGTCCGCCTACCAGTGAATATTCAAACATGTAGCTTGAACGGCGGGTGTCCTTACCTATTACGATACGTGCAGGCGTATCGTCGCCGTTTCTCCTCTTGAGCTCGCCGTAGTACCAGCCGAGAAAGCGTCCAACCCTGTAGGCATGGTCGGCTGTAAGATTTTCATTTGCTGTTCCTCTGAATCCGTCGGTTCCAAAATATTTTCCCACTTTGATCCTATCTCCTTAATCATTGATTTGTTCACGGGGTCATGTAAAGACCCACAACGATTTAATTATAGCACTTTGCGGGCTCTCCGTCAATGCTTTTCTCTAATTTATTTACAATTTAACATTTTATATTATAATATGTATGCGACGTAAGCGCCTTTTGGGTATACTCCCATATTATTATACGTACAAGGCTGCGGAAACTCTCAGGTAAAACCTTAAAGATTTTCCTTTATCAAAATTTTGTCCGATGCAGTGGCAGTATACGAATTTTAGTATTGCAAACGGGAAAGATTTGTAGTATAATAAAAAATAGTATATAATCGGGTATTATGGCTTAATGTGCCCGAGGAAAAAGGAGGAACAAATTTGGCTAAGACAAAAGCTACGGGCAGCAGGACCAAAAGCAGCACCGCCCGCAACAAGACCGGCAGCACTAAACCCGCAATCACAGCCGCAGACATCATAGCTGAGAAAAGAGGAAAGAAATACAAGCCCCTGTTTTATATCGCTTCGTTTCTTATACCATTTCTTCTTACCTTTGTGTCGTATATCGGCTTCGACGTTTACCCTTTCGGTGAGCGTTCTGTACTGACTCTTGACCTAAACGGTCAGTACATCTACTATTTTGAATATCTCAGAGACGCTTTCTGGGGCGACAGCAGCGCTCTTTACAGCTGGAGCAGGAACCTGTCGGGCGGCTTCATGGGTATCATAGGATACTATCTTGCAAGCCCGTTCACACTTATAGTAATGCTCCTGCCGAGGAAAATGATACTCGAAAGCGTTATGATAATGCAGATGGCAAAGGTCGGCGCAGCAGGCCTTACATTCTGTATCTACGCGCAGAAGTCAAAGGGACTCAGACCGCTTCAGTCTGTAACTTTTTCCACCATGTACGCTATGATGGCATATGTCGTTATACAGCTCATAGACCCCATGTGGATAGACGGTCCCGTATTCCTGCCGCTGATAATACTCGGCGTGGAGTACCTCATTGACGACGGAAGAAAGATAAATTATATCATTCCCACAGCGATAATGTTTGTGGCAAACTTCTATATCGGCTTCATGATAGCCATTTTCATTGCCATTTACTTCTTCTACTACCTGTTCTTCGGTACGGAACGCAAGTTCAAGAACGCAGTGGAGTACGGAAAAGTTGTATTCCGTATGGGACTGTCAACTGTAGTTGTACTGATGTGCAGCATTTTTATGATACTGCCTGTCTACAACGCACTTGCTCTGGGAAAATTCGCTTTCTCGGTCCCCGATTACAGCTACAAGGCCATGTTCAATCCTATCGAGCTCGTGCCGTGTCTGCTCCCGAACCAGTATTATTCGGTAAATGTTGACGAAGGTACACGATTCTACGGACGTCCCGAGATATACTGCGGCGTGCTCACATTTGTTCTCATACCGCTCTTCTTCATAAACAAGAAGATAAAGGTCAACAAGAAGATCGGCTACGGTCTGCTCTCGTTCATACTTATTTTCAGTATGTACGTTAAGCCCATCAATATGATGTGGCACGGCGGTCAGGATCCGAACTGGCTGCCCTACAGATATTCGTTCCTGCTTTCATTCGTGTTCGTATCGATGGCGGCGGATATCTTCTCACATCTTGACGGCTACAAGATGTCGCCTGCAAGCGCAGGATCTTCGGCTGCCGTTATCGGCATACTGACTCTGATATTCTGCGCGATGATGAAGAAATTCAACTACAACGAGGAAAAATACAAGTACGTGGCTATATTCCCGTACAAGGCCGATATGGACCGCGGTTACAATGACAAATGGGAGGAGCTTTGGCTCGGCACCATTGCGTTCGGTCTTATAATCGGAGCTATCTACCTCGTCGGCGTTTACTGCTACAGCCATGCAAGGACCTCCAAGGCCAAGAATGCCATAACAGTGGCAATGTCCCTCCTCGTTTTCTTCGAGACAGGCTACAACTGCTACGACTCGTTCAGAAAGATATACAAGGAGGTCGGAAACTCCGACCACAGCACTTATACCGACATAATGACCGCTCCCGACGTTGTAAAGGAGCTTGAAAAGCGTGACAACGGCTTCTATCGTTCGGAAAAGACATTTACCCGAATGGTCAACGATAACCTTGCCTACGGCATGAAGGGCATCTCACATTCAAGCTCGGTAATGAACGCAAGGATAATCAAGTTCATCGAGACCCTTGGTTATGTGACCCAGAGCTTCGAAACCAAGTATGAGGGCTGCAACCCTGTTGCTGACTCACTGCTGGGCATAAAGTACGTTCTTGACGATCCGATAAGGACGAACAGCGCTTCAAAGGTGGACGCTTCCTATATCAAGTTCTTCTCAAAGGGCTATAAAAAGGACAAAAATGTCGATGCGACCATGGACGTCTACGAGAACCCCAATGCTCTCAGTATCGGCTTTATGGCAAGCAATGATATACTCAGGCTCTCGGCTCTCGGAAACGACAATCCCTTCAACAGCCTGAACAACTTCCTCAGCGCTATGGCCGGAAGTACGGAGGATTTCGTGGATCTTACCCCGAGACAGTACTATGTTCCTCTTGACTACACAGTAAAATTCGACGATTCAAAGGTAAATTTCCACGAATACAACCATAACGGCACGATACACGACTGCTATGAATCTTTCCCGGGCGTTGACGATGTTGTGGTAAACGTTGACATCACTGTTCCCAAGACAGGAGATATCTACATGCACCTCGGATCTGAGGTAAGAAACGAGATAAACGTCTGGGCAGCCGTAAAGGACAAGACCGACGGAGTATACAAGGGTCAGAAGACAGGCAACGAGTACTTCGACGGCTACGGAGTTTACTTCAACAAGGCTACAAATGCTTCTCCTGTTGTGAGATTCGGTCCGTTCAAAGCGGGCGACGAGGTAGAGATAAGACTTACTATCCCGCCCAAGGGCGCCGGCAACGTCTATACGGGCAGCGACGAGTATATGATGATAAGACAGCATGCGGGCTTCAACTTCTACTACCTTGACGAGGCCGCTTTCAAGGAGGATATCGACAAGCTCAAGGCAAACTCCTGGAACCTGGACATGAGCAAGACCAACGACAGACACCTTGTAGGCGATGTTGACGTTCAGGAGGGTCAGATGCTGGTTACTTCAATCCCCTACGAGCCCGGCTGGGAGGTACAGATCGACGGAAAGACCGTACCGAGCCAGATAATCGAGGAAAAGGACAAGGACACAGGAACAGTAACCATTAAAAACGATGACGGTGCAGAGGGTGCGGTAGTTGTTCTCGGCGCTCTCATGGGTATCAGAGTACCCGCAGGTCATCATACCGTATCCATGAAGTATACGCCTCCCGGATTCAATCTCGGATTAGTCCTGCTCGTATTCGGCATAATCGCACTTGTTGCTATCTGGCTCTATGACAGGAAGCACAACAAGGTGATAATAGAGAGCATAAAGGCTAAAAAGCTCATAAAGAGCGGTGAGGCCGACAAGGTCATCGCAGAAGCCGAAAAGGCAAAGAAGACCACTAAGAAGAATATCATCAAGTCCAAGGGCGCCATTGCGGAGGAGCCTCTGAAAAAAGCGAAGGACAAGGCTAAGGAAGAAGCTGAGAAGCTTGCCGAAAAGGCGGAGAAAACGGCTTCCGAGATAGCTGAAAGCTTTGCGGAGAATGCAGACAAGCTGACTGAAAAGGCTGAGGAAACAGCGGAAGAAGTCAGTGAGACTGCCGAGGAGGCAGTTGAGGACATTTCCGGTTCTGCCGAGGACGCAGTCGAAAAGGTGCTTGAGGAAAGGAAGAAAAAGAAGAAATGATTTTTCGGGGCATGAGTTTACTCATGCCCCGTTTTTGTACCGACTGACGGTGCTGCCGGGGTTCGCGGGCGTCAGCTGCGGCAGTGTGAGTATACTGAACGTAATGTTAAATTCAGGTTAAACTATTGCTGAAATCGTTGACTTGGGGGGATATCCTGATATAATAATAATCAGAAGGGAAAAATATGATTATTAAGAAGAAAGAAAAAAGATCAGGAGAAACATATGGAAGATTTTTCGATTTTTAACATTTTCACCCTTGTGGGCGGACTTGCTTTCTTCCTCTATGGAATGAATGTAATGTCTACAGGCCTTGAAAAGCTCACAGGCGGCAAGCTTGAGGTCGCACTGAAAAAAATGACTTCAAACAAGCTGAAGGCCATACTTCTCGGAATGGGCGTTACTGTTGCAATACAGTCCTCGTCGGCTATGACAGTTATGCTCGTAGGATTTGTTAATTCCGGCATCATGACGCTGGAGCAGACGGTCGGCGTGTGCTTTGGATCAAATATAGGAACCACTTTTACAGCATGGATCCTTTGTCTTGACGGTATCAAGGACTCTGGAGAGGGCGGTATCGTCAGCTTTATACTGAGGCTTCTCAAGCCTGTTTCGTTCTCGCCGCTCATAGCTCTTGCGGGAACAATACTTATTATGTTCGCAAAGAAGAACAAGAAAAAGGACATAGGACGTATTCTTGTGGGATTTGCAGTCCTTATGACGGGTATGACATTGATGTCTGATTCTGTTGATCCTCTGGCAAATTCACCTGATTTCCAGAGAGTTCTCACAGCCTTCCACAATCCTATACTTGGCGTTCTCGTAGGAACGGTATTCACAGGCATAATCCAGAGCTCTGCAGGTTCTATCGGTATATTGCAGGCTTTCTCAAAGACAGGCGGCCTTACATGGGGAATGTCACTCCCGATAATCATGGGCTGTAATATCGGTACCTGCGTTACGGCTCTTCTTTCGACAGTTGGCGTAAGCAAGGACGCAAAGCGCGTGGCATGGACGCATATCATCATCAAGATAATCGGTACGCTGGTGCTCCTGCCCATAATCATGATACTTCAGAACGTTGTAGACCTCAGCATCATGAACAAGACTGTCGGATACGTCGGTATCGCGGTAATGCATACCATATTCAATGTTGCGACTACAGTAATGTTCATGCCTTTCACAAAGCAGCTCGTTGCTCTCTCAAAGGTAGTCGTAAGAGACGGCAAGGAAGAGGTCAAGGATACAAAAAGGGCTCTTACAGGTCTGGATACTATCCTCCTCAAGACTCCCGCCGTTGCAGTTCATACCTGCATATCCGCCACAAATCAGATGGCAGAACTCACAAGAGAAACTATCCTCATGTCACTTAAGCTTCTCACAGTCTATGATGAAGAGGCCTGTGAAACAATCATTGAGAATGAAGATATAATCGATGGTTACGAGGACAAGATCAACAGCTACCTTATTAAACTGGCTAAATCCAGTATCACAGGTGCTGACAGCCGAAGCGTATCGAAGATGATGCACTGTGTAGGAAACTTTGAGAGAATTTCCGACCATGCGGTAAATCTTGTGGAATCAGCTCAGGAAATGCACGAAAAGGGCATAATGTTCTCTGAGGAGTGTATAAATGAGATAACGGTTATCACTGATGCTATTGCAGAGAACGTAAACAAGGCCATTGAAGCATACACTAACAATGATCTTAAGATCGCGCATAAGGTCGAGCCGCTTGAAGAGGTCGTGGATAATCTCAGCACCGAGCTGAAAAACAGACATATCCGCAGGCTTCAGAACGACGAGTGTACTGTTGAGCTGGGATACATCTTCCAGGACGTTCTTACAAATCTTGAGCGTGTGTCCGATCACTGCTCAAATATCGCAGGCTGTCTTATCGAGACAGACGAAAAGACCAATCTGCACGCTTATCTCCATGAAGTCAAGGAGAACGACGAGGCGTTCAGAACGGAATACCGCGCATATGCCGAGGATTATTTCCGCAGGCTGGGCGCTCAGGAAGTCAACGCATAAAAAGGATCAAGCCCGAAAGAGGTTCGCAAGAATCACTTTCGGGCTTGTTATTTTTGTTTTGCGGTTATTAATAGGGAAGTGTGAATTTGCCGGCCTTCCATACGTTGTCGCTGCCGATAACTGCAGAGAATTCGTCGGTCTCGGTGTGAGCGCCCTCGCCGTAATCACTGCCGTCGTAGAAGTTGTCAACGCTGAATACTATCTCATCGTCGGTTCTGGACTTGATACCCGTTATCTTTGAAGCGGTGTAGTATATATCGGCTCCTCTTTCTCCCGAAAGAGCGTATACCCTGCCGTCCTGCTCGACGTAGAGGCTTGCGATATCTGCGTTGTCGTATTTCTCGCTGAATACTTTGTGGTAGGCGTTCTTTACATCGTCAATGGATTTTATGCTGCTGTCGGATATATGGTAGTACCTCCAGTTGAAGGCGCCCGTTTCGATGAAATCGTTGTCGGTCTCAAATGGGCAGCCCACTGTGAAGTTCCAGCTGGTGCGGCAGGCAGACTCAAAGAGCGCCTGTGCTGCTGATATGAGCGTGCGGTCGTCGGCGTCCTCCTCGCCTGATTTGAATACCACTGCGCCGTCGGCATTGTACTCGAAGGCTCCGCCGCCGAGGGGGTCGGGCTGTGTAGTTGTGGTCCTGGCTGTGGTAGTTGCGGGAGCTGTGGTCTTTTTGGTGGTAGCCGCCTCTGTAGTCTCCTCAGCGGTTGTTGCCGCAGGCTTGGTCTCATCGGGTTTGTAGGGGGCTGTTCCCGTTTTATGTCCTTCACATGATGCGAGTACTGCTGATACTGCGGCTATTGACAGGATAATTGACAGTTTTTTCATTAAAGTTCCTCCTCATCTTCGTCGTCATCGAGGACGAAGTCTATTGTTCCGTCACTGACGCTGACTGCGGCGCAGACCACCTGCACGGTCTGTCCGAGAGTATATGTTACGCCTGTGAATCTTTCTGTAAGGGATACAGGTTCGGTGTAGTCGTATTCGCCCTCCGGGAGAGTCCTTATGTGGACAAGTCCCTCCACTGTGTTGGGCAGCTCGGCATAGAAGCCGAATTCCGTAACGCCTGATATTCTGGCGGTAAAGCTCTCGCCGATATGGGCTTTCATATATTCTGCCTTGTAGCAGTCCTCGCATTCTCGCTCTATGGTTATGGCGCGTATCTCTGCGGCTGATGAGCGGTCGGCGGCGTTTACGGCAAAGCCCGCATAACGCTTGCTGAGCCATTCGTTGTTGTAGCCTGCAAGGATATCTGTGATTATGCGGTGAATTGCAAGGTCGGGATAACGTCTAATGGGCGAGGTGAAATGCGCATAGTCATCAAGGACAAGTCCGAAATGTCCCAGCGGCTCGGTGGAATACTTTGCCTTTGCCATTGAGCGCAGTACAAGCATATTCACAGCTTCAAACTTGTCCGTGTCCTTTGCGCTTTCCAGTATCTTAGCCGCATGAACAGGCTTGAATTCGCTGAAATGGGGGCACTCCAGCCCGTACCTGGGAAGTATCTCGTGTAGAGCCTCGGTCTTGGCTTCGGGAGGAGCTTCGTGTATGCGGTACACAAATGGTACCTTTTTCTCCTTGGCAAGCTTTGCTGCCGCTTCGTTGGCAGTGAGCATGAATTCCTCGATTATACGCTCCGACTTGCCTCGCTCGCGTGGGAGCACATCGCAGCAGATGCCCTCGTCGTTGATGACGAGCCTGCTCTCCGAGGTCTCTATCTCGGGTGCGCTGCGGAGACGTTTCTTTTCTATGAGCTTGTCGGCAAGCTTGTCCATGAGCATTATACTGCTTCTGACGTCCTTGTACTTTTCAGTTATATCAGGCGTCTCAGTTCCGTCGAGTATGCGGTTTATCTCCGAGTATACACCTTTTACGCGGGAGCGTATGACGCTCTTGCAGAAGCGGTAGGAGAGCATGTTTCCCTCCTTGTCAAGCTCCATAAAGGCTGAGAGCGTGAGTCTGTCCTCATCGGGATTCAGGGAGCATATGCCGTTTGATAGCTCTTTCGGCAGCATGGGTATCACCTTGTCGGCGTAGTAAATGCTGGTTCCACGCATGAGAGCTTCTTTATCTATGGCGCTGTTGCCCTTGACATAGTGTGAAACGTCGGCGATATGGACGCCGAGGCAGTAGCCCTTTCGGGTCTTTTCAAGGGACACGGCATCGTCCAGGTCCTTGGATTCGGCACTGTCTATGGTGAATATTGTCATATCGCGGAGGTCCTCACGGTTGTTGACGCAGTACTCCTGCACGCCGCCCTCGGCTATCTTGCGGGCTTCTCTGAGCACCTCCTCTGGGAATGCCGTGGGAGCACCGTGTACTACAAGTATTGAAGCCGCCGATGAAGCCGCATAGTCGGAGCTGCCGAAAACGAGGGTTATCTTTACCTTGTGCTCGGCGTGCCTTCTGCCGCGGTAGACTATCTCCGCAAGCACCTTGTCGCCGTTTTCAAAGGGTATGCTCTCCTCGCGGACTATTATAACGTGATTGCGCGAAGCCGTATCGGGAACGAGGTAGGGGATACCGTCCTCGTACTCTATCCTGCCTGTTAGCTGAGAGCTGCCGAATTCAAGTATATCCAGCACCTCGCCCTCGGGCTCTCCCGAGCGTGAAGCGATAGGTGATATGAGAACTCTGTCGCCGGGCATGGCTCCGAGCATGCATTTCCCCGGAATGAAGTACTCCACCTCGTCGTCGGTCATGGCAAAGCCGAAGGTACGGCTGAGCCTTGTGACGGTTCCTGCGTATACGTTTATGCGTGAGCACAGAGCTGCCTTCATTCCCTTTTTCATCATGACCACGCCCTCTGTGCGAAGCTCGGAAAATGCTGCGGTGAAGTTTTCCCTTCCAGATTTCTTGGTCCTGCATTTGGATTCCAGCTCGCTTACGGGCATGGACTTTTTCCCGTAGGCTTTCAGGAACGTGACTATTTTCTTTTTATAGCTTTCGACGGATGTTGCAGAGCCTGTCTTTTTTTCCGTCTGTTTCTTCTTTGGCTTTTCTGACATAAAAGTCTCCTTAATTACAGTTGCCGGTATGGTTTCCGAGTATCATACAAATACCGGCAATAAAAGCAAAGCCCCATGACCTTGGTCACAGGGCAATTGATTACTTCTTGAAGATCGGTATTATGTTTACTGCAAGCACAACAATAAAGAGGAGTATCGAAAGAGTTCTTGTGATCTTAGAAAGAATAGCCTCTTTTGTTCTGCCCTCGTTCTTACCGTAGAATGAATCGGCACTTGCACCTGTGAGAGCTGCTGTCATGCTGTCCTGTGACTTCTGCTCCTGTGAAAGGCAGAGAATAATAGTGATAAGGCTGATGACGAGTATAACTACTCCGCCGATGATCTCTAAAGTTTGCATAAAATTACCTCCGAATAGTAAGTATGATTTACGGCATTAGCCGAAATATTTCAATTAGCTTTACTATTATATCACAGAAAGAAAGTATTTGCAAGGGTTTATCACGAAAAAGCAAGACAAAAATAGCGTTTAAAATTGGTAAAAACGTACAAGTCTGTTTCGGGACGGGAGTAAGCAGCGTGAAAAACAAGAGGGTGCGGTATTATCGCACCCTCTTTAAGCTTATATTTTGTCAGTTAAGAACGTTGATCGGGAAACCGCTGATAAGTCCGAGAAGCTTCATCTGAATTGCGAGAGCGTCGTTTGTGGAAACGCCGTTGCCCTTCTGATGTACGTCTGCGTTGATCCAGCCCTGCTCTGTGATGTGGAGCTGTGCAGTACCCTGCTTGCCGTACTTGTTGGGGTTAGCAAGAGCCTGCATGATGAGAACTGCATCTGAAAGATCTACGTTGCCGTCGCAGTTGGAGTCACCGAGAAGTGTAGGTCTGTCGATCTGCTGGGGCTGAGTTGTAGCGGGAGCTGTTGTCTCCGGAGGTCTTGTTGTTGTGGTTGTTGTAGTTGTAACAACAGGCTTTGTTGTAGTAGTAGCAGGAGTATTGCTGCTGCCTGAGCTGCTTGAAGCGCTGCCGTGGAGAACTACCTTCTCGATAGTTACATCGTCACCGTGAGGCCAGAATACCATAGCCTTGATGGTTGCGCCTGCGTCTGAAGGAATGTTGTAGTCGATAGCAACTGTCTTGTCAGCGCCTACCTTTACAGCCTCGAAGTCCTTCTGTACCCACTCGCCGTTCCATGTGCCGAATGCACCTGAAACCTCTGTGTCGCTTGAATTAACCTTGAGGTAAAGTGTAGCGGACTTAGCACCGTTGTGCTTGAACTCTGCGTAGTTGTTTACCTTTTTGTCATCGCCGATCTCTGTATCAACAGTCATGTCCTTTGATGTGAGGACTGTATCACCGTTTGATGAAGAGCTGCTGCTTGAGCTGCTTGAGCTGCTGTTTCCTGAGCTGCTTGAGCTGTTTCCGTTGCCGCTGCTGCTTGAGCCTGCGGTATTGCCTGATGAATCGCCGTCGAGAACTATCTTTTCGATAGTAACGCCGTTACCGTGAGGCCACCAAACCATAGCCTTTACAGTCTGTCCTACGTTTGAAGGAATATTGTAATCGATAGCTACAGTCTTGTCCGAGTTGATCTTAACGCCTGAGAATTCTTCCTGTAACCACTCGCCGTTCCATGTACCGAAGCCGCCGGATACCTCTGTATCGCTTGTGTTTACCTTGAGGTAAAGTGTAGCCTTCTTTGCACCGTTAGGACTGAACTCGGCGTAGTTGTTGATCTCCTTGTCATCACCGATCTCTGTGTCGACCTTCATATCTGAAGGAAGAAGAGTCTTTCCGCTGCCTGATGATGAAGAAGAATTGCCGCTGCCGTTTGAAGGAGCTGTTGTTGTAGGCGGATTATAGTTGTTCTGAGGTGTTGTTGTAGCAGGTGTATTGTTATTTGAAGGAGCTGTTGTCTGCTGTACGGGGGGCTGCTGATTTCCGCTGGAAGAGCTGCCGCTGCCGTTGTATATCTTTGTTACGCCCTCAATGCTTGTTTCGATAGAGCCTGTCTTGTAAGCGCTGTAGAGACCTGCTGCTGCACCGACGAAGCCTGCGTTGTAGTCACAAGCTACCTCGTTGCTTACGTAGTCTGAACGAACGTCTCTGTAAGAGCCGTTAGCGTCTGTAGGACCGCCGCAGAGAGCGCCTATGAGTGTGTACTTGTTCTGTACGCCGTCGTTTGACTCAGCTGCACTGTTTGTGCCTGAAGCTGCTCTGTGGTGAGGATTCTTTGAAGCGTTGGGCTTGAAGCCGCAGACGAGACAGTAGGACTGACCGTTAGCGAAAGCCTTGTCGCCTGTGAGGTACTGCATCTGGCCCTTTGCCCAGCCTGCGTCGCCCTTGCCGTGCTTTGCAGCTACGAGTGAGCACATCTGAGCTGTAGCGTTGTGTCTTGCCGAGCCCCACTTGTCGTAGAATTTATATCCGTCGCCTGAAAGGTTTCCAAGCTCGGGAGCGTGTGACCAGTCGCCTGTGATAGAGCCAAGAAGTACGCCTGCACCGAGTGCAACGTTCTCCCAGTTCATTACCCAGTAGCCGAGAGGTCCGTTCTTGAGGTCATTGAGATATCCCTCGTCCTTGGTTGCAAGGTAGAGCCAGCCTGCTGCCCATGCGAGCTCGTCCTTTGATCCGCTCTCACCGCTGCCGTAGAACTCACAAGAGTAAGTTGCGGGATTCTGCTTTGAGAAGTTGTAGAGAGCCTTAGCGTACTTGAGGTCATCGGGATTCTTGAAGTTTACATAGTTTGCTGCAAGAGCTGCTGCGTATTCGGCAGTTACGTTTGCAGCGCCGCCTGTGGACCAGAGCATGCGTCCTCTGTCACCCTGTGACTCGGGAGCGCCCCAGTACTGGTGGTCTGTATTTCCTTCGCCTTTTTCGATAAGTACCTTCTGAACGTTATCACCGCTGAGGACTGTAGCGTCACGGAAGAACTTTGCGAACTTGTCTGTTATAAGTTTGAGATGTGCAGTCTGGCCTGTTGAGTCGAATGCGTCCTTGAACTCATAGTAAGCCCAGCCGAGAGTTGCAGCTGTGTAGCCCTGAGGCTGACCGAACATAGCGTGGTCGCCTGCGTCGTGGAAACCGCCGGGAACTTCGTCGTTCATGTGGCAGTTGCCTCTCCATGAGAGTGCGCAGTCCGAATTGTCGCCGCACATATTTGCGTCATAGAAATAGAGGGAATACTGAAGGAGCTTAGCGTAGTTGTCGCCGTCTGCTGCATTTGCCGAGAGAGAGGGGGTCACCGCTGTAAGAGGTGAAACAAATGCTGACATAGCAACTGCGCTGCTGATGATGGCTGATTTCAGCCTTTTGAATTTGATCATGTTATCACTCTTCTTTCAAAGTATTTTGCCTATAATATGCCTTAAGATATATTATACAGGGTTTAGGGGAAAAGTTGGTTACAAAACGGTAACAAAAATATTACAATTTGGTGAAATACAGGAAGAAATCCACATTTTCAGCATAGTGCGCAAAAAAGGCTTCGCTTCATTGTGTACTATCACTATAATTTATTGTGCAGAAGCCTATACAAAAAGATATCCGCGCAAAGACATGCTCTGCGCGGAAAATCATGGGGAATATGTATCTTATAATGATGTGATAAGACCGAGGAGCAGCTTCTGTATAGCCTGAGCGTCATTGTTGGTCAGGCCGTTGCCGTCTGCGTCCGCGTTCCTGATGCCGGTATCGGTTATGTGCCTTTCGTCGGTGCCGTTCTGACCGTACTTATTGGGATTTGCAAGTGACTGCATTATAAGTACTGCGTCTGACATATCCACCTGACCGTCACAGTTGGCATCTCCTGCGACTTTATTTGTATCAGCTGCCTTGACAACTATCGAATACTTTAATCCGCTTACATGTATCTCCTTGCCGTCTCTTTCAAAGGATTTTCCGTAGTTTACGAAGTAGCTTCCCGGTTTGAGCTCCTTTGTTGATCCGCCGCGCCATATAGCGCCGTTGTTTCCGTGTATTTCTGCAAAAGCGGGGTCAAGAGTGACATTTTCGACTATATAGGGCTCGCCGTATATGGCTCCGTAATCGTCGTCGCTCTTCCATATGTATTCCGAACGCACCTCGAATGAGATGCCGGAAAGATCGAGCTCCTCTCCGACGGTATATTCCGTCTTTGCGGGATAGGAGATGACCTTTTTCACATATTCGCCCATATAATTGGTAACTGTGGTGCCCTGCACGGGAGGTGAAGTCGTAGTCGTGGTAGTGGTAGATACGGGAACCGTTGTTGCTGTCGAAGTGGTCGTAGTCGTAACAACGGGCTCATTGCTGCCGAACTTGAAGCCGGCGTTTATTTCGCTTGCGCTTTCTGCAAGACTGCTCATAGCCGAAGCGTCGCCGCCGTAGAGAGCTGCCACGCCTGCGCAGGCTATGGCAAAGCATCCGTTGTAATCGAGAGCGCCCTCAGTGTACTGGTATTTGTCCGTCTGGTCCTGATATCCGCTCTTGTCGTCGCCGCCCACAAGAAGTCCGTATGCGGTGTACTTTGCGGAGGGATTTGACGAAGCGCCGTTTGCGTCCGTACCCGGGTTGGCGGCGCGGTGGTGTATATGGACAGGCCACTTTTCGCCGTATCCCAGCAGGAAGCTGTAGCCGAGACTGTTATCACCAAGGATATGGTCCATCTGGTATTTTGCAGCCTTTGCGTAGGCGGCGTCCTTGTCGCCCTTTGCAAGTGCAAGCGCGTCCATCTGTTTAGCGCAGTTGTATCGTGAAGCTCCCCAGCCGTCGGCGTTGTATGAGCCTGAGGTAAGGTCGCCCTGACTTTGAAGTTCGACCTTCAGCTCGTCAGCGAATGCCTGTTCGTCAGTAGCCTTGTACATAAGAGCTGCATATCCCTGCCATACCTTGTTCCAGCAGTATACCCAGCCGTCGTACTGGCTGTCGCCGTAGTCCTTGTTCCTGGGGACCCTCGTGGGCTTTTCACCTGCGCCGCAGAGCCAAAGCCACGCCTGAGCGAGAGCCTCCTCGTCCTGATACTGAGCCTCTGTTCCGTAGAAGTCCGCAAGACCGCCGCCCTCATTGCCTGTATGCTTCTGACCGAATGAGAGCAGAGCCTTGGCATATTTGATACACTTTTCAGCGTATTCGGGGTCGGAGTTCTTCACGGCATATGCCGTGCCTGCAAGTCCTGCTGCCATTTCGCAGCATACTGCGGAGTTGTTCTTGTTTGCGGTGAGCCAGTAAATAGGTCTCTTGTAGGTCTGCACCTCGGGTGCCGACCATATGGCGTGATCCTCGCCGCCGTTTGCCACAACATGAGCTATGGCAGCTACATTGCCAGAGCTGTCGAGGAAAGTGGTCTTCATAAGGTAATCTGCGCCCCACCTGAGCTCGTAGATAAGGTGATCCCTGCAGCCTGCTTTTTCATATACCCCGGGATTGAGGTAGTCCGAAAGCGCAAGGCTGCTTATTCCGAAACCTATAGTGAGATTGAACTTTATATGGTCGCCTGCGTCGTGAAAACCTCCGGATACATCGACCTTTCCGTCGTTATCGGGGTCTACAATGGATCTGAGCGAGCCGTCAAGGTCGCCCACGGACGCCTCGGCGTCATAGGTGTGGCAGTCGCCTCTCCATGTGAGCGGACCGTCGGTTATTCCCTTTCCGCAGGCGTTTGCGTCGTACATGTACAGCGACATGGCCAGCGCCTGGTAGTAGTTCTTATCCGCCGCATTTACTGTGACAGCGGGAGCTGCCGACAGAGCCGAGGTGATCGCTGCAACAGCAGATACCGCAGCTGCGGTGATCTTCTTCATAATAATGTTTGAATGCTTCATTTCAAACACCCCCTCCAATAATCCTGAAGCCCATGCTTCTGTAATATGATTATAACATATTTTTGATGGATTTTGTGAATATTTTATGTAATTCCGCACAAAACAGCAAAACTTTGTGTAATACATCAAAAACGCTGCATATCATTTGTAGGAACTTACAATCAGGTGACGCAGGCGTAAAAAACACCTCCGGACGCAGTCCGGAGGTGCGGGAAGTCAATTGTATTTTGTCAGTTCCTCATCGATTATAGGCGAGAGGCTGTTCCGGAGGTCTTCCCAGTTACTGTAGGGAGCTCCGCTTTCAAGGAGCACGGAGGTGACATTGTCCATAACTCCGCGGGTCTCAAAGGTGTAGTTGCCGCTGCCGTACATTCTCGGTCCCATGCCGTAGCCGAAATCGAAAACGGGAGTTACCTTTGACGGATCAATATAGTCCTGTATGGCGTTGTACTGCTCCTCGGTGATAGTTTTCAGAGCTGCTTCCTTTGCGGAATCCTTCAGCTGTGTTGCGGCAAGACGCTCGCATTTCAGATATGTAGCTACAGCACTGCCCTTTGTGGAGCCGCTGACCAGCATACGGGCATCTGCCTTGCAGTTGATGTATTTCTTGTCTGCTCCCGGAATATTCGGGAAAGGCACCACCATAAGGTCGTAATCGGCGTCATACTTGTCAGAGATAGGCAGTGACCAGTCGCGTGAGCAGTAGAACAGGGTGTTCTGATCGTGGAGGTACATATCGCTCCAGTAGCTGTTGTACAGCCACCTTGCCCGGAGGTCGTTCATAAGTGCCTCTGCGCTTTCAATGTAGGGGTCGGCAATATTGTTGGTGAAGCTGTTCCCGTCGAATCCGATAACGGTATGACCTGTTGACGAAAGGATAGCTTCTCCGTAGAAGCCGCTGATGCCGAAATGATGAGCTGAGGTCTCTGTCTCGATGAATCTGTTTATCATTGTGGTCAGGGCGTTCCAGTCCCATCTGCCCTCTTTATATAAGGTATACGGATCCTCCATGCCCTGTGAGCTGAAAAGGGATCTGCTGTAGGTGAGCAGATACGGCTCGGAAAGCGCATAGGGCACTACATAGTGCTGATCCTTGTATTTGAAGCCTTCGATGATATCCGACATATCGTCCCAGAGACCTTCCTCCTCCATGCCGAGTTCCTCAAAGTAGGGGTCAAGGGGCTGGAAAAGGTTCCGCGCCGCGCCCTCGGGGAATATACCGTCCTCGTAGGGGAACATGTCCACCTCATCGCCTGAGTTGAGCATTTCCTCGAGCCTTGAGAGCTTGTTTTCGGGTGAAGTCTGTATATAGTTTACCTTTCCGCCGTAAAAGTCCTCGAAAATGGCGATAGCCGAGGGGCGTTCGCCTGTGGGACGGTTGAGGTCGTAGTCGGCGAGCCATGTTATCTCCATGCTGCCATCAGGCACCGGAACTGTGGCGGCGTCTGTCTGAGCGGCAGTGGTAGTATCCGCCGGCTTTGTATCCGCTGGCTTTTTGGCTTTTTTATCATTGCATGAAACTGTGCAGGCTGCAACAGCCGCAGAAACTATGAGAGCCGGGAGTGCTCTCCACATATTATTCATTGATATATGCCCCTTTCAGTGGCTGCGGACTGCGCAGCCCATATCTACTTTATTATACTCGTTTAGCTCCTGCCTGTCAAGTTCAGCCCTCAGCCGTCAGGCTGACGGGGCGTATACACACATCTGCATATCAGTCGGAAACGGCGTGACTGGGGCGATACAGGCGTCGTCCAATACAGACCGAATGTCTCAAAACGCTTTTATTGCGCAGCCTTTGGTCAAAAATGCCAAAAACGCATGGCGTTATCTGTCAAGTTGTTAAAAAATTGCGGAAACTATATAAAATAGCGTGACATTTTAACATTGCTGTGATATAATAATAAGGAAGTTTTTAAAGAAACGGGCAGGAGCGCGTTCCGCCCGATAAATACAGAAAGGGATTTATCAACATGGACAATAACAGATACAGTTCCAACCGTCCCCGCAGAAAGGTATCCCGCAGGACATACAGAAACAGAAGGCTTGCAGCGCTTGCCATAATATCTCTTCTGATACTTGTTTTTGTCGTTTTCATTGCCAAGGCATGCAAAAGCGATGATAAGAAGCCCGCTGCAGAAAAGAAGGCAAGTTCTACACTGACTACTACTACAACTGCCACAGATGCTGCCATAACCACAACGGTAACAACTACCGCGGCAGTAACGCTCCCCTCGAATGACAGCGATTTCAAGCTCGACAAGAGAACAGTTATACTTGAAGTCGGCGAGACCGATATGCCGAGAGTTCTTGAATACCCCGACGGCACAGTTGAAGCCGATGAAAGATGGGAGTCCACAGACAAGAAGATCGCAACTGTTGACAGTTACGGACATATTACAGGTGTATCACCCGGAAAGTGCTATGTTACCTTGAAATCCGCCGCTGATCCGAAGCAGGAGGTAATGATCCAGGTAACGGTGCGCGGTGAGGATACCGATGACAACGATTCAGCAGCGCCTCAGTCGAATAAGGCTGAGGCTCCAGCCCCCCCTGTACACGATACAGAGGGGCTTACTTATATAGACGGGGTACTGCTGGTGAACAAGGAACACAGTCTCCCCGCCACATTTGCTCCAATGCTGGAACAGGTATGCTATGACCAGTTCACGGCTCTGTCCACGGCGGCTTCAAAGGAGGGGCTTAGTATCTATATCGGCTCCAGTTACCGTTCCTACAAGGATCAGGAGACCATATACAACAATTATATCGAGGAAGAAAAGAAAAAGGGCAATACCGAGGAGCAGGCTGTGGAAATAGTCGATACCTATTCCGCAAGGGCGGGTTATTCGGAGCACCAGTCGGGGCTCTGCATAGACGTCAATACCATAAATAACGCCTTCGGCTATACTCAGGAGTCGGCATGGCTCTCGGAGCATGCTCACGAATACGGCTTTATAATCCGCTATCCTTTGGGAAAGGAGAATATCACGGGCTATCAGTATGAGCCGTGGCACATCCGCTATGTCGGCTCGAAGATCGCAAGGAAGATCTACAGGAGCGGTCAGTGCCTTGAGGAATACCTCGGCGTTGCATAACAAAAAGTGTGCCCCCCTGTCAGCGGACAGGGGATTTTGATATGGACCGGCTGCCGTTTTTGGCGGAACTGCCGGCGTTTGCAATTGCCGATCATACCGTGCTCATACAGCCGGAATAAATCAGAAATAAGTAACAGGCGGTGCTTTATGCCACGATTTTTCACAAATGAGATAGACGAAAACAATATTGTCCTTACGGGCAGCGACGCTAACCACATCGGACGTTCTCTGCGCATGAGGACGGGCGAAGCTGTGACGGTCTGCTGCAACGGCGTCGATTACTGCTGCACTATCGGCAGTATCACTGCCGACGCTGTGTACCTGGACCTCGTTGAGAAGCACAGATGCGCGGCAGAACCCAATATCGAGGTGACGCTCTTTCAGGCCGTGCCGAAGCTCGACAAGCTGGAATACATAATACAGAAAAGCGTGGAGCTGGGAGTATCAAGGATAGTTCCCGTGCTCACAAGGCGTTGCATATCACGCCCGGACCCGAAGGAGTTTGAGAAAAAGAAGCTGCCGCGCCTCAACAAGATAGCGGAGGAGGCTGCCAAGCAGTCGGGCAGGGGAATGATACCCGAAGTAGCTCCCATGGCAGATCTCGGCAAGGCTCTTTCCATGATGGAGGCCCTTGACAGAACGGTCCTGCTCTATGAGGAGGAGGGTGGCTGCTCCTTCGGAGACGTGGACTTTGACGGTGTGAAAAGGGTGGGACTTTTCATCGGGAGCGAAGGCGGCTTTGACCGCGAGGAGGCTGAATCAGCTGTAAAAATCGGCGCAAAACAGGTGTGGTTGGGCAAGAGAATTTTACGTTGTGAAACTGCACCAATAACAGCCCTTTCAATTTTGATGTTTTTAACAAATAATATGTAAAGAGTTGAAATTCAGAAAAAGGTATGGTATAATATTTGTAGATTATCGGAATCCGATCGCAAGCGGTTCGGTAATACTAATTCTTGCGGAGAAAAGAGGAAATTGATATGAATAAGTTTTTAGTTGCAATCTTAGCTGCAGGCGCAGCAGCAGCCGTTGGATATGTTGCTGTACAGGCTCTCAAGGATAAGGATTCGGATTCTGACTATGATGACGATGATTACGATGATTTCGATAATTTTGACGCAGACGAGAGCGTTGACTTCGAGATCAGCGATGACGCTGCCGAGGAAAAGGCTGACGGTGACGCTGAAGAGGCTGACAAGGCTGATGCAGAGGACGCTGAGGACTGATTTTTGCGAGGGAGCTTCGAGCTCCCTTTTTTATTTTTTGTTATCTGCGGCGAAATAATGCATATTTCGCCTGAATTATTGTGCGATGTTACAAATCGTGCTATCCGCACTTGACAATCCCATACTGTTCTGATATAATATAAAAGCTGTCTGTCAAAGACTTGCCGAAGAGCAGTTATCCGAGGCGTAGCTCAGTTTGGTAGAGTGCTTGCTTTGGGAGCAAGATGCCGCAGGTTCGAGTCCTGTCGCCTCGACCATAAAAAATCTGAAAAAAGTACTTGACAAGCATTAGCAAATGTGGTATAATAATTAAGCATTAGCGCTGGTGTAGCTCAGTTGGTAGAGCAGCTGATTTGTAATCAGCAGGTCGGGGGTTCGAGTCCGTCCACCAGCTCCATTATTTTGTCTTACGGCAAAATTTTCATTCGTATGGGAGAGTTCCCGAGTGGCCAAAGGGGGCAGACTGTAAATCTGTTGCTTTTCAGCTTCGATGGTCCGAATCCATCCTCTCCCACCAGAAACGCCCCGAAAAATTTTCGGGGCTGTTTTTGTTTGACACTGCAACTTTTAACCTTGCATTTCCTCTGCAAGGGCTTTTTTATGTCCGGGAAAAAAGAGGATTTGCACTGAAATTCAGCCTTAATGTTCAGAAATGTATAAAGAATGTAGGTGGATCGCATGGTAAAAGCAAATGTAAAATACGACATAAAAGTTCATTCGGCAGCAGTAAGATCGTCGCCGGCATACAGAATATACCGTGCCCTTGCTTACGCAGGCGCAATTGAATTTATACTTGTATCCTTTATAATAGTTATCACCGCGGTAAGCAGGCATAAGGTGACATTGTCGCTGATACTCCTGCTGTCGGTCTTCCTCGGTATATTCGCAGGCTGCGCCATAAAGCTGCTGCTTATGAATCCTGTCAGAAGCTTCAGAAGTTTTTCTTCCTACTGCCCGGGGCTCAGATACGAGCTCACCGTGGACGGTGACAGGATAGAACTTTTCTCGGAGTCCGAAAACCTTAAGAAAAAGGCGACATACAGCATTTCACGGCTGAACTCTGCCCGTGAGACGATGGGCTATTTCAAGCTCAACATCACCGAGGCAGGCTCACTTTTTTTCTCGGATACCGATATCACCGAGGGAACAGCCGAAGAGCTGAGAAATCTTCTGACCGCAGCTCTCGGAAAGAAGTATACTACCAAGGAGGGCTGGTTATGATAGCTGTTAAAAACAAGCCTTCCCGTGAGAGCCTTAACAGGCTGTGGAGCGTTACGTCTGCGCCGAAACGAAGCGCTGCTGCTCTCGCAGTATTCCTGCTCATTATGGTGACAGCACTGGTATTCAGCATAATATCGCTGAAAAAAGGCGACGGCGGCATACTTGAAATAGTGCTTTGCGTTGTGACCATATGCGCTGTTGTCATATACATAACAAGGCTCCTGGGGTACCCTGCAAAGAGGTACGCAGCCATGCGGAAAAACGTTCCCGATATGAAGTGGGAATATACCTTCAACGATAACTTCATCGCCCTCAGCAGCGAATGCACGGGGATAAGCGAGCATACCAAGATAAAGTACGCCGCTGTGAAAAAAGCGGTATACCGCGAGTGCTGGTTCGTGGTCGTATTCGGTACGGGAACGGGCATAGCCTTCCATGAGAACAGCTTCACAAACGGTACTCCGCAGGAGCTTTCGGCGCTTCTGAGGGAAAAACTTGGAAAGAAATACAGGGTGAAGTAAAAAGCGGCGCAAAGCCGTTCACATAGAGACAAATCTTTATGGAGGAAAGAAAATATGATTAGAGAAGACTTAAGAAACATTGCCATTATCGCTCACGTTGACCACGGCAAGACCACTCTCGTTGACGAAATGCTCAAGCAGGGCGGCGTTTTCCGTGAGAATCAGGCAGTTGCCGAGCGAGTAATGGACTCAAACGACCTCGAGAGGGAAAGAGGTATCACTATCCTTGCAAAGAATACCTCGGTTATGTACAACGGAACAAAGATAAACATTATCGACACCCCCGGCCACGCCGATTTCGGCGGCGAGGTAGAGCGTGTGCTTGAAATGGTGGACGGAGTTCTCCTGCTTGTCGACGCAGCAGAGGGACCTATGCCCCAGACACGCTTCGTGCTCTCAAAGGCTCTTGAAATGGGACATAAAATAATAGTAGTAGTAAATAAGATAGACCGTCCCGACGCACGTCTTGACGAGATAGGCGACGAGGTGCTGGAGCTCCTCCTCGATCTTGACGCAAACGAGGCTCAGCTTGAGAGCCCCCTCCTTTTCTGCTCCGGCAGAAGCGGTACCGCTTCGCTGAGCCAGTACGAGGCAGGCACAGACCTCAAGCCCCTTTTCGACACTATCATAAACTACATCGAGCCGCCTAAGGGCGAGGAGAACGATCCTCTTCAGATGCTCATATCCTCTATAGATTACAACGAGTACGTGGGACGTATCGGTATAGGACGTATCGTAAGAGGCAAGATATCAGTAAATCAGCAGGTAACAGTCTGTGATTATACAGGATCAAAGAAGAACTACAACGCCAAGATAGTTTCGCTCCTTCAGATTCAGGGACTTAACCGTGTTCCCGTACAGGAAGCTCAGGTAGGCGATATCGTGTGGATATCTGGTATCGAGAACATCACCATCGGCGACACGATCTGTGCTACTGAGGCTCCGGATCCGCTTCCTTTCGTAAAGATAAGCGAGCCTACAGTTGAAATGACATTCTCCGTAAACGACAGCCCCTTTGCTGGACGCGAGGGCAAATTCGTTACTTCACGTCAGCTCCGCGAGAGACTCTTCAGGGAGCTCCTCAAGGACGTTTCTCTCCGCGTTGAGGAAACAGACAGCACCGACGCATTCCGTGTTGCGGGCAGAGGCGAGATGCACCTTTCCATACTTATCGAGAATATGCGCCGCGAGGGCTATGAGCTTGGCGTTTCCACCCCGAGAGTTCTCTACAAGACCGACGAGAACGGCAGAAAGCTCGAGCCTATCGAGCGTCTCGTTATCGACGTTCCAGAGGACTGCGTAGGTTCCGTTATGGAGAAGATCGGTACCCGCAAGGGTGATATGGTGGACATGCACCCGCAGGGAACGCGTATGCGTATCGAGTTCCTTATCCCTGCAAGAGGACTTTTCGGTTATAAGAGCGAGTTCCTCACAGATACGAAGGGCGAGGGCATAATGAGCCACGTATTCGACGGCTATCAGCCGTACAAGGGCGATATTGAGCGCAGAAACACAGGTTCTCTCATCTCCTTCGAGACAGGTGAGGCCGTTACATACGGTCTTTACAACGCTCAGGAGCGCGGACAGCTCTTCATCACCTCGGGTACTCCTGTATACGAGGGAATGGTAGTGGGAGCTTCGCCCAAAACAGAAGACCTTGTTGTAAATGTGTGCAAGAAGAAGCACCTTACAAATACCCGTGCAAGCGGAAGCGACGACGCTCTCCGTCTTGTTCCTCCGAGAGTTCTCAGCCTTGAGGACTGTCTTGAATTCCTTGCC
Organism: Ruminococcus flavefaciens; assembly: GCA_002309635.1. Taxonomy (GTDB): domain Bacteria; phylum Bacillota; class Clostridia; order Oscillospirales; family Ruminococcaceae; genus Ruminococcus; species Ruminococcus flavefaciens_J. The sequence goes on along the minus strand of DBXO01000039.1, from coordinate 53,866 downwards.
GACGACGAGCTCCTTGAGGTAACTCCCGAGTCGCTCCGTATAAGGAAGAGAGTCCTCAGCAATACTCAGAGAGCCAAGGAAAGAGGTAAAAAAGCCTGATCGCGTGTGAGATTTCATCAAATCAACACATATAAACCATACAGTTTGCAGGTTTAGGAGATATGATATGAAAAAGCTAATTCGCATTTCGCTGCTGTTGATGCTTGCAGCCGCTCTTGCGGGCTGCGGAAAGAAGACGGACAGTAACGGCAATACCGAGACTGCAACGACTGCTCCTGTTGCTCAGCAGCAGACGGCAGCAGAGGAAACCGAAACCGGCGGGAGCGTTGAGGACGCAACTGTCAAGCCAACGGTACGCGAGCGCAATATCGTTTCAAACGATACCTATGAATATGAGATATATAAAGGCGGCGCGATCATAACAAAGTATAAGGGCAGCATGACAGAGGTAGTGATACCCGACGAGATAGACGGAGCTCCCGTCGTTGAGATCGGCTTCTACGCCTTTGAAGCAAAGCCTGTTACATCTGTGACTCTCCCCGAGACCGTTAAGGTCATCGGCGAGGGAGCTTTCATAGACTGTGCATCACTTGCGGGCATGAAGCTCCCCGCAGCACTGACGGATATTGAACGCGGAGCATTTGCAGGCTGCACTGCTCTGACGGAAATGACAGTGCCCGAGGGAGTAAAAGAAATAAAAAGAGGTGCCTTTGCAAGCTGCATGGGAATGAGATCACTTATCATACTGAGCAGCAGTCTTGAGTATGAGGAGTGGGGAATAGAGGATATACCTGATCTGACAGTCTATGCGCCCGAGGGCTCGGCAGCAGCCGTGTGGGCAGGCGCAATGGGTAAATACTCGGTATATTGAATTATGAGAGGGAACGATTATGAAAAACACGAAGAGAATTTTAGCATTACTGCTCGTTGCAGCAGCAGGAACACAGTGTCTCACAGGCTGCGGCGACAAGAAGAAAAAAAGCAGCAGCAGTATGCCGCTCTATGCGGAAACAGCTGTAGAAACTCCTACTGAACCGCCTGTAGGCGGCGCAGAGATCTCGGGAGACAATTACAATCCTGAGGAATACTCCTCAAAGATCGAGGAGCATGTAAACGCTATGGAGATCACAGACGGTGATCTGGTGCTCGGTTCTGTAAGCGACGAGGTCATCACTCCCGAGGAGGGCTCGCCCGACGCTCAGCTTGGCAACTATCGTCTCAGCAGCAGCGGTATAAAGCTTTATTTCGACGAGAACGAGTATCCTGCCGATCTAATTCTCACATTCGAGAAGTACTTCACAGCTTATTCATCGGCTGACTACGATACCTACCACAAGTGTCTCTTCCCCGGTTATGTAACCGAAATGGAGGCAGTTCAGGCAGAGAATGAGGATCGCCACGATTTCAAGACATCGTTTATACACAGCTGTTCAGATCTTGCACAGGGCGCACACGGTGATTTCAAGATCACACGTATCAAGCTTGAGAAGAACGCTCCCCGCACGGACGGCGTTGACAATGTTGACGGATACTTCCAGATGCTCAACAATTACCTCGGCAAGGACTACTACAGCGAAGTAAAGGAGCAGTGCGACGGATTCGTTGACGCATGCTTCTACATCATGGGCGAGGACGCTTACGGTAAGGAAAATATGATAGTTACCGCAGGAAAGATCGTTTTTGCGACCAAGGACGGAAGATATTATATATTCGGTTGATGGAGGAAAATGATATGAAGAGTTTTACCGCAAGAGCGTCAGCACTGCTGGCAGCTTTGGTAATGACAGCTTCTGCGTCGGTCTCGTGCAATGACAAGGATGAAGCGGACGAGCATGATCACCACGATCACGACCTCGTTGAGGAGATACCCGACGACGTGAACATCAAGCTCGACGAAACACCCTACGGCGGGCAGTTCAGAAAGCTGCTCCCAGAGGAGTTCGATACGCCTATAGGCGTTGACCGCGACCCGAGATATTTATCTGACGAGGAAGCTGCAAAGCTTGCGGACTACTTCTATGCTATTTCCGAAAAGAAGCCCGAATATCTCGAAAAGGCTCTGCATCCCGATTATCTGAAGTCTGTACTTGAAAAAACGGGAGTTGAGAGCGCTCAGGATTATCTTGATATAGAATACGACCTGATAAAGCAGTTCACAGGTACTGATTACAGCTTTGATTTCGTGCTTGTTGACGATGTGGTCACTGACGAGGACGAGCTCAAAGGATATGATTCCGCTGTAAGAGCAGTCTTGCCGAATGCAAAGATAACGAGCGAAAAGGCTTTTCTGGTCAACTGTACCTATACCTCCGTTCCTAATGACGGCGGCTCATATTCTCTTAAGGAGAGACTTGACAGCTATGTTACTCTCTGTATTTATACCATTGACGGAGAGCCGTACGTTGTATTTTAACATAACAAAAAAGACCGCTTAATGCGGCCTTTTTACTGATCACTGACAACTAATCACCAAAAAAGGCGGACTTTGTGTCCGCCTTCATCTTTATATTATGCCGGAAGCGATTTACGACTATCATTTTTGGCAATAGTGAGCGCGTGAAGCAAGTGACACCGTGACAAGGGTGCAGCGTCACGCTGCTCCGCCTTTTGCATTATATCTGAGCTGAATAGTTGGGAGCTTCCTTGGTGATATAGATATCGTGCGGGTGGCTCTCCTTAAGTCCTGCGCCTGTAATGCGTATGAACTTGGCCTTTTCGTGAAGAGTGGAAATATCTACGCAGCCGCAGTAGCCCATACCCGAGCGGATACCGCCGACGAGCTGGAATATAGTATCTGCAAGGGGACCCTTGAAGGGAACACGTCCCTCAACGCCCTCGGGAACAAGCTTCTTTGCGCCTTCCTGGAAGTATCTGTCCTTGGAGCCGCATGCCATGGCGCCGAGACTGCCCATGCCTCTGTATACCTTGAACTGACGGCCCTGATATATCTCTGTTTCACCCGGAGCTTCTGCACAGCCTGCAAGGAGCGAGCCGAGCATAACTACATTTGCGCCTGCTGCAAGAGCCTTTACGATATCTCCCGAGTACTTGATACCGCCGTCAGCGATAACGGGGATACCGTACTTCTGAGCAACGCATGCAACGTCGTAAACTGCCGTGATCTGCGGAACGCCGATACCTGCGACCACACGGGTCGTACAGATGGAGCCCGGTCCGATACCTACCTTGAGGCAGTCTGCGCCTGCTGCGATGAGAGCCTCAGCGGCTTCGGCAGTAGCGATATTTCCAGCGATAACGGGGATCTCGGGGAAAGCCTCCTTGACCATTTTCAGGCACTTGATGATATTTGCACTGTGGCCGTGAGCAGAGTCGAGAACGAGTACGTCCACCTGTGCATCAATAAGAGCCTTTGCTCTTTCGAGAACGTTTGCGGTAACGCCGATAGCAGCGCCGCAGAGAAGTCTGCCCTTGTTGTCGCGGGCGGAGTTGGGGTACTGTACCGACTTTTCGATATCCTTTATTGTGATAAGTCCCTTGAGGTAGCCTGCCTCGTCAACGATAGGGAGCTTTTCGATCTTATGTGCACGGAGAATTTCCTGAGCCGTTTCGAGAGTAGTACCGACGGGAGCTGTGATAAGGTTGTCCTTTGTCATAACGTCGGAGATCTTGGCATTAAAGTCTGTGAGGAAGCGCATATCCCTGTTGGTGATGATACCAACGAGCTTGCCCTTGCCGTCAACTATCGGAACGCCTGAGATCTTGAACTTGCCCATGATCTCGTCAGCGTCGGCAACGATATGATCCTCGGTAAGGGAGAAGGGGTTAACGATAACGCCGTTTTCGCTTCTCTTTACCTTGTCAACCTCGTCAGCCTGCTGTTCGATGGACATATTCTTGTGGATAATACCGATACCGCCCTCACGAGCGATAGCGATAGCCATGCGCGAATCCGTAACGGTGTCCATAGCGGCAGTCATGATAGGAGTATTGAGTCGAACGGTTTTAGTGAGCTGAGTACCGATCTGGATCATGTTGGGCGTAACGTTTGATTCAGCGGGGATAAGCAGCACATCGTCGAAGGTAAGACCTTCCTTCTGAAATTTGCTGTTCATATCAGTCAGCATAAAAAATTCCTCCTTGCAGTTGTAATATTAACTTTAATGATACTATTTTTTACGCCTTATGTCAATAGTTTGGGAAGAAGGCAGTACATAGAATTTTATTTTCAAAATTGGTCGGGTTTTGGCGAAAAAAGCAATGTGTTATATTAAAGTAACTCAGTGTTAAAGCACAGATACAAAAACTATGCGGTTTTCTTTGAGGAAAGTCTTGCATATTCCGCAAGTATGCCCGAGGCGTCCACTGCGTCCGTGATGCCGTCGTCGTTCCAGTCGGCGGCTTTTTTCTGTTCGGAACCGAAGGAAGCAGACTTTCCTGAGGATATACGCGCATATTCCGCAAGCACAGCGGAGGCGTCAACCGCGTCGGTGAAGCTGTCGCCGTTTACGTCGCCCTTTTTGCAGGATACGTCTTTGAAGCCGAGCTTATACTCAGCGGCATATTTTTCCGCAGCCGAGCCTGACTTTCCGCTAATGACAAAGTCCTGTACATTTTCGGAAGACGAACTTCTAACGTCGTATTTTCTTCCTACGGCGTCCCTGCCTATGGAAGTGACCGATGAGGGGATATACAGCTCTCCGAGAGCGGTGCAGCTGTAGAAAGCGTTCTCCTCTATGGCTGTTATACTGTCGGGAATGTTCACCTTTTCAAGTGAATTGCAGGAATGAAAGCAGTTTTCGGGCACAGTTTTCAGTGAAGCGCCGAGATCTGCGCTTTCAAGGGCATTGCAGCTCATAAAGCAGCCCTTTCCGAGAGATGTGACCGAATCGGGTATATCAGCGCTTTTCAGTGAAAGGCAGCCCGAAAAGGCGTAGTCGCCCAAAGCTGTTACGCTTTTGGGAAAGGTCACTGAAACTATATTTGTCCTGCCGAAGAAAGCACCCTTGCCGACGATCCTGGTCTTGTCGCTGATAACGGCGTTCACGCCGCCTGCATACAGGATAAGGGTATCGCCGCCGCTGTAGAGACAGCCGCCGGTACTGCGGTAGGAGGCGTTGCCCGTACTTACAGTGACCGAGGAGAGTACCGGGCAGGCGGTAAAGGCGTAATCGCCGATGCTTGCCACGTTTTTTCCTATAGTCACGCTGCCGAGTCTCGGGCAGGTGCTGAAAGCCTTTGCACCTACAGACTTAATGCTGTCTGGGAGCACACAGGAGGTTATATCCCCGTTTCCGGCAAAGGCGTTCTCCGCCACTGAGGTAACGGGAAGTCCCTCTATCTCGGCTGGTATATTAAGAGCTGTGGTCTTGCCTGTGCAGCCTGTTACCGTGACCTGCTTGTCCTTGATCTCGTATTTCAGAGCAAATCCCGAAGCAGAGCCGCTGTCGGCTGCAAAAGCTGTATTTGAGGGGATTATAAGAGCCGCAGCGGTGAGCGCTGCGAAAACTGCCCCTTTCATATCTCCCTGCGGCAGATAATGCCGTCAACCATGACCATAAGGGGTTCTGACATGAGGTCAAGGGGATTTGCACCCTTTCTGTAGAGCTGCATATCGGCGTCCTTACCCTCTGTGAGAGAGCCTGTGGTCTCGTCTATGCCGAGTATCTCAGCGGGAGCTATGGTGATATTTTTTATTGCTTCATCGAAGCCGAGACCGCCCTTGACGGCAGCCTGTGCCGAAAGGGGCAGATACTGTATGGGTATCACTGTATGATCGGTGCATATGGCTGTTTTTACGCCGTTATTGTGGAGTACGGAGGCGTTTTTCAGTTCAAGCCCACGCATTTCGGGCTTGCATCGGTCGCATATTAGAGGACCGCATATGACGGGGATACCTTCCTCTGCGATGATGTCGGCTATGAGATGGCCCTCGGTGCCGTGAATGATAACGGGGTCGAGCCCGAACTCCCTGGAGATACGCATGGCCGTGCAGATATCATCTGCGCGGTGGCAGTGGAAGAAAGCCTTGATCTTGCGGTCGAGGAGGGGCATGAGAGCCTCACATTTTATATCATACTCGGGGGGATCGTAATTCTCGCTGTCGGAGTAGTAGCTGTCCATATCATGGACGTATCTCCGCGCCTTGTAGAGCCCTTCGCGGATAAGGGCGGTTATAGCCATTCGCGTTACGGGAGTTTCCTCGCGTCCGTTGTATATGTTCTTTGGATTTTCGCCGAGAGCGAATTTTATTCCGCAGCTCTTTATCAGCATATCATCGATACGCCTGCCGAAGGTCTTTATGGCAGCTATCTCGCCGCCGCAGGCGTTAGCGCTTCCCGGGCTCGAAGCCACGGCGGTTATGCCGCGGGAACGGGCTTCCTCAAAGCAGCGGTCAAAGGGATTGATACCGTCAACAGCACGCATCTGCGGAGTAAAGGGGTCTGTGGATTCGTTGCAGTCGTCCCCCTCGAAGTCAAGGCTGTCCTCGATAATGCCGAGGTGGGTATGGGCGTCTATAAATCCCGGGAGGAGCATGCCACCCTCTGCGTTTATGCTGTCAGAGGGGAGCTTCTTAGGAGCGCCCTCGCCGACGGCCTTTATACTGCCGTCCTCGGTCTCCAGCCAGCCGCAGGGGATAATTCCCTGCGGGTCCATAGTGTGTATCTCAGCGTTGTAGATAAGCATAACAGGCTCACTTTCTGAGTGAACGTGCGATCATCTCCGCATTTTCAACGGGACTGCCGCCGCACTCCAGTCGGATTGTCGAATGTCTGAGGTAAACGTCTCTGCGCGAGTTATAGAGATCGCGGAGCTCTTCCTTTGTTGAACGCATAACGATAGGGCGGTTTGCGTCGTCCTTTATGCGCTCGTAGCAGACCTCAAAGGGCACATCGAGGAAGATTATCTCCGCGCCTGCGTCCTTTGCAGCCTTTGCGGTATCGGGATTGAGCATGGCGCCGCCGCCGCAGGCTGCGACTGTGGTCTTTCCGCAGAGGGACTTGACTATCTCAGCCTCGGTCTGACGGAAGAAGGGCTCGCCTTTTTTCTCGAATATCTCGGGGATGGTCATTTCCAGAGTGCGGACGATGAGGTCGTCCGTGTCGCAGAAGCCGCAGCCCAGCTTTTTGGCTGCAAGCTTGCCTATAGTTGATTTCCCGCAGCCCATAAAGCCGCATAAAAATACAGTCATATCATTCTCCTTTTAATTCTTCTGCAAGTCGGTTTAATTTTGCTCTTTCCCGTTCCCATTTCCATTCACAGAACGTATAACGGAGCTTTTTCAGATCGCCGTCTTCAATAAATTTTCTTGTTTCTTTCACGAGAACTTCGGGAATGGTAAAGTTATATTTTGTACCTTTTCCGACGTATTTGAATCCGAGATATTCAAGGGCTGACATGAAAAAGCGGTAAGCTATGATACATTTTTCAAGATCGTCCGCATTTTCCGTAAGGGGCAGATATTTTGCATTATATAAACGAAGCATCTGTGTACTTTTCGGATCCCAGCCCGATTTGTAATGATGATAGTCTGTTATCTCATTGATACCGTCAATAAAGGCATGAACAGAGAAAAAAGTGCCGCACAGTTCCATGCGGTATCCCTCTGTATCATAGAGTCTGCCTTCATTTTTATACTCGGTCGTCTCGTACAAAAAGCTTTCGGTGAATGTTCCGAAAACGTCCGATATTTTTTCCCATAATGAATAGTCAAACCAGCAGACGTTCATGTTAATATGGAGAATAAAGTTCTCATCATATGGCAGATCACGCAGGTCGTACATAAGAGCTGTTATGAACTCACGGACAGTCCTGTGACCTTCGCCGAAAAGCCTTTTGGCACGTTGAAGCTCGTCGTCTGTCAGCTCGCGGAGAGCTATCTTGTTCACCTTAGTGTCGAGGTAGCTTTCGGAAATGCCGTAATCATCGGTTATCTTCATTTCTGCAAAACAAGTCCTTGCGGCGTGTATCATGTTTATCAGAGCCTTGAATTCGCTCTTTTTCTCGTCGTCGAACTCCTCCCCCGAAAGTGGAAAGAATACCTTGCAGAAGTCCTCGCAAACCTTGTTTTCGTCAAAGGCGATGATAAAAGTCTCGCCCTTGTCCTCGCCGAAATCTACTTTCATGGTTTGTGTGTTTTCGTCAACAGTGCATACCCAGTTCTTGGTAGCGCCCTTTTTCCTGATGGTTTTTCGCATTTTTTCGATGACTTCAAGGGGAGTTCTTGTGCGTTTGAGCTTTAATCTGTAGAATATGGTGGTCTGATCGGCGTGTTCTGACATATTATTCTCCTGTTGAACCGTTAGTTTGCGGAAATTACTTGTTCATGCTGTTAACAGCATTCTCCACATCGGTGATTATCTTTGAGATATCCTCGGGAGCAAAGCTGCCGCCGTACCAAATCTCGTGAGCCTTTACAGCCTGATATACGAGCATTGAAGCTCCGCCCACAGCAGTCTTTCCGAGCGCACGCGCCTTTTTCATAAGGAGAGTTTCAGTGGGATTGTAGATAACGTCAAAAACACTGCCGCTGTTTTCGATTATGGTATCGCTTACCGCGCAGGCGTCCACCTTGGGGTACATGCCTACGGGAGTAGCGTTGATGAGCAGGTCATAGCTGCCGTCAAGAGTGGAGATATCCGCGATCCTGACGGAGGCGTTGCTGCACTTTGCCAGTATCTCAGCCATGAGGAGCTGAGCGTTCCTGATATCCTGAGGAATGACTGCGAGGGTGATGTTTCCGCCGTGACGGGCTACCTCGATAGCTATCATCCTGCCTACGCCGCCGCAGCCGAGTATAGCCACATTGCCTCCGATGGGGAGGAGCTCCGCAGAGCGCAGGAAACCGTCGCAGTCGGTATTGTAGCCGACAAGTCTGCCGCCGTCGTTGCTTATGCAGTTTACTGAGTTATAGCGCTGAGCGCTTTCCGCAAGTTCGTCCACAAGGGCGATAACAGCCTGCTTGTGGGGGATAGTGACGTTGAGACCGCGGAGAGTTTCGAGAAGTCCGCGGCTGCCCGATACAGCTTCGGGAGCTATGTCTATAAGCTCATATGATGTATCTTCAAGACCGCTGAGAGCGAACAGCTTTTCGTGTATGAGAGGGGACATTGAGTGTCCGAGGGGGTGTCCTATAAGTGCGAATTTATTCATGATAATGCTCCTTCAAGTGTGTCGAGATCCTCAACATTTACTGCTGTTATGTCCTTGAGTGTCTTCTTTACAAGTCCCGTAAGAGTTCTTCCGGGACCGAATTCAACGAATTTATCAGCTCCCGCTTCCTGCATTGCAGCGAGCTCCGAGGTGAAGCGCACAGGCGAAACTATATGCTTTGCAAGCATTGCAGCCATATCCGAGAAGTCCGTAAGCTCGCCGCCTGTCAGGTTCGAGTAGTACTTCACTGCAGGGGCCCTGAAGCTGACAGTCTTTGCGGTCTCGTAGAATTTATCGGCAGCAGGCTGCATGAGCTTTGAATGGAAAGCGCCTGCAACGTTAAGAGGGATAACCCTTGCCTTCATTTCCGAGAAAATGTCGCTTGCCTCGGCGATACCTTCGGGAGTGCCTGCGATAACGGTCTGAGCAGGGGAGTTATAGTTTACGGCTGTGACGTATTCCTTGACCTTGCCGCATACGCGCTCGACCTCCTCGGGAGTTATTTTCATGACCGCAGCCATAGCACCCTTTGAAGAAGCGGTAGCCTCCTCCATAGCGGCGGCTCTTGCCTTTATAAGGCGGAAAGCGTCCTCCAGGGAGATCATTTCCGAAGCGTACATGGCAGCATATTCTCCGAGGGAGTGGCCTGCCACTCCGTCAAAGGTGAAGCCCTTCGACTGAGCCGCCTTGAGGCATACGATAGATGTGGCCATGATAGCGGGCTGAGAGTTGATCGTTCTTGACAGCTCCTCAAGGGAAGCCTCGAAGCAGATATTTTTCAGGTCATACCCGAGTATCTCGGAGCCTGTCTCGTATACGTCCATGAGTCCGGGCATAGCCTCAGCTATGTCTTTTCCCATGCCCTCGTACTGCGAGCCCTGTCCTGAAAATAGTGCAATTGTCATAATAAATAACTTCCTTTCTGTATGTTATATACAAAGTATTGGTGAAAATCTCCTGTTGCCTGATTGTAAATTTGTGAGAAGTGACGATATTTAGTCTTTAAATTATCAAAGTGCTGAAATATCGTTGCAAAAAACCTCAAAATGATTTACAATATAATATGTGTGGTATTGCGCCCGGACGCAGAAAAGTCTCTGCTGCGGCGCTGCCGACATTACTACTATAACATATATTTACGGTTTTTACAACTGTATTTTCATAATTTTATTTATTCTAAGGAGCTTTTTAATGGGCATAAGTATTTTGGGAATGGGCAGGTACGTGCCGGGGCAGGTTTTGAAGAATGATGACTTTACCCGATTTATAGAGACTGATGATGAGTGGATACGTACAAGGACGGGTATAACCGAGCGTCCCATGGCAGGCTGGGAGCCCACATGGTATATGGGCAGGCAGGCGGCTCTTAAAGCTATCGAAGCTGCAGGGATAGACCCTGCCGAGGTTGGCCTTGTAATATCGTGCACGGCTACGTCCGATTTTCATACCCCGAGCATGGCAAGCATAATACAGCACGAGATCGGAGCTGTCAATGCTGCCGCATTCGATATGAATGCAGCCTGTTCGGGATTCGTATACGCTGCGGATACCGCAAGACGCTTCCTTGAGACCGATGACAGTCTCAGATATGTGCTTGTAGTGGCAAATGAAGCTCTTTCGCGGTTCCTTGATTTTACTGACCGTACATCGTGCATACTCTTCGGTGACGGAGCAGCAGCAGCAGTGCTTGAAAAGAGTGACAAGCTCTATTCCTCGGTGCTCCGCTCCGACGGAAGCGGCGCTTCGCTCCTTTGTGCCAGGGCGCTCAGCGTAGCTCCTGAGGTGGCGCAGGAAAACGATTTTGCCGATCCCTTTCCCGAGGCTCCTCTTCACAAGCTTAGACAGAACGGCAAGGAGGTATACAAGTTTGCGGTGCAGGCTCTTCCGAGGTCTTTCGAGCTGGCGGCTGAGAAGATAGGCGTCACCAAGGACGATATAGACTGGTTCATACCTCATCAGGCAAATATAAGGATAATCGAGACCGCTGCAAAGAAGCTGGGAGCACCTATGGAGAAGTTCATAGTCACTCTCGACCATTACGGCAATACTTCAAGCGCTTCGATACCTCTTGCACTCAGCGAGGGCATAGAAAAGGGACTTATCAGGCGCGGACAGAAGCTTGCTCTCATAGGCTTCGGCGCAGGACTTACCTACGGCGGAATAATACTGGAATACTGATCCTGCCGTTTGCAGGCGACGGCGTCTGCGAATATGAAAAAATGACGGGCTGTCGAGTAAGCCGGCCCCTGCAAGGATATACGAAAAAGGAGAACTACTACTATGAAAACACGCATAACTGAGCTTCTCGGCTGCAAATACCCCATAATCCAGGGCGGTATGGCATGGGTAGCCGAGCATACACTTGCTTCCGCAGTATCAAATGCAGGCGGAATCGGACTTATCGCAGGCGGCAGCGCTCCCATAGACTATCTTCGTGAGCAGATACGCCTCTGCAAGGAAAAGACAGACAAGCCTTTCGGCGTGAATATAATGCTTATGAGCCCCAATGCGGACGATCTCGCTCAGCTCTGCATAGACGAGGGCGTAAAGGTCATAACAACAGGTGCGGGCAACCCCGGAAAGTACATGGCTGCATGGAAAGAAGCAGGCATAAAGGTAATGCCTGTAGTTCCGTCGGTAGCTCTTGCAAGGAGAATGGAAAAGTCGGGAGCCGACGCGGTCATCGCCGAGGGTACCGAATCAGGCGGACATATCGGCGAGAATACGACTATGTGTCTTGTTCCTCAGGTAGTGGACGCAGTTGAGATACCCGTTATCGCAGCAGGCGGAATCGCCGACGGCAGAGGTATGGCGGCAGCATTCATGCTGGGCGCTGAGGGCGTACAGATAGGCACGCGTTTCCTTGCATCCGAGGAATGTCAGATACACCCCACCTTCAAGGAACTGGTAATAAACGCAAAGGACACGGATAATATCGTAACAGGACGTTACACAGGTCATCCGTGCAGAAATATCAAGACAAAGTTTGCGAAGAAGCTTGCAACAGGCGAAAAGGAGGGAACTCTCTCTCCCGAGGAGTTCGAGCAGCTCACAGTGGGCGCACTCCGCAGAGCGGTAGTTGACGGCGACGTGGAAAGCGGCTCATTCCTTTGCGGAGCTATCTCTGGCATGGTCAACGAGATAAAGAGCTGTGCCGACATAGTAAAGGAAATAAACGACGGCGCTGAGAAACTGCTTAAGATATGAGATACAAGTACGTAAGAATGAAGGCGGGCATCGGTCTTGTCTACTATTGCAGGACAGAGGACAGAAAAATGACTCCCCGTCAGGTCATAGACGAAATGGCAGCTCTCGGGTACAGATACGTTGGGAACGTTCCCGTAAAGCTGGGCAGCTACGGTGCTCTTGTCGAGTACGACATGGTATTTGAGCTCTGAAGCATATGACAGATAAAAAAGTGACATTTGTAACTGAAAAAGTGACGATCCTCACCTTACAAAATGTGTGGGAGCATGATAGAATAAAAGTATCAGTCCAGGATAAATAAACGGAGGTAACAGATATGGCAACAGCAATTATCACGGGCGCTTCACAGGGAATAGGCGCCTGTATCGCAAAAAGGCTTGCACAGGACGGTTTTGACGTGGTGATAAACCACTATCCCAGCGACGGAGACAAGGCAAAGGCTCTCGGGGTCGCAGAGGAGTGCCGTGCTTTCGGCGTGAAGGCTGAGTGCTATGCGGCAGACGTATCGAAATTCGACCAGTGCGAGGCTATGGTAAAGCAGGTAAAGGCTGATTTCGGCACTATCGACGCTCTTGTGAACAACGCAGGAATAACAAAGGATAAGCTCCTTGCAAGAATGAGCGAGGAGGACTACGACGCTGTTATAGCTGTAAACCAGAAGAGCGTGTACAATATGACAAAGCACGTCACTGCTGTCATGATGAAGCAGAGAAGCGGCAGGATAGTCAATGTTGCGTCGGTCGCAGGACTTTACGGCAACCCCGGACAGATGAACTATTCCGCTTCAAAGGCAGCCATCATCGGCATGACAAAGACAACAGCAAAGGAGTTCGGCTCCCGCAACATCACCTGCAACGCAGTTGCTCCGGGACTTATCAGAACTCCCATGACAGACGTTCTTTCCGACGAGTTAAAGGAAAAAATGATCTCGGCAGTAGCGCTCAGACGCTACGGCGAGCCCGAGGAGATAGCCTCTGTAGTATCTTTCCTGCTGTCCGACAATGCATCTTACGTTACGGGACAGGTTATAGAGATATCGGGCGGACTCTCGATGTAAATTTTACCAACAGTCGCAGCATGGGGCCAAAACCCCGGACATACTAAATTTTTCAATAAAAGGTAAGAAAGGGTATATTATGAGCAGAAGAGTTGTTATCACAGGACTTGGGACTGTAACTCCCCTCGGAACAGGAGTTGATAAGTTCTGGGAAGGAATAAAGGAGAACAAACTTGGCATATCGTATATAGATATGTTCGATACAGAGCGCACAGGCGTAAAGATAGCGGGAATAGTCCGCGATTTCAATGAAGAGGATTACTATGGAGTAAAGGGCTGCTTCGACAAGAAGGAAGCAAAGCACATGGACACCTTTACAAAGTATGCTGTAATAGCCTCACACGAAGCTCTTGAGGACGCAGGCACCGATTTTTCGGATATGGATCCTTACAGAGTGGGCGTGCTTGTGGGCTCGGGCATCGGCGGCGTAGACCTTACGCTTTCCGAGTACAGCAAGTACCTTGAAAAGGGACCGACAAGAGTATCCGCATTCTATATCCCCATGATGATCAGCAACATGGCTGCGGGAACCATTTCCATGAAAACAGGTTTCCGGGGAGTCAATTTTGATATAACCACCGCCTGTGCGTCAAGTACGCATTCCATAGGTGAGGCATTCCGCAAGATAAAGGACGGATACCTTGACGCCTGTCTTGCAGGCGGTACAGAGTCAACGAGAGTAGAATTCACTTTCGGTGGATTTTCAAATATGAAAGCCCTTACAAAGTGCGACGATCTTACAAGAGCGTCCATTCCCTTCGACAAGGAACGCAGCGGCTTCGTGCTCGGAGAGGGCAGTGCAGTCATCGTACTTGAGGAATATGAGCACGCAAAGGCAAGAGGCGCAAGGATATACGCAGAGCTTGCAGGCTACGGCGCTACCTGCGACGCATATCATATGACGTCGCCCATGCCATCGGGCGAAGCTGCCGCAAAGGGCATGGAACTGGCAATGGAGGAGGCAGGTCTTACTCCTGCCGATATAGACTACATCAACGCACACGGCACATCCACAGGCCTCAACGACAAGTACGAGACAGCCGCTATAAAGCTTGCTTTCGGTGAAAAGGAGGCAAGGCGCGTGAAGATAAGCTCAACGAAGTCAATGATAGGACATCTTCTCGGCGCAGCAGGCGCGGTTGAGGCGGTAGTATGCGCCAAGTCAATAGAAGAGGGGCTTATCCACGGTACAGTCGGCTATAAGGTGCCCGACGAGGAGTGCGACCTCGACTACTGCGGAAACGGCAACATAAGGCAGGAGGTCAATGCCGTTCTTTCCAATTCGCTTGGATTCGGCGGTCACAATGCGACTATCTGTCTTAAAAGGGTAAAAGACTGAGGAGGATATTCAATGGAGAAGATTTACGGTCAGATAGACCTCGAAACCATCGGAAAGCTTGCAGACATAATCAATAAGAAAGAGCTTTCCGAGCTCACCATATCAAGCGGTGAGAACACCATAACTCTCAAGGGCAAGAAGTGTGTGCCCGCAATGCCTGTGCCTGTAATGACAGCACCTGCGCAGAATCAGGTATCTGTAGAGAGCACCCTTGCAGAGAGCGAAGCCTCTATGGCTGAGGAGGTAAGCGGAAAGATCGTAAGATCGCCTATCGTAGGCACATTCTATTCGGCTCCCTCACCTGACAAGCCGCCTTTTGTAAAGACAGGCGACGAGGTGAAGAAGGGCGACGTTATCATGATAATCGAGTCCATGAAGCTGATGAACGAGATACAGTCCGAGTACGACGGAACAGTTGAACAGATACTGGTATCCGACGGACAGGCGGTAGAGTTCGATCAGCCTATCATGGTCATAAAATAATGGAGTACAAGTACCTCACTCAGGAGCTGATAGATAAGGGCAATGTCAATATCACATCTCCCGAGATGTTCGAGGAGGCAAGAAGATACAATATAGAAGCCGTCAGGAACTACAAGAAGCGTTTCTGGATAAAGGTATTCTTCGGCTTCTTTATAGCTGCACAGACGCTTTATGTAATTGGCTGGACATTGGAGATGATACAGGCTCAGCACGGATACGAGAGATCATCGGGTGATAATATGGCGGGCTGGAAGATATTCTTCGCAGCTCTCGGCGGTATAGCCTATCTTGCACTGATGTTCTGGTTTGCCTATATAAAGGGCAGCCGCGACAGGTTCACCCTCTGCCTTATATCCGTACCTGTCATAGCGATATCCATATACATGGCGGGGATACCCGTGGCAAACTACCTGGCTGGACTGCTTTATGCAAAGTCTGAGGAGGCATTTTCAAAAAAGCTGGGATATCCCTCTTTTCCGAGGATAGTTACCAATGCGGTATTCAGCGAAGCGGACAATATCAAGGACCTGTCCTATGACAGCATACGTGAAAAAGCCCGCAGGGATCATCCCGACAGCGGTGATTTTCTCGGATAATACAAGGGTTTTGCATTATGGCATGGAAATATATAACCCAGGATGTAATAAACGCAGGCGGCATAAACGTCACAAGCGCCGAGATGTTCGCAGAGGCGAGGGAATACAATATCGAAGCCGTCAGGAACTATAACAGGAAGCAGCGCAATCACTGGTTCATAGCCATATGGTCCGTAGGACAGCTGGTATTGAGCCTTGCAATAGGCGTTATGCTCGTAGTGATGAATCAGACTGATCAGATACTTAATCACACCACTACTCCCACATGGAGGATACTGCTGAGACTGTTCGGCTTCCTTGCATATATGGGAGCATTCGCATATTTCGTAATATACCGCAGGGATCCGAGACCTCATGTCATGGCTCTCAGCTCTCTGCCCATACTCATAGCAGACTGGAAGTTCGCAGGCATAGTGGCTTTCAACTTTCTTGTGGGCTGGCTCCATGAAAAGGTGGAGAACGACCTCAGGACAAAGTCTGACTATCCGAAATTCACAAGGCTCATAGTTACCACATCGTACAGCGATTCCGACACCGTGTCCGAGATCACCTTTGACAGCATACGCGACAAGGCAAGAAGAGAGCATCCCGATGACGAGATACTGAAATGATATGCCGGGATACAAAAAAAGGAGAATAACAATGGCTGATATACTTATGAATAAAGAGCAGATAATGGAAATAATCCCCCACCGTGATCCCTTTCTCCTCATTGACGAGATAGTGGATATGGAAGTGGGAGTAAAGGTACATGCAAGAAAGTACATCAAGGAGGAGGATTTCTGGTTCAGGGGACACTTCCCCGGTTATCCTGTGACTCCTGGCGTGCTCATGGTTGAGATGCTTGCACAGGCAGGTGCCGTATGCATGCTCTCAAAGCCTGAGTTCAAGGGCAAGATAGGACTTTTCGGCGGTATCGACAAGGCGAAGTTCCGCAGACAGGTAGTTCCGGGAGACGTACTCGACCTTGAGGTGGAGATGATACGTCAGCGCGGACCTGTGGGCACGGGACAGGCAATTGCGTCCGTAGGCGGCGAAAAGGCAGTGTCCTGCGAGATAACCTTTGTTATCACAGACAATAAATAATCCATACGGGGGATAAATATAAATGTTCAAGAAAGTACTTATCGCCAACAGAGGCGAGATAGCTGTACGAATAATAAGAGCGTGCAGAGAGCTGAGCATACGCTGTGTAGCGGTGTACTCCACAGCCGACCGCAATTCTCTCCATGCGCAGATAGCCGACGAATCGGTCTGCATCGGACCTGCTGCCACAAAGGACAGCTACCTTAACATGAACGCCATAATACAGGCGGCAATAAATACGGGCGCCGAGGCTATACACCCCGGCTTCGGATTCCTTTCCGAGAATGCGGAGTTTGCAAAGCTCTGCGAGGCAAACGGAATAGTTTTCATCGGCCCCTCATATAAGTCTATAGAAATGCTTGGCGACAAGGCAGCTGCAAAGGAGACGATGGCAGCTGCGGGAGTACCTGTTATACCCGGTTCAAAGGGCGCTGTCAAGAGCCTCGCCGAAGCTAAGAAAATAGCTGAAAAGGCAGGCTATCCCGTACTTGTAAAGGCTTCAGCAGGCGGCGGCGGACGCGGCATACGCCGTGTGGACAGTCCCGATGAGCTTGAAGCGCAGATGACGGCCGCACAGCAGGAGGCTAAGAACTTCTTCGGTGACGACGCCGTATATATCGAGAAATTCCTTATTAATCCACACCATGTGGAGATACAGATAATCGCCGACAAGCACGGTAACTATATCCACCTCTGCGAGCGCGACTGCTCCATGCAGCGCCGCAATCAGAAGATGCTTGAGGAGTGCCCCAGCCCTATCGTGGACGATAAGCTCCGCAAAAAAATGGGCGCAGCGGCAGTAACTGCCGCAAAGGAGTGCGGCTACTACAACGCAGGCACTATAGAGTTCCTCGTTGATGAGAACCGCGATTTCTACTTTATGGAAATGAACACGAGAATACAGGTCGAGCACCCCATAACCGAAGAGGTAACGGGCTTTGACCTTGTAAAGGCGCAGATAGAGATAGCAGACGGCAAGCCTCTTGAGGTAAAGCAGGAAGACATAAAGATTCGCGGCCATGCTATCGAGTGCAGAATAAATGCAGAGAATCCCGACAAGGGCTTCAGACCCTCTCCGGGAACCATCACGGCGCTGTATATGCCGGGCGGCCCCGGAATAAGGATAGACGGAGCCGTATATCAGGGCTACACCATAACTCCGTACTATGACTCGATGATAAGCAAGCTCATCGCACACGGCTCCGACAGGGAGGATGCCATAAACAAGATGAGATGGGCGCTTTCCGAGTTCATCGTGGAGGGAGTTGACACAAATATAGACTTCCAGCTGGAAATAATCAGGAACGCCGATTTCAAGGCAGGAAAGTACGATATCGGTTTCCTCGGAAGATATATGGAAGAAAAGAAGAAATAAACGGGAATGCGGTGAAAAGAATTGTTTGAAGATTTTTTTAACGTAGTTAAGAAGCGCTGGGGAGAGGGCGAAGAGGAATACAAGCCTCCTATGTTCAAATGCCCGCGCTGTCAGGGCCTGAGCCCGCTGTCAAAGTACGAGGAGCTGAGAAGAGTATGCCCCAAGTGCAACTATCACGGCAGACTTTCCTCGACAGAGCGTATAGCAATAACGGTAGACAAGGAGAGCTTCAGGGAGCTCAACGGAAGAATGAGAGGAGCAGACCCGCTCAGTTTCCCCGACTATCCTGAGAAGCAGGCAGAGCTCCGCGCAAGTACGGGACTCAGCGACGCAGTAATCACAGGTACGGCTACTATCAAGGGCTCGCCTGTAGTAATAGGAATAATGGACTCCCGGTTTATGATGGGCTCAATGGGCAGCGTCGTAGGAGAGAAGATAACACGCGCATTCGAGTACGCAACGGAACATAAGCTTCCCGTGGTAATGTTCACGGCCTCGGGCGGAGCCCGTATGCAGGAGGGTATAGTATCCCTCATGCAGATGGCAAAGACATCGGGCGCAGTAAAGCTCCACAGTGAAGCGGGCGGACTGTATATATCCGTAATGACCGACCCCACCACAGGCGGTGTTACCGCAAGCTTTGCGTCACTGGGAGATATAATCATAGCAGAGCCCAAGGTACTCATAGGCTTTGCGGGCAGAAGAGTTATCGAGGGAACTATCAAGCAGAGACTTCCCGAGGACTTCCAGCTTGCCGAGTTCATGTATGAAAAAGGCTTTGTGGATATGATAGTAGAGCGCAGAAAGCTCAGGAGCGTACTCTCGCATCTTCTGAAGCTTCACGGATACTACCCTAAGGAGGCATGAGCATGGAAGACAAGAGAACAGCATGGGAGCGCCTTCAGCTCATACACACCAAGGGCAGGCCTACCATAAAGGACTATATCCCCAAGGTATTCACAGACTGGTACGAAATGCACGGCGACCGTCTTTTCGGCGATGACAGAGCTATCATCGGCGGTCTTGCAAGACTTGACGGCAATCCAGTAACTGTAATAGCAGAGGTAAAGGGCAGAGACCTCAACGAGAACAAGGCATGCAACTTCGCAATGCCTCACCCCGAGGGCTACAGAAAGGCTCTCAGGCTTGCAAGGCAGGCTGAGAAATTCCACCGTCCCGTTATATGCTTCATCGACACTCCCGGAGCATTCTGCGGAGTAGCCGCGGAGGAGCGCGGACAGGGCGAGGCTATCGCAAAGAATATAGCAGAGTTCATGACCCTGCGAACACCTATAGTATCAATAGTCCTCGGCGAGGGCGGAAGCGGAGGCGCACTTGCCCTTGGCGTATGCGACGAGCTTGCCATGCTTGAGAATGCAGAGTACTCGGTATTATCGCCGAGAGGCTTTGCCAGCATACTGTGGAAGGACGCCTCACGTGAGCAGGAGGCAAGCGAGATAATGAAGATAACCGCAGAGGATATGGTCCGTTTGGGTGTTGCAGAAGCCATTATCGAGGAGCCTCCCGGAGGCGCCCACAACGATTTAGACAAAATTTCAGAAAATATACACGAATATTTGTCACAAAAAATCCCCGAAAAATGCAAAAAAGATATTGACGTTTTGCTTAAAGAACGCTATACTAAATTTAGAAAAATCGGAGCGTTCACTGAATGAACCGATTTTGACAAAAATAAAGAAAAATAAAAAGAAAAATGGAGGACCAGATAATGATTTTTGAAAAACTCAAAGATATTATTGCAGAACAGCTCAGTGTGGAGGCAGACGAAGTAAACCTTGATTCAAACATTCAGGACGATCTCGGTGCTGATTCACTCGATGTTGTAGACCTTATCACAACGATCGAGGACGAGTTTGATCTTTCTATCCCCGACGAGGCAGTAGAGGAGATCAAGACAGTGGGAGACATCGTAAACTATATCGAAAAGAACACAGACGCTGAATAATGAGCGTATAACCTCCCCCGACCCCTCGGTCGGGGGATTTCTTTTATGTTTAAGTCTGCGGCTGTGTGAAATAAAAAAGAATGGATATAAGTCCGCTTTGCAGGCATATTTAGGGAAGTATCACGCAAGTGATACGTATAATTAAGCATTCCGGCTTCATAATAACAATTCTGCTGCAGATTTTTTTGAAATTCTTGCAGCACTTTTTCCTTTCGCTCCGAATGTTATATATGAAAGGTCGATCTTCACATTAATCAACAGGGAGGGATGAACATGACAGGAAGCGAGCTGAGAGAGCTTCTCGGCAGATCTCCTGCCGAGTGCCACAGAGC
The DNA here is from genome assembly GCA_002309635.1 of Ruminococcus flavefaciens. Classification (GTDB taxonomy): domain Bacteria; phylum Bacillota; class Clostridia; order Oscillospirales; family Ruminococcaceae; genus Ruminococcus; species Ruminococcus flavefaciens_J. Next base: position 33,314 of record DBXO01000039.1, on the reverse strand, counting down.
GCTCATGCAGGAGTACGGAAAATATGTTTACTCCATAATTTTCAATAAGCTCAGGAGCTGCGGCACACAGGAGGATATCGAGGAGTGCTTCAGCGACGTGTTTGCGGATATATTCATAGGCTTTGAGTACAGCGAGGAGCACGTCAGCAATATCAAGGGCTACATAGGCACCGTTGCCAGGCGCACGGCGATAGACAGATACAGGAGCCTCTCCGCAGAGAGGAGCCACGCTGTATATGCCGACGAGGAGGATATGGCAGAGCTTGTTTCCGATTTCAGCGTTGACGAGCGCGTAGACAGTTCGGAACTCCGCAGGCTGCTCCTTCAGAAGATAAAAGAGCTTGGCGAGCCCGATTCCACCATACTTATACAGAAGTTCTACTATAACCGCAAATCGTCGGAGATAGCAAAGACCGTATCCATGACGGCTTCGTCGGTGCGTTCACGATGTACGAGAGCAATGAACAGGCTTCGCGGAAAGCTTGCCGAAGCAGGTATCACAAAGTAAAGGAGGAGCAGCTGTGAATAAGAAAAATATATTTGACATGCTTGAAAACGCAGAGGATGATTCCATGGAAGAGCTTACAGGCAATTGTCCGGAAATAGGCGGAGAGCAGTTTGAAAAGCTGCTCGCAGGGAGCGAAAGGAAGTACAAAATGAAAAAGGAAGAAATAGAAAGAACAAGGAAAGATAATAATATAAGCGGCGATGAGGTTACAGTAAGCGGAGTTGACCGCGTAAAGAGACCTGTGTGGCTCACACCCCTTATTACAGCAGCTTCACTGGTGCTTGTAACAGGAACTATGCTTGGAAGTGTTTTACTTCTGAACAGAAACGGCGGTATTAACGGCGGAGACAGCGTCACTCCCGCGGCAACGGCTGTCGCAACAGATAAGAACAGCACAGAAACAACATACACATCTTCTGTCAGGACAACATCAACACAGGCAGTTACAACTGTCTCCACATCAGTACAGGAAAATACCGCGGAGACAAATGTCCAGAGCACCAGTGTTCAGGACGCAGAGATCACAACCGCAAGCACAACAGCTGCGGACGCAGGATTCCGGGAGGGAACACTTGAAGGCAAGGTGTACACATCGGACTATGCAGGGTTCAGGTTCAGAGGAAGTGAGAGCATGAATTATATGTCACGAGAGGATAGATACACCGAGCAACAGATGAAGAACAGATTTAAGTTTCCAGAAGAGAAGTACATAATAGACAGTGAGATCCTGGACGTAGATGCAACGGACTACAAAAATAATACAAGAGTAGATTTCAAATTCATCAACACAAAGAGCCGTTTTCCTGACAAGACAGATGTGACATTTGATGATTTTATAACCAAAAGAGCATTTGACGGAACTGAGTGGATAGAGTACAACGTGACAGAGCCTGAGACAGTAGAGCTTGGCGGCAAGGAGTACACAAAGATAAGAATATCTGTTGATTACGCCCCCGACAGAGTAACCATCGTTTATTTAAGAAAGATAGATGACGACTTTACATTACAGATAAGCTATTACACAATTGCTGATGATGACTGTTCAGAGTTTGAAAGCAGATTTGAAGCGATAGACTGACCAGTAATTTGCAGTTGAAAATCAATTGGCTTTTATTCTGATAAAATGAAGCCCCGACTTTAAGTCGGGGCTTTTGCCTGCTTTCAACAAAAACGCCACTGTCAGATACTAAAAATTGCACTTGCAATTAATGTTTTAAAGTGATATAATATAAGTTGTAGGATTTTTCACAAAGAGGCCAAGAGGATATTTATGAAGAATATTAAGATAATCACAGGTCATTACGGCAGCGGAAAGACCAATTTTTCAGTAAATCTTGCTGTAAAAGCCGCAGCGGAGGGCAAGTCCGCAGCTATCGTTGACCTTGACATTGTAAATCCCTATTTCAGAACTGCCGATTTCAAAGACCTTTTCGAGGAAAAGGGCATAAGGCTCATAGCTCCCGATTTTGCAAGGAGCAACCTTGATATCCCGTCCATACAGTTCGACGTGGTGGAGCTTGCCACCGACGAGGACTGCCTTATAATCGACGTGGGCGGCGATGACGCAGGAGCCGTGGCTCTCGGACGATATGCTGAAGCATTGGAGCAGTTCAGGGACAGTATCGAGATGTACTACGTCATAAATCAGCGCCGCTACCTCACCAATACCGCTGAGGAAGTGACAAAGCTGATGTATGAGATAGAGGCGGCTGCCCGCATGAAGCATACCGCAATAGTAAACAACACCAATCTCGGCGTTGAGACCGACCTTGGCATAATCGAGCGGTCGCGCCCCTTTGCGGAAGAGACCTCCCGTATCACAGGGCTTCCTGTAATATATACGGTATATCCCGAGGATATAGCCGTGCTTGCAGATAAGCCCGATGTATTCCCGGCTAAGATATATGTAAAGCCCATATGGGGCTGATGAAAATTCGGAATGCGGAATTCGGAATGCGTGATCCAGCAAAAGCAGCTTGATCTCGGATTCCGAACCCCGAATTCCTTATTTGACCATAAATCATTATTTCATCTGAAAGGAGAAAAAAGTGTATGGCTAAAATGACAGTTATTACCGAGCGCTGCAAGGGCTGCGGTCTGTGTACAGCTGCCTGTCCCAAGAAGATCGTTGCACTTCAGAAGGAAAAGCGTAACAAGAAGGGATATTTTTACGCAGAATGTACCGATCAGTCAGCATGTATAAGCTGTGCAATGTGCGCAACAATGTGCCCCGACTGCGCTATCGTTATTGAAAAATAATCTATATTCGTTGAAAGGAGCTGTTTAGCTTTGGAAAGAAATCTTATGAAGGGTAACGAAGCGCTGGCAGAGGCTGCTATCAGAGCAGGCTGTAAATGCTTCTTCGGATATCCTATCACTCCTCAGACAGAGCTTGCCGCTTATATGGCAAAGCGTATGCATAAGGCAGGCGGCGTATTCTTACAGGCAGAGTCCGAGATCGCTGCTATCAACATGGTACTCGGAGCTGCTTCGACCGGCGTCCGTGCAATGACATCATCGTCCTCACCCGGAATCTCACTCAAGAGCGAGGGCGTATCATACATAGCAGGTTCAGATCTTCCTGCTGTTATCATAAACGTAGAGAGAGGCGGCCCGGGTCTCGGCGGTATCCAGCCATCACAGGCAGACTACTGGCAGGCTACAAAGGCTCTCGGTCACGGCGACTTCCAGCTTCTCGTATACGCTCCTGCATCGGTACAGGAAATGGTAGACTATGTCGTAAAGGCTTTTGACCGCGCCGACAAGTACCGCATGCCTGCAATGATCCTTGCAGACGGACTTCTCGGACAGATGATGGAGCCTGTTACATTCCCCGAGATCAATCCCGAGGCTTACGACAAGAGCGGCTGGGCTGCAAACGGACACAAGATGAAGAGAGAGCACCACATCATCAACTCTCTTTACCTTAAGCCCGACGAGCTTGAGAATTCTATCCTCGAGCGCTACAAGAAGTACGATATCATCAAGGAAACAGAGACAGAGGCAGAGCTTTACCTCACAGAGGACTGCGATATACTGGTATGCGCATTCGGCGCAACGGCAAGAGTCGTAAAGTCTGCTGTAAACGACGCAAGAGCACAGGGCATCAAGGCAGGTCTCTTCCGTCCCAAGACACTGTGGCCGTTCCCTGTAAAGGAGATCAACGAGGCTGCAAAGAACGCCAAGAAGCTTCTCAGCGTAGAGATGTCAATGGGACAGATGATAGACGATATCAAGCTTGCTATCAACTGCTCAAAGCCTGTAGAGTTCTTCGGAAGAACAGGCGGCGTTATCCCTTCACCTGCTGAGGTGCTGGGCGAGATCAAGAGAATGGGAGGTGCCCTCTGATGGCTGTAGTATTTGAAAGACCAAAGTCGCTCATCGACGTTCCTACACATTACTGCCCCGGCTGTACACACGGTATAGTACACAGAATACTCTGTGAAGTCATCGACGAAATGGGTATCGAGGGCGATACTATAGGAGTATGTCCTGTTGGCTGCTCCGTTATGGCATATGACTATTTCAACTGCGATATGATCGAGGCTGCACACGGACGTGCACCTGCTGTAGCAACAGGCGTTAAGCGTACAAACCCCGACAAGTTCGTATTCACATATCAGGGTGACGGAGACCTCGCTGCTATCGGTACTGCCGAGACAGTTCACGTAGCAACAAGAGGCGAGAACATCGTAGTTATCTTCATCAACAACACTATCTACGGAATGACAGGCGGCCAGATGGCTCCTACAACACTTCCCGGACAGGTAACACAGACAACACCTTTCGGAAGAAGCCCCGAGCTGGCAGGCTATCCCGTAAAGGTTTGCGAAATGCTCTCACAGCTGACAGGTACTGCATATGCAGAGCGTGTTGCAGTTGACAGCGTTCCCCACATAAAGGCAGCCAAGAAGGCTATCCGCAAGGCATTCGAGAACCAGAAGGCAGGCAAGGGTTTCTCTATCGTAGAGGTTCTTTCGACTTGTCCCACAAACTGGGGCCTTGCACCTCTTGACGCTATCAAGAGACTTCAGGACGAAATGATCCCGTACTATCCTCTCGGCGTATACAAGGACGTAGAAGAGGGAGTATTCCCCAAGACAGAAGGAGGTAATGAGTAATGGCTACTACAGAGATCCTTCTTGCAGGCTTCGGCGGACAGGGTATCCTTTTCGCAGGAAAGATCCTTGCATACTGCGGACTTATGGACAACAAGGAGCTTTCATGGCTCCCGTCCTACGGCCCTGAGATGAGAGGCGGTACATGTAACTGTTCGGTTACTATTTCCGATGATCCGATAGGTTCACCTCTTGTACTCACACCTCACCTTCTTATAGCAATGAACCAGCCCTCATTCGACAAGTTCGTAAGCTGTGTACGTCCCGGAGGAAAGGTGTTCTTCGACAGCACTATGATCGAGCCCGAGACAGACAGGACAGATATCGAGCTTTACGGTATCCCGTCACAGCAGATGGCTGATGACAATAACCTCAAGGGCGGCTCAAACATCATACTTCTCGGCAAGCTTCTCAAGGAGACGAATATATGCTCGCTTGAGACTATGCAGAAGGCTATCGAGAAAGTCGTACCGCCTAAGAAGGCAGCGCTTATCCCCAACAACTTCAAGGCTATCGACCTCGGCATGAACGCATAAGACAGCAGAAAGCTCCCGATTTTTCGGGAGCTTTTTAGTTATTAGCAATTGGAGTGCGTCGATTGACAAATAGTTATTATAGTGATATAATAAATGAGCAGCAACCATTAACAGAAAGGAATTTATAATGAACAAAACAAAAATATTTGGAACAATTTTTGCATTAACACTTGCTATTATACCTACAGCGGATATTGCTTTATCAAACAAAATAACAACACCAACAACTGCTTCGGCTGCAACTTATGATCAAGCAGGTGTTTATCAAACTACTAAAGCAACTCAAAACGTTTATCTTAATGATTATTGTATGTATCATTATAATTCAGTAAGTTATGCGCACGATATTAATCTTGTTAAAGGTGCTTATGTTTATAGTGATGGTAAGACTGAATGGGGTCCAAGTCTTAGTAACAGCAAATACGATATACCATATCTGAGAATTTCCGTTGGTGGAAGGGGATATTGGGTACCTAAGGATAATTTAAAGTTTTATCGTTAAACGAACCATAATTAGAAACTAACAAACTTAAATGGTTTGCTGCATAGGAAAAAGCTCCCGATTTTTCGGGAGCTTATTTTGCAGCTGCAAGCCATCAAGCCTTCAGCCTGCCCCGACAAGTCAATTGACATTAACTGCCCCTTATGTTATAATAAATGTATTATTTCGCTTTGAGGCGGCAACTATGAGACGTAGAGGAGAAAAGAATATGGGAGTTGTCAGGAAAATTTTTAAGGTGATAGGTATAATACTGCTGGTACTGCTGATACTGACAGTGATATTCTTTATCGTATGCTTTTTCTATCAGAAGTCCGCGCAGAAAAAGGACAGGGAGTTGCTTGAAAGGGACGGATTCAGCCACCTTTATGACGCAGGGGACTATAAAATGAACATCAACATCTACGGCGAAGGCAAAAACAAGATAATCGTTATGCCCGGAAACGGTCATGCGGAGTTCACCGTGGATATGAAGAAGTTTTCGGAGCATCTCAGCGACGATATAAGCCTTGTGGTCGTTACACGCCCCGGCTACGGCGTTTGCGAGGAAACAGACCACGATATTACAACAGAGTACATAGTTGACAGCACACGCACCGCCCTGAAAAACGCAGGAGTGGAGGCTCCGTATATACTCATGCCCCATTCACTCAGCGGGATCTACGGCACCTACTGGGAGAACACCTACCCCGAGGAGGTCTCCGGAGTTATTTTCCTTGATTCCGTCAATGAAGCTTACCCCGAGTTGACCGATGAGGAGCTTAAAGAGACTACTTCGGGCGTACAGTTCGGCGTTTCCGGATTCCTGTACAAATCAGGCGTTTTAAGAGCTATAAACGATATCACAAGCAAAGGCAGCTCCGATGAATACGCAAAGGACGCAAATGCTCTGTTTGCACTGAATCCGCCTGCATTTTCAAAGTCTCATATCAGCGAGATGAAGAACTTCAACAGGAACATGAAAACAGCATGGGCTTCCATAAAGTCCAACGATATCCCGAAGATATACATTTCCACCAACTATCAGACAATTCAGGACATAAGGGACTACCTTATGTTCATGGACGGCGAAGTCGATGAAGCCAAGGCGCAGGAATGGTTCGGGGACGAGCAGTCGGACAGAGAGGTGGAGTACCGCACAAACAGAAGCAAATACATTGAAAAGGTAGGCAACTGCAAGGAGATAAACATTCCGGGAAGCCACTTTATCTATGAGCAGAAGCCTGACGAGGTGGCAAAGGTCATCGGGGACTTCGTCAGCACTATTAAATAAGAAAGAGAAAAAATCCGGGAGCAGAAATGCTTTCGGATTTTTTTATGTTCTGAACCCTGCCGTTGTCGGCAGTTTTTTTATATCCTTTCCTGTTATTTATTTGTCAATCTTCGTTTCTTTTTTTGTTCTGTTTCTACAGAAACGTATGCTCATGATTGTGCATGTATACAAAGTGAAAAATTATTTTTTCAATATTCAATGGTTTTGCGTTGTATTTGACCTCATTTCAGCCCTATTATGAACGACGTTGTTCAAGACTGAAAGGAGGTCATGACTATTTGAAAAGAAACATAAAGGCAAAGCTCAACACCTTTTGCTGCAACTATATTATACTCGGAAACGCCGAGGAGGCAGCTGTAAGAGCGGGATTCCCCCGCGAGACCGCACTTTCCGAGGGTATAGAGCTTATGAAAACAGAGGAGTGCCGCGAACTCATTGCCGGGCTCAGGCAGCTGCTCACCGACAGCGGCAGTGTAGCCGCAGGGCTGAAAAGGCTTGCATTCGGCAGCTGCACTGACGCGGTATATCTTGTATTCGCCGACGAGCTCCCGCCACCCGAAGTCATCAGCGGACTTGACCTTTTCAATGTTTCGGAAATAAAGCGCGTAAAGGGCGGCGGCGTTGAAGTGAAGCTGTTCGACAGACTGAAAGCCCTTGAAAAGCTGTTCGAGCTTGAAAATGCGTTCAGTGACCGAAGCAAAGCGGAAAACCTTATAAAGGCACTGAGTGCGGACGAGGAGTGTGAGGCGCGTGACGATAACTGAGTTCTCACCTAAGCAGCGCTTCGTTATGAAGTGGTGGAATATGCGGGATTACGGCAAACGTGACGCAATAATATGTGACGGAGCCGTAAGGAGCGGCAAGACCCTGTCCATGTCTCTTGGTTTTTTGTTCTGGGCAGGCAAATGCTTTGACGGCTGCGCATTCGCAATGTGCGGCAAGACCATAACCTCCCTCCGCAGAAACGTCGTAACGCCTCTTCTGCCCATGCTTTCGGAGTACGGCTTCGCAGTCAGCGAAAGGGTAAGCGGCAATTACTTCGATATCACACTCCTCGGCAGGACCAACAGGGTCTATCTTTTCGGCGGCAGGGACGAAAGCTCCGCCGCGCTTATACAGGGCATGACTCTTGCGGGGGTATTCTTCGACGAAGTGGCTCTTATGCCGCGCTCTTTCGTGGAACAGGCTCTTGCAAGGTGTTCGGTGAGCGGCTCCAAGATGTGGTTCAACTGCAACCCCGACAATCCCTCCCACTGGTTCTACAACGAGTGGATAAAGAAGCTAAGGGCAAAAAACGCTTTGTATCTGCACTTCTCCATGGACGACAATCCCTCCCTGTCCGATAGCGTCCGCAGGCGCTACGAGCGCATGTACTCGGGCACCTTCTACGACCGTTTCATACTCGGTAAGTGGACAGCCTCCCGGGGAGTGGTATATCCCATGTTCAGCGGGGAAAAACACGTATTCAGCGAGGATATCGACTGCGAAAGGTATATCATATCCTGTGACTACGGCACAGTAAATCCCTCTTCCTTCGGTTTGTGGGGACTCCATGACGGAGTATGGCACCGGCTGCGTGAGTACTATTACGATTCACGCCGCGAGGGCATATCCCGCACAGACGAGGAGCACTATGCCGCTCTTGAGGAGCTTGCAGGAGAAAAAACTATCGAAAAGGTAATAGTAGATCCGTCGGCGGCAAGCTTTATTGAGTGCATACGCCGCCACGGCAGATTCCCTGTAGTGAAAGCCGACAACGACGTGATATCGGGCATAAGGATAGTAAGCTCAGCACTTAAGCAGAACAGGTTGAGATTCCACAGCTCCTGCCGGGACATACTCCGTGAGTTCACGCTTTACAGCTGGAACGAAAAGGCGGGCACGGACGCCCCTGTAAAGGAAAACGACCATGCTATGGACGATATGCGTTATTTTGCTGCGGATATCTTCGGGAAGCACGACAGCGGCGGCTTTATCGCAATGTCAGTGGCACGTTAGCCGTTCAACAGGGGCATGCTCGTTTGCGGTACAGAGCCGCGGATTCAGACAGCTGATATACTCCCATAGTTTTATCCCAAAATATATGAAAGGAGAAAAAATGAAGCTTTTTCACAAGAGAGGACCACAGAAGCCCGTTCCCGAGCTTGTAAGCACTCAGCGCAGCGGCTGCGGAGGCTTTACGCTTCCCTTGGCGATACAGCCCTGCGAAAAGGAGCTGTACGACAGACTGCGCTGTGCGGTGCCTATAATAGACGCCGCAATAATGAAGATAATCAGGCTCACGGGGGGCTTTCATGTGAAATGCTCGGACGAGGCCTTACAGCAGGAGCTGGACAGTTTTCTCGAAAACGTACCCGTGGGAATAACGGGACGTTCAGCAGGCAGTTTTGCGGACAGTTTTCTCGATAGTCTCATAACCTACGGCAGCGCTGTAGGCGAGATAGTTCCCGACTGTTCGCAGCAGCGCATAGCAGGGCTTTGGAACGGCGACATATCGCGTGTATCCATAGCCTCCGGAGCCGACCCGTTCAGCAGGAGCTACAGTATCAGGCTCCCTGACGGAAGACTGCGGAAAATAACTCATCCCGAGCGCATACTATATTCATCGCTGACAGGCGGTCACTCTCTTCTCCGCGGACTTCCGTCACTCAGCGGCATCCTTATGAGGATATACGAATGTATCGGTCAGAACTATGACCGTGCTGGAAATATCCGCTATGCAGTGACATACAAGCCGCAGGGAGAGGCAGGGGATATGATGTATTCCCGCGAAAGAGCACAGCAGATAGCCCGTGAATGGGCTGACGGCATGAATTCGGCAAAATACGGACAGGTAAAGGACTTTGTAGCAGTGGGCGACGTTGATATAAAGGTCATCGGAGCTGACAATCAGCTTTTCGATACCAATGTGCCCGTAAGGCAGATACTTGAACAGCTCATCGCAAAGCTCTCCATACCGCCGTTTTTGCTGGGGCTGTCCTGGAGCTCTACGGAACGTATGTCCTCTCAGCAGGCTGATATACTCACCTCTGAGCTGGAGTACTACCGCAGACTTCTCACACCGGTGATATGCGATGTGGGAAATGCGTTCCTTGCTTCCATCGGCTCGGAAGCTTCCTGCACTGTAGAGTGGGAAAACATAAATCTACAGGACGAAACAGCACTTGCAGAGGCAAGGCTGAAAAACGCACAGGCGCGTGAAATAGAAATGCGCCTTGAAAACAACTTATCATAACGGAGGATTTTAATATGTATAATGAGATCAAACTTGAAAAGGGCCTTTACAATCTCAGCGGAAAGTCATTCACAGCAGCTCTCGAGGAGCTTGACCCCTCCCCGGCTTATGCGGGCACTCCTCTCGAAAAGCTTGACGCTTTCGAGAGACAGCTCAAGCGCTTCAATATCAGAATAAACGGTCAGGACTGCGACTGTGTGGAGAAGTTTTTCTCCACCACGGAAACAGCGGTGCTCTTTCCCGAATTTGTCACACGCTGCATAAGAAAGGGCTTTAACGAGACTGTCCTCAAGTCGGTATGCGCTGCCAAAACTGTCTGCGCAAGCAGTCAGTACCTTGGCTGCGTCCTCGATGATTCCGAGGCCTATACCTCTACCGCTCAGGCAGTACAGCTCCCCGAGGCTACTGTAAGAGAGGGCTCGACAGCTACCGTGCTCTCAAAGTTCGGCAGACTTATCAGCGCTTCATACGAAGCTGTCCGTCAGCAGAGACTTGATGTTTTCGGCGTTATGCTCAGAAGCGTTGGCGTAAGACTTGCGGTATCAGTGGTCAAGGAAGCAGTTGACGTTCTTATCGGCGACCTTACTCCTATAACGACTTCCGCACTTACCTATGACGACCTTGCGGCTCTCTACGGCGAGTTTGACTGCTTCGACATGACAACGGTCATCACTTCGCCTGAGCTTGCTTCAAAGATAGCAGCTATGGATCAGCTCAAGGACTGCTCCGCAAATGCGGACGGCAAGCTCATGCTGCCTTTCGGCTCTGAGCTCATCAAGACCTCGGCTGTGGACGATGATACAGTCATCGGTATCGACCGTGATTTTGCGCTGGAGTTCATCACCAGCACAGACCTCGTCATGGAGACTGACAAGCTTATCGACCGTCAGCTCGACCAGATGACCGTATCTATTACATGCGGCTTCAGAAGGATAACTCCCGACGCTGTTAAGGTGCTTACTGTTACAGCTAACGAGTGATACAGCAAGCTGTGAATAGTGGGGCGGATAATACCCGCCCCTATACCGGATATCATATTATTTTGTCTTGCAGGGGGCGCCCTTCGGGCGTCCGCGTCAAACCATACAACTGTGCGGACAGCCAAAGGCGGCTCCTGCATAATTTTTGAAAGGAGAAAGCATGGAAAACATCATTCTCGATAAGATAAACAAGTTCACGCGCAGAAAGCTGAATGAGGACGAGGTCTACGTTTTTTCGGTAATTCTCTGTGACAACGATATCGACCGTGACTGTGAGCGCTTTTCCGACAGCGCCCTCGTGACACTGAAGGAACGATTTATCGGCAAGACGGGGATTTTTGACCACGATGCAACAACTGTCAATCAGAATGCACGTATATTCGATACCGAGCTCGTCACCGACAGCTCCCGCACAACCAGGAACGGCGAGCCCTATAAGTATCTTAAGGCAAGCGCATATATGGTGCGGACCGACGGCAACAAGGCGCTCATAGCCGAGATCGACGGCGGCATTAAAAAGGAGGTCAGTATTTCATGCTCTGCCGCAAAGCATATCTGCTCGGTCTGCGGCAACGATAAGAACGTCGCATCATGCAGCCATATCAAGGGCAGAAAGTACGGCGGCAGGCTTTGTCATACGGTCCTCGACGATATCACCGACGCTTACGAGTGGAGTTTCGTTGCCGTTCCTGCCCAGGTAAATGCTGGAGTTACAAAGAAGTACAGCGAAGCCGATACCATTAAGGCTGCGTCATCAGGTGAGAGTTCCGCTGCTGATGAGGAGCTCCGCCGCGATATACGTAAGCTTGCATATTTTTCAGGCGGACGGGCTGCCGCTGATGTGGCTTCGCTCTCAGCTTCTGGGCTTGGCACTTCGCAGCTCATAGAGCTGCGAAAAGCCTTTGAAAAGCAGCTCCGTAAAGGCGGAACGGAGGTGCAGCTCGATACCACCGAAAGAGCAGACGATGCTACGGATATGTTTTCGATGAAGCAGGAGGGATAAATATGGATCTGCAAAAGGTAACGTCTATTTTTGAACTGTTTACAGGCACTCATAACGGTATCGAATATCAGCAGATAATACTGCTTGCCATGTACGAAACACAGATAATGCTGCTTCCCGACGCGGACGATACCGATATAAGGCTCAATTTTCTCAGTGCTGCCATAGCCTTTTACAGACTCCAGCAGATAATGGCGGCAAGGGAGCGTGCGGAGTGTACATATGCTGGAAAAGTCCTCAGGGAGTCGCAGAACAGCGCCTACGACTACTCAAAGAGGCTTCTGAGAGATTATTTTCAGATATGCAACGATCTGCTCAGCTCAAAGAACTTCATTTTCAGCAGCTTTTCATGCGGTGAGGAGGTAATATCATGCTGAAGGACATAATCGACGGTATCATAGAAAAGCTTGCGGAAAATGATGTATCCCCGGTGTACAGCGCATTTGACGGGCGCTCGCTGGAGAGAAAGGGGCAGAGCTTCTTTACTATTGTGGGGATAAGCAGTTTTGAGGCCGCAACTCCCATATACTCGCCGTACACGGTATATATCCCTTTCAAAGCGGAGATAGAGCTGATGGTGGCTGCTCCCGAAAAATACTCCATGACGGCGCTGTATGAGTACTACGACAGCAATATCGAACCTGTTGTGTTCGATATGTCGGGGCTCACCTGCCGCCTCAGCAAAATGAGCGTGAAGTTCGACAGCAATATCCAGCGGCTTGTACTCAGCGTAAAGCTTGCCGCAAGCGGTATCACCAGGGTGGAAAGGAGCAATATATGAGTGCGATATCGGAGCTTTCCTGCAGAGAGGCAGTCCCTGTGACTATCGGCGGCAGCACCGTATACTGTGAGCGCTTCCGCGCTTTTTCAGTGCGCAGGATAAATGAGGAGCCCACTGCCGACGGGGGAGCTGTCATTACCAACAACTCAACGGGAAGTACGAGACTTGTTTTTTCGGGAAGGGTATGTACCGATAACTCTCCCGGGGACTTTGTGTACAGCTTCAATGACCTTGTTCACTCGGCTTCTGCAATTACCGTGGAGTACATGGGACTTAGCTTTTCGGGCTGCCGCATGCTGAGCTACAGCTTTGAGGACAAGGGCGGGGAATGGGCAGACGTTTCGGTCACTCTTATGACAAGCGATGCAGTAACAAGGAGCAATGCCACATGACAGCATTAATAGGTTTGAAAACAGCAGCGGGAGTTCTTGCCGAGGAAAGTGATATCCTTTCATTCAGATTCAGCAAGGACCTGTATACGCCATATTCTTCGCTTACAGCGAGGATACGCACCTTAAACGTGATAAGTGCAGACACGGCAGAGGTCTTTCTCACTGTAAACGGATTCACCATTCATCACGGGCTCATCGACAGTATAAAATATGAGCGCAGGGGCGGATACAGCTTCGTGAATATCAGCTCCCGCGGATTTACCTCCCTGCTCTGCCAGAATCAGATAGGGCCGGGGCTGAATATGAATATCTCGTTCAATATGCTCATGGAGGACTTCTACACCCTGCCATATGTCACTCACGAAAACGACTCCGACAACAGCAGCTATATCTACATCCGTCCCAATACATCAATGTGGGACGCGGCTGCAAATCTTGCCTACAAGCGCAGGGGCACCTATCCGTATATAAGGGGAACAAATATGGTCATGCTCAGTCCTGTATCTGTTCCGGATATCTTTGACCTCAGCAATGAAAAGCTCATATCCACGGGTAAGGAATTTGCAGGCAGCCGTCTTGCCAGTGATTACCACATGGCTGATATCAACGGTGACTACGGCAGCTTCGACCTTCATGACAGCGATGTTTCCGACCTGAGAATAGTCCGTCACAAGTATTTCGACCTTGATATGCGGTTCCTCTACGATCCGCAGCAGGCTCTCGTCTACCGCGATAAGTATGACTTCCGCGGCAGGGAAAGAGAGTTCTGTTCATACAGCGGCTATCACGGCGAGGACCTCTGCGATCTGGTCAGCTTCGGCTCCGTAAACCTTCAGCGTATCGGCTCGGTAGATGTGCGGGGCAGCAGCAGGGGGATATTTACCGAGGTGGGAGTTTATACGGATAAGTTCCCGCACAGCTGACAGCTGCGCCGCCACAGGGAAAAAGAATAAACGGCTTCTTTTGGAGAAGCCGTTTTTCGTTGTTTTATTATGCCTCGGGAAGGTCTTTTAAAATGTGGAGCAGGTACTTCTGTATAGTAACTGCGTCGCCTGTGGTCATACCGTCCTTGCCGCTTACGTCTGCGTTCTTTGCGCCCTGTGCGGTTATGCGCTTTTCGTCAGTTCCGTTTACTCCGTATTTGTTGGGGTTGGCAAGAGCCTGCATTATGAGGACTGCGTCTGACATATCTATGGTACCGTCGCAGTTTACGTCGCCTGCCTTGTAGTCCTTGTCGTACTGATATGGAGCTGTTGAAACAACAGGCTTTGTTGTGGACGAAGCAGGAACAGTAGTCGAAGGAGCAGTGGTTGCAGTCGTTTTTGTCGTTGTCGTTGTTCTGGTTGTTGTGGTAACGGGCTTTGTGGTAGTTGTAACGGGAGGCTTCGGCTTTCCGTCGGAGAGCTGTCCGTATACGATTCCGCAGCCTACTGTTGACATATATACCTTGCCGAACTCGTCAAGGTCGCCTACGAGGTAGTTTCCGTTTCCTGTGCCGCCGTAGAGGTGGTCCGTATTGATACATACCCATGATGTACCGCCGTCAGTTGAGCGGTAGATACCCTCCTTGTCGGACTCATCGGGCTTTCCGTAGATGAACAGTGTGTTCAGTCCGCCTGATTTTTCGGGAGCGCCGTAGCCTACGCATTTTGCATAGAATACGTTGTCCAGTTTCTTTATGGTCTTTCCGCCGTCGGATATTATGTGAAGTCCGTACCAGCCTGCTGCCATTGCTATGCTGCCGTTTCCGATGTATGCAAGGTCGCCTGTGTGATCGCACATATCGTACTTGCAGACTGTAGTTTCGGTAAATGTTGCGCCGTAGTCATTGCTTATTGCAAAGGCATAATGAGACTCTTCAAGTGTGGGCTCCTTCTTGGTCGTATCAGACGACCAGTAATCGTTGTGGGTAAGGACGGAAGCGTAAACGGTCTTGGGGTCCTTGGGGTCAACGAGTGCGTATACGCCCTTTGTAGCCTTGATACCTGTGCTGTTCTTCCATGTTTCACCGAAATCGTCGGTATATGACACCGCACCTGATGTGCTGGTGTTGAATATTCTGTACTTGCCCTTTGAGAGCTCGGTTATTGCGAGCTTTCCGCCTGTGCATGCGGGCTTGAAGGCCTTCCATGTCTTGCCGCGGTCTGTGGTATAGTAGCCGCTGCCTGTGTTGTTGCCGTCGCCGTTGGCTGTTCTTGCCCATACATCGGTATTCTGAGGGCATACGGCAATTGCGGAGGTAGAGCCCATGTTAGGCTGATACTGGAGTCCTATCCGGTCTACGCTCTCGTGTACGAAGCCGTCGTAGTCGCCGATCGCGGAGAGGTCGAGACCGTCTGCCGTGCTGACGAAGTCGAGGGATACGACCTCCTCTATTCCGTCGGGGTGGAATATGAATGTTGGGAGCCTGTCCTCGTCGGTGCTCCACAGATTCTCGCAGATGAACACGCCGTTTCCCGAAGTGATGAACATCCTGTCGGAGTTCATGGGGTCAGTAACGACTGTGCCTGACCAGTGGATAGCCTTGTCTCTTATCCATGAGTAGCCGCCGTCCTGCAAATAGTTGGAAATGAGGGGCTGCTCCCAGCCTTTGGTCTTTCCGGGAGTGAAGTTTTCCCATGTCTTGCCGCCGTCAAATGAGCGCATATACTGGTCGCCCCATGCGGGACCGTGCTCCTCTGTCCACGGCTCCCACTCCTGATCCTTCCAGTTGCCGCAGGTTCCTGCGATCATGTGGTCAGGGTTCTTGGGGTCTGCCCATACGGAGCCATAGCCTGCGTCGTTGAGAAGATTGGTCACTGTGCCTGTCTTTGGCGAGTAACGGTATGCGCCGCCTGAGGTTCCCTGAAAAGCAAGTCCTGCGATGTAGGAAATGAGCAGGTCGCCGTTAGCGTCGAGATTTATACGCGAGGGATATACGTCTGTGGGGAGATCCTTGCTGAGCACTGAGAACTTGTCATCCTTGGTGCTTGCCACGTGAACGTTTGCAACGCCCTTTATCGAGGTTCCTACGTATACCTTCCCGCCTGTGACAGCGATATTTGCTACGCCGTTCTGATTGTTATAGAAGCCCTCTTCTGTGCAGCGGGCGATATTGTCTGTCCATGTGGGCCATTTTGTGGTCTTTTTGAAGAGACCGAGGTCGTCATAGCCTTCAACGGGAGCCCATGTCTCGCCGCCGTCTGTGGACTTGATAAGTGCGGACTTGGAGTTCTCGTCCGAGGTAACGTCTCCGCCTGCGTAGATGACCTTGGGGTTGTCGGGGTCTACTGCTATCGACTCGCCGCACTGACGTCCGTCGCCGTTGCCCATTACCTTTATGAGCTTGGTAACGTCTATTTCCTTCATTGTCCTGCCGCCGTCGGTGGTCTTGAAGACTACCGTCTTCTCGCTTGAGAAGTATGCGCAGCCGCAGAGGAAGTATACGGTATTGTCGTCTGTGGGGTCTACAGCCATTGCGTCAACGCTGAGAAGTCCTCTGTCTGCGTCGGTGATGAAGCCGAAAAGCTGCTCCCAGCTTTCGGTGTCATAGTTGTACTTGTACGCGCCGCCTACGTCGGTACGTGCGTACATTACCTTCTTGCCTGTTACGATTCCCGAAACGAAGCCGCCTCCGCCTATCCTGAGGGTGCCCCATTCCATTTTGTCGGCAATGCTTGCGGTCGCTGCATTTGCGGAGCCTACGCTGTTTTCCGATGTGCCTAATGCGGAAGAACAGCCTGCGCATATGCTGAGCGCGCAAAGACCTGCCAGAGCCTTTTTCATTGTTTTCATTGTGATTTTCCTTTCTGTTTGTGTATTTTAATATCCGATATTCCCAATACCTTTATCTGCGCTTGTTTTCATCTTAATTCTATCATTTCACGCATTCGGTGTCAATGAATTTGCCCCGTTATGACACTATAGGATATAATGAGAATACTATTTTGCAGTAGCCAAAAATGAACATTCCGTTAACTCATAAACGGAGCCGGTTCACAATCATAAGGGCAAAAAAAGTGCGCAGTCTGACGACTGCGCGAGATGTTGAGCAATGAAACATATGACATCTGAAGATATTCTCATGAAAAACACTCTCCGCTCTCTCTGTACGGACAGTGTGGAATCTGCAAGTAGAGAAGGAGACACTACAGCCCGTTTTGGACGGTACACGACCGCACCAGCACTGTTTTCCCCCCAGTTCCATACGACTGCAGCGCCTGGCTCCCTTTCTACAATCACGATATATTCATATCATATCCCAAAAATTATTCTAACACAGCCTGTTCCACATGGTTCAACAAAAAAATTACTTATTTTCGCAGGGAAAAAATAACAGCTTTTGGGCAGTATTACGCTATTTATAAAAAATATATCCCTCTGTCACACCTGTGTATTTGAAAATCCCTACAAAAAATGAGACTTTTTTTCTTTACAAACAGTGCAGAATGTGATATAATATTATTACATATTTATTTTTTCCATTTTTTTCGATTCAGTAGGTGGCAATTCGATGCAATTGGTTTTAGAACTCATAAAATTAAACTTCCTGTCAATAGCTCTTATCCTCGGTATCATAATAATGCTCATCGAAAACCGCAAGGAACGTCCTTACGGTACGGATCACGTTATCGCCATCGTTGTCATGCTTTCGGTGATAGTGATAAATACGGGTCTGAGGGACTGGTTCAAGGGAAGTCTGTTCGACCCGCATAAAGACTACCGCGATGATGTGGCGATCACACTGTTTTATCTGCGTTCCGCTCTGGAACACGTACTTTTCCCAATGATAGCCTATGTGGAGCTGCTGCTGATAGCTCCCGTAAAAAAGAAACATATACTGTTTATACCTGAGTTCGTATGTATTTTTGCCGAGATAATCAACCTTGCGAATCCGGGGGTCGTTTTCAGCTATACCAAGCACCTTGACTACAGGGACGGTCCGCTGATGATGCTGCCTTATTTCGTGGGTATGATATATCTGCTGCTGCTTATGAGGTACTCTATCCTCTTTATCAAGGAAAAGGAAATGAGCAAGGGAGCTACGGTAATATTCATCGTCTTCCTCACCCTTGCGGAATGTTATCTTGAGGCGGCGTATATCGTCGTTGATCTTATGGACGAGATAGTTGCGCTTGACGTTATCATCTATTATTTCTATCTTGTCGCCATATATCAGAGCGAGATGAAGATAAAGCTCCGTACCAGTGAGCTGGAGCTGGAGCGAAGCAAGCGCATGCTCATGCTTTCACAGATACAGCCTCATTTTATGTACAATTCGCTCACCTCTATAACCTATCTGTGCGACAAGGACGCTTCTCAGGCAAAAAAGGCTCTTATCGACTTTTCAAAGTTTCTGAGAAAGAATCTTGAAGCCATGACCCATAAAAGTCTTGTACCCATTAGGGACGAGATCGAGCATACCAAAGTTTACCTTTCACTGGAAAAAATAAGGTTCGGTGATGATCTCGATATTATATTCGATATAGCAGATGTGGATTTTATGCTGCCCGTACTTACGGTCCAGCCGCTGGTGGAAAATGCCGTAAAGCACGGTATCAACAGATCCGAGAGCGGCTGCGGTACAGTGTGTATCTCTACTGAGGAGGCGGAGAAGTTCCACAAGGTCATAATCCGCGACGACGGCGGCGGATTTGATGTTGAATCCCTGAAACAGCTGGACGACAGCCATATCGGTATTTCCAACGTCCGCAAGCGTCTTTACGACGAGTGCGGCGGCATGCTTATAATAAAAAGCGCTCCCAATGAGGGAACAGAGTGTACTATTCTTATTCCGAAGGAGAATCACGATGAAAATTCTGGCAATTGATGATGAACGCTTCGCACTACAGCTTCTTGTAGATACGCTTCATAAGGTCTGCCCCGAGGCGGAGATAGTTTCCTTCCGCAGGCCGTCCCAGTTCCTTGAATATGACAACCCCGAGCAGTTCGACGCGGCCTTCCTCGATATCCGCATCGGTCAGATGTCGGGCATACAGGTGGCTATCGAGCTCAAAAAGCACTCGCCGATGTGCAATATCGTCTTCGTTACCAGCTATTCCGAGTATGCCTTTGCCGCTATACAGATGCGTCCCAGCGGCTATATTATGAAGCCCTATACCGAGGAGGATATCCGCAACGAGTTCAATAATTTCAGGTACACCCCACAGCCCGAGAACAAGGGAGGGGACAAGCTCAAGATACGCACCTTCGGAAACTTCCGCGTGTTCGGCAGGGATGATGTGCCGCTGAAATTCTCAAGGACTATTTCAAAGGAAATATTCGCCTACCTCATAGACCAGTGCGGTTATCCTGTCACAAGCAAGGAGATAGCTGCCGATGTTCTGGAGGTGGAGGACTTCGACAGACCTACCTCGAAAAAGATATCCCAGTACGTTTCAGACCTTATAAAGGACATCGAGAACGCAGGTTTCCATAACGTCATCATAAAGCAGAACAGACAGATACTTGTCAACAAGGAGGCTGTGGACTGCGATCTGTACGATCTTTTCGCAGGCGACACCGCCGCGTTCAGCAACTACCACGGCGAGTACATGATAGACTATTCGTGGGCTGAGATAAGCGATTCTGCGGACAGGATAAAGACCCTCGGATATAAATTCTGATATGGAAATGCGTCCTCGCTGAGTGCGTATTAAAAACAGGCATAAGGGAGCAGCTCTCTTATGCCTGTTCTGTCTTATTTAATAAGTTCCCTGAAGAAACTGCATTCGTCATCATTGGCTTCTGCGGCTTCGGCTGTTTTTATGTTGCAGTGGAATACGTGAAAGAGCTTGCATTCATCGCTGCCGTATTCCTTATATCTGCAGGGGACTCCCTTTTCTTTCAGCGCCTTTTCGAGCAGCGGGGATTCGCTGCGGAGACTGTCGCAGTTTGCGGTCATTATGAAGCTGGGCGGAAAGTCGGGGGTCACGTGCTTTATTACGGTAAGGTCGGACAGGGCCTTATCCTTGTCATGCCTTGGAAGATAGTCCTTAAGCGTCTTTACGGAGCAGAAATGCTCGGTGTCGTATATGCCGCAGTTGAGGGCGAGGCCTCTTATCCTCAGTCCTGCGGGAGGCTTGAAACTGAACTTTTCTGCGTAGTCCGCAGAGGTGAGTATGCATGCGTAGAGGGCTATACCCGTTGCGCCTGCGGAGTCGCCCACAGCAAATATATTGTCGGTGTCTAAGCCGAACTTTTCCGCATTCCCCATGAGCCACGAAAATACCTCGTTGGTGTCCTCGAAGGGGGCGGGATACCGGTGCTTCGGCGCAAGGCGGTAGCTGTAGTTCACTACGGCAAATCCGCGCTTTGCAAGATCCATGCAGTAATACTGGTACACACCCTTGTCGCCGTATACCCAGCCGCCGCCGTGAAAGCTCACTATCACGGGGAGCTTTTTGCCTGATGACGCTTTTGGACGATATACGTCGAGGACGTTCCACTTTGGGTCGCTGCCGTAGGTGATATCGTCGTAACGTTCTATTTCAGCAGGCGTTGTCAGTCCGCTGTCTCGCTGTGTGTCGCTTTTGGTGCACATTTTTCTGAACAGATAGCTGCCCAATGACATATATTCACTTCCTCTGCGAGTTCTGTTTTGTTTATTATATCAGGCTTCTGCAGCTGTGTCAAGGCGGCGTATTGACTGTGAAAACCGCTTGTGATATAATAGTTTTTGTGTTAAACGAACGGAGGCTTTTGCTTTGAAAGATAACATACTGAAATTGGCGGTGACCCTGCTTGCGGCGGCTGCTCTCGTCAGCTGCGGACGCGTTGTGATAGACCCCAACGATTACCTTGAATACAGCTTCAGCGGCCTTGATACCGCTGCTTCTGCGGACTTTGATATAGACTTTCAGAAAATGGTAGCCGATAACCCGAAGGCTTTCGGAGTCAATGACGAAAGCAGCAGAAAAGCTGCCGAAAGAGCAGTGTATGAGCTGGAAAAATACCTGTGCGGAGCTCCCGACAGGTCAGATATGCTGTCAAACGGCGATATCATCAGCTTTGAGTGGGACAGAGACAATATCGGGAAGCTTGAGGAAAGCTTCAGAATAAGACTTGATGTCACTGACAAGGAGATAGTTGTGGACGGTCTCGAGGAGGCTGTGCCATTTGACCCCTTTGACTATATCGGTTTTAACTATTCGGGAGTCGAGCCTGACGGTGAGCTTGTTCTCAGTACTGAGGACATGCCTGTAAAGAATATACCTGTCAGCGCGGAGCCGTGCAGCGGGCTAAGCAACGGCGATAAGGTGAAAATACGCTTCGGAAGCGGCACTGAGGACGAGATAGCCGCGGACTGCTTCGGACAGGGATATATTCCCGAATGCTTTGAGAAAACGTACAATGTTGTCGGTTTACCCGTTTATGTGAAGAATCTCGGAGACGTGGACAGGGCTTCATATGAGAAGATGGACGGGCTGGCGCAGGCAGGGCTTCGGCAGCTTGCAGAGGAATGGGAGGACAAAAAGCTTGGCGGTATGGAGCTTCTCGGAGCGGAGCTGTATACCCCTGCGGAGGATACAGCAAAATGGGGAAGAAACGCTCTCTGCTTCGTTTACCGTATGACTGCGGAGCTGACGGAGAAAAAGGGCTCAGGGAGCAGTGAGGATCAAAAGAGCAGAAAGACAGAGTACTACAGCTTTGCATATTTCCTTGATGTGTTTTCTCCCGACCACTGCGGCGGCGACGCTCCTGCTGCGAAAATGGGGCTGCCAAGCTATTCACGGTTCTATACCTCTGTCTACGGCGACGCTTTTAAAGAGGGAGATACGGTCATAGAGGGATTCAGGTCCCTTGACGACCTCAGAAGCGCCATGACTGACCGTTTTGACGACAGCGTTTGCGAATCCGGCATTGAAGATAAAGAAAAACCCGAGTGATACTCGGGTTTTTTCTTTGGAATTATAGGAGGAATATACAAATATTATTTAATATAACGATTTTACTGCATTTTTACAAATAATTTAAAGAAAATAACAGAAACTTTATTCTGAAAAATGTATAATTAAATCAAATCTTGAATTATCAAACCGCTAAAAGAGGTAAAGATATGGAGGCCAAAAGATACTATAATTTGGATCTGATGAAATGCATAGCTATTTTCTTTGTAGTATTCAGTCATAGTTTTTATGTGGACAGAGATATTGTAGATTCCGAATCAATATTGGCTAACGTGCATTACTGTTTTAATGGATTATTATCTGTCGGCGTACCGATTTTCTTATTCGTAAACGGATATTTGCTTTTCAGCAAGCCCTTTAACTTGAAAAAACATGTCTCAAAATGCGTAAAACTGGTAGTGATGACTGTTTTTTGGTGCCCTGTTTTATCATTTCTTTATTACTGGATAAAAGATGAACCGTTTGAATTGGGCAGATTTGTTTCCGGTGTATTGAATTTGAGGGAAGAATTATACTTTTTTTGGTTTATGGGAGCGTTGTTTTGCGTTTATATCTGGTTATCTGCATTAAAAGCCCTTTATGATACAAATATAAAAGCATTTGGTTATTTTACAGCTGTAAGCGCTTTTTTTTCATTTGGGCTTAATTTTATTACGCACATTTTCGAATATATCTATGTTGGTTTTGAAAAAAATCCTGTCTCCGTTACTCCCCCCCCTGTTAAATATGTTTACTACATCAAGCTATACGATCGTATATTTTTGTTTAGGAGGATTAGCATATAGGTACAAGGATAAGATCGCTGGATTCCCTGCAAAAAAGAGGTGTGTTATCTGTTGTATCGGAATAATGCTTTCTGCTCTGATGCTGTATTCTTATGCTTTTTTTAAATCTGTTGCGCTCGATGGGCATTCGTGGAATATTGTCACAGGCGGATACAGTACTGTTCCAATACTGCTTAGCACTGTTTTCTGGTATGGACTGTGTCTGGATTACAAAAAAGACAATAAAATAATAGTTATTGTATCGAAAAACACTCTTGGAATTTATATACTTCATAATTTGATGCTCAACTTAAGCAATAAGCTATCGTTGCCACAAAAATATATAGACAATCTTTTCCTGATTGCTTTACATGTATTTTTTGTTATTGCAGCTTGTTTAGGAATAATATGGATATTAAAAAAGATACCTCTCATCAAAAAAATAATCTGAAGCAGCATTACTTAAAAGGTGCTGCTTCAGATTTTTTGTATAATCGTGTCACAGTATAACCGAACTTTCAAGCACAGCCTTGCTGTAGCGCCATTCGGGGTACATATGCTGCAAAAGGGCGTAGAAGTCCTTGCTGTGGTCGGGGTGTACGAAGTGGCAGAACTCGTGTGTCACCACCTGCTCTATGCAGTGCCGCGGAGCCTCTATGAGCCGCCTGTTGAGGGTTATTATCCCCTTTGACGGGTGACAGCTTCCCCAGCGGGAGGTCATGGTGCGGAGCTTGAGCTGCGGAAAAGGCAGATCGTACTCCGAGAAGCGCTCGTGTACGTCATGCATTATCTCGGTGAATATCTCGGTACATACCTCGTCCAGCCATGCGCTGAAAAGCTTCTTCCTGCGCTCCTTGTTGCCGCGGTCTCTTACGTGGATATACAGTCTTGAGCCGTCTCTTTCGGAATATTCAGATGAGTCCTGTACTATTTTCAACTCTATGTCGGTGCCGAGAAGCTTTATCTTCTCTCCGCTGGCACACTGGAGCTCTGTTCTTGCTTTCTGGGGGCGGCTGCGGAAATATTCTGCCGCACGTCTGATATATCTGCACCTTGAGCGTATGAAGCTTTCTATCTCACTGACGGGCACTCTGCTAGGGGCAGATACCCAGACTGTACAGTCGGGTCTCACACGCAGATTTATGTTCTTGACCCTTTTTCGCTCCAATATGTATTCCTGTACACCGTCAGACGTAAGAACGGTGTGTTTTTCCTTTGATCCTGTCATTTAGTCTCCGTAGGTATATGTGCCCTTTATGTGTCCGCAGGCGATGATGTTTCCGCCATCTGTGCCGTTCATTACCCTGAATGCTTCAAGAAGCTTGGGATTGGAGGTGTTGAATGAGCCTTTCAGCTTTTCGGGAGCCTGCTTCATTGCGAATACAAGTATCTCATAAACGTGTGTGCCCTCGGGGGGATAGGGGCCTATATACTCATCCCTGGCAGCCCGTCCTGCGGGGAGGGAGGTATCCTCTGTAAGAGACTTCCAGTGCATCCATGAGCTATAGCCGTCAGTGCCTGTATCTATCATATATACAGCATAGCAGGCGGCGCCGTCTACGGCTTGCCATGAGAGCTGAGGCGAACGGTTTGAGCCGTTTTTTGTATTGGTGATGTCTGTATCCCATACTCCGTTATGAAGATCGTCGGAGCTGAGTTCAAACGGCGGGAGCTTTGTTATATCGAGCTGTTCTGCTTTTGAGGGGATAAACGTTTGAGCCCATGTCTCCGCTTCGGGAACTTCGGGAGCTTCGGCAGACTGAGCAGCCGGGGCTGTATCCTGCGGCTTTGCCCCGTCGCTGCCGCTCTCGGAGCAGCCTGCGCTCAGGCAGAGCGTGAACGCGGCAAGTATTGCTGCGGTAAATTTAATACTTTTCATTGGTGAATCTCCTTATGCGTTTTTTATTGAAGATATTATAAGTATTATTCGGATAATAACGGGCGGTGACGTTCACAATTGCCGGTCATACCACACACACGGCCGGTCAGGACTAAAACGTGCGCCGTAAAAGGCGGCCTTTGCAGACTGCGTGCGGTGAGGGGCGATTATGCAAACGTCCGACTGTCCCCGAAATTGAATCTGTTTATGTCAGGAAAGCTTTGTGAAGAATCTCTCGTGGGTCTCGAAGGTGTCGCCGGGCTTAACCTCGCGGTAGCCTGTTACATCGGCGGGGAGCTTGAGGTTGGGAGCGTCTATCATTGCGGTCATTGGCTCGGGGCAGAAGAAGTGGTTGAAGCCCCGGTCGTTCCACATTATCCAGAAGCCGTACTCCTTTGATACCTCGTAGCATATCTTCTTGCCGCTGGCGGTGTCCTCAGCGATGATGCCGTGGAAGTCCTCGCCGTCCAGCTTGGTGCATTCGCCGAAGTACATCTCATTGTCAACTACCTGCAATACAGGCACCTTTGCGCCGTTTCTGTATTCAAGGTCGTGCATGTTGGGCACCTTCAGCTGCTCTGTGGGCAGGCAGCGCTCGTTGAGCTCGCAGCGCTTTCCTATCGGCACTGTAAGGCGGATATCCTCCTCCCTGCCGCCGTCAACAAAGGGAGCGCTGATAGTGGTATGTGAAGCAAGAGACATGGGGAGCACTCTCTTGCCGTCCGTGTTGAGAAAGCGTATATTCTGCTCCAGTCCCTGCTCGGACAGTGTGAATGTGTACTCTACAGTGAATCTGACGGGGAGATACTCAAAGAATTCGTCCTTGTCATCGTATACGTATCTCGTCTTTACCCATGCGCAGTTGTCGTCGGAGCTGTACTCCACTACCTCATGGGCTCTCTTGTGGAGAAAGCCGTGAATGTGATTGTTGTAGGGCTCCTTTTCGTTAACGGGGAGCTGGTATACTGCGTCTGACGCTCTGAGGACTCCGTCTGCAAAGCGGTTGGGAAGATAGAGCGTTGGAAGTCCCCATACCTCGGGAGACTGCTTTATCTTGTCGGCTGTGTTCTTCTCGTTGAAGCGGAAAAACTCAATGCCGTTCTCGTTGTCGCGGAGGCGGATAACATTTGAACCTATCTCATTGGCTACCCATGCTTCGTAACCGCCTGCGCTTAGCTTTACGCAGGTCGTGCCCTTCCATTCAAATAATTCTGCTGTGTTCTTCATTTATATCACATTCCTTTTAAAATATGTTTTATATGCAAATCCGAAAGCATTACGCCTTGAGATATGTGTTCATTTTTTCTGTACATAGCGGACTATCGCCGCAATGATACGGAAGATCACCGCCCAGCCGAAGCCGCAGGCAAGTATGATGAGCATTATGGCGAGTCCTATGCCGCCGAGGAACTGATGGCCGAACAGTTTCTCCATGTCAATGGAATCAGTGACGAAGATCATGACCGCAGCTATGACCGCGTAACCGGACAAATAGGCAGGAGCAATGAGCTTGGTGGGAAACTGCCTGTTCAGTTTTTTTTCTTTGCCAAGGAAAAACATCGGCAGGAAAAAGAGACACAGTCCCTCGATGAACATGACGTTCAGTGAGGCATTGCTCTCCTGTGTGATAACGTCAAAGACGGCTGCTAAAAGGTATATTATCAGGGGACAAACTATCCCCATCAGGAATGATTTTGCCAGTACTCCGCTTTTCATAGTATGTCATCAGTCCATTCTGTTTTCCATGTCGGTGTATTCGCGCATGGGGGATATCGCCTTGTAGGCAGGGCGGATTATCTTGTTTGAATTTATCAGCTCCTCTATCCTGTGGGCTGACCAGCCGGCGATTCTTGATGTTGCGAACAGGGGAGTGAAAAGTTCGTCGGGTATGCAAAGCATACGGTATACGAAGCCGCTGTAGAAGTCCACGTTGGCACATACGCCCTTGTATATGCGGCGTTCCTCGGCTATGACCTCGGGAGCGAGCCGCTCTACCAGCGAGTAAAGGGCGAATTCATCGTGTCTGCCCTTTTCGGAGCTGAGAGATTCTACAAAGCTCTTGAATACCTTTGCTCTCGGGTCAGACTGTGAGTAAACCGCGTGTCCCATACCGTAGATAAGTCCCGAATGGTCGAATGCCTCCTTGTGGAGGAGCCTGCGGAGGTAGTTCTTTACCTCCTCCTCGTCTGTCCAGTCATTTACATTCGCTTTAATATCGTCGAACATCATGGCCACCTTGATATTGGCTCCGCCGTGCTTGGGTCCCTTCAGGGAGCCGAGGGCGGCTGCTATTGCGGAATAGGTGTCTGTTCCCGACGAGGATACGACGTGGACAGTAAAGGTAGAGTTGTTTCCGCCGCCGTGTTCAGCGTGGAGCACCAGTGCAAGGTCGAGTATGCGGGCTTCCAGTTCGGTGTACTTTCTGTCCTCGCGGAGCATGTAGAGCAGGTTCTCTGCTATGGAGAGCTCGGGCTGAGGGCTGTGTATGAAAAGGCTGCCGCCAAGCCTTGCGTATTTGTAGGCATGGTATGCATAGACCGATATCACCGGGAAGAGCGTTATGAGCTCTATGCTCTGGCGAAGAACGTTGGGGATCGATATATCGTTTGCCTTGTCGTCGTAGGAGTACAGGGCAAGCGCGCTCTTTGCGAGAGTGTTCATCATATTGTCAGTGGGAGCTTTCATTATTACGTCGCGCATGAAATTAGAGGGCAGCTCCCGGAACTCCGCAAGTATCCTGCGGAAGTCGGCAAGCTCGTGCTCTGATGGCATTTTGCCGAAAAGGAGCAGGTATACGGTCTCCTCAAAGCCGAAGCGCTTTTCCTTTATGAAGCCTGCGACGATATCCTCTACATCTATTCCTCTGTAGTAAAGCTTGCCGTCACCGTGATTGGGCATTCCGTCGCCCGTTTCCAGTACCTTTATGGTACTTATATTCGTAAGTCCCGCAACAACTCCGTTGCCGTTGATATCGCGGAGGCCGCGTTTCACATCATACTGTGTGTAAAGCTCGGGGTCTATCTTGTATCCTTCAATTGACATATCCGCAAGCTGGATTATCTCGGGGGTAAGCTCGGAAAATTTGTATCTCATCGTATCGTCATCCCTTTCATTACTGCGTTTTCTGCTGAAAAAACTATGTATCATAATTATACGTGATTTCGCCTATTTTGTCAAGTATTAAAGCTCTTGGAGCATACTTCAGTGAGCGTTGATTAATAAGCTGTTAACATTGCATTTTTTTACTTGAAAAATCTCAGGTAATATGTTAATATATATTTGTCGGTTTATGCCGGTAATGATATAGTTTTTAGGGTTACTTCCGCACGTTTGTGCTGAGGAAAGGAGATAAAATATTGGAATCAGTAAAATATACCTGTCCGAATTGCTGCGCCGACCTTAAATTTGACCCGCAGCAGCAGAAGCTCACCTGTGAGTACTGCCTGAGTTCTTTCACTGTGGAGGAGATAAAGAAGCTCTGCGCCAATACAGAGAACAGTATCCCTCAGAATGCCGTACAGCTCAAGGAGGACTTTGAGAATCATACACATCTTTACCGCTGCAACAGCTGCGGCGCCGAGATAATGGCTGATGACCAGCAGACGGCTACATTCTGCTATTACTGCCATAATCCCGTTATTTTAGCGGGCAAAATGGGCGGTGAATTCAAGCCCGACAAGGTCATCGGCTTCAAGCTCACAAGAGAAAATGCCATCGATTACTTCAAGAAGTGGATAGGCAAGCGCATGTTTGTGCCGACGGACTTCAAGTCGGAGCAGCAGCTTGAAAAGCTCACGGGACTTTATGTGCCTTTCTGGATGGCTGACTGTTATGTGAATGTGGATTACTCCGCTACAGGCAGAAAGGTCAAGAGCTGGACCTCGGGCAATTACAGATATACGGAAACAAGCACCTATCACGTTGTCCGCAGGGGCAATCTGCATACAATGGGAGTTCCAGCAGACGGCGAGACCAAAATAGACGACCTTCTTATGGAGGCTATCGAGCCATTTGACTACAGCGAGCTCAAGGACTTCTCCATGTCATATCTCAGCGGCTTCTATGCGGATAAATACGACGTGGACAGAACACAGGTCTTTCCGCGTATACGCGCCCGCTGCGAGCAGGCGTGCTCCTCTCTCGTAAAGGAGAGCATTACGGGTTATTCTTCGGTAACTCCGATGGCTCAGAACTATAACATCACCAAAACAGACTGGCAGTATACTATGCTGCCTGTGTGGTTCATGTCCTATATGTACAAGGGCAAGGTGTATGAGTTTGCCATAAACGGTCAGACAGGCAAGCTGGCAGGCACTCCGCCGCTTTCAAAGGGAAAGCTGGCTCTGTTCAGCGGTATAATAGGTGCTGTGGTGGCTCTTGTCGGTATGGTGATAGGAGGTGCTTTCAGCATATGAAAAGGAAGGGTTCGGCTCTTACATTCATTATAACTATAGTTTCTGTGATCGCAGGCTTGTTCCTTTTTAACACCTTTGTCGCCAACACTAACTCGAAGAATCTGTATATGGGCTTTTCAGATGACGATATATCCAAATCGGGTCTGGTTGACGAGCACGGTCTCTTTAACAGCGCCCCGTCTCTGCGAAGCTCTCTTGAGGACGAGATACGCGAATGTGCAAGGAAAAACCATATGAATATCCTTGTGTATCTCCCCGACAGCAGCAGAATGAACTACAGCGACAGCGACACCGAGCGTTTCACTGAGTATACCTACAATTCCGTATTCGGAGAGCATACTGACGGAGTCCTCTATTATCTTGATATATCGGGAAAACGCCATCCCTATGACGATATAGCCACAAGTGCGGGCACTAACCTGATATACACGGATTCGGTCTGTGAAAGCATATTCAATTCGCTTGACGCATATCTTCCGTCATTGAGCTCCGACGAACCACTTGATTGCAATAAGATAGGCGATGCTATCTCAAAGTTCTGCTATTACATCGACTCCTACTATACAGACAAGCCGAGAGAGAGCTATTATTATGTTTCCACGGCAAATCCTCAGGTTTATGTTTATAAGAAGGGCGGAGAGACTTACGTTACAAAGAGTGCTCCTCCGTCGAAAAAAATGGCAGT
The DNA here is from genome assembly GCA_002309635.1 of Ruminococcus flavefaciens. GTDB lineage: Bacteria > Bacillota > Clostridia > Oscillospirales > Ruminococcaceae > Ruminococcus > Ruminococcus flavefaciens_J. The sequence goes on along the minus strand of DBXO01000039.1, from coordinate 3,358 downwards.
TCTTATCATTTCGGAGCTTATCGGAGCAGTTGTTGCGCTTATAGTCTACTTTGTATCCAAGCATAATTATAAGTTCAAGAGCAAGACTGACCCGAGGATTTACCTCGCGGACGGTGTTTCAAGCTTTTCACAGGTCGGGGACTTCTTTCAGGGCACCCATACCACCAAGACAAGGATCGAGACCAGCAGCAGCGGAGGCAGCCGGGGCGGCGGATACCACGGCGGCGGTCATCATGGCGGCAGCGTAGGTCATCACGGTCATCACAGATAATGATATTTAAGGGAGTGACAGATCTTCTGTCACTCCCTTTTTAAAGAAGAAATAAGAAAGAACAGATAAGAAATAATAAAAAAGTGTCCGCTTTCGCGGACATATCTGAACAGTACGCCGTCAGGCGATACATTTTTTCTGTATTCTTTTAGCAGCAGGCATAGAGGAATTCTTTTCTTTATGCCTGCTGTGCTGTTATATTCGCTTTTTCAGTCCTGATCTGTCAAAGGCGGCGGCTGTTGCTATGAAGAGCACAGCGCTTGCAGCTACCTGTATTGCGTAGAATGGCGTCTGACCGAATGCTGCGATTACTGCTCCCTTATTGAAGCCGCCTGCCATGAATATGCCTTCATACAGGCTATAGCCGACTATGCATACTATGAGGGAGGGGAGTATTCCCAGTATGTTCCGCAGGGTGAGTATCTTTTCGCTCTTGTTGGTAAAAAACAACGCTGTTACAGCTTTTATCAGTATGGTCGCAGGTATCCACACGGGAAATCCGGTAAGCCCGTCCGCAAGAGCTCCGCCTATCATGCCTGCCGCTACTGCGTAGGGCGTGGGGAGCATACAAGCAGCTAAATAGATGAAGCCGTCACCTGCGTGAGTGTAGCCCGCTCCCGTAGGTACGTGGATATACGCCGTAAATACGAATATCAGCGCCGAGAAAAGTCCTGTGAGGACTATTCTTTTTATCTTTTCATTCTGAGCTGTCCGTGTCATTGATAGCCGCTCCTTTATCTACTGAATTCCTATGTGTTAGGTTGAGATTATTATAGCACTGTATAACGTGTTTTTCAAGCGTTATCCTGCACAATCTTTGCAAGTGTCAATTGCTTATTTGTAGTGCGGTTGACGTATAGGGTGAGACTCTTACGGGTCATAAGTTTGTACAATATTAATAATAGTGTTTAATGCCAAGAAATATTAATGCACTTGACAATATCTTAAAAATATTGTATAATATTCTTGTTAAGTATTATTCATCTTAAAGTTAATATTAATATTTTCAAATTGATCGCGATTTAATTTCAGAAACAGTTATAGTAAGGCTTTATTTTTATGATCTTTTGTAATGTTAAAAGTATTAATAATATTTAGGAGGAAGCATGTGGAGATTATTTAGGGGATAATGCAACGGAAATCATTTTTATGTATCATAACAAATATTCTGTATTATAGTTTTCACATAAAGGTACTCATCGGTGATATCGGAATATTTTACTTAATATCTGTCAAAAAAAATCTAAGTAAAAAAGGAGTTTTGGTTATGAAAAAATTCAAATCGATCATCGCAGTATTTTTATCAATGATCATCGTTGGTTCATTGGCTACATCTCTTGTAGCGTCTGCTAATACATATGATCACAGATTTCTTAATGCACCAATGGAGGCTCAAAAAACAGATTATTATTGTGGAGTTTGTGCATTTCAATCTTTTTTGGCAGTAGAAAATAGAGATCATCCGTATATACTGCCTTCAGATGTAAGGGGCTATAAAAGTCAGGCTGATGTTGTAGATATTATCCAACAATATGGGAAATATACCGTTCCTACAAAAGGAATTGGGTGGTTCATTGGTTCTCAGTATGATCGTCCTGATTACAGAACATTTAATCCTCTTTGTCGAACACTTCGTTGGATGATCGATCTATCTTATAATTGGATGCATTATGGTCAGTATACTAATACAGGCGTTTATAATGAAAGGGTTCTTCGTACTCATATAACGCAAACTATTGATAATGGGCACTGTGTTCTTGTAAATGGAGACACTAAATATTATGACTGGAATAGAGAAATATGGGTAAGAAAGGATTATTGTGTTTATAGTAAACAAAACTGTAACGATAATTCAAGAATGCCATATCCTGATACCACTGGGCATTGGGTTATAATAGATGGATATGCATCTCACGGATACGTTCTTCACGTTAGAGATTCTGGTGCTGGTAGTGCTTATACTACGGGATTTCCTGCATCCAGTTATTATGTTAAGTTACATGATCTTAAAACTTTTATTGACGGTTCTCATGGAATCATATATTGCGATAACAAGTAAGATAGATCCTACATATGAAAAAGGCGGACATAAGTCCGCCTTTTCTATGACTGAAATCAGCCCATTATAATTTCAACTTCGTGTGTGCCGCCATTGCATACGGGGATAACGCATCCCTCTACTGCCTTGTCGTCAACTGTCATAGACTTTACACCCTTGCATATGTGCTCGGGATTCTTGACTGTGATGTTGAAGGTTGCTCCTCTGAACTTACGGACTGCTGTGAAGCCGTCCCACTCGTGAGGAATTGAAGGATCTACCTTGAGTCCGTCAAATGCAGGCTGTACGCCGAGAATGTACTGTGATATAGCTACCATGTTCCATGCAGCTGTACCTGTGAGCCATGAGTTCTTGCCCTGACCGAAGTTCTTGGCGTCCTTACCTCCGATCATCTGACCGTATACGTAAGGCTCTGTCTTGTGGATATCAGATGTCTCCTCTGTGAAAGCGGGAGCTATCTTGCTGTAGTACTCAAATGCCTTGTCACCGCGGCCTGCGTAAGCTTCAGCACAGATTATCCATGCATTGTTGTGTGTGAAGATACCTGCGTTTTCCTTGTATCCGCCAGGATATGTGGAGATCTCACCGTACTGGATATAGTACTTTGTGAATGCGGGGTTATTGAGAACGAGACCGAACTCGCAGTTAAGGTACTTGTCTATGGAGTTAAGGGTCTTGATATCAGCGCCCTGATCCTTACCGATCTCGGACATTACTGCAAAGCCCTGAGGCTCGATGAATATCTTGCCCTCCTCGCACTCCTTGGAGCCCATTTTCTCGCCGTTTGCATCGTAGGCTCTGATGAACCAGTCGCCGTCGAATGCAGATTCCATAACGTTCTTCTTCATCTTGTCAATCTCAGCCTGAGCCTTTGCAGCCTCGTCCTTCTTGCCGAGATGCTCGAGGATACCTACGAATGCAGGACCTGTGTATGTGAAGAGCGCTGCAACGAATGCGGACTCAGCAACCTTTGAGTAGCCGCCCTCTGCTGCGAACTTGGGATTGGTGTATGTCTGGAAGGACTCACC
>DBXO01000032.1 GCA_002309635.1 Ruminococcus flavefaciens | reverse complement strand
TATACAGACGAGAACAGCGTAGTATTTGCCTGCGAAAAGAAAAATGTAAACAAAGGTGAAGCTATACGTATATTTGCGAAGAATCTCGGCGAATCAGACTGTAAATTTACAACCCTGCCTGTCATGGACTATGAAATGGAAAGAACAGGAGACAGCTGTGTATACGAATTCATGACATTTGAAGCAGGCGAAGCAAAAATCGTTGTTGAGTATATTGAAGACGGAATACCGAAGCAGAAGGAATTCATTATCACAGTGACTGATGAAGAAAAAACAGAAGCCAAAAGAGGCGACTCCAACTGCGACGGTATCATAGATATGGGCGATGTTGTACTCATCATGCAGGCACTGGCAAATCCTCAGAAGTACGGACTTAACGGTAGCTCTGACAAGTGCATTACCGCTCAGGGCTTGGTAAACAGCGATGTTGATGATTCCATAGCCGGCGTTACCAATAACGACGCCTTAAAGATACAGAAGTTCCTTTTGGGTATAGAGACCGAGCTTTGATGTAGTCGGTATAGCATAAATGAAGTAGCCGCAAGATACCAAAAAGTCTTGTGGCTATTTCTTTTACAGAGTATTCATCACAAGCACAAAGAAGGACGAAATCGCCAAGCTTGAAGCTAAATACGACGACGAGACCAAGTTATGGTGCGTAAATGGATTCTTTGACGGAAACAAGAACTATGTTCCGGGTACACTCAATATCGTTGTGATATCAAAGTCAAAGGCAAATGCATTAAAGGCGTCAAAGCTCGACATCGACTATATGGACGCATACTACTCACGTCAGGGCGATATCAGGTTTGTCACAGACCCGTCAGGCAGAGTATATGAGGGAGCTCCTTCAAATGCTGTAAAGGGCGCTGAGATGACTATATACTACATGGACGAGGACGGCAAGGCAGTTGTGTGGGACGGTACAGATTACGATCAGAAGAATCCGCTCCTTACCGATGAGTTCGGCGCTTATGCATGGGACGTTCCCGAGGGCGACTGGAAGGTAGTATGCAAGGCAGACGGCTTTGATACAATGGAGAGCGACTGGAATGAGGTACCCCATGCTCAGAAGGATATCAACTTCTCACTCGTAAGCAATGCGGCTCCGAAGGTAACGGATATCTCCTTCGACGGAAAGGACATAAGCCTCAGGTTCAGCAAGTATATGCTCTCCGAGACTGTTAACGAGAGCAGTGTTTCTCTTGACGCAGGCAGCGATATCAAGGTAACACCCGCTTATCATGCAAATGATGAAAAGATCACGGATACATTTACAATAAGCGGTGATTTCACGGATGTTTACGATGTAAAGGTAAGCGTTTCTGATGAATGCCACAGCTACGCGGACGCAGCAGCAGTTGCTTGTGAGAAGACTGTACATATTAAGGATGGTCCCAAGACAGTAACGACTACAACAACTACAACAGTCAAAACTACTACTACGACAACAACAAAGGCAACCACTACAACCGCAAAGCCTGCAACTACTACAACCAAGGCTGCTGCAACAACCACAACTGCAAAGCCTGCAACTACCACGACAAAGGCTGCTGCAACAACCACAACTGCAAAACCTGCAACTACCACGACAAAGGCTGCTTCAACTACTACAACTGTAAAGACAACAGCTGCAACAACTACTACAGCTCCCGTGACTACAACTCAGCCGGTGACCATGAAGTCTCTCGGCGACATTGACGGAAACGGAATACTTGACGCAGTTGACGCTTCAAAGATACTCGGCAGATATGCCAAGTACTCAACAGGTGCGGCTAAGCCCACTAAGGACGATATGGACGTCTGCGATGTAAACAGGGACGGCTTTATCGATGCAGTTGACGCTTCAAAGGTGCTTTCATACTATGCATACTTATCCACAACAAAGGAAGAACCGGTGTCACTTGAGAGCTTTCTGAACAAGTAACGTCAATAAAAAAACAGGCGGCTTAGCCGCCTGTTTTTATAGAAAGATGTACCGTTATGATACGGGTGTAAGAGGAGACCAGTTCAGCCCGTCATCGGGCATATTATTGCCGCTTTCAAGGCTTGCTTTTGTCTCGTCAGCTTCGGTTGGTGCAGCGGGAGAGCTGTCTTCGGCAGAGACGGTATTGTCTGAGAAGTCTATTTCTCCTCCCGAATGTACTGCATTATCGGAAGCAGTATCCGTACTGCCGTTTGAAGCTGCCTCCTGCACCGGGACTGAAGTTTTTTCGGTCCCGCTTTTTTCGTCAGCATTGTCTGTGACCGCTGCAGCTGTATCATTTGCCTGAGAACTGTCGGAGCTCTTGCAGCTGAAAAGCAGCAGACATGAGAACAGTGCGGCAGTTATTATCCTAAACTTCATATTATTCCTTTCATGTTTGTAAAAGCGGCAGAGAAACTCTGCCGCTTTAATGTTTATTTCTCAGAAATCGATAGTGTCTCCGCCCTTGCCGTAATCAGGTGCACTGCCGCCGTCTGTCAGTGAAGCGGTGATGACGTCTTCGTTTTCAAAGACTGTTATCTCGATCTCGGGGATAGTATATCTGGTTTTCATCATAAATTCCTCCATTATTCAAAGCTCAGAATTCAAGCTCGCAGGTAAGAGAGTCTTCCTTGTCCGCAGGAATGCCTGTGATAGTAACTACCAGCATTACGCTGTCCTTATCAGCAGCTGTGTACTGAACGCCGTTTGATGTAACGCCTGTATAGTAGGCTGTTGCGGGGATCTTCTTCTCAGTGCCGTTGTATTTTGCTGCAAATGTTACCTTGTCTGCATTATCAATCTTTGACTTAGGTACAACAAATACGTATCTTACATAGTGTACGCCGTTCTTGTCTGCGGTCTGCTTGTATGTGCCGTCCGCAAGAGCGTTTTCGGCAGTCTTTTGTACCTCGGCAAGGATATTGTAAAGGTTCCAGCATGTGCCGTCGGAGAATACGACATACTCCATGGGGCACTTGTATTTGGAAGCGCCGTTCTGGTATGTACCGTTGAAGCTGATGCTTCCGCTGCCGTCCTTAAGGAATATTGTGAAGCCTCTGTCGCGCTTTACATATACATCCTCGGGAGTGAGATCGGCAAAGCAGATGATATCGTTTCCACCGTTTGATGAAGCATTGTAGGATTCGTTGATAACGTCTTTTCCGTCGCCCTTGTAGTAGATATAAACATCGTCGCCGAAGCCGCCGGAAAGGGTATCGTCACCCTTTCCACCGATAACGATGCTTGAAACTCCGTTGGTGGTTATGGTATCGTTGCCGTCGTCACCGAAAATGGCGTCCTTGCCAACGTTGATATTGCCGAATATTTTTGTTCCGTTTGTATTTGAGTTGATAGTGTCGTTTCCGCTGCCTGCGTAGATGATATTGTCTCCGCCGCTTGTAGTGATGACATCGTCTCCGCCCTCTGCAACGATAACGTCGTTGCCTGTAAATGAGGTGATAGTATCATTGCCCTCGTATGCGAATATGTAAGAGGTCTCGGGATAGCCAACAAGCTCGTTATCGTTGTCGTCTCCCTCTATGATATTTGTAATATCACATACATCCTCATAGGTAAGTGTGAGCTCATCGCTGATAACGATGTTTTCTATCCTGTAATTACCGCTTGGATCAAAGTAATTCTCGATATATATAGTATTTCCGTTGTCTGTGTCGATAATGAAGAGATTATTACCGTCGCGGTGGAAATATATCTTTGAGCCTGACAGATCATAGTTAAACATCAGGGTATCGTTTCCGCTGTTGTGTTCGCAGTAATCGCATATACAGATTATTCCGAGGTTCTTGTCAATGATATACTTATCGTCGCCTGATGTGCCGTTGAACTGCTGAGGATTCTGTGTCGTTTCCTCTGTGATGTATATAACATCATCGACAACACCCCAGTAACCCCATCCGGCCATCATCTGATCTATCTGATTCAGTGCTTCTTTCTCGGTGTTGGCGATAAAGAATATATTGTCAAGCATTTTCATAACTTGATAGCCTGCAAATAGTGTTCCTGTCGTCATAGGATCAGCTCCGACGATATTGCCGAGTACCAATAAAATACCGTCACGCGCAAGAACAGGGGCTGCATCTATAAAATACAGCTGATAATTACTTGGGTTTGCAGTAAGATCTTCATAATCCTCCTCAGTCATGACTCTTGAAGCCATTTCATCGAGGTTTTCGGGAACATTGTCGCGCGAGATAACAGAATAGTTTGGATCGACATATTTATAAAACATAATTTTATAAATATATTTTGTTATGTCAATCTCTAATTGTTTAAAATCAGGATACGGAGCACAAAAACTTATACCGTCTTTTACTAATGATCGTGCCCATCGCTGTGACTGATCGTCATCAGGTGAACCGAACAGATCAACTGCGCCATTAACGGCTTTTGTAGCGGTCGGGATTGCATAATCGTAGTCCATAAACGCTTCATATTGGGAATAGACCGAATTGTCGTCATCTTCTGCAGAAGAGCACAAAGGCATAGCCGAGCTGCACAGCAGCGCTGCTGCAAGAAGAGAAGAGATTAGTTTTTTCATTGCTTTTTTACCTCCTTAAAATAATGGTTTGTTGTTTGGACTAAATTGACAGTGTAATTTTACCACTTTGCCGAAAAAATGTCAAGTAAAAAAACAAAATTAGCAATTTTTGCTGTGTATTTCTCAAAAAATACCGATTTTATGATATCGGCTGCACTTGCGAGCTGTTGCAAAAGAATGTGATACGGCGCATTGGCGGTTGTCTCAAATTCATAGATTCTTAATATATTTTGGCGCAAAAAATGCTATAATATATTATATTTCTTTCTCATGAGGTACAGATATGAGTGTGAATACGAGATTTGACAGGATAGCTGTGCTCATTCCCTGCTATAACGAAGAAAAGACCATTGCAAGGGCCATTACCGATTTTAGGAGAGTTTTGCCGGAGGCGGCTGTTTACGTTTACAATAACAATTCAAAGGACCGTACTGCCGAGGTAGCCGCCGAAAACGGCGCTATAGTCCGAAACGAGTACAATCAGGGCAAAGGCAATGTGGTAAGGCGAATGTTTCGCGAGATAAACGCTGAATGCTACATAATGGTGGACGGCGATGATACATATCCAGCTGAGTATGCCCGTGAAATGGCAGATATTGTTCTTAACCGCCATACGGATATGGTCATAGGCGACAGGCTTTCTTCTGCCTATTTCCGGGAGAACAAGAGCCCGTTCCATAATTTCGGCAATTCCGCGGTGCGTTTCCTTATAAACAACATCTTTCATGCGAATATTATGGATATAATGACGGGATACCGCGCATTTGGTTATAATTTCGTCAAGACCTTTCCTGTATTGTCAAAGGGCTTTGAGATCGAGACAGAAATGAGCATACACGCAACAGACAAGAATATGTCGGTAGAAAATGTGGTCATCGATTACCGTGACCGTCCCGAGGGGAGCAACTCAAAGCTGAATACATACTCTGACGGGATTAAGGTGATAGGTACTATATCACGGCTTTGCCGCACCTACAAGCCCATGCTGTTCTTTAGTATAATCTCTTTGATACTCTTTCTGACAGCGATAATATTCTTTATACCTGTACTTCGGGAATACTTTGAAACAGGTCTTGTTGAGCGTTTCCCAACTCTTATAGTCTGCGGCTTTACAGTCATTGCGGCGATACAGTCATTCTTCTCCGGCATGCTGCTGAGCTGTATAGTAAGAAAGAACCGTCAGGATTTTGAGATTGAGCTCCACGGGACTCAGAATGAGCTTGAAAAGCTAAGGAAAGGGGAATATACAGAAGATGAAAAATGATACCGATAAGATGCCGGGCAGTATATCCGACCTCAAATGGTTCCCATATGTGCTTTCGGCAATAGGTGCCATTGCTTTTTCGCAGTACTTCGGCTCGGATACCGCCAGCTTTTTCACGCTGATATTTTTTATACTCATGCTCCCGATGTTCAGGTACAGGTACTCTGCCGGTATGAAGGCAAGCAAGGAATCGTTTATATGCAGCTTTTTCTTTTCTCTTTTTACCGTTTCTGCATCGCAGATCAGCGATCTTAAGGATAAGAACATTTTTGCCGGTCTTGACAGTTTCTCAGCATATTTTACTGCCTTTATCATGTTTTTCATATTCTATGAGGCTCTGATATATATACTGTTTCGCAAGGTATCCGACGCTGATCTTTCAGAGGAAAAGACAGAGCCGTCAATTAAGCGCAAGTTTGCGGTATTTTTCGGCTCTATGGCAGTAATGCTCATAATGTGGCTGCCCATATCGCTTTTCCTTTATCCTGCGGTCATAACGGAGGATTCCATATGGCAGCTCCGGCAGGCAATGGGTATTGATGAACTGACAAATCATCATCCTGTGCTTCACACAATGATAATAAAGCTTTGCTTCAGTATCGGACAGTGGCTTTTTGACGGTGATGATACAAGGTCAGTCCGCGTTTATGCGATTATACAGCAACTCTTCCTTTCGGGCTGCTTTGCGTATCTTATCGAGACACTCTACAAGTTTAAAGCAAAGAAAAAGGTCATCATATGCTCACTGCTTTTCTATGTGATACCGGTTTATCATGCAGCCTATAGCGTTACCATGTGGAAGGACGTGTGGTTCGGCGGAACGGTCGCTGTACTTACATCGCTGATATGGAGGCTTCTCTGCAAGGAGAAAAAGTTCATGATCTCAGTGCCGGAGGCGGTGATACTGTTTGTTTTCTCAGTATTTATGTGTCTTATGCGAAGCAACGGAATGTACGCATTTGTGCTGCTGTTCATTGCAGCGTTTTTTGTTTTCCTCCGCAGAAGCAAGCTGACCGTTGGAATCATGGCAGCAGCCCTTGCGGCGTCACTTGTTATAAAAGGACCACTCTACAGCTATATGGGAGTTAAACCGGGTGATCTGATCGAGTCCCTTTCCATACCTGCTCAGCAGATAGCTTGTGTGGCCCGGAATACAAGCAATCTTTCTCCCGAGCAGAAAGCACTTCTCGACAAGGTGATCGATACCGAAATGATAAATGAGAAGTATTACAGTTCAATTTCGGATAATATCAAAAATCTTGTAAGAGAGAAGGATAATCAGGATTATCTTGCCGGGCATAAGTCGGATTATCTGAAGCTTTGGATAGATCTTGGTCTTGAATATCCTGATAAATATGTTGCAGCCTTTATTGACCAGACATATGGCTACTGGTTCCCTGATGTCCAGTACTGGGTCACTTCGGAAAAAAGGCTGTCTGATGGTTTTGAAATTGAAAGCGAACCTAAAACCGGCGTGTTTACGGATTTCATCACGTTCTATATGAATTCATATATAGAAACTCCGTTCCTCGGGCTCATTTGGAGTATAGGAATGGGAGTATGGGTATTCATATTCATGCTTTTGACAGCTCTGAAAAGGCATAAACGCTCCGTATTTTTGGTATATCTGCCCGTATTGGGAATATGGCTTACGCTGCTCATAGCTACGCCTGTTGCAAGCGAATTCAGATATATATACAGTCTTTTTACCTGTATGCCTTTGTTCTGTACGATTCCCTTCCTTAAGAACGGGATATGCGTAGAAAAGGAACAAAAAGAAGAAAGCTCTGCCGAAAAAAACGAAATATTGGAAGATACTCAGACAGAAAAGGCAGAAGCAGAGGCTTGAAATGTATTTTTTACATGTAAACGGAAACCATTCTGCAAAAACAAAAAAGGACAGAGGGCAATATCTCTCTGTCCTTATTCTTATTTATGCCTTTTCGCGGTACTTAATAGTTGAGTTGAAGTACTTGTAGAACGATGAAACTGCGTTTTTGGCGGTATTGTCTGAGTTACTGTCGTCAAGGACAGCATAGACATATGAAAGCGCAGATAAGCTGCATGTTGCGGTGCCGTTTTCGGTAGCTGCCGTAATAACGTATGTATCGCCCAGCTGATGAGATGAAATATTGGGGATAGTCACCTTATAGCGTCCGTCGGACTGCTTTACTGCCGTATATGAGGTAACGGTGCTGCCCTTCTTTGTTGTTACACTGACATTGCCGCTGTAACCGGACTTTGGCTTGATGAAAACATTGAGAGTAGTTTCGGCGTTCAGTGAAAGAGCATATGTTATCTTGTCGATATCAGATTTACCGAGTTCAAGAATGCGCTTATACTGCTCGGTCTTGTTCTTTACGGAGTCGAAATTGTAGGATTCTGCGTAATACCTGTTCATTTCGGCATGCTCCCTGCCTATTTCCCAGTTGTTGTTTGCAGCAAGGAACGGCTGAACATAGTGACCGTAATCCGCTATTGAATGAATGAGAGAAAGTGTGGTCTTATCGTAGCTGCTCTCGTTTTCTTCTATCTTGTTTATGTAGTCGAGAACTGAATATGTCTCCTCAACAGTTCTGCCGTTGCCGTAGTGGAATACGGCCTTGATCGTATCTGCCATTTCTACTGAGGTAACATAGCAGGTGAAGCCGTAGTACTTATCCGTTGTGTTCTTGAAATCGGCGTCAAAGCTGTCACTGGTGGTCTTGCCGTTAACAGTGAACTCCATATAGCTTGCAGCCTTTTCAGCGTCAGTCAGGGGAGAAAGGTCAAGGTAGAAGTTTACGCCCATCTGTCCGCTCAGAACAAGATTATTGGTCTTGAACTGCGGAACGGTTATCTTCTCCTCTTTCTGTATAACAGTGCAGAAGTTCTTGTAGGTAGTACCCTTGCTTGAGTTCTTTCCGATAACGGAAATGACGTTTTTGGTCTCCGGCAGAGCTGTCAGACGATCGTTGGTTATCTTTATGCTTGCTTTTTTGTTAGATACCGCAAAGGAACCGTAGTAAATGCCGTTAACATATGTTTCCAGCGAAACAGTGTTGCTGTCGTTGACAGTGAAATTAACGGTTACATCACTGCCTGCTTCTATAACTCCGTTGGCAGGAGCCTTTGTATTGGTATCCTTGGCAGCATTCGAGGAGAGTGTGAAGGGGAGCTTGTCATCGGATTTTGTATATGGGAAATTGCTCTTGGAGGAATACAGGCTCTTCACGAGAGTAGCGTCCGATATGAACTTTGTATCCATCCATGTGATTCTTTCGGTAAGGAACTGCTTGAATACCTTTGCGTCGCCTTCAAAGCCCCTTGCCTTTGAAGGCCATGTTGCATGCCTGTCCCAGCGTGTACCGTCAGCCTGTCCTGACTTGAGCAGGTAGGCTGTATTGCTGTCGAGAATGCCGCCGTCTCTGATAAGCTCTTCAAGGTAGGGCCTTATCTGCCAGTACTTCTCGGTAGCCTTTGCAATAAAGAGGGGATCGTCTATGAAGTCCTTGAAGAACGCCTGAGCATTTGGATTCTGTGAGATCTTCCACCATGTTGAGCCATAGTCTACTTCGATCGAGCCGCAGCCGTAGTCGAAATCCCATACAGGACCGAACTTTATCAGGGAGCCCATATCCTTGTAGGCGTATCTGCTCTTGTAGATAGAGTCGTCGTTGCCCATTATTTCAAGGGTGAGCCAGAATGATACCATTGAATCGATATCGGCAAATTCGGTATAGTGTTTTCTGCCTTCCGAAGTATTGACGTAGCCGTCCTCGGAGCGATATGCTTTCTCAAAGTTCTTCCAGTAATTCGTAACGTAATTCATCATTGTCTGATTTGTGTTGAGATACTCGGGAGAGTTGAGCATTACCTTCAGGCCTGTATCGGTCTTGAATTTGGATACCTCGTCGTATTCGTCCGAGAGCTCGAACAGATATCCGCCGCTGATATCGCTGTATTCCTTGTCTGTTTTATAAGTTACGCCGTTGAACTTTACCTGTCCCGAGGTCACCCATGAAAGGTCCGATTTCATCTGCTCCTCAAGGGCGTCCTGATCGAGAGTATTTCCGTTCTTTTTCTCGGCCTTGACGATAGCCTTTGCAACGTCCTTGGCTTCTTCCTCCCAGTCAAAGATATCGACTCTTGTTTCGTCTATCCTTATCTGCTCACAGAGGAGATAGTTTCCTGCATACTTACCGTTGAGCACTACATCTGTCCAAGTACAGTCCATGGATTCGAGACCCATTTCCTTTGAAAGATCGTAAGCGGTCTTGTTCCTGAGCAGGCATTCGTCAAGGTAGTTTGCGATGAGAACCCAGTTCTTGTTTGCACCGAGTCCCAAGAGGTCTGCTTTCTTGTCAAGCTTGAGTCTGAAGGACTTTTTAGGCCATGTCCATGAAGCGTTGCCCCTGCCCTTTATACTGATCTTGTCGTCGTATACGGGAGCGGCGGCTTCATCGCTGCTCTGAACGCTCATGGCGCCTGATTTGTACACATCTCTTGAATTGATACTGCTTCCGTCGTCGGTATTGATGTACAGAACAGGGAGGTTGCTGAAATAAGCCTTATCCTCAGCGACCTCCTTGCTGCCGCTGAACGCCTTGACTGTTATCCACTTTTCAAAATAGTCTTCTGTCAGAACCAGTGCGTCGGTCTCGATCTCGCTGCCGTCAACGTAGTACCTGAGAGTGTAACCTGCGGGATTGCTGACCTCAAGGGTATTTCCCGCCTTCAAAAATGTCTTGTTGATGCCGAAGCTCTCTTCATTTTCCTCGGCATATGCAGTGAGGGATGTCTGATTGATGAAGCTGCTGTCGTGATATGCTGACAGTATACTGAATCCTGATACCACAGCAACGGAAAAAGCGACAGCTTTTTTCACGATTTTTTTCTTCAAAGAATATTCCTCCTTTAAATAACACCTTATATCAATGCAACCGAATAAGTAAAAAATTCGGATCATTAATATTTTTACTTATTAATAATTCTATCATAACACTCATAATCCTATCATATATATTTCAGATTGTCAATATTTGCGGAATTGTTATTGACTAAAAGTCATTAAAATTGTTGCATTGCCCAAAATACCAGACAGCAAATCCCTGACGGGAGATGAAAATGACGAATCAAAGGACGTATTTACGCAATAAATTAAACTTTTTGTACTTGGGAAACACATAAGAATAAATAAAAAAGGCATAAAGAATATTCTTCTTTATGCCTTATATGTTTTGCTGTTTATTCCTGCGTCAGCGTTACATTGTGATGTATGTCATGAGCCAGAGCAGATCGAAGATGTTTACAAAGCCGTTGGCGTCAAGATCAGCGTACTTCTTTTCTTCGGAATTTAAAGATCTGATACCCATTACGTGAGCGGCAAGGAATACTGCGTCTGTAGTATTGATAACACCGTCACCATTGATGTCGCCTGTAAGTCTTATGTCTGTGATCTCTTCAACAGGGAGGGGTTCTTCAACGGGCTCCTCCTCAACTGTCATTCTGTCGCTGATAAGCTCTGCAAGGTCGTTGAAGAGTATGTCTGCGATCTCCTTGTGGCCGTTCTTGTTGGGGTGCGGATCAAAGTCGTCCTCGGGTGAGATATCGTATACGTCGATAAAGATAGCACCTGTCTCCTCTGCAACTGTTCTGAGCTGCTCGTTGAGACGCTTCATCTGGGGATCAACGTTCTTGCCTGCGATCTGCATAGCCATGGGAGCTGCGATCTCTGCTGCGATAGCGCTTTCAGCAGCAGCTTCGTTGGCTGTACGGTACTTGGCCATTACAGCCATGAGCTCGCCGAGCTCAGAGATGTCGTCGTAGTTCTTAACGAGGTCGATAACTGACTGGAGCTCCTCGATGTCGTTATACTTGAGCATAACTGCAAGGAGGTCCTCAGCTGCGGGATTGCCTTCAGAAACCTGTACAAGCTCTGAGAGCTCCATGAGCTCGTTTATGTCGTTGTATTTCTCGACCATTGCAAGTATCTCTTCTATCTCGGCCGAGTCATTGTATCTATTGATTACTTCCTTAAGTTCTGTTATCTTGTTTACCTTATCGTTAAGGCTGTCTATATAGTTCTTTGTCTGCTTTCCGCTTACAGTGAGCTCGTCCTCGCCCTCAGCGGCAGTATTTGCAGCTGCGGCATAGATCTTGCCGAGTATGGCGAATACGTCTTCCTCAACAGCATCGGCATCGTCAGCTGTGCGGTAGGGGTTGTACATACCTACGAGAGCGATGTCAGCGTCGCCGTTGAGCTCCTTTACAGCCTCAACAACGCCCTTTACGTGGCTTGCTGACTCATCTACGAGCTTGTCTGCGCTCTGGCTAACGTTGTACATGAAGCTTGCAGCCTCGAGGAAATCATCTGAGCTGATGCTGTCCTTTTCCTGCTGGAGTATCATAAGTCCGCCGCCGATAGCCTGCTCGGTATCCATGCCGAAAAGTGTGAGCATGAGAGATGTTCCTGCAGCCTTGAGGATAGCGTTGTCGCTGAATACCATTTTCGGAACGATGCTCATGATGATATCGTTTCCGCCGAGCTGAATGCTTACGAGGTCAGCCTCAGAGAGGTACTTCGTATAGTAGTCATGATAGGGGATAAGTACATCGCTTGCGCCCTCGCCAAGATAACCGTCAAGGATAGTCGAAGCAAAATCACCCTTGTTTCCGGGAGTCTTTATGGTCTCCTCGATATCGGCAGCGCGGTAAGCTGTTGAAGCGAGGTTAGTACCCTTGACGCTGAAGCCCTTTTCATCGCCTATGCTTCTGATGAGCTCGGTAAATACTGCGGGATATGCATCCTTAACAGGATTTTCAAGGAGCTGCTCTGTGATAACGAGAGCAGGGTCCTGTGTGATGTCTCCGCCTGCAAGACCGAAGCCTGCTGCGATACTGTCGCCGAGAGCAACGTAGTTATAGTTCCTGTCTGCCTTATTGTCTGCTGCAGAAGCTGTTGTGCCTGCAAGGCTGCCCAGCATTGCTGCCGAAACAACTACTGATAAAATTTTAGAAAGTTTCATATTACTTATCCTCCTCAGATTTCTTTTCATGTATCGGTATAATGAAGTTTTTACCTGTCTTTATCCTTACTGTGCTGCCGTTCTCGGAATAATCCACCAGCATGAGACTGCCGTCCTCGCAGGGGGCAAGATAGCCGTTATAATCGTGTGCAAGGAGTATATAGTCTCTCTTTGCTGTGATCTCGCCTATTTCGAATTCCTTGTAAAACTTTACTGCGTCGAGGTGATACTTGCTGCAGATATACTTTACCAGCTCAGCGCTGGGCTCTGCCTCGTCGGGATCGAGTATAACCTGACCTACGACGTCATAGCCGCCCTTTTCGTTTCTGAAAGCACTGATCTCCCACTCGTTGATAGGATCGTTCTCATCGAGAGTGCTCTCTATCATGAAGAGATAAACACGCTTGCCGTTCTCGTCAACATATGAGTCTGAGGCTCTGCCCATGATGGTATATGAGCCGTCTGCGTGTCTCATGGCGATATCGCCTGTTACTCCCCACTTTATGCCGTTCTCGTCAAAGTACCAGCGCTCTGCGGTAGCCTCGGGATTGTTGAGGTAGCGGTCTGCTGCTGCGGGGCTTGTCGCATGGAGATTTGCAAGCACCTCGTTCTCCTCAACAAGGTTTCCGTTGTCGTCCACGAGTTTAACGTGTACGAATGGCTCAAGGGGCTTGCCTGTCTCGTTGGTCTTGGTCTCCTCGTCCATGAAGTAGGTTACCAGAGTAACGCCGCCCTCCTCGCTGGCGCCGCCGCCAAGTGAGAATCTTACCGTGCAGCCATTGTCGCGGAGCCACTTGTCTATCTTGCGTACCGAGTTAATGTTTACAGCCTCTCCGCCCGAAGCGGGACGTCTGAAATTCTCAAGCGCGGTAGGGGAGATAACGCCCTGTCTTACGCTTGCAAGGTAGAAGCTTGCGGTTGCAACTGCGCAGTTGCAGCCTGTCTCGGAAAGATCCTTTGCAAATGTATACTTATTATATATAGGTCTCGGAACCAGTGTACCGCCTCTTGCAAGGGGCATGATAGCGCATACTCTCTCGCCTGTCATGTGGGTCATGGGAATGCACTGGAAGTTGCGCTCGCCCACATAGTTCTGAGTGTCAAGTCCTGCGTGCATCTCAACGTATGCATTGAGTGAGTACTCCTTGTATACGACGCACTTGGGCTTGCTTGTAGTACCGCTGGTATAGAAATAGCTGATATCACGGTCAAGGTCTGTAGGGCCGAGATCGAGCGGTATATCGCTCTGCTCGCCTGCGATCCTCAGGTCCTCGAGACGTATGAACTCGACGCCCTTGATCTTATCGAGATTTTCGAGGCACTCCACGATCTGCTCGATATTGAATACCTCCTGCATTTTCTCGGGCATTTCCGATGTGTCGAGGAACATTCCCTTTTTCTCCGGAGGAAGGAAATCGTCAAGGCTCATGAGTATGACCTTCTTGATACTGCTGTCCTTGAGATGCTCTGTAAAATACGGCAGAAATGCATCAAGCGTGATAATGATCTCCGAACCCTTGTCCTGAGTGTAGAGCGGGAAGTCGTCCTTCAGGAACAGGAAGTTTACGTTGTTGCTGATCGCCTTGAGAAGATTGCATGCAAAGAGAAGCATAAGATTCTCGATGCTTACAGGGAGACAGAGCGTAACAACGTCGCCCTCCTTTACTCCCGCAAGCTTGAGACCTCTTGCATAAGCCTCACGCAGAGCAGGCAGCTCGCCGTATGTGATCTTTGTACCAAAGTAATCGATCGCTTCACCATCAAGATTATCCTGATTGAATGTCATGATGTTATCAAAGATATTCATGTTGTAGATCTTGACCCCATTGATTACGCGATCCACCTTTGCCCATTCGGGAAATTTTCTCTCGATGGTGCAGGTATTGATTTGTGTAAGTGTTTTCATAACGCTGATCCTTTCATGGTAGTTTTCATAGCAGAAATTACTGTTACGATATTACGGATATTATGCCGCTGCTTATGTATGGCAACAATTTTACCCCATTAATGTCCCCGATAATCTCTATGTCATGTCACGCCGGGCGAAGCCGTCAGCTCCGTTCCGCAGTTTCAATAATAACACAGAAACTATTAAGAAATCATTAAATCTTGCCGCCGCAGCAAATTTTTTTTAATATTCGGCCCGGATCATCTAAAAGAACCCCAATCATCATGCGATATCACTGCTTATTGCTTATTGTCCGCGGATACCGCTCAGTTTTCCCCGTTCACCTCCCTATACTGTACAATAATAAGTTTGTTTGATAATTGTTTAACACCTTATCCCAAAAAATAAATTTTTGTTGAAAAGCATTGCAACGCAGCAGCTGTGAAAGCTTTTTGCGGATAAAATACAACTATTATTGCAATGGTGATCATAATTCTGATAGAACCAATAAATAAGCAAATTAAAAATACCCTGCAATTATTATAACACACTTGAAAATAAAAATCAACTAAAAAATGTCAGTTTGACCTAAATTTAACATTACATTTTTGTCACGTTGACCATTGGCCAGTTAATTGATCTTCTCGGAACGAACTTAAACAATAAAAGGACTGCCATATGCACAGCATGATAGCAGTCCTGTGAATATTCATTTTTTGACGGACGAAGCCTTTTCCATTATCTCCTCGCTGACGAGCTTGTCGTTTTCCCATGTCTGGAGTTTCCGACCGCCGTCGGGGAGAGTGAGCACGCCCTTGCCGCAGCGCATGTCGTTCTGCCATTCGCCTCTGAAAACACTGCCGTTCTTAAAGTAGAATATGCCGTGACCGTGCTTGAGGCTGTTGTAATAGTCACCATCGTATCTGTCTCCGTTTTTGTAATAGAATACACCGTGACCGTTTTTGAGATTGTCCTTCCATTCGCCGTCATATTTGTTGCCGTTCCGGGAACAGAACACGCCGTAGCCGTTTCGCGTATCGTTCTCGAAGCTTCCCTCGTAGGTGTCACCGTTAGCCCAGGTGAATACGCCCTGACCGTGCTTGACGCCTTCCCTGAAGCCGCCCTCGTATCTGTTTCCGTTAGTGTAGGTAAACACGCCCTTGCCGTGCATCTTTCCTGTGAAGCCTACTTCGCCCTCATAGCTGCCCGTATCGAACTTAAGCTTTCTTTTGGCGTCGGGAGAAGGCTTTGGAGTACCGCTTATGAGCTCCTCCTTTACCATTTTGCCCTCGACGTAGTTACGCTTGTAGACACAGTTGTCGCGGTCTTTCAGGACAGCCTCACCCTCGAGGAGCCCGTCTACCCATTCGCCCTCGATGATACTGCCGTTCTCGCAGGTGTATACGCCCTTGCCGTGGTATCTTCCTCTGTTCCAGGTGCCCTTGAAGCGGGGCCTGCCGTTTTCGTAGTATTCTACGCCCTCGCCGTTTTTCCAGCCGTCTTCCCAGCTGCCGTCATATATTATCTTGCCTGTCTGGCTGTACTGCTTTCCTTTACCGTGAAATCTGTCATTCCTGAAGTCGCCTGCATACACAAGAGATTTGCTTGCTTCGTCGCCCTCGCTCTGCATGATATCATAGTATCCCTTGGCGTATTTTTTGCCGAAGCCGCATAGCATACCGTTCTGCCATTCGCCGTCATACTCGATCTCCAGCTCATTGACAAATATACCGTGACCGCTGGGTTTCCTTGAAGAATCAACGTGTCCCGAATAAAAGCCTGTACCGAGGACCTCGCTTACGTAATGAATATTGTTTGCGATGCCTTTGCTGACTTTAAAAATATCCATCATTCCCATAATATCTTCTCCTTATCATAGCTTTTGGGTTTAATTGGAGAATTAGATAAAATAAATAAGTTAAAGGCTTTATATAATTAAAGCATAATTCATCTGTTTTATTGTACCATATTATTTCAACAAAGTCAATATCGGCTTTGTTCAGTTTTTTAGGTTTTCTGTTTGAGCAGGCGGCTTCCCGGAAACGGAACGGCAGAAAAAATGCTGAAAAAAAGCCTGGTATATTTTCAGCAGAGTATTGAAATATTCATCTCCTCATGCTATAATTTAATTATAGATAGAATCGGGGAAAAGGGCATTTATGATCGGCTTTGAAAATTAATGTGAACGTGACTGCCGATCGCAAAATAAACGGAAAATTCTGCTTTAGCACGAGGTAAAACTGACAGCTGCAATAATAAAAAACATTGACATTACAGAGTAAAAAATTATTTTTGAAATTTTTTTGAGATTTTCTAAGATATCAGGAAAAAATTTACGTCTAATATAGTGAAAGGCAAAATTTTCGGAAAGGAGCCTGTCAATGGATAATGGTTCAAGTAGCTACAGCCGTTATCTTGCCGGTGATGATGCCGCTATGGGCGAGCTTGTCCGCGAATATATGGACGGGCTCACCATATTCTTGAACAGCTTCACCAACAACCTTTCGGAAGCCGAAGAGCTTATGGAAGAGACTTTCTTCAGACTCGCCTATAAAAAACCGCGATACAGCGGAAAAAGTTCGTTCAAGACATGGCTGTATGCCATTGCGAGGAATCTTGCGATAGACAGCCTTAGAAAACGGAAAGGGATCCGGACCGTTTCTGTTGACGAGTGCGCGGACATGCAGGGCGATACAGACGTGGAGGAAGCATACCTTAAGGAAGAGCGTAAAGCGATAATACATAAGGCGATCTCCAATCTCAGGGACGAATACCGTCAGGTAGTCCACCTGATATATCTCGAAGGCTTTACAAATGCTGAAACGGCGGTGATAATGAAAAAGAGCGACAGACAGATTACAAACCTTTTATATCAAGCCAAGAAGGCTCTCAAAATCGAACTGGAAAAGGAGGGAATAACGTATGCGGAACTATGATGAGGTAACTCAGGCTATACTCAGACGGCGCGATGAGCAGATAGCCAAGGACAAGCGCAGAGCAATGATAGTTAAATACTGTGCTGCTGCCGCTGCTCTTGTGTGCTGCACAGCTGTAGTGCTCGGAACGGGTATGTTCAGGAGCGACAGGAACAGCATCATGCTGCCTGATATCGATAATGTAACGCCTGCGGAAACAACCCTCGGTTCGGGTAATGAGAGCACAACAAATGCTTATGACTCAGAAGACACGTCAAAGATCACAACGGCGTTGTCGGACGCTTCTGCGGAAACGACCCGTAAACGGGCAACTGCCATTACGACAAGCACGGTCAGGACCGATGCTATCTGCACTGTCACTAATGGAAACAGAATATCCGTAACAGCAAGCAAAAACAACGCCGTAACGTCTTCAAAGACTGCGGCAAAGCCTATAAGCAACGCTCAGCAGGACGTTCCTGCCCATGAGGTGAGGATAGATATGCAGAGGATACCTGAATTTCTGTCGTCTCTCACCGCCTCAATGTCAAACGTTATTTCAAATGTAAGTACAGAATATCATGTCAATAATGACAGATATCCGAATCAGAAGAACGGTATCGAGAATATCCTCAGACAGGGTATGACAACAGACCTTGACGCTGACGGAAAATTCGACCTTTCAGACTGCCGCATGCATTATATGTACTGCCTCGGCGCTGAAGGCAGGGATACCTCTTCAGATATAAGCAGCATTGCGAAGAATGCCGACTATAACGCAGACGGCGAGATAAGCTTTGAGGATACGAATATACTCATATGCTACTACTTCATCAACAACAGAGTATCATATGACGACGTTCACCCCAAGACCTATGATCCTGCGTTCAGCGGCAGCATTAATCTCCCTGTGGGCTATGACGACGATACAACGTCATTCGCACGCATGGTAAACAATATTGCACATAAGCTCCTGATAGACCACTATATCATCGAGGATATGGCGGATAAGGGTATTATCGATCTCGATGTGAATGAAGACGGCACCGTGGATATCGCAGACCTTGCATATCTCAAGATCAACGGAGACAATTACCTCGATAACTATATGGTCCCTGTTGATGGCGGCTATATGGCTGTTCCCCGTCCCAACACCATCGTTCTTCCCGATAATATAAAGAAGAACTGCGACGCTGTGTACTATGCGAGACCCTTCGTTTATTACGAGGAGCCCTATGAGGTCTCAAGCTTCGTTTCAGGCCTGGAGAGCTATTTTGCAATGCATATGACGCTTATGCCGGAGTACTTTGAAAATGATTTCTACGAAAGCATGATCGAACATGCAGGGGAGTATTCTATCGGCGACAGCCTCTACAGAAGCGCTGTTGAGATAGGTATAATCATCGATGATGACAGTTTCTTCCATTTTGACAACGAAGTCTTTGAAAAGGGCTTCAGGATCTATTATGAGAACGTAATGTCAGGAAAACAGGCAGCTCCGGATCTTAATATGGACGGAGTTGCAGACCATAAGGATTACGACCTTGCAAACGATTATATCTTTGAGGTCGCAGCGCACAGTGACAACAACACATTGAAAATGCCCGCTGATGTGTGGAATAACATCAACAGCAGGTGCGATTTCAATCAGAACGGTATCAGTGGAGATATTTACGATATCTTCTTCGCTCAGGTATATGTTCTGCTCAAGGAAGATGTAACGCCCCGTGATTCTTCGGATTGCTCAAGCTCGTACGATTACGGCTGCGATCCTTATATGCTTGAATACAGCGGCGATGTAAACTGCGACGGAATCATAGATATGGCTGACGCTGTAATGATAATGCAGTATCTGTCAAATCCGAGCAAGTTCCAGCTTTCGGACCGCGGAAGATTCAACGGCGATATAGACATGACCGGCAACGGTATCACCATTACAGACGTTATGGCTATACAGAACCGCCTGCTGAATCTCAACCAGCATTATACCGAATGATATATCAACGGTATACATTAAGATCATTCCATAATAATATGTTTGATACCCCCTCTGTAAAGTAACCCGAACAAAAGCGGCAGCATAAAAGCCAGTGCATAATTTTCATATGCGGCCGCTTGTATGGGGTTACATAAAAGAAAACTTCGCCATAGCTTTTTTATGAAGGCTATGGCGTTTTTATTGACAAAGCAGCGGTTATATGCTAAAATTTATCAGGCTTTTTATCAGCTGCATACGTTGGCAGCTGCTTATCTTACCATACTCGGGCAGTCCGAGCCAGCCTGCGTGAGTGCGGCGAGGGGCAATAAAGCTGACGTCTGCCGGCTTACGAAAAAAAACAAAACTTTTTTTCTGATTTTTGTGACAGTTCTGCATTCCGGCTTGAATGTTATTTATGAAAGCACGATTTCCGGGAAATTCTTTCAGAATATCAGGAGGATAACCATGACAGCAAAAGAATACTGTACTCTATACAAGAGGTCGCGTGACAAAGCCTATGACGCACTGTTTGAAAGCTACTGCGACTATGTATATGCTATAGTTTACAATAAGCTCAGAAGCATTGCTTCAAGAGAGGATATGGAGGAGTGCGTAAGCGATATATTCGCGGACGTATTCTTCGGCTACGACACCGATAGCAGCTTTGATGGCGATTTGAAAGGCTATGTAGGCACAGTTGCAAAGCGCCGTGCCATTAATGCCTTTCACAGCCTTACCGCAAGAAGCGGTCACTACTCGGACAGCGCAGAGGAGGAGCTTGTAAATATAGGCTCTGAGACTGATATCGAAGCCGATTCCGATAATGCGGAGACCCGCAGTATTCTTATGAGCATGATAAAGGAGCTTGGCGAACCCGATTCCACTATTATCCTCCAGAAATACTATTACGATCGTTCTTCTTCTGAGATAGCGGAACAGCTTTCCATGAAAGCCTCTGCTGTGAGGATGAGAGCAGCAAGAGCTCTCAATAAGCTGAAAATCACACTGGCAGCAGCCGGTATCACACTGTAAGGAGGATGCGGAATATGAAAGAGAATCGTGAGTTTGATATGCTTGAAAACGCAGACGACAAGACACTGGAGCTTCTTTCAGAGGTCCCTGTGCTCACAAAAGAAGAAAAAGAGAGGATGCTGGCTATGAGTAAGAAAAAGCTGGATAAAAAGAACAGAGAAAGAAATATAAATATAAGCAAGGACGAATACGAGGTAAGCGGAGTTGAACGCTATCGCAGACCCAAATGGCATGCACTGGCTTCTGTTGCAGCCTGCCTGCTGTTAGTCGGAGGTATCGGCGGAACCATATTCACATTGAACAGGAACAAGCCTCGAAACGACAACGAGCCGCTCAACAATGTGACTTCAACAATAGCTTCCACAACATCTGCTCCTGAGGCAGATCAAACCGATGCCGCCAATAAGCTGCTCAGCGAATACAAGATCATTGAGCGCTGGGCATATGGTATCCCCGAGGGGATAGAGCTTGACGAAAACGACATTCAGACTGCTGTGGATTATGACGATTCAACAGTAACTTACTACAGGGTAACTTCATGGAATAGTAAAGATGAGCTGATAGACTCTCTCAGGAATACCCTTTCGGGCGAGCTTCTTTCCCACTATCAGACTTCACTGACCGCATACCTCGGACAGGAGCCCGAATTCAAGGAGATAGACGAAAAGCTCTATTTCAGGAAGAATGAAAAGATGATATCCAATACTGAAGGAAAAACGGTCAATGATTTCCTTGCCGATACCAAGATCGAGGTCAAAAACGTTGTCAGCGACAACAGCTTTGATATGGTATTTACCAATATACTGCCCGATAAAAGAGTCAAGCCTCACACGACCGTTCTCCATGCTGTTTTCACAGATGGCAGCTGGAAGCTCAATGGCCTTGAAATTCCCGAAGACGGACAGGAGAATAACGACAATACCGAGACGAATACTGCTCAGGCAGATAACGGCACAGAGCAGATAAAAGCTCTTACAGGCAGATGGGGCTACGGAAGAGCCACGATAGAAATATCCGCCAAAGGAGAAGACGAATATCAGGCTATAATAAAATGGGGCGGTTCGGGAAATAGTTATTCATCATGGTTATATCCCCTCAGACCCGATAAAGGAAAGCTGGTATGCAATGGCGGCGGCACCAAAACCAACAGTGAAGTTAAAGAAGGAGACACCTATCCCACAGATACTGTTGAATACACAGACGGATCGGCTGAGTTCATGCTTGAGGGAGATAAGCTGGTATGGAACGATCTTAAGGAGCATTCCGCAGACAGGCTCTTATTCGAAAAGGAAATCGATTTTTATGACGGCTATCCCGAAACAGAGCCCACAACATCGGATATCTATGAGCAGAACGATGAAGCCCTTTATATCGCAAAGTCATCTGCAAATATGCTTAACGATATAATAGCTATATCCGATCTTAATGTCGAGGTTGACAAAAACGAAAGCAACGGAGAGTTTTACAGAGTGACAGACTCAAGATTTTCCACACTTGAAGAGCTGAAGCAGTATATATCCGAACGTATCTGCGGTTCATACAGAGATCATTTCATAAACAGTTATTTAGGCAGACAGAACCCCTTGGGAGTACCTTTCTACCTTGAAAGTGACGGAAAGCTCTACGCTCACGTTATCCAAGAGATAGAGGCAAGTCAGGCTGACAACAGAATTGATTTTACAGGCGATTTTGATATCATGGATACAACAGATACTTCGATGAATGTTCGTGCAAAGGTCAATGACGCTTACTCGGGCAATGAGTATATGCTTATTTTCCTTGAAAAAGAGGACGGAAACTGGAAGATATCTTCCTATAAATACAAATAAATCAAAAAAGGGCGTAAAGAAAGCTGTTCTTTACGCCCTTTGCTTATGCTTTTCAGTTTGCTTTGAGAAGCTCTCTTCTCATTGATACTATATCGAATACGTCGATAATTCCGTCCTCGCAGAGATCGGCATGCTTCCAGCTTGAAAGCTCGTAATCCCTGTCGCCTGCGACCCATTTCTGAAGCAGTACAAGGTCAACCACGTTGAATTTTCCGTCAGCGTTGACGTCGCCGCGTACATCAGTCTCGTATACTGCTTCAACAGTAGCGTTTTCTTCGAGGCGTATCTTTATCTCCGCGGACTTCTCATCGCCCTCGGTTATTTTTGCGCCCTTTACTATCCAGTGTGAGAAGGTCCTGCCCTCCTCGGGAGCAGCCGATACGTAAATATCATAGTCTGCATGGTAGTTCCCACTCCAGCCGTCGGTATTGCCGAGGTCGAGGGTGTTCAGCCTTATGCTGCCGTTGTCGGCGTGGTTGTTAACAGTGAGCTTGTAAGGGGCGGAGGAAAGCTTGGCTGCCGATCTTGTGCTGCTTTCCGCATATGAATAGCGCTTTGCATAGAAGTTGAGAACTGTTGACATTGAGCTCTCGAACCTGTTCTCTCCGCTGCCGCCTGAAAGGCTGTTGGAATTGAAGCGGGCAAATGTATCCAGCACCTGCTGCTTGAAGTTATTCCTGTAGCCGTTGATAGTTTCCTGCGTCTTTTCGGTGGTGAAGTTGAAGTTTGCAAGGTCCATCATAGTTCTTGCAAAATCCAGTCTGAATTTCTCATTGCCCATGAGAGCGGTGAACATTCTGCCCAACTCGCAGTTGCTGCTGCTGATACGTCTGTAGCAGTCGGCGGAGAAGCTCTTGTCATTGCTGCCGTAGAGACCCTGTCCCGACTCTGTATCATAGAGCATCATGCGCCATTTGCCGTCAGCGTAGGGATTGCTTTCGTCAACAGCGTTTGAGCGCCATGCGGAGTAGTTCTTCTGCGGCCAGTCTGCATTAGCCCAGTAAATCTCGGCTGCGAAGTAGTCCATGAAGCCCTGTACGTCCACCTTGCTGCAAAATTCGTCATATGATACGCTTCCGCTTGCAACGCCCTTGCACAGTTCGCTCCAGTCCCTGAGGTCCTCATCGGTGCCCTCCTCAAGCTCGCCGTCCTCTATCATGGCGATATCGCTTTTCTTTATACCGTAGTGCTCGTTTATGTAGCTCTTGTCCAGTTTCTCCATCATCTGATAGATGCCCCAGAACTCGCCGTCGATAAAGAGTATGCACTCAGTAGTAGCCTGATGACCGAAGGCTCTGTCGGCGATAAGGCTCTGATTTATGCTGTCGCGGAAGAAAGCATAGGTATTGTCGTTTCCGCCGTTACGGAGCAGGACTCCGCCGTATTTCTTTATAGCCTTGCCGTTCTTTGCCTTTACGGCCTTGCCCGAGAAGAAGTCGTAATCGAACCCGGCAGTGCCGTACTCCTCCCGTGCAAATATATTAAAGCTTTTCTGCGGGAGACTTCTTGAATAGTTTCCCTTGATACGGATACCGACGTTCTGTTCAAGGACCTTTTCGCCGTTGTCGAAGAGGGTGAAGCTTGCCTCGCGTTCCCAGTCCCTGCCCCTCATGGAGTAGTTAGCGGGTATCTCCCACGGGTTGCCTGCTTTCTGGCGGGGAACTCTGCCGTCGTTGGGTTCTCTGCCCTGCTCCGGACCGTTTCCCTCCTTTGGACGTTCCTCTTCTTTGGGACGTTCTTCTTCCTTGGGATGTTCTTCCTCCTTGGAGGGTTCTTCCTCCTTGGGGGGTTCCTCCTGTTTGCCGCCGTATGCCTGACCGAGGCAGTATATGCCTTTTTCGTAATCGAAAAGATTATCCGGATCGGTAACAAGGGATACTACCTTCATCTTCGGGTAATATCCTGAATTAGTCTTGCCTATGAAGTAAGTCTTGGTAACGGGCTCGCTGATGCGGCCTTCGCTGTCAACTGATACTGCGCGGATTATAGCTGCCTTGTCAACAGTGCTTCTCGGAGCCTCTGCTCTGCCGGGAACTATATCGGTGCGTGCGCTGAGACGGTTCTCGGTATCGGACATATCCTCTACTGTTATGGGAGCCGTGTACTTTTCGGACTCGGCAGTAGGGTCGCTTCCGTCGGTTGAGTAGTATATGGTGCAGCCCTCATCGGCTGTGATAGTAAGTGCGAAGCTGTTGTCATAGAAGCCGCTTTCCTGTGAGAATGCCGGCTGATGTACGGCATTGCTGCCCTCGGGAGCGCTGTTAGCCTGAGAGGGGGTGCATTTGAGGGTGTATAGCTCACCGCTGCCGTCGGGATACTGACCGTAGGAGGTATCCTCGGCAAGGTAGCTGTATGTGAGGCTATCTGCGGTATTGCCCTGCGGGTCTGTGAGGAGAATGGTCTCGCCAGATGTGGAAAGGCCGAAAGGAGCGACAGAGCTGTCATTTGCAGCAGCGTCACTGTCGCAGAAGACTACGAGCCTTTCGCCTGCCTTGATACGTGTGCCATCGGGGAAAGTATAGAGATAGGGCTTTTTCTCGCTGTCGGAGAGCCCCCAGCCTGAAAGGTCGGCTTCAGACGAGCCGCCGTTGTAAAGCTCTATCCAGTCAAAGAAGTTGTTTTCGCCTGTCTGATAGGCTGTGTTTTTGGCACAGACCTCGTTAATTGTTACGCCGTTCCCGGTTTCTGCCTGTACGGGGAGAAAGGCGGCGGACTGCATGACCAGTCCGAGACATAAAAGTCCCGCAGCAGTTCTGCGTATGAAGTGCTTTTTCATGTTTTCCTCCTATGTTTTTCATTTCCTGTTTTCAGCAGGTCATTTTTACGTTTCCCATTCTTTAAATATTTTGCCTGTTATTATCTGTTTTTATGTAAATGTGACATCTTTAGCACAATAATTATATCATATATCAGGCAGGGGATTCAACCGAAAAAAGGTAGATTTGGGTGAAAAAATGAAGAATCTCATGGAAAAGCAACGGTTTTGACGATAGCCCGAATAGAATTATCATGTAAATACGGCTGATTCAGAGTGAGAGGGATAATCGCGTAAAAAATTACCACAGTAAAGTATACGCAGGGAGTATGCGCATAAACGGTGTAATACCATTGCTTTGACAAAAAAAGTGTCCGCTTTCGCGGACAGAACTTAGAGATGTCGCCGTAAGGCGATGCGGATATTATTGCTATTTCAGCGGTCTCAGCCGCGATTTCAGTCTTTGCGTCTTCGGTCGGGGTACTTTTCGTAGAATTGCTGCTTGTTTTTGTACATACTCTTGTCAGCTTCACTCATAGCCTTGCGGATATTGCAGCCTGTGTTGTCGAAGCAGTAGCCCAGCGAAAAGCTTACATTTCCGTCAGTATCGGCGTAGCTGCTCAGCTTTTTCACACGCATTTCCAGCTCCTCCTTGGAAATGCCTATGACTATGGCCATGAATTCATCGCCGCCTGCGCGGTATATCTCGCCGTCGCAAAAGACTTCCTTGAACACGTTTGCGGCTTTCTTCAGGAGATTGTCTCCTGCAACATGGCCGTCGCTGTCGTTGACCTGCTTCAGACCGTTGAGGTCGGCATAGACCACAGAAAGGCTGTCAGGCGTGCTGTCACTGTTCTTCACGAGTTCGTCGATACGCTTGTTGAGTGCGTTTCGGTTGTACACGTCCGTGAGCATATCAACTGTACTCATGGTCTCAAGCTGCTCAAGGAGCTGATTGTTCGCTATCTCCGAAGCCACAAAAAATGAGGTGGTCTCAAGGGTAGCGCGTATTCTTACAGTGTTCTCGGTGTCAAAGTTTATAGCCCATATGTAGCCGAGAGTCTCGCCGTTGTAGTAAAGGGGATAGAGCACTATGCTCTGTATGCCCGATGACTGCATGGACTCACACCACACGGGATTCCGTTCACGGAGCACCTCCATGTCGTTCTCATTCTGTATTATAAGGCAGGTGCTGCCTGCGATAGTATCCTTCCAGGTTGCGACTATATCAAAGAAATTGGTATAGTTCTGACTGAGGTAATCTCCCACCGGCATAAGACCCAGTCCGGGAGCGGCAGAATCGCAGAGTACGGAGCATTTTTTTTCAGCAAAATCAGTAAGGAGTATGCAGCACACCTGAGCTCCGCACATTTCACGTATATCCTTGATTACTTCGTCCATGGTATGCTTGAACTTGTCGGTGCCTCTGAGTTTTATACAGGTCTCGAGAACAGAAACCGATACGGTTGAGTCAACATTGGACATGCGCTTTGTATCTGCTTCGGGAGTAAGCTCCTGAGTGTAGGTGCAATAATAGATACCGGGCTTGTCCGAAACTATGGGCATCATATACATATCAACCCAGAAGCTGTATCTTTCGGGATGCATATAGGTATGGAAAGTTTTTTTCAGTACAGCAGCCGCATAGCATGCGTTCTCAAAGTTAAGGTCCTTCGGGATATATCTCTCATAAGGTGAATCCGGTACGAATTTATTGTCCAGCATTTCAGCAAATGCGATATTATCGGGATTTTCTATGGAATTTACATAAGCCTTATTGCCGGCGACGATACGGATATTTCCGTAGCTCCCGTCGGGGAATACCTCAACGGACATGATACAGGTCATAGGCTCAAAGCTGTCAGCAAGTGCTTGGAGATCCATAACTTCACCCTCCGATCCAAAAAGTAGTATATATGTAATTATATCATATTTTTATACGATTGTCCAGTAAAATATATATTGCTTTGGTAAATAATAACAGTAGGTTTATTGCTATCGGTCACATGTTTGCGGCTTATCTGCGTTGCTTATTATACTATGGACTGGGATATTGGCATAAAATGCATATTAAGGAGTAAAAGAAAGCAGCTGTGTTGACTTTCGGGCATATATCTGCTACAATATGAACGATGTTTATTATTTTCTGAAAAGAGGTTTTTACAATGAGAAGAGCAGCTGCATTTCTGAGTGGGGTATCGCTTCTTGCATGTTTATCATCATGCGCAATGACGGAGATACCTTCGCGGGAGGTATCCTACAGTATTGACGCACCGCCGAAAATGCTGTTCCTCGGAGACTCCATCGCGGCAGGCTACGGACTTGAGGGCTATACTGCCGGAGATCTGTACAGCTGCCCGTCCTATGCGAATCTGCTGAAGGTGAAGTACGATTCTGAGCTCGGTGACAAATGCGGACACGAAATGGTCAACAGAGCCGTATCGGGAGACACCTCCGCAGACCTGATAGAGCTCATACGCAGCGGCGAGCTCGACAACGATCTTAAGGACAGCGACGCAGTGGTCATATCTGTCGGCGGCAACGATCTGCTTGATATAATGCTGAGTTTCCTCAGCAGTCTCGGAATTACCGAAAAGGGCACATTTGATTCGGGAAGTTTTGACCTTTTCAGCGCGGCGTCCGGTTTTCTGAGCATGAACGATGACGTTGACAAGGCACTGGAGCAGTTCGGCACCAATATCAGGATCATTTCCGATGAGCTGAGCAAGCGTACCGACGGAAAGGTCTTCGTGCAGACCCTTTACGATCCTCTCGAGCATTTCAGCAATTTCAAAAAGGTAACTGATTTTTCGGAAAAGAAGATAGGCAGACTGAATGAGATAATTTCGGACAATGCGGCTGAACGATATACTGTTATCGACGTAGCAGCTGATTTCAAAGGCAAAGCCGATGAGCTTACGAATATAGCCGGCTTTGACATACACCCCAATGCCGAGGGGCATAAGGTCATTGCAGATGATGTGGACGCAGCATTCCGCACAGCAGGCTTCAGCTATATGACTACCGAATACGGAGAGAAACGGCTGACAAAACAGGGCAGAACAGCTATAGGCGGGGGAATAGCAGGACTTTTAGCCGCGATAACAGCAATAACAGCAGTTCTTTTACATATGAAGAAAAAGGAAAACTGACCGAGCATTTTACGCTGCTTGCTGATTACTGAAAAAACGTAAGAAAGCTTTGCTTTCTTACGTTTTTTGAATTTATCGTGGCATCTCCTGATCGGGAACGATTATAGCGCCGTTAAGACTGAGATTTCTCAGGAAAATGAGTCGTGCCTTATCAACGCACTCGGGCTTTACCATGTAATAGAGATAATGTTCCATAAGATTGAACATGTCGAAGGTCCTGCCCTCTATTTTGAACTGGCTGAAGCCCATAGGAATGTACTTGTTCCATATATCGTCTGGAGTTATATGTGTGCTCAGGGACTTTATATCGAAAAGACTCCTGTGCTCGCACTTACATTCAAATACAGCCTTTGCCTCGGGGTGCTCCTTGGCGAATCTGTCCGAATCGAAGGGAGCGTTGGGATATTTTCTTACGTGGTTTGCGTAGGCTATCTGTTCCAGACCTATGGTCTGATAGTGGAGAGAACGGTTTGCACAGGCAGGGTTGCAGCATGCATTTACCAGTATCTCGCACTTTTCCTTGTTGGGGATCTTTTCAAGTACGTCGAACCTGTTGTTGAGGTCGTAGTCAATAACTACTATGTGGTAGTCCTTACAGACCTCCTCATAAAGCTTTTCGGGCTCTGTAATTCTCTTGCATGTTGAGCTTGTGAGCTTGTAGCCCGGATAGTTTTTCCTTATGTAGTCTTCAAGTATGGGGGACATAACGATACATTCGTTCATGCCATTGTCTGCGATATGCATTACCATGTTGCAGAACTCGTCGCTTAGATGCTTCTTTTCGATCATGGGGTTTGTGAAGGTAAAGCGTAGTGGAATACCCTTGCTGTTAAAGTGTCTGGTGACGCCTCTTACAAAGTCCTTCTGGCACATGCCGTGCATAACCCGGCCGCCGTTCCACAGGGACGGCGGGAAGATGCCGTAGATTGAAGCTATCTCCACACCCTCGCGGAAAAGCTCGGGGCTGTTTTCAAGCATTGAAAGAAAAACGGAGTTGAATTTGAAAAGCCTTGCAAAATCAGGCAGATGAAATCTTGCTTTCACTGGAGTTCCTCCTTAGTTTGCGCCATAATAACGGCAGAAATGTTAAGTACCTTTATTATAACATATAGCGCTCCAAATAGCAAGTTTCGCAGAGAAAAAACTCTTTTTTCTTATATTTTATGCGGAAACATGACAAGTCAGGGGTGAAATAAAAAAATGCGCCGCAAAAATGTGCTCTGCGGCGCTTCCTTTTATCATATTCAATCTTGATATCCGCACTTTTACCGAGATGTGCAGATATCAGGCGGGTAAAAGGGGGTAAAAGAGGATAAGGGGATTGGGATTGGATTATTGTTGAGATCTGCCCTTCGGGGAAAAACCTATTAAGGCAAGGGCAGATCTTGCAAGTGAATTGATTATTCGCTGATCTCAGCGTCTGAAGCAGCCTCAGTTGTTTCCTCAGCTACTGCCTCAGTTGTTGCTTCAGCCTCAGCAGCCTTGAGAGCCTCTCTCTCCTTGGGTCCGAGGTGCTCATGAGCAGGTCCCTTAGGAGCCTCAGGAGCTACAGGAGGTGCGGGAGGTGTAGGAAGCTCGCCTTCCTCAGGTGCTACAGGAGGTGCGGGAGGTGTAGGAAGTTCGCCTTCCTCGGGAGCTACAGGCGGCTCAGGCTTGTTCGGATTTACAAAGTGAACGTCAGCGTGAACATCCTTAGCGTTGAGGATCTTCTCCTTTGTCTCGTCGTCGATAAAGTCAACCTTGCTGAGGTCTACCTTATCACGGAACTGCATGAAGAGATCTGTGAGTTCGAGATGTACAGGGCCGAGGGGCTTTTCGGGCTTCTCGCTGTCCTCTGCATCTTCTTCCTCAGCAACTTCCTCAGCTGCCTCTTCGTCAACCTCGGGCTTCTCAGCGTCCTCGGGAGCTACAGGCGGCTCAGGCTTCTCGTTAGCGTGGAAGTGAACGTCAACCTTCTCGATCTGATCCCAGTTCTCAAGGATAGTATCTGTAAGAATATCGATGCTGTTAGCGTCGATGAAAGTACGGATCTGATCGATGAAATCTGTTACGTCGAGGATAACGGGCGGCTCCGGAGGAACCGGCTTCTCAGCGTCGTCAGCAGGAACGATGAGCTCGGGTGCTTCAACGACTACTTCATCCTCAGAAGTCTCTTCTTCAGCAACTTCCTCAACAGCTACAGCTGTGAGTGCAACGTCTGTGTTCTCTGCTTCCTCAGCAGCAAATGCGTTGAGGCTCATAGCTGAAGCCATTACAGACATAGCAGCTATAGCAGCAAGAATGTTCTTTTTGCTTTTCATTGGTAATTACTCCTTTTTGTTTTGGATTTATCTCCTCTTGGGGAGATATATAAGCTTTATTTGCTTTATGTTAACAGTTTACGGAGTCCGTTTATAAAAAGCGGGGTAATTATGAATTTTTTTGGAAAAAATTTCAGAAATTATTTTAATACGTCTTCAAAGCCTTATTTTTCGGCATAAAAAGCAGGAAGGCACCGCCTGTGCAATGCCTTCCTGCCTTTTATGTAATTCATGTTTTCTCAGGGAATAGGGAATGGGGGAACGGAGGGTGTGTTTTCGGGAGCGCCTGCATGCTCTGCATGGGGCGTTTCCCTGAGTACCTCCTTGCTCTGGTCGGCTGTCAGTGCTTGGGCAGTCGAAGCTGTCAGAGAAGAAAGTGGGTGCCGGGGACTCTCCGGAGCCATGATCTTTGTTTCGTCCGTCGAAAGCGCCTCGGGCTTAGGGAGGGTATCCTGCGGATCCTCTTTAAGGGGTTCTGCTGTGCGGAATGAAGATCCTTCGGCCTCGGGCAGTGCTTCCCGAGTTTCTTCTATATTATAATCCGCTGTCAGCGCACTTGGCGCAGGAGCGGGAAGAAGCGGTTTTATTTTGTCAACTGCTTCACGGGTTATCTCGATGATACCGTTGTTTTCTTTGAGCACATAACGGTTATTATTGTTATCTGCCGAAGCCTGAGGTGCATCATGCTGCTGTTCCTCTGGCATGGGAGAGCCAAGCTTGTCATCGGGCTTGACGCTGCTCTTGTTCTTGTCGGCAGGTTTGATGACGTCGGAGGCCGGAGCCTTCGGTGTTTCGGGAGCGTCCGGAGCTTTAGGAGCCTCGGGAGCATTCGGTGCTGCAGGAGCAGCAGGAGTGCCTGCGTTTACAGGTGCTGTAGCTTCGGGAACCTGTACATCTGCCTGCGGCTGTACAGGAGCCTCTGGTGTCTGCTCTGTATGTTCGTGAAGCTTCGGAGCTTCGGGAGACTTGCCTTCATTCGGCTTTACTTCAGCGGGCTTGGGAGGCTCGGGTTCTTTCGGCTTAGGAGTACCGTATTCATATACGTTTATCTTGATATCGTTGATTCCGTTTTCGAAATCTTCTTTGATAGAGTTGTATTCATCGGCGTCCGTCTTTATAAAGAGGTCGACGCCGTCTTCCTCAAAGTCGTATCCGCTGGATTTCTCAATATCAAGTATCTCGTGAGCTGCGGTTACCTTGTCCTTGCCCTTGCCGTCATAGTCTTTGAGCAGCCTGTCGGCATTGATATCGCCTCCGCTGATGTGGAGGACCCTGCCCTTTTTGTTGAGATCCATTCTTATGTTGGTTTTGGCAGCTATTAAGACGGTGGAGTGAGTTTTGAAATTACGTGAATAATAGAATGAACCTGCTGAGACCGCAAGAGCGATACACGCGGCAGCTGCTGCGAATCTTGTAACGTAGAAGCTGATCTTTCTCTCGCTCTCTGCCTCATAGTTCATAAGAACAGGCGAGAGGACAGTCTGACCCACTTCGTAGTGAAGATTTGCGGCGCTGACATAACGGGATTCTTCGTCCATTAGTACAGCATATCCTTCGTGACATTCCATAACGATATATTTCATTTGTTTTCACCACCTTTTAATACTTGCATGATATGGCCGCGCATTATCTCGTAGCCGTTGGTACATATAAGAAGAACAGCAACAAGATAGCGGCGGTGTCTTTCAAGAGACTTCCTCTCAACATTTGCGCCCTCCGCAAGCTTGGCGAGGGGGACGCGCTTTGTTCTCAGAAAGTCATCGAGGATCTCAGGATTTTTTCTTGCATAAGCAACAGCTTTCTGACATATCTCCAGTGTACGGCGCTGCCGCGGAGAATTCTCCGCAACATCGTTCATGGTCACACCAAAATCCTTCATTTGTGCTGAAAGCTCTTCGATCTCCTGCTTTGTTGCGTCTCGTAGTTCGTTTTCTGCGTAATCATCGTGTTCATCTCGGATCGTTTCTTTCAGGTCTGTTTTATCATCATCGTTAACGTCCAAAGATATTTGACCTTTATTTCTCTTTTCTTTACGGTAGTTATCTATCAGGCGATTCTTTATCTGTAATGCGGCGAACTTCAGAAATGAGCCGCGTAGTCTCGAATAATTCTTGATAGCTTCATAGAAGGCGAACATAGCAATGCTAAGCTCGTCATCGCTCTGATCGGGCGGACGGTTAAGAAACTTGGAAGTTTCAGACTTTATAAAGGGCATGTAAGCAGATATGAGCTCATCTGCTGCGTGGCTGTCTTTTTTCGCCCTGTAGACCTGGGATATGATTTGATGTACATCAGAAGTCATATTTGCCACCCCCAATATTGTTTATAGTTTACGCAGTGATGTACCTGAAAACGGGGTAATTTAAAAATTTATTTCAGAACTGAGAAAATAATATCATATGCTTTTTCCAAAGCATGGAAGTCCTTATGTTATGATTAGTTTTCTCATATTTGCCTTTTTTATTGATCGCTTGTCGGTGCATAGCTTCGGCAAATGACTATAACTGATCACTTTTTATCCGGAAGCAGCCATAAAGATGCGGTCGCTTCTTTATGGCTGCTTGGAGTTTATGGTTTATTTCTGTACGTTTTCCTCGTCCTGATGACGTATCTGGGCACGCTTGATCTTACCGCCGAGAGTTTTGGGAAGCTCTTTTACGTATTCGATGACACGGGGGTACTTATAAGGCGCAGTTTCACGCTTAACGTGATCCTGAAGCTCCTTTGTGAGCTCGGGAGAGGGGGTATAGCCCTCTGCGAGAACAACGGTAGCCTTTACTACCTGACCTCTGATGGGGTCGGGAGCGCCTGTGATAGCCGATTCAACAACGGCAGGGTGGGTGAGCAGAGCGCTTTCAACTTCAAACGGTCCGATACGGTAGCCGGAGCACTTGATAACATCATCGTTTCTGCCGACGAACCAGTAGTATCCCTTTGAATCGCGCCATGCAACGTCGCCTGTATCATAGTTCTTTCCTCCGAGAACAGCATCTGTGAGCTCGGGATTCTTGTAGTAGCCGCAGAACAGACCTGTCGGACGTTCCTTGTCTATGCCGCATACCATTATGCTGCCCTCTTCACCGTCATCGCACTCACTTCCGTCGGGGCGGAGAAGGTGGATATTGTAGAGGGGCGATGGCTTTCCTGTGGAGCCCGGCTTCGGGTCTATCCACGGGAAGTTTGCGATGAGCACAGTACCCTCTGTCTGACCGAAGCCCTCGCGCATCTTCTTGCCTGTGAGCTCGTAGATACGGTTGAAGACCTCAGGATTGAGGGGCTCGCCTGCGTTGCAGAAGTTCTGTATGGAGGATAGATCGTACTTTGTCATATCCTCCTGAAGCATGAATCTGTACATTGTAGGCGGAGCGCAGAAGGTGGTAAGCTTGTAATGGCTTATTACTTCAAGGATATCCTTGGCGTTGAATCTGCCTGTGAAGTCGTATGCAAACTGTATTGCGCCGCATATCCACTGTCCGTATATCTTGCCCCAGCCGAACTTAGCCCAGCCCGAGTCGGAAATGGACATATGGAGCTTGTTTTCCTGTACCTGATGCCAGTACTTTGCGGTAACGATATGACCGAGTGGGTGTGCGAAGTTGTGACATACCATCTTCGGCATACCTGTAGAGCCGGATGTGAAGTATATGAGCATGGTATCGGTTGCTTTTGTAGCCTGATCGCCTGTGGGGCGCTCGAAGGTATCGGGGAACCTGGCTATCTCGTCCTCGAAGTAGTCCCAGCCCTCGCGGGGCTCGGCAACAGCTATTTTCTTGCGCAGAGTCTTTATTTCGGGAGCTGCTCCGTCGATCTGACCTCTTATGTATTCGTCGTCGCAGGCGATGATAGCCGAAATACCGGCCATATTGCCGCGGTAAGCGATATCATGTGTAGTGAAAAGCAGGTTTCCGGGTATAAGTATAACGCCAAGCTTATGAAGAGCTGTGGCAATTACCCAGTATTCCCAGCGGCGGCGCAGTATAAGAAGCACCACATCGCCCTTTTTAAGTCCGAGACTGCGGAAATAGTGACAGGTCTGGTTTGAAAGCTTTGATATATCAGTAAATGTGAAAGTCTTTTCCTGTTTGTCATGGCTGAGCCATACAAGAGCCTTTTTTTCGGGCTCCTGTTTTGCCCATTCGTCAACTATATCCCAGCCGAAGTTGAAGTTTTCGGGAACATTAACGCGGTAGTTTTTCTTGAAATCCTCATATGAATCAAATTCGATACGCGGAAGATATCGGTCTAAAAGCATGATAATAAGAACTCCTTTTTATTAGCCGGAAGCGGCTTGTTATTCAGCGATCATTGTCAGGAATCTTGCCTTGCTGTCACCAACGCAGCGCTGACCGTGAAGATATGTGGGATTGAAATATATAGAGTCTCCCTCGTTGAGTATGATCTCCTGATCCTCGAATACCACTGCAATAGTGCCCTTGAGGACGAGATTGAACTCCTGACCCGAATGGCTTACGAGCTTAGCGGGCTCGTCTGACGGTTCAAGTGTAACTAAAAGAGGCTGCATGACCTTATCCGCATAGCGGAAGGCAAGGTCCTTGAAGCGGTAACCCGGGAAACGGCTTATGCTTCTGCCCTTTCCTCTGCGGACGACCTGAAATGTATCAATACGGCTGGGTTCTCCTGTGACCAGCTCGTTAAAATCGACTCCGAATTTATTTGCGATCTCATAGATGACGCTTATTGGAAAATCCCCGTTCTGTTCATAGCCTGCATACTGCTCGGCGGAAAGGCCAAGCTCCTGAGCAAGCTTTTCCTGTGTGTAGTCGCACACCTCGCGCAGTTCTCTTATACGTGCAGCGATCTCGTTAATGGTTTCCATAGCGCAACCTCCTTTTTGATAATAAATGTATACATCAATAATAATATCACATTTACGTCTGCTTTGTCAAGACGGGCGCTGATTTATAAGCGCCCGTACAGTAAATATCATATTATCAGCACATTTTCAGCAGATAGTAGAGCACAGCCTTTTCAGCATGGCGCCTGTTCTCGGCTTCGTCGAGTATAGTCTCCATGTGCTTGTCGAGAACGCTCTGAGATATCTCAAAGCCTGCGTGTATTGGCATATCGTGGAATACAAGAGCTTCCGAGCCCTCAAGGAACTCATCGTTTATCTGATAGGGCATCATTTTTGCGAGAGTTTCCTCCTTCTGCTTCTGGTAAGCGGGATTGTTGAAGAATTCCATATCCACCCAGGTATCGGTGTAGATGACCTGCATCTTCTTAGCGCAGGACTTAGCCTCATCCATGGACATAGCAGGATCCAGCTCCTTGTAGAAGCCTGTAGCCTTTGCCTCATTATAGAAATCGTCTCCGCATACGGTATTGTTCACAAGGGGTGTAAGTCCGTAAAGAGTGCCCTTTTTCATCTTTGCGAAGAACTCGACCAGCGAGTTGAAGACATTGTTCTTTGCGCCTACGTACATGAGGTTTATGTCAAGGCTGCCGAACTTTTCTATTACAGTCAGAGCGTCGGCAAGTATCTGACAGGGGTGGTATGAGCTGTCGCAGCCGTTGATGAAAGGCACGATAGTATTCGCGCCGAACAGCTCCACGGTCTCGTTTCTGATAAGGCGGGCCATGATGATATCAACGTTCCTGCCCACGTACTTTATCTCGGAAACAGGCTCGCCGATAACAAAATTGGAGTCCTTCCACAGCTGATTGTAGTAGGTTCCGCCAAGCTCTGTTATGCCTGTTGTAAACGAAAGGAGGGTTCTTGTAGATGTCTTTTCAAAAAGCGTGTACAGCTTTTTGCCCTTAAGACTGTCAGTGTACTTTTCGGGGAACTTCTTCATGTCGAGAGCTATCTCCAGTATCTTTGCGAGTTCCTCTGCCGAGAAATTCTTGAAATTGAGCATATTCTTCATATTTGTTTCCTCCTGTTGTATCTGATTTACGGTAAATATACCGTAAGAAAAAGATATTATACCACAAACTTTTGGATTAGTCAAGAGCAGAACAGAAAATTGCAGCATAAAAAAACACTTTCACATAAAAGTGAAAGTGCTTTGCTTACTTCTGTTATTTTCCGCGTTTCAAAACTGCGGAAACGATACAGAATACAAAGAATACGGTTATATCAGCCGAAACTATGGTAGAGCCCACGGGAGTTCCCGCAAGTATGGAGATTATTATGCCGAAAAATGCGCACAGCAGTGATATCACTACCGAACACAGGATAACGCTCCTGAAGCTTTTGAACACTCTCATAGCCGACAGGGCGGGGAAGATGATAAGCGCCGATATGAGCAGGGAGCCTACGAAGTTCATTGCGATAACGATGATGACTGCTATGACTACTGCAATGAGGAGATTGTACATATCCGAGCGTATGCCCGTAGCCTTGGCGAAGTTCTCGTCAAATGTAACTGCGAATATCTTGTTGTAGAACACAAGGAACACCGCCACCACGATGACCGACATTGCAACGCATATCCACACATCGGCAGTAGTAAGAGTGAGTATGGCCGTCGAGCCGAAAAGAGTGCTGCATACGTCTGCGGTAACGTTGCTTGAGGTCCTGCCGCTGCCGTTCTGAGCGGCTATGTTCATAAGCATGTAGCCTACGGCGAGGGCGCCTACCGATATCATGGCGACTGCCGCGTCGCCCTTTATCTTAGTATTGTTTCCCGTTCTCAGCAGGAGTACAGCCGAAATTATGGTCACAGGCATGATAATGAACATATTATTGGTTATTCCCGTTACTGTGGCAACTGCCATTGCACCGAAAGCAACGTGGGAAAGTCCGTCGCCTATGAATGAAAAACGCTTCATGACGAGGGTAACTCCAAGCAGAGAGGAGCACAGTGCGATGAGAAGACCTACTATAAGAGCGTATCTTACCGCAGGAAGCTGAAAGTACATGTGGAGCTTTTCAAATATTTCACTCACTGTCCTCACCTCCCATTACAGAGAGAAATGCCTGTCCTATCTTACTGGTGAGATAGTCGTCTTTTGTGCCGAAGAACAGCTGCTTCCTTCCAATGTGCAGTATATGCGAGGCATACCTTACGGCTGCGTTCATATCGTGGGATACCATTATAACGGTGATACCGTCCTTTTTGTTGAGACTGTCGATAAGCTCGTACATTTCGTTTGTAGCTTTTGGGTCGAGACCTGTTACAGGCTCGTCGAGGAGTATCATTTTCCTTGCCGCACAGAGAGCACGCGCAAGGAGCACTCTCTGCTGCTGACCGCCCGAAAGCTCACGGTAGCAGCGCTTAGTGAGGGGCTCTATCTCAAGCCGCCTCATCATATCGTGAGCAAGCTTTTTTTCTCCCTTATTATAAAAAGGTCTGAGCCCGCAGCGGTTCATGCAGCCCGAGAGGACTATCTCGCGCACCGAAGCGGGAAAGTCGCGCTGCACCAGCGTCTGTTGGGGAAGATAGCCTATTTCGTTCTTGCCGACCTCTCCGCAGAGCTCCACCTTGCCGCCGAGAGGCGGTTTGAGCCCGAGAAGAGCCTTTATAAGCGTACTTTTTCCTGAGCCGTTCTCGCCGACTATGCAGAGATAGTCGCCGCTGCTGACTGAGAAATCAAGATCCTTTGTGATAACGTCGCCCTCGTATCCGAGAGAAACGTTCTCACATCTTAGCAATGTACCCATTCAGTTAAGCACCCTCCTGAGAGTTTCGAGATTGTTTTTCATTATAGATATATAGTCAGCGCCGCTGTCGATGTCCTTCTGAGTGACGGACTGTATTGAGTTGAGCTTTTCGATAGAGGCGTTTTTGCTCCTGGAATTGCTGATTATTGACCGTGCAACGGAGTCGTCGGAATTTTCTATGATAAAGACCGTATCCAGCTTAAGCTCGTCCAGCTTGTCTGCAAGGGTAGCGACTGTTTCAAAGCTTGCGGCTGTCTCGGCCGAGCAGCCTGCAAAAGCCGCATAGTAGTCTATGCCGTAGTCGTCAACAAGATATCGGAAGGGGAACCTGTCCCCGAAAAGGACCGTCTTTACAGAGGCATTGTTTGCCATTTCAGTGTATTCGCTGTCGAGCTCCGCGAGCTTTTCCGTATAGTCTGCCAGGTTGGCACGGTAGGCGGAAGCGTTTGACGGATCGGCTTCACATATGGTATTGCATATGTTTTCACATAGTCTCCCCGCATTCCTTAACGAGAGCCATATATGCTCGTCATATTCGACCTCGCCGCTTTCCTCTTCCTCCTCGGGTTCCATGCCTTCCCGGACTTCTTCCTCTTTGAGGTCCTGACCGAGAGCGTCGAAGAGCTTCAGCGTTTTTATATTCTTGTTTTGGGCATTTCCGAGCACTCCCTCAGTCCATGTCTCGGAATTGCCGCCTGTGTATATGAAAACGTCGCACTCGGAAATTGTGAGCATATCCTGCGCTCCGGGCTGATAGTTGTGTATATCAAGACCGCTGCCGAGCAGATATTTTACCTCGGCGCTGTCCGTGTCGCCGATTATATTTCTCGTCCAGTCATACTCGGGGAACGAGACGCAGACGATGCTGAGTTTCCCGCCATCGGACTTCCCGGCTCCCGAACAGCCTGTAAGAGAAGCAGCTGCCAGCATTGCAGCTGCTGCAAAAGAGATCGTTTTACTGAGTAAGGACATATCTGCCGCTTCCTATCTTTTTTTGAATTTGATAATCATTTTCAAATTATATTATACTTTATTTAAGGTCCCGTGTCAATAGTCCTGCGTTAATATTATATAACTGTAAGAAAATGGTGCGGCAGCCCCAGTTCCGGAGCTTCATGCACCGGCTTAAAATGAAAAAATGATGATATTTCAAGCGGTATACTTGACAATACGCGCAAATTCATGTATAATAACGTTGTAAATTTGATATAGGGGGGCGGTATTATGCCAAAAAACACAAAAGACAAAGAGCTTGATAAAATGTACAAGGATCTCCTTGAGACAAGGAACGGAGCACGTTCTTCGTCCAAGAGCGAGGGCAACCGACTGCTTACATTCTTTATAGGACTTCTGCTGCTGGGCGGCGGCCTGTTCATGATATTCCAGAATATCATGGTGGAGAGTTCGTGGGGGCTTGGCGGATATTTCTTCAGGATAGGCAGTATAGGACTTCCCAACGGACTGATAATGCTTCCGATAATTGCGGGAATTGCAATGCTTTTCCTCATGGACAGAAAGATATTCGGCTGGGTAGTGCTTTCCATCGGAATAGTCATCGTGCTTCTTAGCGTAATGCTCACCACTCATCTCAGATGGCGCAGCACCAACGCCTACGTGTTCATCGTAATGTTCGGCATGGTAGCCGCAGGCGGAGGAATGGTCCTCAGGGAACTTTTCAGAAAAGATTAATTGCAGAGGGCGTGATAATTATTATCACGCCCTGTTTTATAAAAATCATGAAAACATCCGCTTTTGCGGATGTTTTTTCTTTCTTCATTATTCTGAAAAAAACAGGCGGAAGGATCAGATCCTTCTGCCTGTTCATGTATATTATGTCCATGAGATATTGCAGATGGTGACTTCGTGCTCGCCGAGAGCAGCGGCACCGTCGATATTTCCAAGCTGGAACTTTATATCCGCAGCCATATCGGCTGGAAAGGGCACATCGAAGCTGTAATGCTTCTTTTCCGGAGTTATCTCCAGTTTTTCGTTGAGATATCTCGTGTATGAGCTGTCCTCTGCCGTGACCACCATGCTTCTCGGCACAGTGGAACTCACGTCGAATGAAAGAGTGTGCTTTTCGCCCGCCCTGACTTCTCTTGCCCGCAGAAGCCCCATTACTGCATATTCAAGTTCTCCTGCGTTTTTGATATGTACTGCTGTGCAGCCTTCCTTGTTGACGACTGTCGCATCCGCGCCCTCTATATAATTGTCAAGGGACAGCGAGGTCATCTCTGTGGGCTTGAAATCTGAGCCTGTCTTCTCATAAACTCTTACGTAGTCGATATCGAAGTGCTTTTCGCCGTCTGCAAAGGTAGCAGGCTCGGCGTAGATACCGTCGATACCGTCAAAGTGGCCGCCGACCGCGAGGTTGAGTATGATATAGAAATTCTGATCGAAAGGAGCCGGATAGCTGAAGCCCTCGGAGTACCATTCCGACTGAGTGCTGTACAGGCTGCCGTCAACGTACCAGCGTATCTCACCGCGGTCCCATTCGATGCTGTAGGTGTGCCAGTTCTGTGTGCCGTAACCGTTTTTGAAGATATAGTCGTTGGTTAGGTAGGTGTTGTTCGGCCATTGTCCGCCGAAATGGATAGTACCGCATATCTTTCCGGGAGTGCTGCCCCAGCCCTCCATTATGTCTATTTCGCCTGATGAAGCCCAGCCGCCGTAAGCGCTGTCTTCGGGAAGCATCCATATGGCAGGCCACAGCGACTTGCCTGTGTCGCACCTTGCGTGTACTTCTATTTTACCGCCGCAGGCTGAGAACTTGCTGTGAGTATTTATACGGGCGGAGGTGTAGTCGTAGCTGCCCTGTTTCTCGTCGGCCCAGTTCTCCTTGCGGGCGGCAATGGTCAGTATGCCGTCCTTTACAGATGTATTCCTGTCTGTGTAGAACTCCTGCTCGTTGTTGCCCCAGCCGTTTGTGACATAGTTTCCGTTATCGTCCAGCTTCCAGTTGCCCAGATCATAGGACCATTTGCTTTCGTCGAGACTGTCCCCGTCGAATTCATCGCTCCATATAAGCCTGTATCCGTTTTCCGTAGCCGCTTCCGCCCCGTTTCCGAGGAGAAAGCCTCCCAGTGCGTGCAGCTCCTCTGCAGAGGCTCCGCTTTTCCTTGCCCTTATCATGTCGTATATATCGACTATGCCGTCGCTGTTGAAGTCCATAGCAACGCTGCTGTCCGCAAAGACAGAAACAGGCATAGCCGCCAGCAGCAGAGCTGCTGATGTGATTATCTTTAAAGCCCTCATGTTTACCTCCGTATCCGTAGTTATTTCCGAAGCTTACGACTTCATTTTAGCATTAAAGCTTTGGAAAGTCAAGCGGACGTCTTT
The DNA here is from genome assembly GCA_002309635.1 of Ruminococcus flavefaciens. Classification (GTDB taxonomy): domain Bacteria; phylum Bacillota; class Clostridia; order Oscillospirales; family Ruminococcaceae; genus Ruminococcus; species Ruminococcus flavefaciens_J. The sequence goes on along the minus strand of DBXO01000032.1, from coordinate 46,113 downwards.
TGTTTTTATGTGCAAAGTGACTGCTTTTGCTCGTTTTTGTTATGAATAATGACTGCATAACGGCGACTTTTTGCAATTACTCTTGAAATCGGAGATGCTGCATGATATAATTGACCGTGACGCGGGAAAGACTTTTACGAGAATTTTGCAGAAATACCCCGAAAAAAGGAAAGCTCCTGCGTAAACTATATGCGTTTGGAATAAACTATGATCCTATGGAGGTTTTTATATGAAAAGAACATTATGCTCAATTGCTGCATGTACGCTCGTACTCGGCGCACTTGTTTCCTGCGGGGACAAAAAGGGCGGCAAGGGAAAAAAGGAAACTCCGAATATAGTCGGAAAGTGGGCTATGAGCGGCTTTGAGAACAAGGATGTTGAGAGTGCGGGAATCATATTCCACGAAAACGGAAAGGGCTCAATGTACGAAGATGCGTCCAACATGTTCCATTTTGAGGACGAGGGCTTCTACATAAGCGGCAGCGTGATATCCAATGATTACGTAATAGATGAAGGAGACAGCGTTACAGTTGATGTCAACGGCGAAAAGCTCCTTTCTATGAAAAAAGTTGACGTAAAGGACGGCCATTACGGCACCTATACTCTTGAGGGCGGCAGACTTTATGACAATTTTGTTGAAAGCATGAAGCAGGACGACGGAAAATTACTGGATATCACCCTTAACTTTGACGGACCTCACAGCGAGCTGATATTCGACGATATATTCACATATACCATCGACGACAAGAATCTGAACGTATCGGGCGCTACTTCTGTATTCAACAGTCAGGGCGCGGTACTGTCCGGAGAGTATACCATCAAGGACGATAAGCTCACAATAACCGACGCAAAGACGACAAACGTACTTACGAGGGTAAAATAACATCGGAAGATCGCAAAGAAGCCGTCACTTCTCTGCGATCTTTTCTTGACTGAATAAAAACCGGGACGTGATTTTTGCCGCGTCCCGGTTTCATTATCCATTGATATATGCCACAATGGGTTCGATATACTTTTTGTCGGTATTGTCGCAGGAAGAAGCGACATGTTCGATCATAGCCTTGTCGGCTTCAGACTTGTTCTTCTTGCTTTTCAGCATAGCCGCAAATGTCTTCATGAGCATTTTCGAGCCGAAGGACATCTTTTCGTAGCAAAGGCCGCCAACGCAGTAGAAAGCCCTGGCGTATTTTTTCTGCTCGTCTGTTAGAGCCTTGTCGAGTATACCCTGAATGCCCGAATACTCGGCAGGACTTGCTCCGACACCGAATATAGCCAGTTTCTTGCCCTTCCACTTGTCAATTCTTGAAGTGAACCAGTCGGCTTTGGCGATCTTTTCCATAGAGAGCCAGCTGCCGAATATTATAGCGTCGTAGTCATTGAAGAAGCTGTCCTCCTTTTTGGAGGCTTCCTTCATTGTGACAGCCGTGCCGCCGAGAGCTTCTGCCAGCCATTCCGCGTACTTCTGAGTAAAACCCGTCTGCGAGAAGTATACTATCAGAGTTTTCATATCATATCACCTGTTCAGATAGCAGCGAAAGCCTGCTTGAGGTCGTCAAGGATATCCTCAATATTTTCGAGACCAACGGAAAGTCTGATAAGACCGCCGTTTATTCCTGCTGCAACGAGCTGCTCGTCAGTGAGCTGACGGTGAGTAGCGCTTGCAGGGTGGAGCACACATGTGCGGATATCGGCAACATGCACCTCGTTTGAAGCCAGCTTTAAAGAGTCCATGAACTTAACAGCTGTGTTTCTGCCGCCCTTGATGATGAAGGAGATAACGCCGCTCGTACCGCCGGGGAGGTACTTCTTTGCGAGCTCATTGTACTTGTTTCCTGCAAGACCAGGGTAGTTGACTGATTCTACCTTGTCGTTGGCTTCAAGGAACTCTGCAACTGTCTTTGCATTAGCGCAGTGCTGCTTCATACGGATTGGCAGCGTTTCAAGACCGAGGTTGAGGTAAAATGCGGACTGGGCCGACGGATAGCAGCCGAAGTCTCTCATGAGCTGCATTCTTGCCTTGATTATGTAAGCAGCCTTGCCGTAAGCCTTTGTATAGATAGTTCCGTGATAGCTCTCGTCGGGCTCTGTGAACTCGGGGAATTTGCCGTTTGTCCAGTCGAAGTTGCCTGAATCTATGATAACGCCGCCGCCCTGTACAGCATGACCGTCCATGTACTTTGTAGTGGAGTGAACTATGATATCAGCACCGTACTCAAAGGGTCTGCAAAGTATGGGAGTGGGGAAGGTGTTGTCAATAATGAGCGGAACACCGTTCTTGTGAGCTATATTTGCGAACTTTTCGATATCAAAAACAGAAAGTGCGGGGTTAGCCAGAGTTTCGCCGAAAACAGCCTTTGTGTTGGGCTTGAAGGCAGCCTGTATCTCCTCCTCGGGGGCGTCTGCGTCAACGAATATGCACTCGATGCCCAGCTTTTTGAGGGTATAGGCGAAAAGGTTTATAGTACCGCCGTAGATAGTAGCGGCAGAGATGAAGCTGTCACCTGCTTTGAGTATATTGAGCAGCGAAAGAAGAGAAGCAGCCTGACCGCTGGAAGTACACATAGCGCCTACTCCGCCCTCGAGAGCGTTGATCTTTTCCTCGACTGCCATAACAGTGGGGTTCTCAAAGCGTGAATAGATAAGGCTCTTGGTAGGATCGTCGAATACTGCTGCAACGTCGTCTGTTGAATCGTAAACGTAGGTAGTGCTCTGTACGATGGGGACTACTCTCGGCTCTGTATTCTTGGGTGTGTAGCCTGCGTGCAGGCATTTGGTTTCGATCTTCATTGTTGGGGTACCTCCGTTAAATAAATATGTTACTGCGTTTTCCGACGGATAAGCTTCTGCACCCTTGGGACGCAGAATTCGAGGACAGCGCAATACTTATCGATGATAGTGATTATGTATGTCTCCTTGTAGCTTGGCTTTGACCTTGTGGCAGGCCACATGTGCTTTTCTATCATGTCCCGTTCAAGCCTGGTGATATACGTTATCTCAGCAGCATTGGCGCATGCCTCGAGAGAGTGCTTCATACTGTGAAAAGCCTGCCCCTTTGATCTTGTAGAGTTGTACTCCCTGCGGTCATAAAAGAACAGGTCGTGCATAAGTCCCGCTCTTGCGGCGGAACGGGCATTGAGGCTGAGCCTCCTGCACACTATGTAGCTGTAGTATGAAACGTTTATACAGTGCTGGAAACGGGTGGTGGAGACATGGTGAGTTATGGATTTGAGCTCCTGTATCTGCCTGCTGTCTATAATATCGCTTACGCAGTCGTAGTAGCTGTTATCCGTCAGCTCCTTTGCCGAGCAAATGGCTTTAAGCATAGAGCAAAGCCTCCTTCATATAATGATTCCCTCTCATTATACGGTTTTGCCGTTATGGTTATTATACAATATTTCAGAGCAAAAATCAATACAGATAACAAAAAATCTTATTGTTCCGGCAGGAGCCGGGAGCTGAGAGCTCAGAGGTGAGAGTTGAGGGGGAGTGTTGAAATAAATATAGACAGTATGCACAAACTTACGTTAAAAATTTGCGCATAGGGGATTAAAACGAAGAAATTTGCAAATTTACAGCAATAAAGTATTGCAAAATCGTAACAGTAGTGCTATAATCAATATTGAACTGCGGTATAAGCAGAATTTATAAAAGGAGGTTTTTTAACAATGGCGTTAAAAAATCAGTATCTTATCGATTTATTAGAAAGAGTTAAGAAAAGAAATCCCGGTGAGCCCGAGTTCATTCAGGCTGTAACTGAGGTTCTTGAGACACTTCAGCCTGTTGCTGAAAAGAGACAGGACCTTATCGACGCAGGCGTATTCGAGAGGATCGTAGAGCCTGAGAGACAGGTTATGTTCCGTGTACCGTGGGTTGACGACAACGGCAAGGTACAGGTAAACAGAGGTTACAGAATCCAGTTCAATTCTGCTATCGGACCTTACAAGGGCGGTATCAGACTTCACCCTTCAGTATATCTTGGAATCATCAAGTTCCTCGGCTTTGAGCAGGTATTCAAGAACAGCCTTACAACACTTCCCATGGGCGGTGCAAAGGGCGGCTCCGACTTCGACCCCAAGGGCAAGAGCGACGGAGAGATCATGCGTTTCTGCCAGAGCTTCATGACAGAGCTTTGCAGACACATCGGCGCTGACTGTGACGTTCCTGCAGGTGATATCGGAACAGGCGCAAGAGAGATCGGCTTCATGTTCGGTCAGTACAAGAGACTCCGCAACGAGTTCGTTGGCGTTCTCACAGGTAAGGGCCTTACATACGGCGGTTCACTTGCAAGAACAGAAGCTACTGGCTATGGCCTCTGCTACTTCACAAACGAGATGCTCCAGGCTAACGGCAAGAGCTTTGACGGCAAGACAGTTGTTATCTCAGGTTCGGGCAACGTTGCTATCTATGCTACAGAAAAGGCAACACAGTACGGCGCCAAGGTAGTTACACTTTCCGACTCCAACGGCTATATCTACGATCCCGACGGAATCGAGCTTGATCTCGTTAAGCAGATCAAGGAGGTTGAGCGCGGCAGAATCAAGGAGTATGTCGGCAGAACTTCACACAAGAGCGCTGAGTACCACGAGGGCAGCGTATGGACACTCAAGTCCAATGCAGGCAGCATCAAGCTTGACATTGCACTTCCCTGCGCTACTCAGAACGAGATCAACGGTGACGCTGCAAAGGCTATCGTTGCAAACGGCGGCTTTGCTGTTGCAGAGGGCGCAAATATGCCTTCAAATCCCGATGCTATCGAGGTTTACCTCAGCAACGGTGTTCTCTACGGACCTGCAAAGGCTGCTAACGCAGGCGGCGTTGCAACATCAGGTCTCGAAATGAGCCAGAACAGCGAGAGACTCAGCTGGACATTCGAAGAAGTTGACAACAAGCTCCACGGCATCATGAAGTCTATCTTCAAGGCTTGCGACGATGCTTCCAAGGAGTTCGGCATGCCCGGAAACTACATGGCAGGCGCTAACATTGCAGGCTTCCTCAAGGTTGCAGAAGCAATGAAGGCTCAGGGCTGCGTTTGATCCCAAACTGATAGTGACTCATCAGTAAAGAACTAAAGTAAACAATGTCTCCCGTCGTATCATTCGACGGGGGATTTTTTATTATGCACAATTTAAGATATGTCAAATTGTTGAAAACGTAGAATATCAACCAATTGAACAATATTTTTCGTCAATATTGTTGAAATATGTGCAAATTATGCTATAATATAAACATAGTTATTTTATCAATTTATGTAACAAGAATTATGACATGGGGGGAACCAAACGATGAAAAAGAATATAATCACTATCGAGAGACAATACGGAAGCGGCGGAAGTGTGATAGGTCAGCTCGCAGCTGAGAAACTGGGTATAAATTGCTATAACCGTCAGATACTGGAAATGACGGCGGAGAGGTGCGGTATTGCGCCCGAATATCTTGAAAATGCCGAGGAGAATGTCCCCACAAGCTTTCTGTATTCGCTGCTGCTTTCAGCAAATCCCGCAAGGACTATGGAGGAGAACCTGCCGCTTTCTGACAAGGTCTTCCTTATGGAAAGCCGTATCATCAATGAAATAGCAGAAAAGGAAAAGCAGTTCGTCATAGTCGGCAGGTGCGGAAGCTATATCCTTGAAGAAAAGGGCTGCTTCAACGTTTATATCTATGCCGACCATGAGTTTCGCGTAAAGAGGGCTATATCGGAGTACGGCGTCAGCGAGAACAAGGCTGACTCAATACTGAAAAAAGCTGACAAGCGCCGCGAGACTTTTTACAATGTAAATACGGGCAGAGTATGGCAGGATAAGGACCAGTATGCACTGTGCCTCAACAGCGGAGTCCTTGGCGACGAGCTGTGCGCAGAAATCATAGTACGGGCTTATCAGGAGTACAATAACAGATTCAAGGACTGATTCTTTGCGGGCGGACAATGTTCGCCCGTTTTTTATGGAATGATATTTGCATATATCAGCTCCGATGCGGAAAAATAACCGTAAAAGGAGCTGTTTTTATGTGTGTAGTACTGATACGTTCGGTCATGCTGTATATACTTGTCATATTCGCAGTCAGGCTGATGGGAAAGCGTCAGCTCGGGGAGCTCCAGCCCTCTGAGCTTGTCATAACTATACTTGTATCGAATATAGCAACCCTTCCCGTTGAGGATGTGAATATCCCTGTAGCTGTGGGAGTTACCCCAATACTGGCGCTGGTATGCTTTGAGGTCATTGTATCATGGCTCAATCTCCGTTTCACTAAGCTGAGAAGGCTCGTATCGGGAAGTCCCAAAATAGTCATACGCGGCGGCAGGATAGAGAGGGATATACTGCGAGAGCTGCGGTTTTCGGCAGACGATCTGCTCATGGCTCTGAGGAGTAAGGATATATTCGACCTGAGCGAGGTACAGTTTGCGATAGTTGAGACCACAGGCAGCGTATCCGTAATGAAGAAGCAGACCTCGGAAACTCCCACGCGGAGCGATATGAAAATAGCCGCAGAAGAATCCGACCCGCCCGTACTGATAATCTCCGACGGAGTGCTTGCGGAAAATGCTATGAAGTCTATGAAACTCAGCAGAAGCGCGGTGGAAATGCTTCTTTCCGCAAACGGTATGAAAGTGACCGACGTTTTTCTGATGACCGCAGACAGCTCGGGGAAATGCTTCGTTGCGGACAAGCAGGGAAGAGCTCCCATGGTGCTTAGTTTCGGAGGCGGAAAATGACGAGAGTAAAGATAAGTGCGGCAATTCTGCTTATACTGATAGCGTTGAGCGCTTTTACAAGCGTGTGGGTGAACCACCGCTGCAATGAAATGCTCGGGGATATAAACAGGCTAAGTATCATGGCGGAAAACGGAGAAAGTGAGGCGCTTAACGAGAGCGCACGGGAACTCGGGGAAAAGTGGGAAAGATTCCGGTATTGGGCATCTGTTCTGCTGAAGTATGACAAGCTTGTGGAAGCTGACAGGATAAGCGCAAGAATCGTACAGCTTGCAGAAAATGAGGATGATGAACTGAAAGCGGAGCTTTCCGAGCTGAGGGAGCTCCTTGAAATGCTGAAAAGCGGCGAAACGCCGCTTTGGAATAGTGTGTTTTGAAGAAGTGATAAGTTTTTAGTGCTTAGTGAATAGAAAAGGGACGCCGCTGGCGTCCCTTAAAAATGTAACTGTTCAGTACCTTTTCATTCTTTGCATATATATTGCTCACCATCATTATCGATACTTTTAAAGCCACTGATAGTAAATGTCTTCTTGTCACTTATAAAATAAACAAATTTCTGATTCCGGGCAAGAATATAATAGTCTCCGGATTTGACCTGAGAATCATACTTGTCTTCAAAATATTTAAAAACCGTTACAGCATCTTCCTTGTTCAATCCATAGCATATATCTATATACCGGGTCCCTTTTTGTGCAAGCACTCTTTCTCCGGAAACCTGTAAATCATATATATTATCAAATTCAGACACTTCATATCCGGCAGCTTTAGCATTTCCGATCAATTCTGTTTTTGAGGGAACTACACTTTCAGCTCCGTTATTCAAAATATCAACTTCAGAACTGCTTTCACCTGATCTGTTTTTTTCACAGGAATATGCTAACGTGCATATTGCCGCAGCAGATATTATACACAGTATCTTTCTAAGTTTTTTCATACTGTTATTACTCTTATAATTAATTCCGATTTACTTTTCAAGTGTTCCGTGAGAGAGTGACTTCAGATAAGCATTGATGAAGCCGTCAAGGTCTCCGTCCATAACAGCCTGGATATTGCCGTTTTCAAAGCCTGTGCGGTGATCCTTTACAAGAGTGTAGGGCATGAATACATATGAACGTATCTGTGAGCCCCATGCTATCTGGTTCTGAACGCCCTTGATATCCTCGATCTTTTCCAGGTGTTCGCGCTCCTTGATCTCAATGAGCTTTGAGCGGAGCATCTTCATTGCGTAGTCCTTGTTCTGGTACTGGCTTCGCTGAGTCTGACAGGAAACAACGATACCTGTTGGCTTATGGATAAGACGTACAGCCGAACTGGTCTTGTTTACCTTCTGACCGCCTGCACCGCTTGAACGGTAAACCTCCATTTCAATATCCTCAGGACGGATATCAACTTCGATAGAATCGTCGATTTCGGGCATAACCTCGAGAGCTGCGAATGAGGTATGCCTTCTGCCCGAAGCGTCAAAGGGGGAGATACGTACAAGTCTGTGAACACCGGATTCCGATTTCATGTAGCCGTAGGCGTTGTCGCCCTCGATAAGGATAGAAGCGGATTTCATGCCTGCGTCGTCGCCGTCAAGGTAGTCAAGAAGCTCCACCTTGAAGTCGTGGCGTTCAGCCCAGTGATTGTACATACGGTAGAGCATCTCTGCCCAGTCCTGAGCCTCTGTTCCGCCTGCGCCGGCGTGGAAGGTGAGGATAGCATTTGCATTGTCATACTCTCCTGTGAGCAGAGTTGACAGCTTTTCGTCCTCCAGCTTTGTCTTGAAAGCTTCGGACTCGGATTTTATTTCCTCGATGTCGCTCTCGTCGTCAGCTTCGATAGAAAGCTCGATGAGAGTGATGATATCTTCAAGATTGTCGTTGAGCTTGTTGAATTTATCGATCTTTCTTTCGAGAGACTTCTGCTCCTTGAGCACCTTCTGGGAGTTTTCAAGGTCGTCCCAGAAACCGTCCCTGCCTGTTTCCTCGCCAAGCTCGGCAACGCGCTTCTTTGCAGCTTCTATATTCAGAACGTCGGCAAGCTCCGCCATTTCCTTGCGGTAGCCTGTCATTTCTACTCTGAGTTCGTCGAGTATTATCATAGTTTCAAATCCTTTCAAACATAGATACATATATTATATCACAGTTTTGTGCGGACTGCAAGGGGAAAAAGATAATTTTTCGCAATATGCGAAAAATTATCAGCCGTTAGCCTGCAGGGGAGGGTACTATCAGCTGATAACTATACAGATTTTTATGATGATAATTCTACGGTGTATGACAATGACTGACAGTGTATAAAGATATGCATTATATAAATTCAGATATAGTTGCTTTTAAAGAGGGAAATGGAAAAACTGTTACTGAAAAATCAAGTTTTGAACTTGACATATATATAAATAATAAAAGGGTCGTTAATATGTCAATAATAAATGAATTGTCGAATGAAGAGATACTTATGGTAGAAATGCTTATTTATCTCGATGAAGATGTTGTATGAGCTGCACCTTAGCTCTTAGTTCAGACAGCTAATGGCTGAATCGGTCTTGACAAATGAAAAAATATCATGTATAATTATAAAGTATTCAAAGGCGATGATGAAGAGGAGTACGCAGGATACCCGATTTTCAGAGAGCTGCCGTAAGGTGAAAAGCAGTATGAGGGACTTGCGGAAGTAGCTTCGGAGCTTCGCGTGCCAACGGCAGATGCTCAGTAGTATGCGGCGTGATCCTCACGTTACAGGGGAAGGAGCTCACAGGCTCCGCAGAGTGCGGGATGAATCCCGAATTCAGGTGGTAACACGGACTTAGTTCGCCCTGGACCTATAACGGTTCAGGGCTTTTTTAATTCATAGTGCATAGTTTACGGTGTCAGCTTCGCTGACTTATCTGAATTATATTGCTGTGGACCGATAACACTGATTATGATTATTAAATGATCGAAAGGAAGATTTGAATGGCAAAGGAACTTGCAAAGGCTTATAACCCCAAGGACTTTGAGGATCGTATCTATGCTGCATGGAACGACAAGGGCTGTTTCCGTGCAGAGGCTGATCCGAAGAAAACGCCCTACACTATAGTTATCCCACCTCCCAACATCACAGGACAGCTCCACATGGGACATGCCCTCGATGAAACATTACAGGATATACTTATCCGCTGGAAGAGAATGAGCGGCTACAGCGCACTGTGGCTCCCTGGTACCGATCACGCCGCTATAGCTACAGAGGCTAAGATAGTCGAGGCTATGCGCAAGGAAGGCGTTACAAAGGAAGACCTCGGACGTGATGGCTTCATGAAGCGTGCATGGGAGTGGAAGAAGCAGTACGGCGGCCGTATCGTTGAGCAGCTGAAAAAGCTGGGATCCTCCTGCGACTGGTCACGCGAGCGCTTCACTATGGACGAGGGATGCTCAAAGGCCGTAAAGGAAGTTTTCATCAAGTATTATGAAAAAGGCCTTATCTACAGAGGCGAGCGTATAATCAACTGGTGCCCCAAGTGCCGCACCTCGCTTTCCGACGCAGAAGTTACCTATGAGGATCAGGCAGGCCATTTCTGGCACCTCCGCTATAAGATAAAGGACAGCGACGGATATCTTGAGCTTGCTACGACACGTCCCGAGACTCTCCTCGGCGATACGGCAGTTGCAGTAAATCCAAAGGACGAGCGCTATAAGGATCTTGTCGGCAAGACAGTTATCCTGCCTATCGTTCACCGCGAGATACCTATAGTTGCTGATGATTACGTAGAAATGGACTTCGGTACAGGCGTAGTTAAGATCACTCCTGCTCACGACCCCAACGACTTTGAAGTAGGTCTACGTCACAAGCTGCCCGTTATCAACGTAATGAACGATGACGCTACAATAAATGACGATTATCCCGCATATGCCGGTATGGACCGCTATGAGGCAAGAAAGAAGATAGTTGAGGACCTCGAAAAGGAAGGCGCTCTTGTTAAGATAGAGGAGTACAGCCATAACGTAGGTACCTGTTACCGCTGCGGAACTACAGTTGAGCCTAAGGTATCGACTCAGTGGTTCGTTAAGATGAAGCCTCTTGCAGAGCCTGCCATAAAGGCTGTAAAGGACGGCGATACAAAGTTCGTTCCCGAGCGTTTTGACAAGATATACTTCCACTGGCTTGAAAATATCAAGGACTGGTGTATCTCCCGTCAGATATGGTGGGGTCATCAGATACCTGCATTCTACTGCGACGAGTGCGGCGAAATGGTTGTAACCAAGGAGAGCAGCGCGGTTTGTCCCAAGTGCGGAAAGCCCATGAGACAGGACCCCGATACCCTTGATACATGGTTCAGCTCGGCACTCTGGCCTTTCTCGACACTGGGCTGGCCTGAGAATACTGAGGACCTTAAGTACTTCTATCCCACAAATACTCTCGTAACAGGCTATGATATCATCTTCTTCTGGGTTATCAGAATGATGTTCAGCGGTCTTGAGAATATGGGCAAGGTTCCTTTTGATACAGTTCTTATCCACGGACTTGTACGCGACTCTCAGGGACGCAAGATGTCCAAGTCTCTCGGAAACGGTATCGACCCTCTTGAAGTTATCAACGAGTACGGCGCTGACGCTCTCCGATTCATGCTTGCTACAGGCAACTCTCCCGGAAATGATATGCGTTATATCGACGACAAGGTAAAGGCTGCACGTAACTTTGCAAACAAGCTCTGGAACGCTTCACGCTTCATTATGATGAACCTTCCCGAGGACTTCGAGTTCAGCGGACTTCCAGCAGAGCTTGAACTGGAGGACAAGTGGCTCGTAAACAAGTTCAATCAGCTTGCCAAGGAAGTTGGCGAGAACCTCGACAAGTACGAGCTGGGCGTTGCTTCACAGAAGATATACGACTTCATATGGGACGTATTCTGCGACTGGTACATCGAGCTCACAAAGCCGCGTATACAGGCAGGCGGTGAGACAATGGCAAAGGCTCAGGCTGTTCTTGTATGGGCTATGCAGGGCATGCTGAAGCTTCTCCACCCGTTCATGCCGTTCATTACCGAGGAGATATGGCAGGTACTCACTAACGAAAAGTCAATGATAATTCTTGAGACCTATCCGACATATGATGCTTCTATAGACTTTACTGCCGAGGAAAAGGCATTTGAAAAGATAATCTCGGCTATCAAGGCTGTAAGAAATACACGTACGGAAATGAACGTACCTCCGTCAGTAAAGGCTAAGCTCTTCATTGAGACCGCAGACAAGGAGCTTTTCAGATCCTGTGCTGTATTCTTTGAGAAGCTTGCTTCTGCTTCCGCTGTTGAAACGGGCGACAAGTTCGATATTCCCGATTCAGCTAACGCTGTTACCGATTCCGCTCGTATCTTCATTCCTATGGACGAGCTCGTTGACAAGGAAAAGGAAACAGCACGCCTTGAAAAGGAAAAGGAAAAGGTTCAGAAGGACATAGACTTCCTCAGCGGAAAGCTCAATAATCAGGGCTTTATTGCAAAGGCTCCCGCTCAGCTCATTGACGCCGAAAAGGCAAAGCTGGCCAAGGCTGAGGAGAAAATGGCAAAGATCGAACAGGCTATAGCCGCTTTCAGAAAATAAGGTCTGAAAAAAGCCTTTCTGTAATAGGACTGAAATGAGTCCGGATACAACGCAGAACAATTGATTATTGAAGAAATAGTTTTCAGATTCTCTGCTATGCACAAAAATCAAAGCTGTTCATTGTGAGTGTTTTACAATGAACAGCTTTTTGTATCAACAGTAAAGCAGCACTTCCGCTTAAACGGAAGTGCTGCTTTTATTTTATTTGAAAGGAGTATAAAAATGAAGCATTCTGCGGGAGATCATTCTTCTGCGGGAGCCTTCTCGTCGTCATCATCTTCGACTTCTTCGTCGTCAGAGCTGTTCTCCCTGGACTTCTTTTCGCCCTTTTCTTCGTTCTTGTCTGTTTTCTTTGAAGGCTCTGCTTCGTCAAGAACAAGCTTTACTGTCTTTTCTTCATCGCCGTTTCTGATGAGCTTTATCTCTACCTCGTCTCCGGCTGAGTAGCTGTTGAGTTCTGCGATGAGGTCTGAGTCGGACTTGATCTTTTTACCGTTGAATTCAATGATAACGTCGCTTTTCTTGATGCCGGCCTTTTCAGCTGCGCCGCCCTTAATAACATCGGATACAAATACGCCTACCGGAATATTGTACATTTTAGCGGCCGTATCGGAAACAGGATAGTAGTAGATACCGAGCTTAGGTTTGCCTGTTACGTAGCCGTACTTCATAAGGTCGTCGATAACGCTTGCTGTTAGATTGGAGGGGATAGCAAAGCCGATACCCTCTATCGAAGCCTCAGATGAACCGTATGACGAAGACATCTTGGAGGAGTTGATGCCTATTACCTGACCGTACTTATTTATAAGGGGACCGCCTGAGTTGCCAGAGTTTATAGCGGCGTCGGTCTGTATAAGGTTCATGGTCTTGTCGTTGATAGTGATGTGACGTCCGAGACCTGAGATCATACCGCCTGTTACAGTGTCCATGAGGTCAAAGCCGAGAGGGTTACCGATAGCTATTACCGACTCGCCCAGCTTGAGCTCGTCGCTGTTGCCGAATTCAGCGGCTGTAAGGCCTGTTTCGTCTATCTTTAATACTGCAAGGTCGAGATCTACCTCATAGCCGATGATCTCAGCTTCGTATGCTTCGTCGTTGTCGAGGAGAACGGAAACGCTGTCAGCCTCGCCTGCGCCGTATTCGCTGTCGTATATAACATGGGCGTTTGTTACGATATAGCCGTTATCGGAGATGATAACGCCTGTACCTGTGCCCTTGTACTGCTTTGAAGTCGTGCCGCCTCTGCCGTTATTTCCGCCGCCGAAACCGAAATCGCCGAATCCGAAATCGCCGAAGCCGAAGTCGAACATATCGCCGCCGCTCTGTGCGTTCTCTATTGTAAATGTGGACTCGACACCTACAACCGAGGGGAGCATTTTTTCAACGATAGCCTCTGTGGTAAGTACGTTGCCGCCTACTTCTTCGGGCTTTATAAGACTTACATTCTGAGCTGCAATGGAGTTGTCCTTTGTTGCTTTCTCGGTCTTCTCTTCCTTTTGGTCAGCGTCTTCAACCACTGCATTGCTGCGGATACTGTTCTCACGTGAGAAAATACGGTAGCCCTCGATAGAGCCTGCGGATACGATTCCCATTGCAACCACGAAAGCAGCTATCTTTAAGAATGAGTGTTTCTTCTTGGGTTTCTCTGATGTATTGCTGTCGGTGCTGAAGCCATCACCGTTATTCTGCTGGTTTTCATTGCTATTGAAATTGTAATTGTATTCATTCATAATGTTCACTTTCCTTTTCATTTATTCTTTCTGGGGTTCTCCCTCAGCCTGTGATTATATTATATTCACCCTTTGTGAAATTGATTTGCGGCATTTGTATCGTTTTGAAGAATTTTATGTGTAAATTTTATCACAATTCTTCACGTTTTGTGAAATTGGCGTTAAGTACGGGCTTCTGTAGGGGAAGGCTGATAACGGGACTTGCATTATTATTCAATGTATGTTATAATAAAAACATTATTATAATATATGTGTTCTCTATGACCGTCGTTAGGCGGTTATTGCCCTGAATTATGTTCAGGGAGCGGCAATTTTAAAAATATGGAATTTGCGCTGCACATTTCTTTATATCAGGCTCATTTTGCCATTCCGTGCAAAACAAAGTGAAAGGAAAAGAAGTCTTTTTCCTGCACTTTGGCAGCTTAAATATGCTTTATTGTACGTTTTACAGTCGATTTTAAGTCGTTGAGCAGACATTGGTAAGGAAAGGGATAATATGGACAGTTCAGATATATGGAAGATAGTTCTCGTCATAGCCATGATGATATTTTCAGCCCTGTTTTCAGGCACTGAAACAGCTTTTTCCAGCGTAAACAAACTGCGCCTCAAGAACTATGAGGCGCAGGGCAGCAAAAAAGCCAAAAAAGCTCTTAAGCTCGCCAACCGCTTCGATGAGGTACTCACTGCTGTGCTTATAGGTAATAATATCGTTAATATCGCCACTTCCTCCGTAAGCACACTTCTTTTCATCAAGTTTGTGGGTACAAAAGGTCCTGCGGTGTCAACTATAGTTGTCACGGCGCTTGTGCTTGTGTTCTGCGAGGTACTGCCAAAGTCCTACGCCAAGAAGAATGCGGAGAAGCTGGCGCTTGCATTTGCGGGACCGCTCACATTTCTTGTGGGGCTTTTCAAGCCTTTCGTATGGCTGCTCAATAAGCTTTCGTCTGCTGTATCAAAGGGCGATGAGGCTCCGAGCGTTACCGAGGACGAGCTTAAATATATGATCGATGAGATCGAGGAGCAGGGCGTTATCGAGGAGCAGGAGAGTGAGCTTGTGAAAAGCGCTCTTGAGTTTGACGAGATAACCGTTAATGAGATACTTATTCCGCGAGTAAAGGTCATCGGCGTTGAGCTGGGCTCGACTATCGACGAGATAAAGGAGCTTTTCAGACGCGAGATGTACTCCCGTCTGCCGGTGTATGAAAAAAGTCTCGATGATATCAAGGGAATCATCACAAACAAGGCCTTCTTCAAAATGCTGGTGGAGGGCGGCAGCGATATAACTCCTATAATACAGGAGGTGCCGCATATTGCCGATTCAAAGCTCATAAGCGAGGCTATGCGCGATATGCAGCGCTCTAAGGTACACCTTGCGGTAGTCATCGACCAGTACGGCGGTACAAAAGGTATAGTTACACTCGAGGATATCATCGAGGAGCTGGTCGGCGAGATATACGACGAGGACGACGAGATAGAAACGAATATCATGATGCTTGCTCCCGATAAATACGAGGTGGCAGGCGATATGAGCATAAGCGATATGCTGGAAATGCTTGACCTTGACGAAGATATGATAACCACCGATTATACTTCCGTCGGCGGCTGGGTCACGGATGTCATGGAGCATATCCCCGAGGCGGGCGAGACCGCAGAGAGCGGTATATTCCGCATTACTGCCGCTGAGGTAAACGAGCAGACCGTCGAAAAGGTCATTATCGAGGTCATTCCTGCCGATGATGAGGAGGAAGACGATGAGGACGAAGACGATTAGTAACAAGAACTTAGAACCAAGATTTTATGGGCTGCCTTTGGCAGCCCGTTCATTTATTGAGTGGAAAGGGCGGCCATAGTAATGAAAAAGAAAAGCGGAACAGCTCTTATAATTACGGGGCTTGTCTTTTTTACCGCAGGAATTTATGTGAACTACTGGAGATTCAGGCGGCTGATAGGATGCATATTGTATTATGCTGATCCTGAGCCAATAATAGGTGTAATAGGCGGTATAGATCCTGTGACCGTGTTCTTCCTTGACATGAATATCATAGAAAAGGCCGGACTTCTGCTGGTCATCATAGCTCCTGCAATTATTGTGACAGGAATAATAATGACTATCATAAACAGGCATAAAAGTAATTAGTGCAGGGAGCGTAAGTCTTTTATGCGGCGATAGCTAAAATACCCGGAACAGAAGTGCTGTTCCGGGTATTTGTCATTCTACTGTGCCTTCGCTTCTGCCGATAGTGAGGACGAAGCCTTTGTTTATAGGCATTATTCCGTTGGGGTCTACTGTTTTTACTGTATTGTCTGGAAGCCTGACGTTCCATGTCTGCTGTGTGAGATTGCGGAGCGCATGCTTGCTCGGGTCCTTTTTGTTGCGGACAACTTCGCCGATGATCTTGTGGAAGTCTCCCTCCGTGTCGCTTGCCATTCCTTCGTAGAGCTTTGCGCCGCCGAATGCGGGAAGCTCGAAGCGCTTGAACTTTATGCTTTCTGTACAGGTCAGCTGACCGCCGCAGTACATACAGTTGACTGAATATTTAGGTGCTATAAAGGTCTCCTTGCCGCAGTGAGGACATGGTACTGTTTCGCTTCTCAGCTTTACAAAGGCATCCAGCCATGTCATCTCTATAACGCGGTCGTATGGGGGCTGTACCGACTTCTTGCCGAAGGATTCTATGAACAGGTCGCGTATATAGTCCGGATATATCTTCCAGAAGCGGAGAGTATTTGTGTTGAGCTGATTGTTTGCAGCGTTGCGGTCGTCCTCGGGGTCGAGAACGAATACAGGGTCTGTGCCGTAGAACTTTTTTTCAAGCTCGGGGGTCATGCATGGAGGTGTTGAATATTTGCCCTCCAGCGGGTGCTCGATGAACAGCATGCGGAAGAGTATTACTGCCAGTGAGAAGCGGTCGGAGCGCTTGTCGGGAGCGCCGCCGAGAACTACCTCGGGCGCCATGTAGCGCTGCTTGCCTGCAATGCCGAAATTCACGCCGCGTTCGGAGACATTGTCGTTGTCGCATATGAGTACGTCGCCGTTCTGTGGATTGATGAAGAAGTTTCCGTTATTGAGGTCCTGATAGCTGTAGCCGTCGTTATGGAGTGCGCGGAAGCCCTCGATTATATTTATGGCTGCATTGCAGCGTGCGGTTATGTTTGCAAAGCTTGCCTTCATGCGGCGCTGCTTGGGGTCCCACAGAAGGAACTGGGTGAGCTCCTTGTAGCCGTCGGGACGAAGGGGCATAATGTAACCAAAGGTACCATCTGTCCAGTTTGAAAGTTCCTCGGGCCATAGAAAAGCCTTTGTGGGAGCGCCTTTTTTTATGTTTGCCTTCAGGTTTTCGTAAAATTCCTGAGGGTTCTTCATTTTTTCAACGGTGGACTTGTGGTACCATTTGAGCGCCATCTGCTTTCCGCCGCACTCGACACGGTATACGTTTCCCTGACCGCCTCCGCCGAGAAATTCGAGTACAGTAAAAGTGGAGTTGTATACGGTCTTCCCTGTGTAGCCTACTTTGAGTTCTGCCATTTTATGCTCCTTTCGTTTTCAGCTTATAGATTTGAGAATTCTTCGTTCTGAGGTTTCTTGTTTTTTGTGGTTGCCTCTGTTGTCTCGGAGGTGGTTTCTGTCTGCGGCTTGTCTTCAGTGGCAGCGGGGGCTGCTGTGTCTACGCTTACCGTGTTATTGCAGAGCCAGTCGCACCATGTTGTATAGTATTTGGCGAGTACATGTATGCCGTCGCTGGTGAAATCAGCTGTGAGGGCGCCGTAATCATCGTCAAATAAGGGATTTACGTCGATGTAGTATACCTTGCTGTTGTCAGCCATTGCCTGCAGATTGGCATTGAGGGAGTCTATCCTTTCGTTGGATATGTACTGCGTCTCGGCATAGGAGGCAACATGGAGATTTGCCTGCAGATAGATCACAGCATTCTTCTGCGATTCCTTTATCCCGTCGATGAAGCGTCTGTACTTTGCGGTGGTACCCTCGATATCGTTGCCTATCTCGTTTATTCCGAGCATTACGTATATCTTGGAATACTGCTTCTTGCTGAGCTTGTCCCATATCGTCATGCTGCCCACTGTTGAATTGTCTATTCTTGACACCATGAGACCCTTATCGCAGAAATAATCCGCGTTTTTAAGTGTTCCGTAGAGGCTTATGCCAACTGTGCGCGAGTCGCCGATGAACAGGGCGTCGTCGAAGTATTCGGGGCCGCTCTGAATGAAGCTGTACTGTGGTTCGGTGGCCTCGGTGGGCTGCTCGGCAGGAGCTGTTTCGCCCTCTGAGGAAGGCTGTGTTTCAGTGGTGGTGCCGTCCTGCTGTGCGGGAGCAGTAGTGGTCTCAGCCGGCTGTACTGCTGCCACGGGTTCCTTTGCGGCAGTCTTGGGCTTCTTTATTTCGCTGTTTTTCCATATCTGTTTATATATGAACGGTGACGCCAAAAGACAGGTTATCAGCAGTATCATCGTATATATGCATTGTTTTAACTTGCTCAATTTATTCTCTCCTTAAAATCTGAAATACATGAACGGGTCGTCCATTCCCATGTACATACAGTATACGGCTGCCCAGAATACAGCCAGCAGCACGATCACTGTGAATATAGAGTTCTTGATCTTCTTGTATATCAATTCTGGTATCCTTGTAGAGAATACTATAGCTGCAACGAAGTATTTCCAGTATCTGTTCCAGTGCTGTATGAAGTCGCCGTCCATTACTGCGTAGGTCTTCTGAGGCAGGAACGGTAAAAGGCGTTTGAAGTATATTCCCAGCTCGTGAAAGTCGGTCACTGCGAATATCAGCCATGTAAGCGGTATTATAAGTATCATGTAGGCATGTCCGAGAGGCTTTATCCTGTTGAGGACCTTGCCTGTCCAGAACTTTTCGCTCATTATGATAAGGAAAAGGACCAGTCCCCACAGGACGAAGTTCCAGCTTGCGCCGTGCCAGAGTCCCGTGAACAGCCATACAACAAGGGTATTGAATATCATTCTGCCGTTTCCCCTGCGGTTTCCACCGAGGGGGATATATATGTAGTCCTTGAACCATGTGCCGAGGGTCATGTGCCATCGGCGCCAGAATTCCGTCATTGTAAGGGAAGTATAGGGGTGGTCGAAGTTCTTGGGTATATCGAAGCCCATTATTTTTCCAAGTCCTATCGCCATGAGGGAGTAGCCGCAGAAGTCGAAGTAGAGCTGGAAGGAGTAGGCGAATATGCCAAGCCATGCAAGCCGCGAGGATATACTCTCGAAGCCTATCATGGAGACGTCATTCCACAGTCCGCCGATCTGATTGGCTATGAGCACCTTGTAGCCGAGTCCTATTGTAAATGTTTTTAGGCCGTCCTCTATTTTCTGAGGAGTGTGTGTACGTGACCTGAGTTCCTTTGCCACGTGTCCGTAGGTGACTATTGGACCGGCGATGAGCTGGGGGAACATGGTTATGTAGGCGCCGTAGTTTATCAGGTTCTTTTCAGCCTGTGCCTTGCCCCTGTATACGTCGATTATGTATGAAACGTTCTGGAAGGTGTAGAAGCTTATGCCTATGGGGAGGATTATGTCCTTTACGGTGAAGCTCTGCCCGAACCAGTGATTGATGTTTTCGGTGCCGAAGGTCCAGTATTTGAAGAATATCAGCCACCAGAAGTTGAATAGTATGCCGAATGTGAGCCAAAGCTTTTTCGTATGCCGGCTGTGCTCTATGAACTGCCCGACTATGAAGTTGAGCATTACCGTAAGAAGAAACAGCAGTATATATACGGGCTTTTTCACTCCGAAGCTGTAAAACACGACGCTTCCTGCGAAAAGGATAAGGTTTTTGTATTCCTTCCGGACGGTCGCGTATAATATCATAAAAACAGGCAGGAATATGAAGATGAATTCCAAGCTGCTGAATACCAAATATATCACCCTTTAGTTAATTCATTTGTTAGAGCCTCCGCTGTTTGGTTTGCCTGTAAAATGCGCGGAAAATAGATTATAAAAACTCATACATTAATATTGTACACGTTTGTTATTTAAATGTCAATACCTTTGGGATAATGTAGCAATTTGCAGTAAACAGTCAGATAATCGAATGTGATTTCGGTGGTTTTGCTGATGCTGTAACAAAAATGCTCCCATTTTAAAGGGAGCATTCACTGTTATAATTTTGTGACAAAGGGTGTGATAAGTATCATGATCATGCATACGGGGCATATGACCTTTATCATTATGTTGTAGAGGAGACGTGAGCGGAATTGCTTTTCGCCGAACATTACCTCCTCCTCAACGTACTTTGTCTTTACAGCGTAGCCTATGAGTATGCAGGTCAGAAATGCAAGGACGGGCATCATTATATTATTTGTGGAGAAGTCGAAAAGATCAAGTATCTGCATGCCGAAAAGCTTGAATCCGGCCCATGAACTGTAGCCGAGCACTGACAGCATTCCTATGGCAAGCGTCAGTATTATGACTATGCAGCAGCTGACAGAGCGGCTGAGCCTGAACTTTTCCATTACAACCGCTACTACGGTCTCCATGAGCGATATTGACGAGGTCAGCGCCGCAAGGGTGACAAGCACGAAGAATGCTGTGCCGATTATCTGTCCTGCGGGCATTGCTGCGAATACCTTGGGCAGGGTTATGAACATAAGTCCCGGGCCTGCATTGAGGGCAGAGCTGTCGCCGCCGGAGAATATGAATACTGCGGGAACGATGATAAGTCCTGCAAGGAAAGCTACAAGGGTGTCGAATATCTCTATCTGACGGACTGAGCTTTCAAGAGAGTCCTCCTTGCGCATATACGAGCCGTAGGTGACCATTATTCCCATGGCTATGGACATGGAGTAGAAAAGCTGTCCGCAGGCTGCGGATATGGTGCGGAGGAGCTTAGAGAACGTGAAGCCGTCAAAATTCGGCAGAAGATAGTATTTCAAACCGTTTCCTGCGCCCTTGAGCGTGAGCGTATATACGGAAATGCCTATTATAAGTATGAGAAGGACGGGCATGAGGAATTTGCTCACCTTTTCAATGCCCTTTTCAACTCCGAAGAATACAGCAACAGAGGTCAGGAGCACAAATATGAGAAAGAAGAATGAAGGCTCCTTCAGCATGCCTATAAAGTGCTCGAAGAATGAGAGCTTCTTATCCGATCCTTGTATTGCATATTCCGCTACTGAGGCTGCTTCGCCGCCGCCCTTTGTGAATACGGTCATATATTTCAGTACCCAGCCGCCTATAACGCAGTAGTAGGGGAGTATCAGTGCAGGTATGACCGCTGCGAGAATTCCGAGAAAGGAAAAACGCTTGTCCACGTCTCTGTAGGCGCCTATAACACTCTTTCCCGTTCTTCTGCCTATAGCTATTTCCGTGAGCATGAGAGTGAAGCCGAAAGTCACGGCGAATATAAGATATATCATCAGGAATATACCGCCGCCGTATTTCGCCGCAAGATACGGGAATCGCCATATATTTCCAAGTCCTACGGCAGAGCCTGCTGCTGCAAGCACAAAGCCTATTTTTGAACCGAAGCCGCCACGTGATGTGGCGTTTTTAGTTTGTTCCATAGTTGAGGTGTCCTTTCGTGTTTTGTCATATATGAATTTAATTATATCATGTATTCTGGAAATAATCAATATGTATACGCGGCAAAAAACGTCATATCTTCAGAGCTTAATATTATATGCTGATTTACTTGAAATTTCAGGCCGATTATGATAGAATTATAGTGACGATATTAGATGATGCCTTTTTTGTATGCATTATCCTTTGGATAAGTGCTTACGGAACATATTGTTATAACAGGAGAACTCCATATCATGTTAAATAAAAAACTGATGAAAGAATGGATATCGGAAACTGTTACACTCTTTAAATCTGTCATGCCCGAAATCGATGCTCCATATCCTGAGATCCATATTTTAAGCGTAAAAAATATAAATGATACAAGAAGTTCCATTGTGGAACAGCTGCGTTCACCGCAAAAGAAGGCAATTCCGCCCAGTTTTATGGAAACCGTTCACGGAAGCAACGGCGACGCCATTATTATTTACCACGACTTCGTCATGGAGAACAAGTCGGTCCGTACCGACGATAAAGGTGTATTTCAGCACAGCCTTCTGCATGAGCTCGGACGCTTTTTCTCTATATACATGGAGTGTCAGGAGGACGATCTTTACCGCTATCTTGACCAGAGAGTCCATATAGAGGATTTTTCGAGCCAGCTCGGGTACTGGTTCTGGAATGAATTCATATCAGAGGTCATCGCCTGCAATTGCGAGCCTGAAGGGAACGTTTCCGACTGCAATGCGGTAAAAAAAGAATTCGGCGTCCTGCTGAACGACGCATTCAGCAAATATGAGGACTTTATAGACCAGTATGCGCTTGCTAAGTATTATGCGAAGCTTCTGGCGGATAAAGGGATACTGTCCCTGCTTGAAGCTGTCAAAAACGGCTCTGTGCTTATTGCACAGAATGATGACCTGAAAGTTTTGCTGCTAATTTACAGGGAAAAAGGCAGCGATCCCGAATTCAGATCGGATATTGCTGAGTTTTATTATCCGCTCATGAAAAAAATACAGGAAATGCTCAGAGCTCAGCTTATGAAAGAACACTATTGGGAAACTGATATAGATTTTATAACCGAAATAGGTCATAGGATTGAAAAGCTGCGTAATATCAAGCTGCTCCATTCACCGCAGAAGGAGTTCGGAAATCTCCTTCAGGGCTTGTCAAAGGCAACGGAAAATGAGCAATGATATTCGCTTATGACGATACAGTCTATTGCTGCTGTATCTGATCGTTAATTATCAGGCATAATTCTGCATAATCTGCAAATACTATCCGTGCAGTCGAAAGCTGCAAAATTGCAGAAGCAAGGAGAAGCGATCTATGAAAGCAACAGGTATCGTCAGACGGATAGACGATCTCGGACGTGTCGTCATACCCAAGGAAATACGCAGAACTATGCGGATCAGAGAGGGCGACCCGCTTGAAATTTATACCAACAGCGAGGGTGAGGTCATTTTCAAGAAATACTCCGCCATCAGCGAAATGAGCGAAAATGCAGGCTACGTTGCGGACATAATGCATAAGATAGCAGGCTGTCCTGTTATCGTCTTCGACAAGGACCATGTGGTAGCCTCAGCGGGGGCAGCACGTAAGGAGTTCTCGGAACGGCGGGTCAGCGGCCAGCTTGAGGAGCTTATGGAGAACAGGGGACAGTTCTTCTGTCCTGACGGAAGTACAAACAGCTTTTTCCCCGCCGAGGGAGTTGACAGGACTGCGATCGCTGCAGTTCCTATCATCACAGCAGGCGATGTTTCGGGAGCTGTAGCCTTTCTCACCTGCGACGGTTCGCGGGAGGTCTCGGATATGCAGAAAAGCCTTATAAATGCGGCTGCACAGTTTCTTGCGCGGCAGATAGAGGGCTGAATATTATCTTGAACAGCAAGAATTAAGCCCCGAAGCAGCGGTTCTGACTGCTTCGGAGCTTGTTTTTTGTTATTTTGCTTTTTATCGCATAGAACACGATTGTCGTTCTGCTGCATTAAACCTCATATTTGGGTTCGCAGGTGAGATTTATTCCGAGTCTCTTGAAAATACGCTCGTCAACAGCCGAGAGGATAACTGTGGAATGTACCTCGCAGCCGCGGAGCTTTGATATCTGCTCCATTGCTTTTTTCGCATTTTCATCGTTGTTTGCGCATATTGAAAGGGCGATGAGTGTTTCGTCCGTATGCATTCTCGGGTTGCTGTTGCCGAGGTGGTTTACCTTGAGCGCCATTATAGGCTCGATAACATGGGGAGACATGAGAAGTATATCATCGTCAATGTTTGCAAAGTGCTTGAGTGCATTCAGCAGCAGAGCCGATACTGCTCCGAGAAGATTGGAGGTGCGTCCGGTAAGGACTGTTCCGTCGGGAAGCTCCATTGCTGCGGCGGGACCCTCGGTAGCCTTTTCCTTTTCAAGGGCGGCAGATACGACCGTTCTGTCCTCTACGGTAACGTTTGCCTGCTTCATAAGGAGCTCGAGCTTCATTACCTCGTCTTCGGAGATGAGTCCCTTACGGTATTCGCACATACCTGTATAATATCTGCGGATTATTTCCTGTCTTGCGGCTTCGGAAACAGCCTCGTCATCAACTATGCAGTTGCCTGCCATGTTGACGCCCATGTCAGTAGGCGATTTATATGGAGATTCGCCAAGTATCTTTTCAAACATTGCGTTGAGGACCGGGAATATCTCAACGTCGCGGTTATAGTTAACGGTGGTCTTGCCGTAGGCTTCGAGGTGGAACGGGTCTATCATGTTAACGTCGTTAAGGTCGGCGGTAGCTGCTTCATAAGCGATATTAACAGGGTGACGGAGAGGAAGGTTCCATATGGGGAAGGTCTCGAACTTTGCATAGCCTGCGTCGATGCCTCTCTTGTGCTCGTGGTAGAGCTGAGAAAGGCAGGTAGCCATTTTGCCGCTTCCGGGTCCGGGAGCGGTGACTACTACAAGTCTGCGGGAGGTCTCTATATAATCGTTCCTGCCGTAGCCCTCGTCACTGATTATGTACTGAAGATTGGAAGGATAGCCTTTTATGCTGTAGTGGTGGTATACCTTGATACCGAGAGCTTCAAGGCGCTTCTGGAAAGCGTCGGCAGTGGGCTGACCGTCATAACGGGTGAGAACGACACTGCTCACATAAAGTCCTATCTTTGTGAATACATTGAAAAGGCGGATAACATCTATATCGTATGTTATGCCAAGGTCGCCTCTGACCTTGTTTTTCTCGATATCGTCAGAATTGATGACAATGACTATCTCAGCGTCGTCCTTGAGCTGAAGGAGCATTTGCAGCTTGCTGTCGGGCTTGAACCCCGGAAGCACTCTCGAAGCATGGAAATCATCGAAAAGCTTTCCGCCGAATTCAAGGTAAAGCTTGTCGCCGAACTGCGAAATTCTCTGCCTTATGTGCTCTGACTGTGTCTTCAGATATTTTTCATTGTCAAATCCGATTTTGAAACTCATTATTTCTTCCTCCCGTTAAACTATAATAATTTATTATATACCAAACAGTCTTAAATTTCAAGTGCTGAGCTGAAAAAAACTTCAGCTTTGACGTTTTTTACCGAAAAACAAGAAAAAATCATAAAAAAGTCTTTATTATAATATCGGAGCTGATGTGCTTTCTGAGTTCACATTATTTATGACTATCCCCTGCGGCAATGCATTACGCTCATCTTTCCCTCTTGACAAGGGAAAGAAGATATGCTATTATAAATGTACAAATACTGTGAACGAATAAAACCTGTGCAGTGCCCGATACAGAGAGTTCCCGTTTGGTGCGAGGGAATGACGGCGTACAGTGACCTACATTCGGGAGTTGCCGCATTGAAAGCAAGTAGGTGCGGTCGGGCAGGCCCGTTACAGCTTTTCGAGGTCGGATTTGTCCGACAAATCGGGGTGGTACCGCGAGTAGCTTCGCCCCCGGACAGTTATGCGCTGTTCGGGGGCTTTTATTATACGAAAGGGGGGCGGCAAATGAAAAAAGCAATAGGTTATCTCAGCCTTGGTGCGGCAGTGTTCCTTTTTTCGCTGCTCATGCTGTATATAGGTTTTATCAGTCCCGCGAACTCGGGAGCTCAGTCGCCTTTCATACGTATGACGGCCTGCACTGTTATCTGTATCGCAGCGGTAGGGCTTTTTACGAGGTACATACACTTTATTACCGCTCTTGCGGGGCTTGACAGTGCAAATCTCAATCTTTTCTTTACTGCGGCGATACTTATGTCGCTTTTCGTGCAGTTCGCAGAATTCGGCGGAAGTCCGGTCGGACCGTATATGGAGGGGCTTGCACAGAAAGGCGGACGCTTCTACAGCTGTATAAAATATGTGTTCATGGGAGGACAGGCTCTTATAGGGGCCCGGACTTTTATACATTCCGCATTTCTCGGTCTGCTGAAAGCGATAATGAAGCATGGCTGAGATGTAAGGGAGGCGTAATTTATGGATAAAAAGAGGAAATGCCTTATATTCATTGCCACCGCTGTGATCAGCATAGCGGTGTTCTTCGCCATTTCCTCAGTTACGGATTCAACTTTAGGAACTGTAATGTCCTTCGTTGTGCCTTTAGCTATAATAGCAGCAAGTATTGCTATATACAGGGCTGAGCTCCGTGCTCTTGAGAAGAACAGGGCAATAAAGAAGGCCGTGGAGAACGGCACTTATTTCTCTTCACAGGCCTGGCGGCAGGCATATCTGAAGTTCAAAACGGAATATGAGTTTGCAAAGATCGATCCCCGCGGTATGCGTGCGGATATGCTTGGAAACTATCGCAATCTTCCTACATATATATACTTTTTTGCATTTTTTACCGTTGCAGTGGTATTTGTCTGTATTCTTATGCCTCACCCCATAAAGAGAATGACGCAGTTCCGCTTTATGATGCTTGCCTGCGGCGTTCTCTGCGCGGCGGACGGCCTGCGCAGACTGCTGGGTATCCCTGCAAGGCGCTGGATGAAGCGCATAAAGGCGGAATACAGTTACGTTGAATCCTCTTACAACAGTGGAAAGCTGATAAGATCATGGACCTCGGGAATAAATATCGGCCATGATTATATCGTTATTTTTGATCCGAGCAGGGCAGTGTCCTTCCGCACGGAGGATATTGTTGATGCTGGAAAACAGGTAGTGCGCGAAAAACAGTACACCGACGGTATATACTTGCAGACAGATCAGAAATACAAGGTGTTTTTCAATGTAAGGGACGCTGCCGGTGGTATCAGGAGCTATGATGTTGAACTGGATATATTTGAAAGCGAGCTGGTCTGCGAAGAGATGAGAGAGCTTCTCGGCAGCCGTGAAGAACTTCCAGCACGTTTTGAAGAAACATCCCGTGAGGACGTAATTACGCCCTGATATGACAAAAGCGAAAGGTTGTGATATACATGAAAACGCCCGAAAAATCTGACCGGTCCGGATTTTTCGGAGGCGAAAAGAATGAACTATATGTTCATATTAAAATGAACAAGAATAAAGCTCCATATGATATTTATGGCAATGAATTACAGCTCGAATATATCTGCGACGAGCTGATGCGCCGCGGAGTTAAAATAATAAAAAAATAATTTAAAGGAGAAATAAATAATGACTACTTTTGAAGAACTCAAGCGCAGAGGTCTCCTCGCGCAGCTTACAGACGAAAAGGAGATAGAGGAGCTTGTCAACGCAGGCAAGGCTACGTTCTACATCGGCTTCGACCCTACTGCCGATTCTCTCCACGTTGGTCACTTCATGGCACTCTGCCTTATGAAGCGTCTCCAGATGGCAGGCAATAAACCTATCGTCCTCATCGGCGGCGGCACAGCCATGATAGGTGACCCCTCCGGCAAGACAGATATGCGCAAGATGATGACTCCCGAGACTATCCAGCACAATGTTGACTGCTTCAGGAAGCAGATGAGCCGTTTCATCGACTTCTCAGAGGACAAGGCTATCATCGTTAACAACGCAGACTGGCTCATGAACCTCAATTACATCGAGGTTCTCCGCGAGGTAGGCGCACATTTCAGCGTAAACCGTATGCTCACAGCCGAGTGCTACAAGCAGAGACTTGAGCGCGGACTCTCATTCCTCGAATTCAACTACATGATAATGCAGAGCTACGACTTCTACCAGCTCTTCCAGAAATACGGCTGCAATATGCAGTTCGGCGGCGATGACCAGTGGAGCAATATGCTTGGCGGTACAGAGCTTATCCGCCGTAAGCTGGGCAAGGACGCTTACGCTATGACTATAACTCTTCTCCTCAATTCCGAGGGAAAGAAGATGGGTAAGACTGAAAAGGGCGCAGTATGGCTCGATCCTGAAAAAACCACTCCATACGAGTTCTTCCAGTACTGGAGAAACGTAGCTGACGCTGATGTTATCAAGTGTCTGAAAATGCTCACATTCGTACCGGTCGAGCAGATAGAGGATATGGAAAAGACCATGGAGGGCGCTCAGTTCAACGCTGCAAAGGAGCTTCTCGCATATGAACTCACAAAGCTGGTTCACGGCGAGGAGGAGGCTGAAAAGGCTAAGGCAGCTGCAAAGGCTCTCTTCGGCGGAAGCGGTTCAGACGAGAATATGCCTGTTGCGGAGATAGACTCCGCTGACCTTACCGACGGCGCTATCGGACTTCTCAATCTTCTTGTCAAGGCTGAGCTCGCTCCTTCTGTTTCAGAGGCAAGACGTCTTGTACAGCAGGGCGGTATCACCGTAAACGATGAAAAGAAGAACGATCCGAAGGAAATGATACGTCTTGAGGGCGATATAATAGTCAGAAAAGGCAAAAAGGCATTCAAAAAAGTCGTAGTAAAATAAACAGTAATTATTACAGTTTAGATACAATCGCACAATTATGTGAATTTTCTGTTAACTCCTATTGACAAACGTACTAAAACAACGTATAATTAAGGAAATTAATATTTTTTCAATTTGCATTATATGATCTGGGGGGATTCAATATGGCAAATTCAAAAAAACGTGGTTTTACGCTTATCGAGCTGATAGTCGTGATTGCGATAATCGGGGTTCTGGCAGCTATACTGCTTCCTGCAATGGTGGGCTATATCAAGAAATCAAAGAGAACGTCCGATATTGCAAGTGCAAAGACAATTTACGATTCCGTAATGACTGCTATTGCAGACAACGATGACGCAGCGGATTCCCTGACTGCGCAGAGCATTAAGGAGGAGAACGTTACCGTAAAATACGGCGGGACCACAGAAAAATATGATATCTGTATCGCCTGCACCAAGGACGGCGCCAAGAATTCGGGCGGAAACCGTTCGCTTTGGAGCGGCGGAGGCGGAGACGCAGAAGCCTTTGAGAACGAGCTCAATGCTATTGTCGGAAAAGGAAAAACTCCCATAAAGTACACAAAATCCGAGACAGGCAAGCGTCTTAACCGCTGGTTCATATGCTACCGCAAGGATGATCCGTCAAGGGTGGAGATATGGGTAGGTGACGGCAACTCAAATCAGCCTATATACAGAATGCATCCCGACAGGGACAACGACTACGCATAATGGCATAAAAGTCCTTGAAGAAC
Organism: Ruminococcus flavefaciens; assembly: GCA_002309635.1. Lineage (GTDB taxonomy): Bacteria > Bacillota > Clostridia > Oscillospirales > Ruminococcaceae > Ruminococcus > Ruminococcus flavefaciens_J. Next base: position 17,051 of record DBXO01000032.1, on the reverse strand, counting down.
CCGTTTCTTCAGGGACTTTTTTAATGTTAAAATTAAGAAAAGGCGCAAAGAACACAGATCCTTTACGCCTTTTTATCATGCATTATAATTGTAGAACGCCATAAATACCGAGGAATTGTAACCGCAGTCCGAAAAGCGCTTCTGTACTGTTTCGGCATTTACTGCGCCTCTTATGTTCTCGGAAAGCTTTTTGTAGGTGCTTTTTTCCGTATCTGTCATATCTGAAACGGATCTGCTCAGAAGCATCATATTGAAGTTCAATTTCAGGTCCGCAAGGCCGTCAGCAACTATGTATTCGCCGATCTGCGATCTCATGTAGTAATAGTCCACCCTGTCGGCATTGCCGAGAAACATTATCTGCGACGGGATATATGAATCGCAGCCCGTATAGGCTCCGCCGCTGTAGTCGCTTATCTTGTCTTTTTCTCTGAATATCTTCACACGTGTGACGTTTTCGGGGTAATCGGTCTGCTCACAGTAATTTATGAGGTACTTTTCGCCGATACCGTTTGTAAGTTCATACGTGTAGGTAGGATAGTCCTGCAGACCACAGCCCGACAGGAACAGGCAAAATAGCGGTATTAAAAATACTGCTGCTCTTCTTAAGCTCATATCGTTCCCCCTGAACTGAGCAAAAAGCTCCTTTTTAACGGAAAAGGCAGATATCGCTGAAATCCCTGACCGTTGTTATCATTTCATATCCCATGCAAAGCGCTGCGACCAGCAGCAGGCTTATGCCATATTTTATAAGAGTTATATATACCATATTCTGCGGCTTTACTCCGCCCGCAGATTTTATATCCTGGACCCTGCGCTCTTTTTTGAGTTTTTTCAGCGCGTTAAGCGTAAAACGGTAGTAGAACCAGTTGGCGAACAGGCAGAATATTGCTCTTATGGCTATATCCGCCGCCACAAATATCTCGCTAAGCAGCTGTATCGTGGACTTGTTCTGCGATACGAAGTTAAGTACCTCGGGAGGAAAGCTCTTGTTGGACACCAGAAGACTTGACGGGATATTGAATATTATCCCGAGTATCGCTGCCAGAACAGCCCAGCCCCACATTTTTCTGTTTGCAAAGAAAAGGGTGGGGAAGAAGAGACTGAATATGTTAAAGCTGGGTTTTACGCCCTCGTCCTTCATCTTTTTGAACTTGGGGATATAGTATATGGTGCTCGGTCCGACAAAGTCCGTCATTTCTTTCATTGTAGCTCCGCCCATATCCTCGTCGGGGTCAAGTCCGAGGAATTTAATGGGATTCATCAGTTCCTCGGCGTCAGGCATGGAAAATGTATCGCGCCATGACTTTTCGCCGCTGTTTGTATTGAAATTTTCTGCCGACTGTTCAGTAGCTTCCGTAAGCTCTGCACCGCAGCGCTGGCAGGCGTTGTCCGTAAGTCTGTTGGGAAAACTGCATACAGGGCATACCCTGTATCTTGCCGATCTGGGCTTGCGCTCCCATTTTACCCCTGTGGCATGAAGCTCGGCATTCGCGCATATTCCTGCGAGCGAGTAGCAGTCTCTGTGATGAGGCGTTCCGCATTCGGGACAAACGACTATATCGTCCTCGGCTGTGAATTCCTTGTGACATACAGGACATTTTTCACCTGTGTATCTCATTTTCATGCCTCCTTTCTGATATCATTCTTAACCCTGCCTTATATTATACCACTTTTGCAGGTGTAAAATCAAGCTTTTTAGAACATTATAGCCTGCTGCGTGATAAAAAATTCAAAAAAAATTAAAAATACTATGGCAATTCTTATCCGATTGTGATATAATAGTATATAGTTTTTGCAAATATAAAGCTTTTAATGATTGGAGTGCAAGCTTTATGATATATAACAGGACCGATCTTGGCAGCGGAATTGGTTTCACTTCCATTATCGACAGCAAATTCAAGACCTGCTCTCTCGCTGTGTATTTTCTTACAGAGCTGAGTGCTGAGACGGCTGCCGTTAATAATCTTGCTGCAAGCATCCTTACTGTATCCAGCAGCAGGTACAGGACCTTTGCTGCTCTGTCCGAAAAGCTCTCGGAGCTTTACGGCGCAGGTCTGAGCTCCACGACCCGCAAAAAGGGCAATGCTCAGGCGCTCTGCGTGAAAGCCTCATGGCTCGGCAATAAATATGCCCTCGACGGTGAGGACACAGGCGGCGAGATGAGAGAGCTCATCAGGGACTGCCTTTTTGCTCCCAATGCGGAAAACGGCGAATTTGACGCCGATTCATTTGCCATAGTAAAAAAAGATCTTCTTGACAATATAAGCAGCGAGTTCAACGACAAGCGCACATATGCTCTTATACAGGCGGCAAAGACAGCCTACCGCGGCGAGCCCTCAGCTATATCAAGCTACGGTACAAGGGAAGCCGCTGTTGCGGCGACAGCTTCTGACGCCTACCGTGCCTATAAGGAACTCATAAGGACTGCTCAGATAGAGATATACTACGTTTCTCCCGAAAAGGACGATTCATTTGCGGAAATGTTCCGCGAAAGCTTTGCAGAAGTGGAAAGGGCTCCCAAAAGTGTAAATATCAGGAGCCACAGCCCCCTCAAGCAAGAGATAGAGCGGGTGTCGGAGGAATTCGACGTAAATCAGTGCAAGGCGGTAATGACATTCAAGACCGATTCTGACGACAGGTACGCTCTGAAAATGCTGAGCATAATCTACGGCGAAATGCCGTTTTCAAAGCTTTTCCTCAATGTACGCGAAAAGCTGGGGCTATGCTATTACTGCTCAAGCAGCTCTGTATCCGTCAAGGGAGCATTTTTTGTGGATATCGGCGTTGAACGCTCAAATATCGAGACTGCAAGGGCTGAGATAATCGCTCAGCTGGACGAGATAAGAAGCGGAAATATCAGTGACGAGGAGATAAACAGCTCGATCATGGCGCTGGACAACGCGGTAATGCAGATAGGCGATACTCCCTCGTCGTATATCGGCTGGTATTTCGACTGCTTCTGCGATAAGGACTTCATTACTCCGGAAGAGCATTTCAGACGCTTCGCCGGGGTCACCAGGGAGCGCATAGTTCAGGCTGCACGCTCCCTGAACCTTGACAGCATCTACCTCATGCTCAGTAAGGAGGTACAGGCTCAATGAATAAAGAGATTATTACAAGCCGGAGAACAGGGGACAGCTGCATACACGTAAAGCACAGCAGCGGCCTTGATATCTATATATGCGAGATGCAGGGATTCAGCGGCATAGAGGCTCTTATCGGAACGAAATACGGCTCCGTGAACACCATGTTCAAGGTGGCCGCCGACAGCGGGTACACCACGGTCCCCGAAGGAATCGCCCACTTTCTCGAGCATAAGCTCTTTGAAAACGAGGACTGCGGAGTTTTTGAGCTCTATGCAGCTACGGGAGCCATGTGCAACGCTTTTACTTCATTCGACAAGACCTGCTATTTGTTCAGCTGCTCCAAGAACTATGAGGAGAACCTGAAGATACTCCTTGATTTCGTGCAGAAGCCCTATTTCACCAAGGAAAATGTGGACAAGGAAATGGGCATAATCGGGCAGGAGATACAGATGACCAACGATAACCCGGAATGGCGGGTATTCTTCAATATGCTGGGTCAGATGTATCACAGCCATCCCGTAAAGACTGATATAGCTGGAACCATCGAGAGCATTTCCAGGATAGATGCTCCTCTGCTGTACAAGTGCTACGATACCTTCTATAATCTCAACAATATGGTGCTTTCCATTGCGGGAAACATTGACGCGGACACTGTACTTGAGATATGTGACAAGCACTTAAGGCCCTGCGAGGACAAGGGACTTGAGACCGTATTCCCTGACGAGCCCGATGATATAGTATCTCCCGAGATACGGGAGACTCAGCCTGTGGGGGCTTCAATATTCCAGATAGGCTATAAATGCCGTCCCGCAACAGGAATCGCACACCTTAAGCAGATAGCTGCTGCTTCGACGGCTTCGTCCCTGCTTACGGACCCTGCTCTGCCGATGTATGACAGGCTTCTTAAGGACGGGGTAATAAATTCCACCTTCTGCGGCGAGCTTTTCTACGGAAACGGCTATTTCACCGTGATCTTCTCGGGCGAATCCGAAAAGCCCCACGTTATACGGGCTGCAATGACTGAGGAGATAAACAGGCTGCTCACCGAGGGCATAAACGAAAAGGACTTTCAGCGTATCAAGAAATCAGCATACGGCATGATGATCCGTGAGCTCAACAACGTTGAGGCGGTAGCGAATCTCATGCTCGGCGCTCATATGGAGGGCGTAGGCCCCTATGACTCCATAGATATACTCTCGGAGCTCACAAGCGGCGACGTTACGGAATTTATGAAAAATGAAATGCATGACGGCAGATGTGTTCTGTCTGTAATAGAAAAGGAGGCATAAAAAATGACATCAACATTTCTGGAGGAGCACGAGATAGTCTTCCCGAAGCTTGGCTGGTCGTTTCACATCGACCCTACGGCATTCACAGTGTTCGGCTTTCAGATACAGTGGTACGGCATAATAATCACACTTGGACTTATCCTTGCATTGTGCTACTGTCTGCCGAAAATGAAGCGCTTCGGCATTGACTACGACAGGGCTATAGACGTTATAATCTGCGGAGTTATCGGCGGTATCATAGGCGCAAGAGCCTACTATGTCCTGATGAAATGGGAAGAGTACAAGTGGGACTGGAAAGCCATAATCAATACCCGGAACGGCGGACTCGCCATATACGGCGGAATCATAGGAGCGTTTATCGTAGGTCTGATAGTTGCAAGGATTCGCAAGGTCAGAGCGTTGCCTATGCTTGATATAACCGTTATAGGACTTCTTCTCGGTCAGGGCATCGGACGCTGGGGCAACTTCATAAATCAGGAGGCTTTCGGCATAAATACCGACAATTTCCTCGGAATGACAGGCGGTACCATACAGCGTACTATCAGCAATAATATGCAGATAGGCGGCGATATGCACTTCAACGACATAAAGGTACTGTGGGAGCAGCCAGTACATCCATGTTTCCTGTACGAATCTGCATGGTGTCTGCTGGGCTTTGCTCTGCTGGCATTCCTGTCAAAGCACAGGAAGTATGACGGACAGATATTCCTCATGTACCTTGCATGGTACGGCGCTGAGCGGTTCGTGGTCGAGGGGCTTCGTACCGACAGCCTTATGCTGGGAAATATCCGCGTATCACGCGCTCTTTCGGCGGTACTCTTCATACTGTCTGTCATCATGCAGATACTGCTCTTTATCAGAAGGAAGCGCGATCCCGAGAGCATGAAGCTCTATGTAAATACTGAGGAATCCCATAAGCTTATTGAGGAATCCCGCAGAAAGCGCATGGGTATGTCCGTGGAGGACGCCAAGATCGGCGGCAGCGACAAGGATCCTGATATACTTAACGATGATGATGACGACTTCGATATGTCAGAGCTGAGCATTCTCGGAGACGATGACGACGAGGACAGCGATGACGGAAAGAACGGAGCCGACAGCCCGGACGAAGAGTCCGGCGATAACAAGGAGGATAAATAATATGGCACAGATAATCGACGGAAAAGCTGTATCAGCAGCTGTAAAGGCGGAGGTAGCAGAGGAGACTGCAAGACTCAGGGAGGAAAAAGGACTCAAGGTCGGTCTTGCGGTAGTTATCGTAGGCAACAATCCCGCTTCGAGAGTATACGTAAACAACAAGAAAAAGGCATGCGAGGCGGTAGGTTTCCAGTCCTATGAGTACGCTCTCGAGGAATCAACAACTCAGGAGCAGCTCCTCGACCTTGTAAACGTTCTCAACCGCGACTCAAGAGTAAACGGAATACTTGTACAGCTCCCGCTGCCCGGGCATATAGACGAAAAGGCTATAATCAACGCTATTTCGCCCGACAAGGATGTTGACGCTTTCCACCCCATCAATGTGGGTAGGATCATGATAGGAGACTACTCCTTCCTGCCCTGTACTCCCGCAGGCGTTATGCGTCTTATCGAGAGCACAGGCACTGATATCACAGGCAAACAGTGCGTAGTTATCGGCAGAAGCAATATCGTAGGCAAGCCTCAGGCAATGCTGCTCCTTCAGAAGAACGGAACAGTTACCATCTGCCACTCAAAGACAAAGAACCTCAAGGAGATATGTCTCGGTGCCGATATCCTCGTAGTTGCTATCGGAAGAGCTAACTTTATCACAGGTGATATGATAAAGGAGGGCGCTGTAGTTATCGATGTAGGCATGAACCGTCTTGACAACGGCAAGCTCTGCGGCGATGTCGAGTTTGAATCAGCTGAAAAGAGGGCTTCGTTCATTACTCCCGTTCCCGGCGGCGTAGGTCCCATGACTATAGCAATGCTCATGAAGAATACCCTTACAGCTGCAAAGCAGCAGGCAGGGCTCGAATAAACATATAAATATCTTATCGGAGCTATGCTTATACGGAATGGGCATAGCTCTTGATTTGGTGCCTGCGGCATGATATACCGCCATTTATGTATCGCGCTGCAAAAAGATTATAGCACAGGTGAGACTTTTTCGTAATAAGACAGACTAATATACAGGATGAGTTTCAAATCAGTACAGAACAGGAGATAGAAAATGGCAGCGATAACGGAAAACATGAAAGTAAGTAAGCTGGGTACGGGTATAAAAAAAGCCTGCTCCATTACGGACAGACTTTGGGTGACAATGCTTTTGTCAGGCTTGACGGGAGCGATACTTTTTATATGCATATACGGCGTAAGAATACTCGATCCGACCTATGACGACTGGCTTCTGACAGGCGGCGACCTTACTCAGCACTACCTCGGCTGGGAGTTTTTCAGAAGGTCGGGCTGGCATTTCCCTCTCGGACTTATGGACAATGTTCTCGGTGATATAAAAGTATCGGTGATGTATACCGATTCCGTGCCTGCAATTGCCGTGTTCCTGAAGCTACTGTCGCCGATACTGCCTGATACCTTTCAGTATTACGGTATAATGGGACTTCTCACATTCATACTCAACGGAAGTACAGCTTCGCTGCTTATACACCGCTTCAACAAGAACGGTATCTTCTGTATCCTCGGAAGTACGCTTTATACGGTATGTCCCGTTATATTACAGAGACTTTACGGTCAGGAATCCCTTGCCTGCCACTTCATTATCACTCTTGGGCTTATCCTGTGGTTTTATCAGGACAGACAGTGGAAGAAAAAATGGCAGAATACCGCGATGCCTGCTGTACTGTGGGGAGCTCTCGGCATGATAGCAGTGAGCGTGCATATCTACTATATTCCTATGATATACTGTTTTTTGCTTGGCAGCATTATTACCGATATATTCATGCACAGGAAGTACCTGAGACCTGTTCTGAGCTTTGCGGCGATAACGCTGGCATCGCTGTTTACCCTTTGGATATGGGGCGCTTTCTATACCAAATCGGTTATAGCGGCAGACGGACTCGGAGAGCTTTCAGCTAATATCAATACCTACTGGAACCCCATTGAGTGCGGAAGTCACGGTATGGTAGGCGATCACGCAAGAGGCAGCGCTTTTTTGAAGCCCCTGCCCATAAAAGAGATGCAGTATGAGGGCTATGCGTATCTGGGACTTGGTATAATTATCGGAGTTTACCTTGTGTTTATGGTCTATCTGAATCATACTATAAGCCGCAAGGGCAGGCTGATAAAGAATATGAGGTCCGTTTTCAGCAGCCGCAGGATATGGCTTATCACGGGGGCTGTGATATTTTTCATATCGTTTTTCTTTGCACTTAGTCCCAGCTGCTATCTGAACGATACCAAGCTGTATGATATCTACTATTCCGACGGCATTATCAGGCTGATGTCAACATTCCGTGCAACGGGAAGACTTGCATGGGTGGGGATGTACCTTATATTCACTCTTATGCTCTACGGTCTGTCACGCATACGGACCAGAGTGCTCATGATAGGAGCTGCTGCGCTCTGCGTAGGAGTGCAGTTTGCAGATATGAAGGAGCAGATAAACTCCCGCAAATGGTATAAGGAGGAACATCACTATACGTCTATCCTTTCCGATCCCCGCTGGGAACAGCTGGCACAGGGCTGTGATAAATTCGTGGGTCTGAATTACGATCAGCCGGAGCCCTATATCTTTGCATTCAGCGTTTTCGCGTACAGGCATAATATGACCATAAACCATTTCCACATCGCAAGACCTCCTATTAATGAGATAATCGCTCAGTGCCAGAGGACTCTTGATGAGCTGGCAGAGGGCAAAGCCGAAAAGAACGCCCTTTATGTCTTCATGTCTGACGAATACATACCCGAGGTCGAGGGAGCCAATGTGTATGAGCTGGATAACTTCTACGTTGTGAAGTTCCCGAATCAGGACGACCCCCTCAGGGAGGAATAAAAAAGGCTGTGTGACATCAAGGTCACACAGCCTTTTTATCATCATATCCTGCGGAAAATGTGAAAAAACTAATCATATGTTCTTAACGGAACGGTATGATATGTATTGGCAGCAAATATCAGACCTGTTTCGGGCAGACTGCGGTAATGTTCATGCAGCCTGAAGATATCTCGGCGTAGATACTGCCTCCCATGAGCTCCATGAGCCTGCGGCATATGTACAGACCAAGACCGCTGCCCTGCTGTTTATCAGCATTTGAGCCCCTCCAGAAGCTGTCGAAGATGTGCGGGAGCTCCTTGTCGGGAAGTGTACAGCCAGTATTGGTAACGGTTATGAGCCGACAGTCCTCTTCGTCGGAAAAGCTCAGTGAGATACGGTCTCCGTCACCGTATTTCATGGCGTTTTCGATGATATTCTGCAATACCTCCTCAAGTCTGTCAGCGTCTCCGCGGAGCAGGCAGCTGCTGTACTCGCTTATGCAGAATGAAGTGCCTGTAACGGCCATTTTGTCGGTGTAGTATTTCTTTATCCTGTCTATGACCTCGGAGAGGTAGAATTCAGAGCAGTTCACCTCGAAGTCCAGAACGTCTTCGCTGAGATTGCTTGAGAGCTCGTTGACTATCCTCTCTATCTCGTCTGCTTTTTCGTTTATGCTTTCGGCTGCGCTGAGCTGCTTTTCGGTGGAGGTATATATACCCTTGGAAAGCGCCTTTGAGTAGAGCTTTATTGCGGCGAGGGGAGTTTTTATATCGTGGGAGAGGGAAAGCAGAAAGGTCTTTTCGTTCCTTGCGTATTCCAGTCCCTTTTTGCGGGAGTGCTCAAGCTCCTGTCGAAGCATGTCGAGTCCCCAGACGAATTTTCCGAAGAAACGGCTCCTGTGCTCCTTCATTGGTATAACGAGGTTTTTCTTTGAGAGCTGTTCAGGCATGCTGCTCAGCTCGTTGAAGGGCTTTAGTATCCTCTGTCTGATGTAAATGAGCACTGCGAGGATAATAAGGGTAAATGCGGCAAGCACGATATTCGCCGCGATCAGCAGGCGGCCGCGGTCATCGGACGTGTCCCTGTACTCTATTCTGTAGACAGTGCCGTCTATCTTCCTGATAAGGTACTCGTTTCCGGAGTCGTAGAAGCTGTCGCTGCCGTCATATTCATATATACCGATTATATTTGGGTAATCCTCAGCGCTGACCTGTCTGCCTTTCAGGAGCTCCTGCTCGATGCGGTTCGCTTCGATCTTATATAAAGCGGAGATAGAGCCGTTCTGCCGCAGCAGCACTATATTCATGGTGAGAAAGAATGCCGCCATCAGCACGAGGAATACAGCCGTTATCCTGTCAAAGCTTTTCATATCAGTCCTCCCAGCGGTAGCCCTTGCCCCATACGGTTATTATTCTTCTGGGATTCTTCGGGTCTTCCTCAACCTTTTCTCTCAGCCATTTTATATGTACGGTCAGGGTCTGAGGCTCGGATTCACTGTCTGCGCCCCATATCCTGCTGAATAAGAAGTCCTTGCCCAGGGTCTGTCCTTTGTTTGCCATGAGCAGATGGAGAAGCTCGAACTCCTTGGCTGTCATGCTTATGGGAGCTCCGCCCTTTTCGGCAGTTCCGTCCGCAAGGTCGAGGGTGATATCACCGTCGGTGAGATTGTCGATAGCCAGTCTGCGCCTGAATATGCCCTTTATCTTGGCAATGAGTATATCTATATCGTAGGGCTTTTCAATGTAGTCATCGGCTCCGAGGAGTATGCCGTTGAGCTTGTCCTCCTTGTCAGTTCTTGCGGTCAGGACTATTATGGGAGTGTTGTCTCTTTCGCGGATACGCTTGCATACCGCAAAGCCGTCTGCTTTTGGGAGCATTATATCGAGCAGGACAAGCCTTGCCCCGTATTTTTCAAAAAGGGACAAGGCTTTTTCAGCCGAACCGGCTGTGCTTACCGTGTAATTTTCATTGCGGAGAAAGTCGCAGAGGAGACTGCAAAGCTCCTCGTTGTCCTCCACGATAAGTATATCTACCATTTTACCAACCCATTTCAAGCAGCCAGTTATTGAGGCTGCGTTCACGTTCGTGGAGCGAAAGTGCTCTGTTTACATTATACTCTCCCTTGATGTTCCCGTCAACTATGAAAAGTATCCTTGAGCACTTTGCTGCTACCTTTGCATCGTGAGTGACCAGCATTACCGTGGTGCCGCTTTCATTCAGCTTGGTCAGCTCGTTCATCACCTCGTCGGAAGCAGTGCGGTTGAGAGCTCCCGTGGGCTCGTCGGCGAATATCATATCAGGGGAGTTAATCATGCTTCTGCATATGCATGCACGCTGGAGCTGTCCTCCCGATACCTCGTTGATATCGTTTTCGCCTATCTCGCTGATACCCAGCTTGTGCATCAGCTCCCTGCCGCGTTTTGTGATGTCCTTCCGGCTGTCCTTGTTCCTTTTTGATTTTACTGCAGGGAGGATTATATTGTCGATGATAGACAGATTCTTCATCATGTACATCTGCTGGAAGATGAATCCCATGTCGTCAAGGCGCATTTCCGCAAGCTCGTTCTCACTCATTGAGGAGAGGTCCTTTCCGCAGAAGCTTACGCTGCCTGCGGTCATTTTGTCCATACCCGAAACTGTGTAGAGCAGGGTGGACTTTCCCGAGCCCGAGGGTCCCATTACAGCTACCATTTCTCCCTTGCAGATATGGAAGCTGACATTGCGCAGAACGTTGTTCTGCCTTTTGTTTATGATATAGGTCTTGCAGAGATCTTTGACTTCAAGTATAGTATCCATAACGATTCTCCTTTATTCTATGTCGGAAGTGTCCGAAGCCTTGATTTTCTTCATGTATATCGATGTGAGGAACGCCCCCAGCAGAGTTGCTGATATTACTATTATCGGGTAGACAATGCATACCTCAACCGGATTTATGTTGTATTCAACGCCGTTTATTGCGCCCATAATACCGAATATCGGGTCTACGCAGAGCTTTGTGAACGGGACACACAGTGCTGTTGCTATTACAGAAGAAGCTGCTGCAACGATTGCAAAGCGCAGCGCATGCTGAGCTATTATTGAGCGGGTTTTGAAGCCCGTTGCCTTCATCAGCGCTATCTCTGACTTCTCCTTTGAGATGAATGAGCGCTCGATGAGGACTGATATCATTATCACTATAGCTGCGGTAATGAGTATCACCATGAGCTTTACTCCTATCAGGGTGTTCTTTATATCTGCGCCTATAAGGTGCAGAACGAAGCCGTCTGCGTCTTCAACGTATTTGGTGTCGAATATATCCCTCATCTTTTTTATGCGCTTTTCTGCCTCCTCCTTGTCGGGAGAGTCATCAAAATCCACCTGAAAGCTCAATACCTGAGCGACAGATTCATCGGCTACTTCAAGGCTTTCGTGGAAGCGTCCGGTTTCGCCCATCTGCACCATGCTCTGGAAAATGGCGGATATTACATAATCATCGGTCTCACCGTTGAGTGTGAGCTTAACCTTGTCGCCCACGCCTACGTTCAGCTTTTTTGCGACCTGAGGTGTGACAGCTATTTCGTTGCTGTACTTAGGCGCATAGCCCTCTGTGTAGTTGTAGTTTGAAGCTTTTGTATTTCTGTTGTATAAGAATATAGGCGAAGTCTTTATGCCGTTAGCCTCAATGACGGGGAATAGTAGAGTCTCCACGGTGACTTTGCAGGGCATACCGTTGTCTGCAAGTTCTTTCTCAATATCCTCGCTTATTTCCTTATATGATTTTTCTTTCATAATCACCTTTGCAAGCATGTCAACGTCCATTATGTAGGCGTCGCTTTTCTGAGAACACATAAGTGGCAGTAGCTTTCCGCTGGAAAGGGTGTTTGCCGTGTTTGCGAGCATCATTATCAGGAGCAGACATACCGAAAATATGACGGTCATCACGCAGAACTGCTTGGGATTGCTGAAAACATCGTTTACAGCAAGGAATCTCGTTGCGCCGAGCCTGCTTTTTGTGAGGCTGAGGAGCCCTCTCTTTTTGAAGCGTTCGCCTGTCTGACCGCTCCTTACAGCGTCGATAGGGGAGAGCTTCTTTATCCTGCGGGTACATCTCCAGCAGAAAAGCATGATTATGAGAACTACAAGGATACTGCACGCTGCGCTTATTAGTATCGTATGATCGTTTCCGAGGACCATATTGTCGCTGACGGACTTTATAAGAGCGTTTCCGAATGGTATGCTTAGGATAAGTCCGATAACAGCACCGATAACTGCGATGCCAAGGTACTTTACAAGGTAAAGACCGCGGACGGAGCTGTTTCTCAGTCCGAGAGCCTTCATAACGCCTATCTCGCGGAATTCCTCGTTGATGGTGAAGCTTATTGTGAACCGAAGCATGGTGAATGAGACAAGGATGAGGCAGATGCCGACTAAAAGGAGAAGTCCGGCTACTATGATATTCATAATATAGCTTGTTCTGATGACGGATATGTCCTTGCTGAAGTTTGTGCTTGGTATATCCGAAAGGTCGGATTCAAGCGTTTTTGTGTTATAGCCGTTTATATAGAATATAACTCCGACGTTGTTTTCCCTTACCTTTTCATCGGAAATGAGCTTTTCATAGTCCGCATTATTTACTATAAGACGGGGATTGTTTAACATCTCAGAGCCAAAGAAGGCGTCCTTGCCGATACCGGCATATTTCAGAGTTATCTCCGTGTCCCCGAGCTTGAGCTGGAATTCATCTCCGTACCCGATGTCTATCCTGGAGTTTATGCAGCCCGTAAAGTAGGCGTAGCCTTCGGGAACTTCCGTCAGTACCTCGTTGTCCTTGTTGAAGTAATTTAGCTTGACGTTGTCTATCGAAAGGAGAAGGGCAGCGTTGCCTATCTCGGCCATTTTCCTGCCGTTCTGTGTAAGGGCTGTGTCGTTGAAGAACAGCTGATCCTCACGGCGGTAGTCCTTGACATTGGGCTGATTTTCAAGGAACTCTTCTATTTCATCGCCGTTGTTATTGAGCGTCAGGACGAAATGGTCACTCATACCGGCTTTTTCAAAGTAATAATCGAGGCCGTTCAGAACGGTTATGATGTTGTTTACGCTGCTTGCCGCGAACATTGTGGCAAGGATTACGAACATCAGAAGTATGACGTTCATGGTCTTTTTTCGTTTAAGGTCTTTTTTTAGTATTCTCAGATACATATCTAACCCCTCGCTTTCTGTGTCTTTATCTTAGCATGGGAATTATTAAATAATCCTTAAATGGCTTTTCAGCGCAGATACTGCCGTTTCCGGCAATTATCCCGCATAATGATTTTAACATTTATACGGGATAAATTCAAGGGCGTTTTTACGTTGAAAATTCAAATGCAAAACACAGGCCCGGAGAGTTCCTCCGAGCCGATTTGCTGTATTATTGCAATTATTCGGTGCCGTGATATAATATGTATCATTGGACGTTTAAAGGAGGTCAATGCCCCGAAATTCAGGAGCTAATACGGGACTGCCCATATAAAAGCTTTATTGCACCTGCTAAAAAAACAGATAAGAAAGAAGAAATAATAAAAAAGCGCCTGCTTTCGCAGACTTACTTAAACAGTGTTGCCGGAGGCAGCACATATATTATTATTTATTCTCTATTCTTTTATATTTTGAAAACAGTCATAAAGAAGTGATTCTTCTTTATGACTGTTTCGTTTATAGCAGAAAGGCAGTATTTTTACTCAACCGGGCGGCTTTTTGTCAGGTTTACTGCGAAATTATCGCTTATATTTGCATTTTTGCTGATCTCCAGAAGGATATGCCATTCAGCCATGTCGCAGGTGCCGATCTCTGGCTCGATACGGTTGATGGTCACATATTTATCTGTAAGCTCTGTAACCTCATGGCGTATTGAGCCGCTGGGTTCTTCGAGCAAAACGGCTATGAGCTTGCAGCTCCTGAACCAGCTGTCGGTATACTTTTCAACAGCTTTGGTAAAGCCTGATGATTCAAGATTATAGGTATCATTGTTGGCTTCGATATAGCTTTGAAGCTCCTCAGTGCTTGTGATAAGCTTGGCCTGAGGGTATTCTGCTCCGCTGACATAGCCGTTTGTGCGGATATACTGAGCTTCAATTGCATATTGTCTGGACCTTTCAAGCTGATGTACACTGATAAGCAGCTTTCTCATGGCAACAAGATCAAAGGAATCAAGAACGCTGTCCCGGCACAGGTCTGCTGCTCTCCAGTCGGCAAGCTCTGCATCATGAGCTTTTATGAGCCATTTTTGCAGTGTCACAAGATCTGCTATGCCGAAATCTCCGTCGCCGTTGGCGTCACCGTTGCATTTCCACTCTGTTTTCTGAGCGAGGAACCTGTCCTTGGGGACTGATGCCTGCAGAATGAAGAGATAATCCGTATTGCAGACTGAAAAGTCAGGTGCAGGCTTGTTATAGTATACCGTTATCTTATCCGCTGTGACATTGCTGTCGGTTATTTTTATCTTATCGCCTCCTGTTGAGTCGATAAAGAAGTTGAGAAGCAGTATTTTGTCCTTGAAGAAATCCTCGTCATAGGCTGAGAAGAACTTTTCCCGGTACTCCTCCGTCATAAATGAAACAGCGGCTGAAAGCTCTTCCACTGAAGAAACTGCTGCGTTTTTTTCTGCCATGAAAGGTCCTTCCGCAAACAGCTCCGGAGTTATCGTTGATATTTTGTCTATTGCATATTTCAGCTCGACAGGCCTGGTCTTTTTCACCCTGAAAATGATATCGGCGGTATTGTTGCCGTAGTTTATCACTTCCCTGGGCTTATCCACGGAAAGAACATATTCTTCGGGTAAAAAGCTGCCGTCGATGTCAAGATCGAGCCATTCTGCGGTAATAACGTCCCAGTAGTAGGGATTGTGACCCTCAAGGTATTTCATTTTGTTGCCGAACATATCAAGTACGTTTTGGCGGGGGATGGCGATATGCTCTCCTGTGTCCTCGTCGATGACGCTTATTCGCTTCAGGTCATAGTTGAGCACCTCCTTGCAGTTCCATACCACGTCGCATTCGTCATTGAAGTATTTCCTGGGAACTACCAGTTGAAGGACGGAGAAATATGATGTTCTCATCAGATTGGCGCTTACTACCGATGCGAAGTCGATCATGAGCTTGTCATCCTTGTAGTATACGCTGTCAAGTCCATGCTTGAATACACGTCCTCTGTACGGGTCAAGGTAGGTATTGAGCATGAGCACATTATCCTCGAAGAAGTCCTCACTGTACTGAGAAACGAAAATATTCAGCGCTTTTTCGCTGAGATATTCGGAAAGGAAACCCGAAAGCTCTTTCTCTGAGGTGATAACAGCCGATTCAGACTTTGAAAACTTATCATAGATGCTGTACGATGAAGATGTCAGAGCGTCAGAGTATATACTGTACTGCGAAACTCTGAAATCTGCGTTCTGCACATAGGCGTCATCAACTATGACGTGCATATCGTCAAGAACGGTACAGTCGGCAATGAGGGTTTTCCTGACCTCTAACTCGCCGTAGTCATGGGAGGGAATATAGTTCCACTGTATCCTTGCGCTGCCGTTCTTTACAGCCTTGTAGACACGAATGTCTTTCACAGCTCCGCCGTCAGGCTCCTTTTCCTTCTCGCTGCTGCAATCGGTTATTCTTTCAAGTTTAAAGACATTTTGATAGTTTTCGTTTGGTTCATACCATTTGTAATTCGTGCCTGAGCTTGAATCAAGGCAGAACACAACGAACTCGTCCTTTGAGGAGACAATGCCTTTTTTGCTTACATAGTCATCGTATTCGGTAATGCAGTCCGGGAGCCAGCTGTATATATCGGTCTCTGTGATGCTTTTGTCCTCGCCGATAAGGAAGGAATAATATGCGACAGCATGATTATAGCCGAGATCAAGGTCTGTGGACTTTATCCATGTGTCCACCAGCGCGACCTCGAACCTGCCTGTCTCCTGAGGAGCATAGTACACAACCACCTCATAGCTGTATCCGCTTTCCTCCGAACCGTAGGTAGCGTGCTTGAGCTCCTGCATCATGCCCTTTGTGGTACGGATCTCATATCTGAGCACACCCTGAGGCTCTCCCTCGGGTACCTTTTCATAGTGTTCTCTGAATACTATGCAGACAAGGCCGTCCTTTATCAGTGTTGCACCGTAGGTATTGCGGAATTCCAGTGCCGAGTCGTAGTCAGAGGGTATCCACTGGGGGAGGGCAGCGCCCATTCCGTGCTCCGCAGCAAACACTGATGACGGGACAAATGCGGATAAATTTCCTGTAGAAAGCGGGAGCAATGCCGAAGCGGCTGCAACAGCGGCAGCTGCTATTTTTTTGATATTCATTGTGTTCACCTGCCATTTCTTTAAGATTAACAGAAAAAACTCTGTTTGTCTTCATTATATCATGGCTTTACTATGAAATCAAGTGGGAGAAAAGAAAAAGCAGTCGATTTGCACCGACTGCCTTTCAGGGGATATTAAATTGGAGAAATCTTAATTGGTGTGCCGGTCACCGGTCAGATGACCGGCACTGTTCAGTGTTGAATAATTACCTGCGATCAAACGCGAGTATGTACCTGACCGCCTGCAAGAGTCTTGCCCTTTGCCTTTGCCATATCAGAGATGTTTACGTTCTGATAGCCGTTCTGTGCCAGCCAGGGGAGAACTTCCTCCATAGCTGCTGCTGTTGTAGCATAGTTCTCGTGGCAGAGTACGATAGCACCCTCAAGTGAACCGTTCTGAGCTGCCTGCTT
>DBXO01000016.1 GCA_002309635.1 Ruminococcus flavefaciens | reverse complement strand
GACAGCTTTAATATTATATCACAGAAACTTTTCTTTGTCAATAGCTTTTTAAAAAATTTCTGAGATTTTTTGTTGCCGCATTAGTTCGGATATTCCATGCTGCGCCAGCAGACTCACTGTTTTCCGCTCTCTCGCGGCGACTTAATTATTATATCACGCCTATGTTTCAAAGTCAACACGGAATAATCCACAAGCTTGATTGCGATTTCAAATCGAATTGTGTCTATTTTTACTTTTCTTCCTCGATTATCACCGTAAGGCACCGTTCTTCCATGTTTTCCCGAAGTTTTATACTGAGTATTCCGTCAAAGGAAACTCCCGAATCCTGTATGATGCTCCGCACTCTTTCCTCATTATTCATTACATATACGAATTTCTCATACAGATCGAGGGAATCAAACTCGATATCTATACTTCTGCTGCCCGCGCGTATATTACTTTTGATTATATCCTCCGCCTGCTCGATAGAATCGGCAAAGCTGCCTGTCACCTTGAAAAAGCTCCATTCGTCCTTGACGCATTTCTCAGGTTCAAAAAGTTCTTCATCAGGGGTGTGGCTTCTGAGGAATACACTGTCCGGTCTGAGGAAATATTCGCGTCGCACATCTCCCGCAACGTCGGTATCCTCCCAGGTAACGTCGATATTATACCAGTCGAGTCCTATTTTTACCTGATTCCACGCATGATTCTCGCCCTTGTCGGTAACCCCCGTTATAAGCTGGCTCTCGAGCCCCATTTTCGCAGCAAGCACATTAAATGCCTTTGCATAGCCCTCACAGTTGGCTTTCCCTTCCACGAGACAACCGTAAGCCGTGGAAGCATACATATCGTCCTCGCCGATCACATATTTGCAGTTATTTATAATATAGTTGCTGATGTAGGCGGCTATATAGTAGCTGCCGTAAGTTCCGCTCCCGCCTGCCACAGCCTTTTTCACCGCACTGTCAAAGCTGTTCACCTTAAGCTCGGTGTCAAGCTCTTTTTTGTAGGCTATTCGGGCCTCGCGTATCTTTTTGGCGGTATAATAAACTGAATCGAGGTAAAAGAACTCTCCCTCCTGCTTTTCGAGTATGCGGTAGACCTTGGAATACTCGCCGCCCTTGACCTCAAACGGGAGAGGTATCGTTTCCTTTTTCTCTTTTATGCCGCGGTACAGTGCGGAATAGATAGCACGCTCCCTTACGGTGAGCTTATTGTATACAGGTCTGGCGGAAGCCTCCTCTGCGGTAAGGTACTCCGCGTCGGGGTAGCCTCGCAAAAAGCCCGTATCAATAACATATTTCATTCCTACTGCCGCAAACAGAGTCAAAGAGAATACGAGCAGCAGCACCACCAGTTTCTTTTTCAAATCAACTCTCCGATATCATTACTGTGTTGTTCTTTATCTTGAAGGTCGGCAGATTCTCCACAAACTTGCTGAACTTGGAGTAGCCGTAGGTCTTTACGTCGAATTCGGGCATCTTGGCGCAGAGCTGCTTTTTCAGCTCGCCGAGGTTATAGCCCTTGTTGCCGTTTGTGCGCACTATAGCCGCAAGAGCTGTCTCTATCCTTTCAAGATCGGTCATGCTGGACTTCTGAGAAACAAGGATACTGCTGCCCACCTGTCTGAAGCTGAGCCCGTCAAATTCCTTGAGGAACTGTGAAAACTTGGAATAGCCGTAATTTCTCACGTCGAAATCGGGATAGCGGTTGATAAGTCTGCTTCCCAGCTCGCCGATATTTATCTCGTCCTGCAAATTGGCATTTTCGGTGATTATACGCACTATAGCGCTCTCCAGCGTCTTCATTTCCAGCTTTTCGGTCTCGCCTGTTCCCTGGAGCTCCTCGTCAGCGAGTATCTCAAGGTACTTGAACGCATTGCAGGCGGTACTGAACGGCTTCGGAGTTTTCTGCTCGCCCATGCCTATAACATGCATAGCCGACTCTCTCAGGCGTATTGCAAGCCTTGTGAAATCGCTGTCGCTGGAAACAATGCAGAAACCGTCCACATTGTGGGAATAGAGTATATCCATAGCGTCGATTATCATAGCAGAGTCGGTAGCGTTCTTGCCCGTGGTATAGCTGTACTGCTGAACGGGGGTAATGGCGTTGTCAAGAGCCATGCTTTTCCAGCCTGCAAGGTTTGGCCTCGTCCAGTCGCCGTAAACGCGCTTATACGTAACTACTCCGTAGTTGGAGACCTCGTCAAGAATGTACCTTGTATACTTTGCCGCAACGTTATCGGCGTCGATAAGAACGGCATACCGCATTTCCTTTTCCATTTTCTCACTCCTGTGCGTATTGCCGCAAAGCGGCGGATAGTATTTTTATTATAACATTTATATTTAATTTTGTATATAGTAATTCCGCACAAAGACAGCGTACCCTCTTTGTGCGGATTTTTTCGCATATCCGTTCAATCGCAGTATATCGCGCAATCATATTCCCTGCCTTCAAAGACAAAGCTCTCTTCTCACTATTATTATGCTTGTCAAACCGGACAAATGTCGAAATCCTGTCCTGTAGTAATAAGCCATCCATCTGTCATGTAACTATATTATAACATCAGAAAACAGGCTTGTATACAGCAATTCCGCACAAAACCAGTATCTCGGTCTTGTGCGGAACATAAAAATATAATTCGTTTTATTCGGTATACGAGGAGTACTGATACTCCTTAACGCCGTCGGAAAAGCTGTCCGCGCCCCATGTATAATCCGGGAAGTAGTCCTTTCCTCTGCCCACAGTGTCAAAGGATACAGTCTTTTCATAGACATATTTGCCTGTTCTGCGGTAGATGACGCGCTGACGCTCACCCTTTGAATCAACATAGTACATAACATGCTTGTTGTCGGGAGTTCTGAACTCCTTAAGGCGCATCATTTCGATAGCGTTCCTGTTGGCATAGGCAACATAGCCCAGTATGCCTCCGCAAGCGAACACAAAAAAGGCCGTTGCAAATACTATTATCTTTCCCTGTCCGCCCTTGAGGAGTTTCTCAACGAGGAAGAGCAGAGCGCTCAGGCATACAATGGGTATCAGCGCCAGAAGCGCGATATTTGAGATGATTACCTGAGTAACATCGCCGAATGCAAAGAACTTGCCAGGCTTATTGTACCAATAGAAAAGCCTTACGATTATACAGCATGCCACAGCAAGAGCAACAAGCACCCACTTTACCACACCGACGACCTTTCTGATCTTATCGGCTGCAAATTCTCTCTTCACCTTTGCCGTATTGGCTTTATACTTACGATAATTCCGACTCATTTCACTAATCTCCGATCATGCTAAGACAAAACTGTGTATACGATCATCTAAATAAAAAATCCCGAAACTATTGCTTCGGGATTCATGTAATGACG
>DBXO01000054.1 GCA_002309635.1 Ruminococcus flavefaciens | reverse complement strand
TATCGAAGCCGCCCTGACCGCCGCCGCCCTGACTCATGTCAAAGCCGCCGCCTGCATTGCCGCCCTGAGACTGCTGACCCATCTGGTCATCGCTTGCGTTTGTGGTAACAGTTACACTTTTTACGTTTGCTGAACCGTTTGATCTGTAGCCCTCAATGTTAAGGGATACTTCATAGAGAGTACCCGACATATCGAGCCCCTTCTGGCTCCATGCATCAAAATGCTTGGATACGTCGATAGTGCCCTTCATGTAGTTGGTCTGATTATTGGCTGATCCGCTTGTGGTTCTTATGCTCCAGTACTGAGGAAATGTTGCTGTTCCGTCAAGAGAGGGCTGATTGTAGCGCATTGTCTTGGCAATTTCATAGGTATTTCCGTTGAGAGTTACATTGCCCTTTCTTTCACCATCGTTTCCGGGTGGTCTCCAGTCGCCCCAGCCTTCAACGATGTAGTACTCCATGAGAGGGTTGCGAGTCCATCCATATACGCACATATATGAATTTCCGCGGGGAGTGTACTCAACATCATAGGTGAGGACGATGTTTCCGAATGCCTTGTAGTTTTTCTTCTGACTGTCAAAGTTTTTTCCCATACGAGCAAGGAAGTTCTCAATATTGCTCCATGAGCAGGTGAAAGAGCCTGCACTTGGGTTCATTGAAGCCTGTCCCTGACCGTTCTGGTTCCACATTTCGTAGTCGAATCCACCGATATTGCCTCTTGTCTGCTGATCGGCTGCCGAAGCGACGAACGGAATGCTCGATGCGATCATCATAGCAGAAACGGTGCCGCTGATGATCTTTTTGATTTTGGACATTTTCACTAAAATCACTCCTTTAATTTTGTCTGCAATTACTTCATGCAGCAATAATTAAAATGTAATTTAAGCAGTCCCCCATAAATGTTGAATATATATATCTATGCTATTATTATAACATTTTTGGCAGGCTTAGCAAGTACATTCTTGCTATAAAATTATACTCAAGCGGCGATTATTGCTTTTTATTACAGAATGTAATAGTGTTTTGTGCAGAAATATTACATATGATACAAAAACGACAAGGAAATGGGCATGAAAAAACAAGCGAAGCATGAACTCCGCTTGTTATATCATTTATGATTTAGTACCTTCAATTACACCGTTCTCCGTAAATTGCAGTATCCTGTCACAGATATCAATAGCGGCAGGGCGGTGAGTGACTATAACTACAGTTTTATCTGTCATATTATGCAGATTTTCGAGCACCCTGCGCTCGGTCGCTTCGTCGAGGGCGCTTGTTGCCTCGTCAAGCAGGAGTATGGGACACTCAGAGTAGACCGCTCTTGCAATGGCGATACGCTGCATCTGACCCTCAGAGAGACCCGTTCCCCGTTCACCCAGGAGGGTGTCCATGCCGTCGTCCAGCTCATTTACGAATTCCTCTGCGCAGGCTATTTTAAGCGCATTTCCTATACGCTCAACGTCATGGAGACCGCTTTTGTCCGCAAAGCATACAACCTCGCGGATAGTTCCGCTCATGAGCTGGTTGCCCTGAGGTACATATGCAAAAAGCCGGTGGAATTTTGCTGACAACTCTCCGGTATCACCGCTTTTGTTTCTTATGAATCGGCGGGCGCCGTCAAGCTTGTATATGCACATCAGCAGCTTGAGAACTGTGGATTTTCCGCAGCCGCTGTGACCTGTGAACGCAACGTACTGCCCTTTTTTTATCTCAATGCTGATATTTTTCAGTACAACGGGCATCGAGTCCTTGTTCAGCCGGCGGACGCTGTCGCCTGACGGATAGTAGGAGAACTCGGCGTTTTCAAGACCCATAGCCGCGAAATCGTTTCGGTAGTAGTCAAGGGTCTCCTTTATGTCCATTGGGGTGATGTCGGAATCGTTCTCAAATTCCTCTATCTCCATGAGACGCTCTGCACTTGCCGTCATAGCGTAGAACTTTGGCAGATATCCTGTGATATTGGCAAAAGGTGACTGTATCTGGGATATGAGCTGAGTTATGGCAGTGAGAGTTCCGTAGCTGATAGTTCCCGTGAGTATGCCATAGCCGCAGTAGATAACTCCGCCTACATACATGCCGTGCATGCCTGTCTGAAAGCCGATATTGCAGATGTTCGAGAAGCGGTTTCGTTTCATTCGCGAGCTCTTGTGCTCGGTCATCTTGTCCAGGGCTTCCTTTTCGGTCTGTTCCTCAGCCGCAAAGGAGCGTATCATCATCATGCTGCCGAGACGCTCCTGCAGGAACACGCGGAGCTTGCCGTCACGCTCCTGTATATTCTTATGGAGCCTTTTCAGCACCTTCCTGAAGCCGTATGTAGCGAAGAACAGGACTGTTCCCACAGGCAGCAGCACCAGTGCGAAGCGGTAGTCAAGGAATATCATCATCGCCATTGCGCTGACCATTTTCACTATCATTCCCGCAAGTCCAGGGAGTATCTCAACGCTGTTCTGCGCCACTACAACGGTATCATTTGTAAGGCGGTTCAGCCATTCACCCGAATGCACCGCACTGACGGTGCCGAAGTCCTTGGTCAGTATATTTCCGAGGAGACGCTGCTTGAAGAGATTTTCGAGTGAAGAGCGCGAAAGCTCCTCCAGCCATCGTACAGTCGCCCTCATTGCAACCTGAGCGAGGACGAGGAGTATTATCATAATTACGTAAAACAGGAACCCGTTCCTGTTGCCGTCAACGGCGCTGTCAACGATATTGCGCAGCAGAAGCGCGTACAGAACTCCGCTGGCGCCTTGGAGTGCCTCTACTATCATAAGCCACAGGATATTCCATTTTTTCTTTCCCGTGACATTATAAAGCCATTTTACCGCATTTCCCTTCATCGCTTCATCAGCCTTTTCAGTTTGAATCTTATGCGCATGAGAAATACGCGGACAGGAGCAAAGTCTACCCATATATGGCTGTAAATGCGGTAGCCCAGCTCGCTGACGGAGTGCTTTTTACCTTTGTGTACGTAGCTTGTCATTACTCCTATGATATCGCCGTCGGTTATTCCGTACTCCTTGTTGACGCAGTTGTCACCAAGTATCACGTAGTCATTTTCCCGCACCTTGATGACTCTGTGGAGCACATAGCTGCTGGGCGGCCTGCGGTAGAGGACCACGTCGTACTTCTTGCAGCGGTCCTGTTCTTTTTTTCTGACCGTGAACAGGTCACGCCCCTGCCTTAAAAGAGGGAGCATGCTGACGCCCACGTTGCTGTAGGTCATTTCGCCGTTTTTTTCGAGGTATTCCTCATAGGTAGTATTAGTCATCTATTGCCCCGATTTTTTTCAGCTGTTCGATGACCTTGTTGACATCGCGTTCCATAGCCTCTTTAGGACCGTCGTATTTCTTCTGCATCTCGGCTACTATCTCGTCAACTGTGGTTTCCTTTTCGAGGCAGCTTATTATGAAGCCTGCTGTCTCGTTGCTGCGTACAAGTCCAGAGAACTTGCTTGCTCCAGTAGAAACAAGGAGCTTCTGATCGCCGTCGTCGTGTGTGATGAATGCACTGTTAAGTTTCATGATTTTCAACCTTTCATTCCGTTATATGCGACCTCTGCCGCTTCTGTATCCATATTGCATGCAAGCCTGTAGAACTCCACATTTTTCGACATTTCGTCGATGAGCCTGAGAGTTTTTGCCATCTGCAAGGGGCTCTGCGGCCGGTAGACCTGCTGCAGGAGCATAGCATAGGCATCGGCTTTGTCGATGCGGACGATATTGTTTTTTTCGCCGCGGGTAAGAATGCATACCGCTTTAAGCTTTACGGACATATTGCTGCCGAGGCGGTGCTTGCCGTTGTATGGGGTACCGTAGGCGATCACTTCATTTTCGGTGACTCTGAGCAGAGGCTTGTCGTCGTTGACCATGACGGCTTTGTTGCCGAGATATTCACGCCAGAGCCTTGTATGGGTGGATTTGCCAGTACCGCTTTTGGCAGTGAACAGGAAGCCCTGTCCGTCAACTGCGATAACCGAGCCGTGAAACAGTATAGTATCAAAATCGGGCATTTTCTCGGCTATTTTGCGGTATACAGCAAGCTCCTCACGGTAATCGGGAGAAGAATCGAGGGGAGGTCTGCCTTCCCGCTCGGCGCATATCAGCTCGCGCTGAGCTTCAAAATCTATGTCAGCCTGTGAGGTGCTTACAGAAAAATCGGCAGCTTCGTCTGTTTCATAGCCCTTGCAGTAGTTGTGTACTTTCTCGTACAGGGAAGAAACTTCTATGACCTTTTCTGCCATTTTATATTTTTTCGTTATCATCGTAGTTCCTGAATTTACTCCTTTTGATATGGTTGGCTCGCAGCCGGAGCGGCGGGGCTCAACAGTTTTATTATACCTTGTTTTGCGTATAAAGTCAACAATGCGTTAAATGTGACGAAAAAAATTTACAAAGGCATTATTGAGAAAAATAACAAGGGTACGCACTGAAGTGCATACCCTTGCAGAGGACAGATCATTGTTTCTCGTTCCGAATACTGTCCTTTTTAGCATAATAAAGCTTTTTTTCGGCATAAAGCATGGTATCGGCTTTATGATACAGCTCGTCTATTGAGCTGTTGCCGTCCTGTACAGCATATCCTACAGAGCATGAGTATTCGGTCTCTGAGATATTCTTCTTCATTCGCTCCACCAGAGCTTTCACACCTTCCTCATTGGAGCCGATACACAGTATTGCGAACTCATCGCCGCCGATACGGTACACGCGCTGCTCCTTATCAGCCGCTTCTGAAAAGCAGTCCGCAAGTGCCTTCAGAGCCGTATCGCCCGCAATATGACCGTTTGAGTCGTTTATATCCTTCAAGCCGTCCATATCCATGGCGACTATAGCCGTTATGTTCTCAATGTACTTTTCCGAATCGGTATAATAGCTTTTTCGGTTGAGAAGCTTTGTCAGCGAGTCGCGTTTGGTGAACTGCTGCAATAAAAAAATGTAGTATGCAAGTATATCTATTGCGATAGTTATAATGAACCAGTGATGAGCCGTTTCTGCCATAAAGAGCGGCATGATCAGGCATAATACAGAGGTCAGGGCCATGAATATCATCAGGTTGAAGTCTTCTTTTTCAGCCTTATTGTTGCTGAACAGATTGACAATAAGGTAGAAAAGATAAAGACCGTCAATAAAATATGTGAGATATCCCAGTGTACCACGGCTAAAATGGTTATCTTGCGAAATACTGAATACTATTCCAGTCGGTATGGATATGAAGCACAGAGCTGCATTCAGCGCCGCAGGAATCAGCAGGTATTTCTTATGCTGCGGATACATTATCATTATGGCGCTTACGAGTATGAACGTGACAAGACTGTAGTTTACAGCGCATAGTATAGGTCTTAGGACGGAGTATGTCTTCTGTTCTCCGAGATAGGTCTCTGTATAGCAGGCGACCGAATACATAAACAGCATTGCAGTGGTAAATGATATCTTGTAAATTATCCTGCGCTCAAGCTGTATGTCGGACTGCAGAACAAGTCCTATTGCCGTAAGAATTATCAGAAGTCCCCAGTGCTCCGACAGATATCCGGATAATGTCATAAAACGATTTTCCCCCGTTTCATTCTGTGATGTTATAAATAATTCTGTAAATTAAAACTTTGTTTATTTAATTATATCACATTTCACGCGGGCTTTCAAGTACTATTATCTGAACGTTTTATGATGGAAATATATCCTGACTTGTAGTCAGACTATGGGTATCATTGGCAGCTCTATGGGGGCGTCGCCGCTGGTTTCCGTGGGCTTGGCGGTATTCTGTGTATCCGTTTCCGCAGGAACTTCTTCTGCCTCGGGCGGTATGATACCGTTTTCTATTAGAACTGCTTCTTCGGGAGTAGTCGATACAGCCGCTGTGGCAGGGGCGGTAGTTTCGGCTGACTTGGTCGCAGCCGCAGTTGTTGTCGTTTTCGTGGTTACGGCTGTAGTCACAGCATCTGTAGTTGTTGCAGCGACAGCTGGTGCAGTTGTCGTGCTGCTGCCGGAGGGCTTTTTTCCGTTTCCACTCTTGCAGCCCGTAAGCATAAGAGCTGCGATCAGAACAAATGGTAGTGCTCTTTTCATATTTTTCTCCTGATTTTTATTTGAACAATGGCAGCCCGTTAAGGGCTGCCATTTATGCTGTTACTGAGGTATGAGCTCGGGGTCGCTTTCTGTTATAACGTCCTCATTCTCAAAGATTATGATCTCCATTTCGGGAGAAGTATACATTTCTTTCATGTTATTTTTCCTTTCTGAACAGATTATTTGCCTAAAAATGCTTCCGAAGCCTTAGCGTAGATGTATGCAGCCTTTGCTATATCCTTAAGGGCAGGGCTTGCGTCATCGTTGTTGAGTACGCGGTAAGCGTAAGCAAGGGGAGTGAATTTGTACTTCTGACCGTCTATGGTTATGCTGTGCTCTTTTCCGAGATCATTTGCAGCGATATCCCTGATCTCGTAGTAGCTGCCGTACTTTCCGCTTGTAGGCTCGATAACGTCGCCTTTGTCAAGCTTTACATTACTGCCCTCGGCGTAAAGTCTTACGGCTGTCTTTGAATTGAGCACGAGAGAGAGTTTGATCTTGCTGCCGAATTCGGGTGCATAGTCCTTGACGCTGTCCTTTGTTACATCTTCAATGCCTTCGATGGTATTCTTGCTGCCGTTGAAGATATTATCGGCTGCCTTGCAGAAGTTATCGAGAGAATTTGTGAGAGCAGCAAGCTTGCTGTCTTTCTTGTAGCCGTCTGTCTTTCTGAGCTCTGTTATGTAGCTGTTCAGTGAGAAATCAGCCTGTGAGTGATCGAGGAGCTCGTTGTCCTTGTTGCATACGATGAGGCGCTTACCGTTCTTATCATAAGCCTTGAGAGTGATATTTGCGTCAGCATGTGTTGCATTGATAGGATATGATACCTGATAAGCCTCGTCAACGATCTTGCAGCCTGAGAGGTCAGTTATCTCAATATCGCCGTTTGGACCGCTGAGGACTACCTTTGCCAGCTTCTCACCGGGCTTGATGTAGAAGTTTACGCCCAGATTGCCGCCGAGTGTAAGGCTCTTTGTCATAGCATATACCATTTCGGGCTTGAGAGTGGTGCAGCCTGCAAGCATGCCGCCCTTTGTGGAGATATTGGCTAAACTGAAGTGCGAAAGATTGAGACCGGTAAGCTCTGAACAGCCGTCAAACATACGGTTCATATCACGGACATTCTCGGTATTGAAATTGCTTACATCAAGCTTTTTGCAGTCCTTGAGCATTTCAGACATACTTGTAACGCTTGAAGTGTTGAGCTTGCTTATGTTTAGCTTTGTGAGAGCCGAACAGCCATAGAACATGGCTGACATATCAGTAACTCCAGAGGTATCGGCGTTTGTAAGGTCGATCTCTTCATCCGCGCTGCATGAACGGAAAAGGTAAGCGCTGTTTACTGGGAACTTTGTCTTCTCTGCGCAGACTACCTTTTTAACTTTTGACTTGTTTACAAAGTTGCGGACCTCGTCTCTTGTGGGAGAGCCGCTGATGGTAAGAAGGCCTGTTCCCTCGTCAAAGCTTAAATTGGCGTTTTGCTGTTCTTCTGCGCTTGCAGTCAGTATGTCATCAAGAATTGTGCCGTTTCCGACAGGAGTATAGACGCCGCTGCCTATCAGTGCAGCTGCCATTACAGCTGCTGTCTTTTTTGTCAGTTTGTTTCTCATCAATTTTTAATGGATAAAACAACATTTACTGCTGTTTTGGGCTGTTTATAGAAACGTGATGCGAACAGATGCAAAACAATAAGAAAGAAAATGGTGGTATATTACACGGCTAATTTAACAAAATGTATTCTATAAACGATTTAATTTTATCACATATCGTGAATCAAGTCAAGGCGTAAATTGCTTTTTAGAAGATGACAATAGGCAAAAAACTGGAATTTCACAACTTTTGACTGATATGATCCCTGTATCATATATTTTACAAGCTCTGAGACGGATATGTTTTTATCTACATATGAATTAATATTCTTGTAAGTTTTTATTTATAATTTGTTAATATGCTAAAATTACGCGGACAGTTTTTATTAGCACTTGACAGATGCAGTGAGAATGTATTATAATAGAATACGTGGGAAATTCTTATTACAAAATGTATATTTTTTAATTATAATACATTTTGTGGTTGAATCCTCTGTGACATTTAAAAGGATTCGTAAAAGCAAATTAATTCGGGTGGTTTCCGTATCTGCAAAGACAGAAAGAGACAGCATTATCACTTGTGAGGCGGACGGCGCTTACTGCGCCGGAAAGGGAAATGATAAGTTCAAGTTGTGGGTGGAGCGGCACATGCCCGAAAAATTATCAGAAAAAAGGCGGAAAATATGCTAACAGAATACCATTGTCATGTTCTTCCGGGACTCGATGACGGCTCTAATAGTCTCGGTACTTCACTTGCAATGCTTGAGATGATGAAAGAGCAGGGTGTAAAAAGAGTTATTTTTACTCCTCACTTTTATTGTCATGAGGAGGAATCAGTGGAAAGCTTCCTTGAGAAGAGACAGGCTGCTTTTGAAATTATAAAAGACAAGTCGCCTATAAAGAATATGCTGCTCGGAGCAGAGGTCGCTGTGGAAAACGGAATATCCGAGGTAAAGGATATAGAAAAGCTTGCTATCGAAGGTACGAATCTTATTCTTATGGCATTCCCTTACCGTAACTATGAGCGCTGGATGGCCGAGGAGGTCTATAATCTTTCAGTAGAGTACAGGCTCGAGGTCATACTTGCACATGTTCACCGCTGTGCTGATTTCTGCAGCGATGAGGAGATAGATAATATTCTTTCCTCAAATGCTATCATGCAGGTGAATAACGATGCGTTCATGAGCTGGAACGAAAAAAAGCTGGCAAAACGTGTCATTGACGAGTGCAGCAGGGTAGTTTTCGGAAGCGACGCACATAATATCATGGACAGAATGCCTAACTGGGACGTACTCAAAAGAAAGGTAAAGTCCGATCTTGTAGAGGCTTCTGATGATATGCTCGATCATTTTATGATATAAGCGAAGTGCCGGGACATGTCCGACGTACAGAGAGACATAGTTCCTGCATGTAAACTGCAAGGCTCATGGCCCGGTTCAAGTGAGACAAATAAATACGATATGATAAAAGCTCCATGCGTACAGCATGGAGCTTTTTGTGTAAATGGTCATTCTGTTTTTTCAGCATCTTTTACTTCGACCTTTGCGAGCGAAATTGTTGACGGTATAGTATAGATATAGTTATATCGTTTGTTTTTGCTGCATATATAGTCGGGATCCTTTTCAAAGTACTTGATAAGATCTTCTTTTTCTTCTTTGGTGAAAAAACTGTTGAAAGTATAAAATTCATCCGTGTAATTCTTTATATTGTCAAGTTTGCCGATATTCCGGGGATTTGTAGTGAATACGCTCATATCATTCAAAACTGTCCATGTATCGTCATAAACGTAATGTTTTGCATCCGGGAAGAAATAAGACATTATTCCGATCGACCATTCATGTGAATGCAGGAAGCAGATATTTCCGTCCGGATTGTCGTTTTTGATGGCCTCAACCATTTTTGGAGCGCCTGTATTTTTGAATGAAGAGCGTATATCTGCATGGATAGAAACAGTATTAATTATCAGTGCGGCAATACAAAACACCGGGACAAATTTCTTTTCTATTCTTGTGAAGAAAAGTGAGAGAATAATGATTATTATGCCTGTGAAAAGATAATAATATCTTGGCGTACTGAACGGATATACCGTTCTTGCAAGTATTTCAAAAACGAGTAGCGGCATTACAAATAAAAGAATAACAAAGAGCATTTTGAAATAAGAGCTCTTTCTTGCTTTATCGAACAGAGGAGACTGCCTGATTATTTCCGGTATACTCTTTGCACCTTTAATTTTAATATTTTTTAAAAGATAATAAATTATCAGTAGCTTAAAGAGCAGCGAAAGAGTGTGTTCGACAAGTATCGGGACAGATTGGCTGGGATAGATACAGAACAGTATACTTTCAACACAATCCTCTCTTAGAGATGACAAGGTAGAATTTGCGCTTTTCCAGTAATGATCAGTAACGTTGTTCACCTGTTTGAATAATACTACGACCCAAGGAAGATAAAGCACGGCGCATATTGATCCGCTGATAAAGAAGCTGAGGAACTTCTTTTTATCCTTCTTTATCAGTGAGAATAAAAGAAGAACGATATATATTCCGAGAGCGCCTACCATGGCTACGTTATGGGTATACATCGAAAGCAGCGAGAAAACAGCGTGACATATGTAATATCTTCGTTTCCCTTCAAAAAATGCGAGATAGGCATATACAGCAGTTCCTGTAAGGAAATAATATGCCCAGTATGTGGGGCGTACCTCATTGAAAAGTACGGAATTGATAGTTGAGCATAAGAAGCCGACCGCTGCAAGGATAGATGCTTTTATTCCGAATGCCTTTCGTATAGGGAAAAATGCCAGAAAAACAAGACCTATGATAACAATGCTGTTGGTGAACCGCATTACTTTAAGTGTATAACCGAAAACTGTACATATAAGCTTTAGAATTACTGTATAGAGCGGAGGGCTGTAGTCCTCAGGGAGCAGTCTCCAGACTTCTTTCCATGGGTGTACTGTAAGTGAATACTGGTATGCACTGTCATATGTGATGACCTTGTCGTAGCAGTACGGCAGATTTATCAGTACTCCCACAGCTGAAAAAAGAATGAAAACGATGAAAAAGAAAGATTCGCTCTTAAAAAAACTCTTTTCTTTGGGCATTAAAATTACCTCCGATTTGTTTTGTCATGATCTGTGAAATATTATTTATTTCTTTCCGGTATTATCGAATTCGACCCTGCTGATTGTAACGGACATGGGGTATTCGTATCTTTTGCGCCTGCCGCATGTGCAATCGGCTGCGTTTCCGAAATACTCTATGAGATCAGTCTCGTCATTGGGGAAAACGGGAGCAAAGGTGTAGAAGCTGTCAGTATACTCCCTTATATCGTCAATGCTGTGTATATTTACAGGATCGGTCGAAAAAACGCTCGTATCGTTAAGAACGGTCCATGTTCCGTCATGAATGTAGTGCTTGGCGTCGGGAAAATAGTAGGACATTATACCGAGGGTGAATTCGTTTGAGTGCAGGAAGCAGATATTGCCGTCCGGCTGTTCTTCCTTTACTGCTTCAACAAGATTGAGAGTACGTGTGCTCTTTAGTGATGATATGGTATCCCTGTTTACGGCAGCCATATTTACTGTAAGAGCGGCGATACATATGAACGGTACCGCTTTTTTCTCTGTTTTTGAAAAAAATACGGACAATACCAGTATTACAGTGCCTGTAAAAATAAGATAATATCTCATTGCAGCGAACGGATAAAGCACCCTTACCGTTATTTCAAATGCCAAAAGAGGAAATACGAATAAAAGAACAACGAAAACTCCTTTGAAATGAGCCGTTCTTTTCTCACGTCCGAAAAGCGGAGCATTTTTTATATCCGATATTTTTCTGATGCTTTTTATATTCAGGTTTTTTATGATATAAAATACTATAAGGAGCTTGAACAGCAGCGACAGGGAGTTTTCGATGACTGAATTCACGATCTGCGGAGCGTTGAAGTAAATGATACTGTTTACGCAGTACTCCTTTATCTCGTTCAGGGAGTAGTATCTGCCCTTCCAGTAATGATCCTCAACGTTGCCGAACTGCTTGAATACAACTAAAAGCCATGGGATATAAAGCAAAGCGCATATCATTCCGCTTGCCACAAAGCTTATTGCCCTCTTTTTGTCCTTTTTTACAATGGAAAAAAGCAGAACGAGGGCGTATAGTCCCAGTGCTCCTATCATTCCGACATTATGGGTATACATTGAAAGAAGTGAAAATACCGCATGACATACATAGTATCTTCGCTTTCCCTCAAAAAAGGCAAGATAAGCATAAACGGCAGCTCCTGTCAGCAGAAAGCAAGCAAGAAAAGTGGGGCGTACTTCGGTGAAAAGAAAAGAGTTTACAGACGAGCATACGAAGCCTGCTGCGGCAACAAAGCCGGTTTTAGCACCGAAAGCCTTTCTGACGGGAAATAATGCAAGAAAAACAAAGCCTGCTATGACAAGACTATTCGCATACCTCATGATCTGCAAAGTATGCCCGAATAACACGCATATCAGTTTGAGCAGCAATGCGTACAGCGGGGGGCTGTAGTCCTCCGGCAGCAGCCGCCATATCTCCTTCCACGAATGGAGCGTGAGAAAGTACTGGTAAGAGCTGTCGTAGGTTATTGGCTTGTAAAAGCAGTATGTTATGTTTACGGCTATTCCTGCGGCAGATATAAGGACAAACAGCAGGAAACAGAACTTTTCACTGCCGATGAAATTCTTTTTTTCAGGCATTTTTCTTTTTACCGATGTACTTTATCCTTATGCCGATAAGCTTGAACAGCGTTTTGAGATAGCTTATCATAAAGGGGATAAGAGACCTTTTTGACTCGCCGAAAAGACGCTTTTTGAATACTATGGGAACCTCCGCTATCCTGAGCCTGCCGTTATTCAGCTTGAGCTTGAGGAGGACCTCCTCGAGGATATCGTAGTTTTCGGACTCAAGCTTTACCTTTTTCAGCTGAGCTGTGCGGTAAAGTCTGTAATCCGTGGAGATGTCCCTGGCTTTTATGCCGAGAGCTATCCTGAACACGAAGTTGAGACAATGGGACATGATTACAGAGGTCTTGCTGTCGTTGGTCTTTCCGCCCCTGGTGTAGCGTGAGCCGATAACGAGGTCGATATCCGGCTTGAAAGCCTTGTATATAGCGGGAATATACTTGGGATTATGGGAGCCGTCGCTGTCAAGTATGAGGAACTTGTCAAATTTTGCGCATTCTATGCCCGTGCGGAAAGCTCCGCCGAATTTAGGGTACTTCTGATTTACGTATCTTGCGCCGAATTCGGCGCAGACTTCATCGGTATTGTCAAGCTTCTGCTCGGTGTCGACAACGATTATCTCGTATTCCTCGCCTATGCTGTCCAGCTGTTTTTTTATCTGCGGGAGAAGCACCTTGAGGTTTTCGGCTTCCTTGTATGCGAGAAGTACTGTGCTGATAGCCATCCTTATCATTTCCCTTCATTTCATATGTTGAAAATATATGTTATTTAAGAACAAACTGAATTAATTATATCATACATTACAGTAGATGTCAATTTGAAACAAAAAAACCTGCGAATCCATATGAACGGCAGACATTTTTGTCTTACAGTATAATTCTCGCCATCTTATACACGTAATCTTCATATTGTGGGTTGACATATCACAAAAAACATGGTAATAATTAGGTGTGAGATTGTGCTTTTTTATCTTATTTTTAAAGGAGGAAAGAGAATGAAAAAAAGTATTTCAACTATTCTGGCGGCAGTAATGGCATTTTCTGCTTTAGGCGCACTGCCTGTATCTGCTGCCGATGACGGCTACCTGCTTCACAGCACCTTTGAGGAGGGTACTGAAAAATGGAGCGGCAGAGGCTCTGCTTCTGTAAAGGTAGTCACAGGTACTTCACGCTCGGGAGAATGCTCGCTTCTTGCAAGCGGCAGAGCAAGTGCCTGGAACGGTGCTACCGTGGGATTGGGTTCTGACTTTAAGGCAGGCCGTGACTACGCTTTCAGCGCTTATGTAATGAACGAGGAGGAGGCATCCGAGACCTTCTACCTGACGCTTCAGTACAGCGACGGAAGCAAGACAAATTATCCCAAGATAGCTGAGGTGACTGCTGAGAAGGGAAAGTGGGCACATCTCGAAAACAACAGCTTTACAATACCTGACGGAGCTTCCGATATACAGCTGTATATTGAGTCGGAGGCGAGTAAATGCGACTTCTATGTTGATGAAGTTGTGGGCGCACCGAGCGGTACGGAGATCGGACAGCCATCAGCGCCTGTTGCGATGCACAAGGGGGATATCAATTACGACGGACAGATAGATTGTTTTGATATCGTGCTCGCAAGAAAGGGACTTATCAGCGGCATAGAGGACAAGAAGATGCTGAAAGCTGCCGATGCTGACAGCAACGGAGTTTACGAGCTCAATGACTTTGTACTCATATCACAGTTCATAAAAGGCGATATAGCTGAGTTCCCTGTTGTCGAGCCTGTGGTTGTTCCGGGACAGCAGAAGTACACAATGGAGGAACTCACAAAGATAGTGCAGGATTCTCTGGTAAACAACGAACCCAATGATTCTCATACGAAGAAGCAGGGCGTACAGTACGGCACTATCAAGAGAGAGACCTACTTCTCAAAGAAAGCAAACAAGAACAAGCCATACAATATACTCCTTCCCGCAAACTATGACTCAAGCAAGAAGTACCCCGTGCTTTATCTGCTCCACGGCTTCTTCGAGAACGAGAACCGAATGATAACACAGGGCAACGGACAGATGTATACACAGCAGATCATCGGCAATGCAATAGCCGAGGGAGCTGCAAAGGACATGATAGTAGTCGTACCTTTTGTATTCACAAGTGCGACCATGAACGACGCAACAGGCTTTGCGGATCAGGGCTCGAATGAGGGCTATGACAATTTCGTTGACGATATAGTTGACAGCCTTATGCCTCATATCGAAAGCAAGTACAGCGTGGCAACAGGCAGAGAGAACACAGCTGTAACAGGCTTCTCAATGGGCGGACGCGAGTCTCTCCAGATAGGCATGAAGTACGGCAGCAAGTTCGGCTATGTTGGAGCTATATGCCCTGCACCTGGCGCTTCGGGCTCATGGAAGTGGA
>DBXO01000003.1:70743-114832 GCA_002309635.1 Ruminococcus flavefaciens | reverse complement strand
ATCATCTGTTCCTCAAGCTCGTCAAAGAGATCCTCGTCGATAACGGTGAACTTGTTGAGAACTCTCTGTATTCCACCAAAAAGGAACTCCTTGGTCTTCCTGAGGCCACTGGATATCTTAGAAAAAAGTCCCATTTATTTCCTCCAAATCAGTTCTGTTATTAATATCGCATTAAAATGCGAAACTGTGACATTAATTACTGTACGTCAGCAACGTCCTCCTGGAAATCGACCTGCTCCATTTTCAGGAGCTTGGAAATACCGTCCTCCTGCATGGTAACGCCGTAGAGGACATTTGCCTCCTCCATTGCGCTCCTTCTGTGAGTTACGAGCACGAACTGGGTCGTGTCGGTGAATTTCTTAAGGTACTGAGCGTACTTTCTTACATTTACTTCATCAAGTGCCGCGTCTATCTCATCAAGTATACAGAACGGTGCGGGCCTGAGCTTGAGTATGGCAAAATATATTGCTATAGCTACAAAGGACTGCTCTCCTCCCGACAGCGAGATAAGATTCTTTATTACCTTTCCGGGAGGTGCTACGCTTATCTCTATGCCAGATTCCAGTACATTCTCGGGATCTGTGAGTATGAGCTCAGCCTTTCCGCCGCCGAAAAGCTCAACGAATATGCTCTTGAAATTCGAGTTGATTATTGCAAAGCTCTCGGAGAATATCCTGCACATCTCGGAAGTAAGGTCGGTGATTATCTTTTCCAGCTCTGCCTTCGACTTCTGAACATCGGCTATCTGCTCCGACATGAAGCGGTAGCGCTCGGAAACTTCCTTGTATTCCTCGATAGCGTCAACGTTTACGCTGCCGAGGGCGCGTATCCTGTTCTTGATAGTTGTGAGCTCCGCCTGAGCGGCGTTCATGTCCTCTATCTTCTCCGCAATGGCAACTGCCTCGGAGCGTGTAAGCTCATAGACCTCCATGAGCTGTCTGATGATATTGTCTGTATCACGGCAGACCGTCTCCCTGCGCTCCTCAAGACGGGTAACGTCAGCGGAGAGCTTCTCCTTGGTCTCGTTTATAGCCTTGAGACCGTTCTGCATCTCATTTACGAGGCGGTTCTGCTCGGTATGGGTTTCGTGACAGCGCTTTATCTCTGCATTGTACGACTCGGTATTGTCCTTGAAGTCTGCAAGCTTCTGCCTGAGCCCCGCTATCTCAGTCTCTTTCTGTGCGATAATGTCCTTCTGACGGGCTATTTCGCTGACGAACCGCTGAGCGCCGCTTTTAAGCTCCTCTTCTCTGCTGTCGATACGTGTAAGCTCGAGCTCCTGTGCTTCTGCGTCCTTTGCAAGCTCCATACCCTTTATTTTCAGTTCGGACAGTCTGTCGGACAGCTCCTCACGCTGTATGCGCAGCTTTTCGCGTATGTCCTGTCCCTCGGCCAGCTTTTCCTCGGCAGCCTTTATCTCAGCCTCAGTCTCGGCAAGAGCCTTCTCCGAATCTTCTATGTTCTGACGGGCTGCTGCTATGCGCTGCTCTGACTCTGCTATGAGTCGCTCCGAATCCGCAGACTGTGTACGGAGCTGCTCTGCAAGTGAAGCAAGACTTGTCAGCTCTGCTCCGATGCGGACTCTGTCAGCCTCGCACTGTGTCTGCTCCTCCTTTGCTGCCTCCGTGTCGTATCTCAGCTTTTCCGCCTCCGCACGGAGCTTCTCAGCCTTCTCACGGAGAGTGTCCCTTTCGGTCTCAAGCTTTGCTATCTCTGCGTCAAGGGTATCTATCTCGTTCTTTCGGGTGATGATACCGCCGGAACGCTGTGCCGAGCCTCCCGTAAAGGAACCTCCTGCATTGATGACCTGACCGTCAAGAGTGACTATCTTGAACTTGTAGCCGTATTTCCTGGCGATAAGTGTTGCGGTGTCGATATCCTCCGCTATGACTATACGTCCCAGCAGCGAAGCGATTATGCCGCTGAACTTAGGTTCATAGGTAACTATCCTGTTCGCATTGGCAACGAAGCCCTCGCAGCTTTCAAGTCCATGCTCGCGGAGCTCATAGCCTTTCACCGATGTTACGGGCAGGAATGTGGCACGTCCGGCCTTCTGCTCCTTCAGGAAACGGATACAGCGCTTTGCGATATCCTCGTTCTCGACTATGATGTTCTGCATTGCGCCGCCCAGTGCGGTCTCTATGGCAACTGCGTACTGAGGATCTACTCCGATATTCTGTGCAACAGTTCCCATAACTCCGCCTATGCGTCCCTGCTTTGAAGCCTTAAGCACCTGCTTGACGCTGCCTGCGAAGCCCTCCATGTTGTTTTCAAGGTCTGTGAGTATCTTCCGGCGCTGCTGCTTGTCTTTCAGCTCGTACAGTGCACGCTCGAAGTCGTTTTTAGCCTGCTCGAAGCCCTCGCGGCGTGACTTGTACAGTCTTTCAAGTCCGCTAAGCTTGTTGCGTATCTCCTCTGCCTTGACAGAGTTCTTTTCAGCCTCCTCCTTCACGGAAGCCTCCTGTGCGCTGTACTCTTCCAGTCTCTTTCCGAGATTGCCGCTGCTCTCGCGGAGAGCGCCAAGACGCTCGGTCTGCTCCTGTATCATGGACTTTGACGACTCTATGTTAAAACGGTGCTCGCTCTGCCTGATGTACATACCGTTTATCTCGCTGCCTGCCTTATCGACGGAATCGCCAAGCTTTGAGCTCTCGCTCTCAGCCCTCTCAAAGCTCTCCTCGGTCTCCTTTATCTCAGCTTCGAGGGCTTTTTTCCTTGCTTCAAGCTCCTCAAGTCCGGCAAGAGCGCTCTTTCGCTCGGCTTCGAGAGCTTTTCCGGCTTCCTCTGCGTTGTCGATATTCTTCTGCGCAGCTTCAACTGCTTCGTTGCAGTGCTTTATATCATTTTCAAGAACGGCGATACCCGACTTCATTTCGGAGGCTGTTTCCTCCTCCTCCAGCATCTTTCTGCGGAGCTCGTCGGCACGCATAGTGCTTTCCTGCATTTTCCTTATGCCGTCGGCGATCTTCTGCTCTTCGCGCTGTATGTCGTTCTCTATGTTCTCGTATTCGTTTCTGCTGACAAGTATCTTTCCGTCCAGCTCGTCAAGCCTGAGCTTCATCTCGTCGAGACGTGTCACCCATACGGATATCTCCAGCTTTTTGCGCTCCTCGGCAAGTTTTATGAACTTCTCCGCTTTCTGCGACTGTATGCG
Source organism: Ruminococcus flavefaciens (assembly GCA_002309635.1). Classification (GTDB taxonomy): domain Bacteria; phylum Bacillota; class Clostridia; order Oscillospirales; family Ruminococcaceae; genus Ruminococcus; species Ruminococcus flavefaciens_J. Next base: position 111,678 of record DBXO01000003.1, on the reverse strand, counting down.
CAGTGGCTCGACTCTTCCCTCCAGCTCGGAGAGTATATCAGTAAGTCTGAGCAGGTTTTCCTGTGCAGCGGTGAGCTTTCGCTCTGCCTCCAGCTTTTTGTATCTGAATTTGGAGATACCTGCCGCTTCCTCAAAGATATCTCGGCGCTCTGAACTCTTTGCGCCCACTATCTCAGCGATACGGCCCTGTCCGATGATAGAGTAGCCGTCGCGTCCGAGACCTGTGTCCATGAACAGCTCGTTTATGTCCTTGAGACGGCATGGCTTGCCGTTTATCTGGTACTCGCTCTCACCGCTGCGGTAGAGCTTTCGCGTAACTGCGATCTCATCGCCGATATCGGGTATGGTATTGTCACGGTTGTCGATATTCAGCGTAACTGCGGCAAAGCCCATAGGCTTTCTTGCAACGGTACCCGAAAATATAACGTCCTCCATCTTGTTTCCGCGGAGGGTCTTTGTGGACTGCTCGCCCAGTACCCAGCGGACGGAATCTCCTATATTGCTCTTTCCGCTTCCGTTAGGACCGACTACTGCGGTAAGTCCCTTGTCGAATGTAAGGCTTATCTTATCGGGAAAGGACTTGAAGCCCTGTATTTCCAGTGATCTAAGGTACACTTGCTCACCTCCTCAGTTCGCATTCATACTTCGGGATATCCTTATCCCCAACTATCTTTATGTCCACACCGCGCTCTGCAAAATAGGCGATGTTCGATCTTTTCTGTCCTGCCGCCTTGCTTATGCACCTGTCATTAACGGCTATGACCGCATTCCTGCTGCTGCCGCCAAGTGCAAATTCTATATTATGGCGGTAAATAAGAGCTTCACACAGCTCGCGGAAGGCAGGGTGATAGAAGCCGCCTACCATATCATGCTCCACGAATTCGCTGGCGTGAAGTCCGCATTTTATTACCTTTATGCCGCTCCCCTCGAACATGGTCATTGACGAAGCGGCTATGTCCACAGCCTTTTCAAAGCTGAACGGCTTGTATTCTCCCGAAAGCATAAGCTCTCCGAGACGTGTGTTTTTCAGCACCACCACAGGGTATATCCTTACGGTATCGGGGCGCAGCGCCGCTATTTTTTCAACGGTAGCCCACTCCTTCTGCGGAGTGCTGCCGTAAAGTCCTATCATCATCTGAAGACCCAGTTCAAAACCAAATGCCCGTATGAGCTCACAGGCGTTCTCAACATCTGCCGCAGTATGTCCGCGTTCATTGAGTTCCAGCACCTCGTCGTCCATTGACTGGGCGCCAAGCTCTATGGCGGTGACTCCATAGCTTTTAAGCAGCTGCAATATATCGAAGTCGATACAGTCGGGGCGCGTGGAACAGCGTATGCCGCTGAATCTGCCCTCACCCACGAATTCATGAGCCGCTTCAAGAAGCTCTGTCATGTAATCCCGTGAGACTGCGGTAAAACTGCCTCCAAAAAAGGCGATCTCCGTATTTCCCGGATCTTTGACTTCAGCAAGGGCTTTTTCGCATATCTCCCTCACTTCTCTGCCCGTGGGAGCATGCTGTGCGCCGCTTATGGTACGCTGGTCGCAGAAGCTGCACTTGTGGGGACAGCCGATATGCGGTATGAATACTGATATGTTACTGTGCTTCATAGCCCATGAGTTCGAGAGCTTCCTTTGCGGCAAGCTGCTCGGCTTCCTTTTTGCTCTTGCCTGTACCCTTGCCTATGACCTGATCGTTAAGGCAGACCTCAACCACAAAGCGCTTGTTGTGATCGGGTCCCTCCTCGCCGATAAGCACGTACTCCACCTTTTCCTCGGGGTTTTTCTGTACGACCTCCTGCAATACTGTCTTGAAGTCGTTGAACACGGGCTTTTTGGCATGACGGATATCCTTTGGCATAAAGCGGAGGATATGCTTTGAAGCAGGCTCCATGCCGCCGTCAAGATATATAGCGGCAATAACCGCTTCAAAGGCGTCCGCAAGTATTGAGGTGCGCTCTCTGCCGCCTGTGTTTTCCTCGCCCTTTCCGAGACGGAGGAATCTTCCGAGGTCTATCTGCTTTGCAAATATATGCAGAGACTTCTCGCAGACCAGTGAAGCCCTCATTTTGGTGAGCTCACCCTCTGCAACGTTGAGGTTTTTATAGAGGAAATCGGAAACAACTATGGAAAGCACGCTGTCTCCGAGAAATTCCAGTCTCTCGTTGCTGCCGTTGGGACGCTTCTTCTCGTTAGCGTAGGACGAATGGGAGAGCGCCTGCTTCAGCAGATGTATATCCTTGAATTTATAGCCGATTATCTCTTCAAATCTTTCAAGATCTTCCATAGTATCACTCCTTGCCGGACGATTCCATACGTGACACATAGCTCTCTATGACTCCGGTAACATTGCCCTCGACACAGCGCTTTGCCTGTCTTACAGCGTTGAAGAACGCCGTTCCGTCAGAGCTTCCGTGCGCCTTGATAACAGGCTTCTTTACACCGAGGAGAGCTGAACCGCCCACTTCCTTGTAGTCCATCTGTTTGCGGAATATCTTTATTTTCTTCATTGAGAGCAGCGCACCTATCTTTCCTGCTCCCGAGTAGAGCCATTTCACCTTTTTGGCAAAAAAGCTGCCCATGCCCTCATAGAGCTTAAGTGCGATATTTCCCGTAAAGCCGTCTGTCACCACAACCTGCACCTCGCCCTTCGGCATATCTCTTGCTTCGATATTGCCCACGAAGTTGAGCCCCGACTTTTCAAGGAGCTTATAGGCTTCTATCTCAAGCTCTCTTCCCTTTGTCTCTTCTGAGCCGATATTCAGGAGGGCGACCCTGGGATTCCTGACGCCCATGACCTTTTCCATATATGCGCTGCCCATTACTGCGAACTGTACCAGCATCTCGGGACGGCACTCGGTATTCGCGCCTGCGTCCACAAGAACAAAGCTGCCCTTATCCGCAGGCATGACAGGTGACGGTGCGATCCGTTTAATGCCTTTGATACGCTTGACGATGAAGGTGGCTCCCATAACGAGAGCTCCGGTGCTGCCTGCCGATACAAAGGCGTCGCCCCTGCCGTCGGCAAGAAGTCCGAGTCCAACTGCCATGGAGGAATTTTTTCCGGACTTGATTATCTCCTTCGGTTCTTCATGTATATCAAAAACATCATCGGTATGAACTATTTCTATCCCGCTGAGACTGAGCCCGTTTTTTACGGCACAGTCCCTGATATCCTTTTCCCTGCCTGTGAGTATGATCTCCACACCCAGCTCGCGGACTGCTCTTTCACAGCCCTTTATCACTTCCAGAGGAGCATTGTCTCCTCCGAAAGCGTCAACTATTATTTTTAAAGCCAATTCTCTCCAGCTCTCCTCTCAGCGACCTTACCGCACGCTCGGCATATGCGCCGTAACGTTCCTTTTTGTCCTTTATCCTTACGCCGATATCGGGAAGTATACCCATATTCGCACCCATAGGCTGAAAGCTTCCGCTGTTGAACGGGTCGCTTATATAACGTGACAGAGCTCCTGTCATGGTATCGGCGGGCAGCTGAACGGGTTCAAGCCCCTTTATCTTCCTTGCAGCGGCTATGCCTGCCATAAGACCGCTTGCCGCGCTTTCCATATAGCCCTCAACGCCTGTTATCTGCCCCGCAAAATATATCTCCGGACGGCTCCTCATTGAGAAGTCGCTGTTCAGCAGCTCGGGGCTGTTGATAAAGGTATTTCTGTGCATAACGCCGTAGCGCATGAACTCGGCGTTTTCAAGTCCCGTTATCATGGAGAATACTCTCTTCTGCTCGCCGAATTTCAGATTTGTCTGAAAGCCCACAAGGTTGAAAAGCGTACCATCGCGGTTCTCTTTTCTGAGCTGTACGACTGCATACGGACGTCTTCCGGTGCGCGGATCGTCAATGCCCACAGGCTTCATGGGACCGAAGCGCATGGTATCAACTCCACGCGAGGCAAGCTCCTCGATAGGCATACATCCCTCATAAACGCTGAACGGGTGCGTCTCGAAGTCCTTGAGCTGTACCTTTTCGGCTTCGATGAGCGCATTGTAGAAGGCAAGGTATTCCTCCTTGTTCATGGGGCAGTTGACATAGTCTGCGTCGCCCCTGTCATAGCGTGAAGCAAAGAATGCCCTTTCCATATCTATGCTCTCGGCAGTCACAATAGGAGCAGCTGCGTCGTAAAAGCTGAGCCCCTCGCCGCAGAGTTCCTTTATTATATCAGCCATGGCTCCCTGCGTAAGCGGTCCTGTGGCGATAATAACAGTTCCCTCGGGAAGCTCTGTCACTTCACCTTCTATGACTTCTATAAGAGGGTGGTTCTTTATCTTTTCAGTAACTGCGTCTGAGAACTTCTCGCGGTCTACCGCAAGAGCCCCGCCTGCTTCAACGGAATTATCCTTTGCACACGGCACAGTCAGCGAGCCGAGAAGCTCCATTTCGTATTTGAGAAGTCCTGCAGCGGATTCAAGCCTTGCAGCCTTAAGCGAATTTGAGCAGACCAGCTCCGCAAAGCCGCCGTACTTGTGTGCGGGAGAATATTTCTCCGGCTTCATCTCGTAAAGCCTTACCCTTATCCCCGCTCCGGCGACTGCCCATGCCGCTTCGCAGCCTGCAAGTCCTGCGCCGATAACGTTTACGAATCCGCTCATTTTTTCAGCTCTCTTTCATAGCCGCAGCCCTCTGTCTCGCAGATGAGCTTTCCTGATTTTCCGCCCTTCATAAAAAGAGTCTTTCCGCACTGAGGACACAGCTCTGAGGTGGGAACGTTCCATGTCATGAAGCTGCAATCGGGGAAGCCCTCGCAGCCGTAAAAGCTCCTGCCCTTCTTTGACTTTTTCAGCAGCATCTTCTTGCCGCAGCGCGGACAGCTTCCGTCAGTCTCCGTAACTATCTTCTTGGTGTTCTTGCATTCGGGGAATCCGGGACATGCAAGGAATTTACCGTACTTGCTGTACTTTATGACCATATTTCTGCCGCAGAGCTCGCATACCACGTCGGTCTCCTCGTCGGGGACCTTTACGCGCTTGCCGTCCATAGCCTCCTCAGCCTGCTTGAGCGTCTTTGAGAAGTCGTCGTAGAACTCGCGGAGAGTGCTTACCCAGTTCTTTTCGCCGTGCTCGACTTCATCGAGGTTGTTTTCCATTTCGGCTGTGAACTTTGCGTCAACTATCTTCCTGAAGTGGTCCTTCATCAGCTCTGTGATGACTTCTCCGAGGTTGGTGGGTTTGAGCGCCTTGCCCTCATGCTCCACATAGCGGCGTGAAGTGATGGTTGTTATTGTGGGAGCATAGGTACTTGGTCTGCCTATGCCGTTCTCTTCAAGCGCCTTGATGAGAGAAGCCTCGGTATACCGCGGAGGAGGCTGTGTGAAATGTTGATTTCCCGATATTGACTTGAGCTTCAGCTTGTCATCAGCCCTGAGCTCGGGAAGCATTTTCTTCGTGCCGTCCTCGGAGTCTGTGGACTCGACATACAGTGCCATGAAGCCGTCAAATTTTACCGAATAGCCCGAAGCTCTGAATGTACAGCCGTTTGCTTCTATATCAGCCGATACTGTATCCAGCAGAGCGTTTGCCATCTGGCTTGCAATGAAACGCTCCCATATGAGCTTGTAGAGCTTATACTGGTCGGCGCTGAGGCTTGATTTTACTCTTTCGGGAGTAAGCTCGGGAGTTGATGGACGTATAGCTTCATGGGCGTCCTGAGCGTTGCTCTTGGTCTTGAAGCTTCTTGGCTCGGGCGGAAGATAGTCCTTGCCGTAAACTGTTCCTATATACTCGGCGGCAGCCTTTTTGGCCTCGTCTGATATACGAAGACTATCTGTTCTCATGTATGTGATAAGACCCACAGCTCCAACGCCCTGAACGTCAACACCTTCGTAAAGCTCCTGTGCAGCTTTCATGGTACGCTTTGCACTGAAGCTGAGCTTCCTTGAAGCCTCCTGCTGAAGTGTAGATGTTATAAACGGCGGCGCGGGCTGCTTCTTCGTAACGCGCTTTTTAACTGACTTTACGGTATATTCAGCATTTTCAAGCCTTTTGAGGAGATCGTCCGCCTCTGCTTGATTTGCAATTTCAAGCTTCTCTCCGTCAACTGCAACGAGAGCGGCGTCGAATACCTTTCTCGATGACGGAGCCGTAAACTTGGCGTCGACAGACCAGTATTCCTTTGGCACGAAAGCTCTTATCTCGTTTTCGCGGTCAACTACAAGGCGTACTGCAACAGACTGTACACGTCCCGCAGAAAGTCCTCTCTTCACCTTTTTCCAAAGGAAAGGACTGAGTTCATAGCCCACAAGTCTGTCAAGTATACGTCTTGCCTGCTGAGCGTTCACAAGGTCAACATCGATCTTGTGAGGATTGCTCATGCCGTTCTTTACGCCTGTTTTCGTGATCTCGTTGAAGGCAACGCGGTTGTTGTCGTTCATATCGAGCTTGAGCATCTGCGCTATATGCCATGATATAGCCTCTCCCTCACGATCAGGGTCGGTAGCGAGGTATACCTTGTCACACTTCTTTGCGCGTTTTTTCAACTCCCTGATAACGTCTTCCTTGCCCTTCATATCAGTATACTGCGGCTTGAAGTCGTTATCCTTGTCAACGCCCATCTTTGATTTCGGAAGATCACGGACATGGCCCATGGAAGCTATGACCTCATATCCCGCACCAAGATATTTCTGAATAGTTTTTGCCTTTGCAGGCGACTCTACTATAACTAAATCTGACATTGGATTTTCCCCTTATCTTATAAGTTCATACATTTTGCCCGGTAGCGAGCGGACAACACCAAATATCTCAAGCTCCGTGAGCCCGGTCATAAGCTCTGAAGGGTCTATCTCCAGACTCTGGGCAAGCTCATCTGCATGAAGAGCTCCCGCTGCGAGCGCCCCGGCTATCCGCTTCTGCTGTTCCGACAGGTCATCGGGTATATCAGCCTTTTCCTCGGCTATGACGCTGCCCTGCACATAAGATATATCATTATGCTCATACACGTCTTCGGAAACAGCCGAAAGCTCCTCCGAAGGCTCATCGTGTGATATGTTTTTGACTTTTTCCTGTGAAAGCTGCTCTTTTCTGCCGCTTATGCAGTACATTACGTCCGAAGCATCGTACATTGGGATCGCTCCGTCACGCAGCAGCTTTATATTTCCTGCATACTCTCCGCTGAATATATCGGCTGGCGGAAGGCACAGCACATCCCGGCCCTGTCCCGCTGCAAGATTGGCAGTTATGATCGAGCCGCTTTTTGCTCCTGCCTGAAATACAACAGCCGCCTTGCCCAAAGCAGCAAGTATCCTGTTGCGCTTTGGAAAATTAGACGAATAAGGCTGGGTTCCCGGAGGGAATTCCGATATGAAAACTCCTCCCGCTGCAAGGACAGTATCTCTGCAAGCAAAATTCTGCTTCGGGTAATCCACGTCTACTCCGCAGCCCATAACGCAGACTGTAGGTCTGCCTATCTCAGCAGCCGCCATACTGCATGCAAGGTCGATACCAACGGCAAAACCGCTGATTATGACTGTTCCCCTTGCGGAAAGCTCCGAGCATATCTCCTTTGCAGCCTTAAGGCTGTACGGATCAGCCCGTCTCGTACCCACGGCAGAGACTGTAAGTTCAGTTTGCAGGCAGGAGATATTGCCTTTATAGTACAACACAGACGGCGGATTATAGATATGCCTGAGCTGTCCGGGATATTCCGTGCTCCTGTAACATATCACGCCTATGCCGCGCTTTTTGCAGTTTTCAAGGAACACCTCCGCATTGTGCAGTGGCACTCCGTGAACGTTTTTGTTCTCATTTTCGTTGAGGCTCACCACTGAATCGTCAGAAGAAAGTGCGGCATAAGCCTTTTCCGCACTGCGGAAGAAGCTCATTATCTCCCATATACGGTGATTACCTGTGCCGAATACCATATTCAGCCACAGCCAGTATTTTGTTTCATCCATAGTAAAGCCCCCCTTATTTTATTTAACGGTATCCCGTTCTATCTGCTAAGCTCCCACATGAGTATGCCAGCAGCCATTGCCGCATTGAGTGAGTTTATATTCCCGTGCATTGGAATAATCACGCGCCTTGTACAGCGCTGTGCGATATCATCGGGAAGTCCGTTGCCCTCATTGCCGATAAAGACTGCCTGAGTGCCGTCAAAGCCGCACTCCGTTACAGGCTGTGCGTCCTTGTCTATGACAGCCGCGGAAGTAACGGCACCTGCCGCCTCAAGCTCAGAAAAGAGCACGTCTGCGTCATTTTCCACGGCTGTTGCCATTCTGAACACAGAACCCATTGTGGAACGTATCACCTTCGGGCTGTACAGATCACAGCTGCCCGAGAGTATAATTCCGTCTATGCCGAGAGCGTCAGCCGTTCTTATGATCATACCGACATTTCCGGGATCCTGAAGTCCGAAAAGTACAAGGTACCTGCCGCCGCTGCGGAGGATATCCCTCACACTGCGCTGTATCGGTATCCTGCACATTGCAAAGACTCCCTGTGTAGTATCCGTGGAAGCGATCCTGTTGCCAAGCTCATTTGAAATGACAATGGTTCTTGTACTCCTCAAATCAGCCTGTAAAAGCTCCTCTCCGAAGCGCTCCTGCGCTTTCTGGGTAAGGATCAGCTGAGTGATGCCGCTTTCCTCACGGAGAGCGTCCTCCACTATCCTTTGTCCCTCCAACACGAATAAGCCGTACTGAAGCCTTTCTTTTTTCGATGAGGAAAGCTTCTGATACAGCTTGACAGTGGGATTATCTTTTGAAGTGATGATGTTTTCCAACAGCACAACACCGCCTGTATTTATTCGTAATGCGTAATCGCAGCAGTCCTGTAATTACGCATTATGAATTTACGAATTAACAAAAACACGCTCTTAAGTTAATTAAGAAGCGTGTTTATTATATGAATTAAAGAGCAGCCTTTGCCTTGTCAGCAATTGCTGTGAAACCTGCTGCGTCTGTGATAGCGATCTCAGAGAGCATCTTTCTGTTGAGAGAGATACCAGCCTTCTTGCAGCCGTTCATGAATGTCGAATAGTTCATTCCGTTGAGCTTTGCAGCAGCTGAGATTCTTGTGATCCAGAGCTGTCTGAACTGTCTCTTCTTCTGCTTTCTTCCGATATATGCATAGTTGCCTGACTTCATTACGGCCTGCTTAGCCATCTTGAAGTGCTTGCTCTTAGCGCCCCAGTAGCCCTTAGCAAGCTTTAAAGTCTTGTTTCTTCTCTTACGGGTCATCATTGCACCTTTAATACGTGCCATAGTCTTTTACCTCCAAAATTAAAATTACGGGAATTGCTCATGCCGTGCGGAGAACGCTCCGCCTCAGATTACATATAAGGAACGAGCTTCTTGATAGTAGGTGCATTTGTGCAGTCAGCAACACCTGCGTTACGAGCGATTCTCTTACGCTTTGTGTCCTTCTGTGTAAGTCTGTGTCTCTTGTTGGTGTGCTGGTACTTTACCTTACCGCTTCCTGTAATCTTAAAGCGCTTCTTAGCGCCCGAGTGAGTTTTAACCTTTACCTTTGCCATTATATGATCCTCCTTACTTAGCGGCCTTCGGGGAAACGAACATTACTATGCTGCGTCCCTCCATTTTAGCCGGCTTATCCACAGTGCCTACCTCAGAAACTGCTTCCTTGAAGCGATCAAGCAGCTCGCTTCCAAGTTCGGGATGTGCAATAGCTCTCTTACGGAATCTAACCGAAACCTTGAGTTTATCGCCGCCCTGTAAAAATTTTACAGCCTGATTTACCTTCGTTTCAAAATCGTGAGTATCTATTGTGGAGAACATTCTGATCTCCTTGATAGAAACGACTTTCTGATTTTTTCGTGCTTCCTTCTCACGCTTAGCCTGCTCGAAGCAATACTTTCCGTAGTCCATAACGCGGCATACGGGCGGTGTTGCCTGCGGAGCGATCTTAACGAGATCCAGATCCTGATCGAAGGCTATCTGCTGAGCCTCTTTGGCGGATAAAACGCCGAGCTTTTTACCGTCAGCGTCGATTACGAGTACTTCCTTGTCTCTTATCTCTTCGTTGATCTGCAGTTCCTGTTTGCTAATAGTCAAGCACCTCCAAGCAAAATAATTTAAAAACAAAAATGAGTGCAGAAATTATCCGCACTCACCAATACACACTGATATATCACAGCTGCCGCAAGAACAGCCCGATAGCTCATTACATATTGACCGTTTCAGCATAGCCCGACGGTGAGAACGCATAGTTCTGCTTTGTTTACTCAATAATTATATACTCATTTCCTGCAATTGTCAAGGCACTTGCTGATTTTTGTCACTTTGCACAGTATCGTCTCTGATCACGCTCCTGATTTTATCCCATATTGCAAATCTTATCCTGTATTTCCGCGGATGTTTCAGTATATCGAGCTCCTTGCCGTCAAAGTGCTTTTCTTCTTCGTCCTCATTTTCAACGGTATCGCTGCTGTTTCCGGCGCAGCTCTCAGTGTTCCGGCAGACTGCGGGCAGACACAGCGGCGGATACATTACACACCACCAGTTATGCCCCTCTGCCTTTCCTATCTTTATGCGGAGGGCTCTGTACCGTCCAGCAGGCATAGTTATACTGCCGTAGGTCCGCTCGTCAAAATCAACGTCCGCGAGCTCCGCCGTTACCCTGTCTCCGCAGCCATTCTTACGCAGTACACGCTCCGCAGTACGCTCTATCTCACCGAGGCTCTCAGCGGCTATCGCCTCTGCCTCAGAAAGGTCAACAGCTCCGGTGAAAAGGCCGCTCCCCAGGAGCTCGTCCCTCACCTTCAGCTTGAGCTGCTGGTCTCTTTCGCTGTCGGAATCCGCAAGAATATGCAGCCGCAGTACGCTGCCGCGAAGCTCTTCAAGCTTTTTTCCGTCATGTATGAAGCCGCCGATATTGGAAATAAGTATTGCGAGTATAAGTCCTGCCGCCATAATAAACCATAAGTGTTTTTTCATGAATATCACCTCACGGCTATCATTGGCAGCTTTCGGGAGATTATACAGCAGGCGCGTTTTCTTTTCCGAGTATAGCCATGAACTCCTCGCCAGTTATAGTCTCCCTGTCAAGAAGGAAATTCGCAAGCTCATGGAGCTTATCACTGTTGTCGGAGAGTATCTGCAAAGCCTTTGCATGGGCTTTTTTGACGATATTGTTTACTTCCTCGTCTATCTTCGCCGCTGTTTCGGGTGAGCAGACAAGCGAAGCGTCGCCGCCGAGATACTTGTTGCTGACAGTTTCAAGCGCTATCATGTCGAAACTGCTGCTCATGCCATACCTTGTCACCATTGCCCTTGCAAGCTGAGTTGCCTTTTCAATATCATTTGAAGCTCCCGAGGTACAGGTATTGAAAACCAGCTCTTCCGCCGATCTTCCGCCTGTGAGTGTTGCCAGCTTGGCAAGCGCCTCATCCTTTGAGAGCAGGAACTTCTCGTCCTCGTCCACCTGCATAGTGTAGCCAAGAGCTCCCGAAGTACGAGGTATAATTGTTATCTTATGTACGGGAGCGGAATATTTCTGCTTTGCCGCAACAAGCGCATGACCTATCTCGTGATATGCGATTATCTCCTTTTCCTTCTGGGAAATAACTGCGTTCTTGCGCTGATATCCTGCAATTACCACTTCCACGCTCTCCTCAAGGTCGGACTGGTCAACGGAGCTTCTTCCGCTGCGGACAGCTCTCAGAGCCGCTTCGTTGACGATATTGGCAAGCTCGGCACCCGAGGCTCCCGCAGTCGCACGGGCTATGGCGTTGAAGTCTATATCCCCGCCAAGCTTTATCTTCTTTGCATGGACTTTAAGTACAGCCTCTCTGCCGGCAAGATCGGGAAGCTCAACAGGTATACGCCTGTCAAAACGCCCCGGACGCAGCAGTGCGGGATCAAGTGACTCCGGACGGTTTGTGGCAGCAAGTATGACTACGCCTTTTTTGCCGTCAAAGCCGTCCATTTCCGTGAGAAGCTGGTTGAGGGTCTGCTCACGCTCGTCGTTGCCGCCTATCTGTCCGTCACGCTTCTTGCCTATAGTGTCTATCTCGTCAATGAAAACGATACACGGAGCCTTGCTCGTGGCCTGACTGAACAGGTCGCGGACCTTTGCGGCTCCCATGCCAACAAACATCTCAACAAACTCAGAACCCGATATCGAGAAGAACGGCACCTCAGCCTCGCCGGCAACAGCCTGTGCGAGCAGGGTCTTACCCGTACCGGGAGGTCCCACGAGAAGAGCTCCCTTAGGAAGATCTGCGCCTATCTCCGCATATTTATCGGGATTGTGCAGGAAGTCAACTATCTCCGCAAGAGCTTCCTTTGCCTCGTCCTGACCGGCAACGTCGTCGAAGGTCTTGCCCGTCTGAGCCTTTACGTATATCTTGGCGTTGCTCTTTCCGAATGACATGGCATTTCCGAGACCGCCCATGCGCTTTCCGATGCTTTTAAATATCAGGTTCCAAACCACTACCATAAAAAGTATCGGTATTATCCAGCCGAGGAGAAAGTCCCTGAGAGGGCTCTCCTGCTGTATGCTTCCCGCGAACTCCACGTTTTTCTGCTCGTGGAGGCGCGAAACGAGGTCGGGGTCGTAGATACGGGCGGTGCTGTACGCCTGTTCCCTGCCGTCGGATTCGATAACGGTGAATTTTATCTCCGCGTCCTCTATCTGTACCTTTCTCACATTTCCCTCGTCGGTCTGATCGAGGAAAAAGCTGTAATCCGCGTCCTTTATGGCAGCCTTGTTCAGCATCGGCATTACCATGGAATTAAAGAACATCAGCAGCAGCAGACATATAACTATGTAGATCAGGTACTGCTTTCTCGGATTTTTTTCTTCATTCATCAATGGTCATCTCCTATATCAAGTATGATAAAATTATAACATATCATTTCCGCAAAAACAACAGGGAAATTGTGACAGAGATGAAAGTTGGGTGAAAAAAACAGGCAGTCCGAACGGACTGCCATGCGTTTTTGTTACTGAGGAATGAGCTCGGGCTCGCTTTCTGTGATAACATCCTCGTTCTCGAATGCGATTATCTCCATTTCGGGAGCTGTGTAGTTTTCTCTCATAATTTCATCCCTTTCTGTTATTAACCTATATATTCTCTGGCTGCTTTGGCATAAACATATACAGCCTTTGCCATATCAACAAGTGCGGGGCTCGCATTTTCATTGGTCAGCACCTTATAAACATATGACATAGGAGAAACACTGTATTCCGTACCGTCTATAACAACGGTATATTTATCGGAAAGTTTCTGAGCGAGAATATTTTCTATTTCATAATATTTTCCGTATTTGCTTGTTTTGGAGGTGAGCTTCTCGCCTTTGTAAACAACGTTGTCTGAATCGGTATAGATCCTCATTGCCGTTGCTGAATTCAGTACAAGCGAAAGTGTGAGATCCTTGTCTGCGGGGAGTGCATGATCCTTTACGTCCTCAGCGCTTACATTTCCGATACCTTCGATGGTATTCTTTGCGCCTTTGAAGTAATTTTCGGCTGCTTTACCGTAATTATCGAGGGCTTTTGTAAGGGCTAAAGCCTTATCGTCGGAAATATAATCTGAAACCGACTCGATATATTTTTTTATACTGTAATTAGTCTGATAAACGATATCGTCATCTTCCTGAGCTGCGCTGTCATCATAAAGCGTTACAGTGATATTGTCGTTGAGCTGAGTTGCGTTTACGGGATATGACAGTACAAAATCGCCGTTTTCATTTCTTCTTGAGAGATCGTTAATGATAATATCGCCGTTCGGACCGCTTAATTTAGCCTTAGACGCCTTATTGTCCTTTTTTACGATTATATTTAATGTTATATCTCCCGATAAGGATATATTGGCTCGCAGTGATTGTATAAGCGAGATCAACCACGTATTATCAGGCTTATCTTTTATACTTGTCAGATAGCCGGGATCTCCATAAGTATCAATGTGTGCTCTTCCTGCATCGATAAATTTTTCATCGTATTCTGTGCCGTTGCCACCTACCAGTTTTTCACAGCCGAGGAACATCCCATCGGAATTATACCCATTCTTATAATGAATATCTCCTATAGTCCATTTGTCCGAAACATATATTCTTCTTAATTCCGGACAGTTTTTAAACATATTGTACCAATAATGCACTTTCTCATTGGTAAAACTGCTCAGATCAAGACTTTTTAAACTTAAACATCCATCAAACATTCTGATCATCTCCTCAACATTGCTCGTATCAAAGCTGCTGATATTCAATGATCTCAGTTCTTCGCAATATTCAAACATCTGAAACATTGTTATTGCCTTGCTTGTGTCAAAGCTGGATAGATCAAGACTGGTCAAGGCTTTACAACCTGAAAACGTACAACTAAAGCTTGTAACATTTCTTGTATCAAATCCTGAAAGATCAATCGTTTTAAGTTTATCACAATAAGTAAACATATCACCCATATCTGTGACTTTTGAAGTATCTGCATTTGAAAGGTCAAATTCTTCTGCCTCAAAACATCCGAATAATCCAAAGCAATCTTCTGGGAATACCGTGCCTTTTTCACAGATAACTTTTTTTACTTCACTGTTTTCTGAATATTTCTTTACTTCTTCCTTTACAACATTTCCGTGGAGAGTAAGAGTGCCTGATTCTTTATCAAAGGAACAGCAGCCGCCTATAGCATCAGCAGTTAAGTTACCGCTGAATAATGGCTTATCGGCAGGCAATGCTATTCCGCCGCCGAGCATAACTGCTGCCGTTACCGCTGCCAGTGCTTTGGATATAAACTTTTCCTTCATAACAACATCTCCTTTTAATTAGTATAAAACGAATAATTTTTTACGATTTTCAACTCGTAAGCGATTAAATTTTAACATACAAAGCAGTGAATGTCAAGGCGTTTTTTGCTGAAATACGCGAAACTGCCGCCCGTTTCCGAGCGGCAGTGTGTTTCAGCCTATCATTCAGAATGACTTGATAAGTCCGAGAAGATACTGCTGTATCTTGAGTGCGTCGTTGGAGGTAAGTCCTGCTGCGGACTTGTCAACATCGCCGTTTGCAGCACCCTGAGAAGTGATATGCTTGTCAGATGTGCCTGTAAGGCCGTATTTATTGGGGTTGGCAAGAGCCTGCATGATAAGAACAGCGTCTGCCATGTCAACTGCATCGTCGCAGTTAGCATCACCTGCAAGTGTTACTGTATCATCTTTATTAACTCCTCCCCACGAGGATCCTTCCTGTGAACCTCCATTCGATGTAACAGTTGTTACTCCGGGAGTAGTTGTAGTTGTAGAAGTTGTTGTAGTTGTCTTATTATCCTTTGTTGTTGTTGAAGTTGTCTTTGTAGTAGTAGTAGTTGTTGTAGTTGTAGTCTTCGGCTTTGTTGTGGTTGTCTCCTTGGGCTTCTCCTCGGGAACCGAACCGTCAGGCTCGATACCGCCGACAAGAACGCCGTTGTCGTAGATACAAATATGATCTGTACGTGTCTCCGGCGGATCGTCAACAGCGAAGAAGTCCTCAGTCTTGCCTATCTTAAGGCCATCGTAGCTCCAGTCGTTTGTAGGATCCCATGTATCGCCGTAGTACATACCGAGGTCGAACTGGTACTTCTTGCCTGAGTTTGCGATTACATAGCCGTCCCATGTTATCTCAACGTAGTATGTATCAGCTACCTTGTCATACTTGAAAGGACCTGTAAGAACGCCGTTAGCGCCCTCACCGTCTTCTGTGAATGCCTGATCGTAAAGCTCACGGACCTCGCCGAGACCGTCGATGCCCTTGGCAAGCTCCTTGATGTTGAAGAAGTAGCGGATAGAAATATTCTTTGAAGGCTTGCTCTCACCTGTGAGCACCTTGAATGAGATCTGTGTTGTGCCTGCGCCGTCGCTGAGGGGCTTGTCCACGCCGACAGCCTCTACCCAGTAGCCGCTTCCGCCGCCTTCACCGTTAGCGCTGCCGTAAACTCTCTTCTCGTCCTCGGGTGGGAAATCGGGAGTTACAGCCATTTCGGGTGTGCCGTAGAGCGCATAGAGACCAGCTGCCGCACCGGGGAGACAAGCGTTATAGTCGATAGTAACCTCGTTCTCTACCCAGTCGTTAGTGCTGTCGCTGTGGCCGTCACTTCCGTCAGGACCGCCTGCGAGAGCGCCCCAGAGGATGTGCTTCTGCTCACGTGCGTCCTCAGCCATGAGAAGGCCTGAAGCTGCACGGTGGTGAGGATTCTTTACGGCTGTATCGTTATAGCCTACGATGAATGCTCTCGGACCGTGTGTGCCGTTTCTGCCTGCGAGAACGGTCTGCTTTGAATTTTCCTTATAAGTAACATCGTTCTGACCGAGAACGTAGTTCATCTGCTTCTTTGCCCACTCGCTCCACTCGCTTGGCTCGCCGTTGTTCTTGTACTTGTCGTAAACGAGGCAGATCATCTGCATAGCGGTGTTGTAACGGCAGCTTCCCCACTGGTTGAGGTAAGCAAAGCCGCCCTTTGTCTCGAGCTGCTTCCATGTCTTAAGGCACTTGCCTACACAGTCGTCGTCCCAGAAGTCATCAAATACATACTGATTCTTGCCCTGGGCGTCTCTGATCTTCTGAACGAGGTCGAGGTCGGGGTTCTGCTGGTTGATAGCAGCCCACATAACGCCTGCACCGCTCCACATATCGTTCCAGCAGTAGCACCAGCCCGAGGGAGCATAGTAATCGAATATCTTTACAGCATAATCGAATGCCTTTTCATCACCTGTTGCAAGGTACATCCATGCAGTAGCCCAGCAGTAGTCATCTTCCCACTTTGTTGAGCCGTAGAATGCTCCGGGGCCGTCTGCGTTATCCGAAAGGAGCTTGAGCGAATCGCCGATGTTCTCGATGGCGTCGTTTGTGAAGTCCCAGAGAGCCTTTGCATATTTCAGTGATTTTTCAGCATACTCCTTATCGGTATCCTTGAAGTTGAGATAGTTTATAGCCAGTGCCGCACAAGCAGATACAGCATAATCTATCTGCGGCTTGTCAGCTGTGAGGAAGAAAGCGGGACGAGGCATAGTATCAACCTCGGGGCTGTTCCAGATAGCATGATCTATATTACCGTCGCCGACCTGATAGCAGTGAGCAATTACCTTGCCGCTGTCATCGAGGAAAGTGCACTTCATGAGGTAATCGTTGAAATGACGGAGAATGGTCTCCATATGGTCGTCCTGTCCAAGCTTCTTGAAAACGTCGCGGAACTCGTAGTAATCCCAGCCAAGTGTAGCAGCCGAGTAGTTCTCGGGCATACCGAACTCAACGTGGTCGCCTGCGTCGTGGAAGCCGCCGGCAACGTCGATAGTGCCGTCTCCGTCAGGATCGAGAACGTCCTTGTACTTCTCCATAAATGCTGCGGAGAGGTTGGTACCGCCCTTGCTGGTCTTGGTTGTCTGCTTGTCCCACGGGATCATCGGAACATGAGCGTCATAGGTATGGCAGTCGCCGCGCCATGAAAGGCGGCTGTCTCTCTCGGCAGTATCTCCGCACATGTTTGCGTCATAGAAATACAGCGAATACTGAAGAGCACGGGCATAGTCTATGTCAAGACCCGAATCCTTTACGACCTCGCTGATAGGAGCGCAGAACTGCTGCTCAGCCTCGGCGTCAGCTGCAGTTGCAGATGTAGCGCAAAAGCTGAGTGAACTTGCAGCGGTAACGATACCCATCACTGCTGCGGTGAACTTTTTGTGATCCATCATATTTTCCTCCCTTTTAATGATGTGATTCAATATTATGCAAATGATTTATTTGTCCCACTTTGAAAGACCGAGGAGATAGCGCTGTATCTCCAGAGCGTCGTTTGAAGTAAGACCTTTACTGCTTGTATCAACATCGCCGTTTGCCTGTCCCTGCGAAGTGATATGGTGCGTATCAGTACCCTTCGCACCATATTTATCGGGATTTGCCAGTGACTGCATGATAAGGACTGCGTCAGCCATGTCTACAGTGCCGTCGCAGTTGGCGTCTCCTTTTTTATACTCCTCAGAGACACCGCCAGTCGTTTCAGCTGAATCCGGAACAGTGGTAGCTGTTGTTACAGCAGTTTTTGCCGTAGTTGATGAAGTTGTCTGCTTTAAAACGGTAGTTGTCGTACCCGAAGGCTTTGCGGTGGTGACAGTAGTTGAAGCAACGGGCTTTGATGCAGTAACAGCCGCCGTCGTTACCGTTGTCTCGCCGCCTCCGTTTATGGGATACTTTTTAAGGTCGGGCAGCTCGTCAAGGGTTATGCAGTAATCACTGTTGTATATCTCAACGAGATTGTCAACGGGGTTATTCTGCTCGCTGGTGAGGTAATTCATATACCACGGGCAGAAATAAAGCCATGCCGCCTTGTCGTTTACAAGATTTTCAAGGGACGGTATCGAGTCGTTCTCTGACATAGTCACCATCTTCTGACCGTCCGTGCTCTGCACGAGACTGTAGAAAGTGGATGATATGGAACTGAGATTCGGCAGTCCGTCCATACAGTTGTACTTGTCGCAGCCGATGATATCCACAACATCGTCGCCGGGATACCAGTCGGCAGCCTCAGGTGAAGTAGAGCCTGTCCATATCCATATGAGGTTGTCCAGACCGTACACGTTGGTGAGCTGGTCATAGAGCAGGCGGTAAAGTTTCTTGCATGGCTCAGCACCCTCAGCTCCCCACCAGAACCATGCGCCCTCGGCTTCGTGGAGAGGTCTCCACAGCACAGGCACATCGGCGTCCCTGAGCTTTTTGAGCTCGCCTGCGATAAGCTCGATATCAGCCATTATGACCTTGTTTTCCCAAGTGCCCTCCTCGAGAGCCCTGGAAATACTGAATGTAGTGAACTTCGGATTTGCAGACTCAACATAGAATGCGATATCGGAGCTTCCCTCCTCGCAGGGCACGTTCCAGTGCCACGAAACAGTGGCGATACCATGATACTTGTTCACCCATTCGATAACACGCTCGGGAGCATGGTCGCGCCAGTCAGATGAGGTATTGTATGCGAGGAAGTCAATACCTCTTATAGCAGGCTGCTTGCCTGTTTTTTCGAGTATATATTCAAATTCAGCCTCGTTGTCCTTGATGAAGACGTCGGGACTGTTCCACAGGTTGTAGTTATGGTCGCCGCAGTATTCCTGCTGTCCTGAGATGATGTGCTTTCCGTACACATCGCAGAGGTAGCTGTAGAGTCTTTTGGTGGTTTCGGAGGCTTTCGGGTTTGAAAGCTCCCTCGTCGGCGACAGGTTCGTTAGCTTTTCAGAGGCTGGTTTCAACGTGATATAGTCGAAAAATGTGTATCCCCAGTAAGCCTTCAGTTCGATGGTATTCCTGCCTTTTTTCAGATTGACCACTCCGCCAGAAGTCTCGGCGAACTTGTTGGTGTACGGACATGTAAGCTCGCCCTGATTAACACCGTTGACGTTGAGATACTGTACCTTTTTGCGCGGATCGCTCGGCTCACAGTAGCATACCGTCATCTCATAGAGCCCGCCTTCGGGAACGTCTGCCTCGATACTGAGAGTGGTGCCCTTCTGATCAAGATAAGCAAACCCCTTTCCCGAGAAGCCGCTAAGATCGGTGTCCTCAGGGAAATCCTCCATCTTCACGTCAGAAGCTCCGTTTGCATAGATCTTTCCGCCGCTTGTTTTACCGTCCTCGAACTCATACCTGAGAACGTTATCGGCAGCAGAAGCGCCGCCCGGAGCTTTCAGAGCAGAGGGAAAACTCATCGCTGTCACAGCGATGAAAGCAGCCGCCACAGTGCCTGCGGCCCGCTTTAACATCTCTTTCTTCAATTTGATCCCTCCAGATCGTATAATATTAAATTATATTTACCGATAATTTAAGTGCCTACCTTTAATTATCGTACTTAACGAATATCCACACATCTATCATAGCACATTTCCACTGAAAATGCAAGTGCTTTCTCAAAACATTCCTCAAAATGATGAATGTTTTTTTCATGCGCAATATACGGTCAGTACGGAGGGACAGTATTCGCTCAATAATTTAAGCATTTACCCGTCTTTATGTAAAATGAAACACCGAATAAGTGCGACAGCCAGAGCCGTGAAAACTGCCGCTCCCGTCCATAACGGAGCAGTGTTTTTCGCCGTGATCCACGGCGCTGAGCCGACAGTCCCGGCAGTTTCCGAAAACTCAGCAAAGCCGATACCGTTCTCGGAGGCATATTCTTCGGCGGCAGAGCCGCTTACCCCAAGTATGGTGAGCCTCTCGTTCCTGACGGGCTCGTTGCCGCGGCAGCCGTAGCCGAGAGCCTGATCTCCGATACTTTTACAGGCAGAAGGGATACGGATACTCATAAGCTTCGGGCACATGTAAAAGGCTCCGCAGCCTATCTCCGCAAGTTCACCGCCCGTTTTTACGCTTTTCAGCTGTTCGCAGCCCGAAAAGCACAGATCTCCTATGCTTCGGAGACTGTTCGGCAGCGTAATACCGGACAGCTTTCCGCAGGCTCGGAAGCATGAATCAGGCAGCTCTCTCACCGTATCGGGGATAGCGATATCCGTTAGGCTGTCACAGCCGCAGAAGCAGCCCTCGCCGATCGATACGAGCCCCGTCGTAAGTTTTACCCTTTCAAGAGCTGTACAGGCATAAAAGCAATGGTGGCCTATACTTGACACGTTGCCGCTGACGTTTACCTCTTTCAGTGAATCATTATTATAGAATGCGTTGTCTCTGAGCTCAGTAACGGGGTAACAGCCAAAAAATTCAGGAATATCGATGTTTTCGGGCTCACCTGTGCAGCCCGTTACCGCCGCTTCTCCGTTCACGACTGAAAAGGTCAGCCCGTAATCCCCATTCTTTTCATTAAAAACATTTTTCTCCAATGCAGCCGCCTCCTTACGTATAAGTATATCAGCTGCATTGCTGCGGGAAAAGCTGTTTTTTTCAGCAGCTTTCGCCGCTTTTCCTTACAGCCGGACTTCTTTTTCATCGTTAGCGCATTAATTGTCAGCGAAAGCAGTTGAAACAGCTCGTATTATCCATTATTTTTTAAATAAAAAAAGAGAGCTCATAAAGCTCCCGCCGAACATAAAAGCAGCCAACACTTTACGTGTCGGCTGCTTATCCAACCCCCTTGGTCCATGTTCTTTTTTCTTTCTCTATAACTTTTTTCAGGAAGTCTATGGCCTCTCCCCTTCTATGGTTATAGTATAGCATATTACTCTCTGTATGTCAATACAAAACGGCAGATTTCCACGCATTTTCGTAGTATTGCACAATCAGACCGGTTCCTGATTATGTGTTTTGATGATAGTCCAGAGCATAATTTTATACTGATTGTAAACCGCGTTTTTACTAATACAAAGGGCTATGAAAACGGCTCTATCAAAATAAAAAAACGGCTCTCCGAACGGAGAGCCGGGGTCACTATTTCTTCATACCGCAATTCTTATCGAATGAAGGATTGCAGGCGTAGAAGTTCTTTGAATCAAGCTTATCCTGTGCTATGCGGAGCGCTTCACCGCTGCGCACATTGTGAAACGGGATACAAAATAATCAGCCGGTAACGGCATCCGCAGGCATGAGCGGCTCGGCTTTATTCGGCAAGTTTTTACAAAATAAATTTACTTATATCTTCCACTTTATTACAAAACTATCCTCGGAAGCATAGACAGTTTCTATTAGAGCGTCCGCAAGCTCCCGCTTCTCATCATGCTCAGCCTGCTCCCATATCGCCTTTGTTTTGCCGCTTACAACGCCAAAAGCTGCCAAGCGCCTTTCGATCTCACCGTAAACAAGCATTTCCGCCTCCTCAGCAGGAACAGTTCCTCCCCCGCGGCAGCTCCCCTCAGTCAGTCTTCCCGAACACATGAAATACCTGCCGCCGCTGCCCCGCTTCACCACAAGAGCGCGGCCGCACTCCCCGCACCTTATCCTGCCGCAGAGCCATGAATTTTTTGCTTTCCGCACCGCCGAGCCTTTCTCACGCTGCCCGAGGCATTTTTCCCTGCATTCAAGCCATAGCGGCGCTTCGACAATTCCCTCGCCGGGAGCAAGAACTATCCGGCAGCTGCTTGGGAAATACTGGTTTTTTCTTGCTTCGCCCCTGTTTTTATAGCAGTAGCAGCCATTCGCACCTGTGAAATCCTCCCTTTTATTTTCAATGACTGCTCCTTTCCCGTAATAATAGTCATAGACCGTTCTGTCAGCTTTTACGTATATGGGATTAAGCAGTATTTCTCTTATTCTTGAACGCTCCCACTTTTTTCCCCGCTTTTTTATGCCGAGCTCTTCAAACTTTCTGACGATATCGCCGTATGACGTATCAAAGCGGGCGTACATGGCGTATATCAGCTTTACATTCTCAGCTTCCGCTTCGTCAGGCTCGTACAGAGAGGTATGCACCCCGCCTATCATATGCGGCATCTTTACGAAGCCGTAAGGCACAGGGCCTCCCATACAGAAGCCCCTGCTGCTCCTTGAAAAATATGCGTCCGCTACACGCTTTTGTATCGTCTCACGCTCCAGCTGTGAAAAGACCGCGCATATATTCAGCATTGCATTTCCGATAGGCGATGAGGTGTCGAACTTCTCCGTAGCGGAGATGAACTTTACATCATTTTCACAAAAAAGCGACATCATGTTTGAAAAATCAAGTATCGAGCGGCTTATCCTGTCAAGCTTGTAAACTATCACCGCACCTACCGAGCCGCTTCGTATATCCTCCATCATCTGAATGAACTGCGGCCTGTTTGTGTTTTTTCCGCTGTATCCCCTGTCAGTATATACCCTGAAGGGCTCCCCGCGGGCTTCGTAGCTGCAAAACTCTATCTGCTGCTCAATGGATATACTGTCGGCTCTGTCAACCGACTGCCTTGCGTATATTGCTGTTATTCTCATATTTTTCTGCAAGTCTGTCCAGTATTTCCGCTGCTTTTCTCATTTTTGCAGCGTTTGCGCCCGACGGGAACAGATTTTCCACTGAAACTACGCCCCTCTGTGAAGCAAAACCGCTTTTCACGGAAACTGTTCCCTTTCTGTTGATTTCCTTTATACAGACCACCTCCGAAAGGATAATACGCCGCTTTCCCTTGTCCGTATGCATAAATGCGCAAAAAAGCGCGACAGAAACTATCGCGCCTTCAGATATTATTCTTCATTTGCTGTGCTTTCTTCTTTAAGCACTTTTTCAGTTACGGACAGGTAAACAAAGTATCCGATAACAGCTCCCAATGTATTGTGCATAAGGTCGTCAAGCTCGAATATTCCTCTGCCCGAGATGAGCTGAAGCGATTCAATACCTAACGAGGCACAGAACGCCAGAGCAGCTATACGTACAGGACCTCTCATTATTTTCAGCATGAACGGTACCATTATTCCCAATGGCATGAGCAATGCGATATTTCCCATGATCTGCTTTATCCAGTAAAAATGATGTCTCGACCTGATTGCTCTTCTCAGCTCATACAGTGGAGTCAGATTTATCGAGCTTGCAGCGTCTCCTCTCCCCCTCAGGGTCAGAGAAACGACATAAAAAAGATATATCGGCATAAGCACCCAGCATATGGCACATATGCTTTTCTCAATCTTTTGTCTGTTGATATTATTCATACACTTTCCACTCCCTTTTTTAAATTATACCACAGTTCATGGTAAAATGCAACTCATACGAAAAACAGGCGCAAAGAAGCATTAACGTCTTTGCGCCTGTTAAAAATCCAAAATATTATGTACTATTCCTCAGATATCATCGCGTTGCAGTGTGGGCACCTCGTCAGCACCTGAGAATATGAACCGCCGCAATACGGACAGATCTTCCTGTTCTTTGCAGAAGCTATCTTGTCCTTTATCTCATAATCGCCGTATGCTGTGCCGGATACATCATCTATACCCTCCTCAGGCGCAGGAACGGCTTTTCTGTACTTAAGCTCATTGAGTCCGAGCATGAAATATGCATGGATCAACAGAAAAGCAAGCATGAAAAGCGGCATTATAAGCACAGACAAGTGCGGAAGTACCGATACATTATCAGTAAAGCTGTCGAAGGCTTTTGATATTGCAGTACCCACATTGACGCTCCCGTCTCCGAGAAGCTCCTGCATGGTGCTGTTGAACTTCTGCATTCCCCTGCCTTTCAGCGCAGGGGCAGCATCCTCGCCCTGTCTCTCCTCCCAGCGCCATTCAACGGCACCGTCGGCAGTATATACCTTCGGTCTCGAATATACTATGAGCCAGTGCATTTCATCATTGAATTCCTGTGAATACCTTGCGTTTGCGTATTGTACAAGGGTCAGGTAGCTTCCATTCCATTCGTCATCAAACAAAGTGATTACAGATGGCGTTACCCCTGTTTTTTCCATAAATCCCTTAAGGCTGTCCTGAAGTGCCCATTCGTCCGCAATAACGTCCGCGTCATCGCTTATAACGATATTGTGATTATAATCCTTGGGTACTTTAAAAAACGATTGTTTTACGGATAATGCTATAAAAAGCAAAAACGGGATATATATTATACCTATCAGAAGCCGTTTGAAGTCAAATTTCGGCTCGTAATTCCTGTATGCGTAGAAATACCGCGGCTTTCCTCTGTGATAAACAGCATATCTGCTCGATCCCGGAAAACGTGTTTTGCTTATCCGAGAGCTTCTGCGTCCGACGCTTTCGCTGTGCGGACTGCCGTCAGGCCCCCCCCTGTGCGGACCCTCTTCGGATTGGTTTAGCATGCTATCCCCCCCTATATATCTGATTTTATCTATTATATCTCATTATAAAATCATTGTCAATATGTAAAATAACCATATTTTTGATCCATAATTAATCAGTATGCCTTATTTCATAATGTACGCTTCGCTTCACCGAATCGCTGATAATGAACTATCTCCCTCTCGCGGAGAAAGCGTATCGGGTCTCTTACATCAGGATCGTCGGCAAGTCTGAGAATATTGTCATAGGTGGTGCGTGCTTTCTGCTCCGCAGCCATATCCTCGCTGAGGTCTGTGATGATATCTCCCTTTGACTGGAAATATGTTGCCGTAAAGGGCGTTCCCGAAGCGGCTACAGGATAAATTCCCGTAGTATGATCCACAAAATAGGTGTCGAATCCGCTTTTCTTTATTTCCTCTATCGAAAGATTCTTTGTGAGCTGATAGAGTATCGCGGAGATCATCTCAAAATGCGCCAGCTCCTCAGTGCCAATATCGGTCAGCAGTCCCTTAACCTCTCCGTACGGCATGGCATAGCGCTGATTGAGATACCGCAGTGAAGCTGCAAGCTCGCCGTCCGGGCCTCCAAGCTGAGATATTATTATTCTGGCAAGCTTGGGATTGGGATTTTTTATATTTACAGGATACTGTAGTTTCTTCTCATACTGCCACATATATTAGCTCCTTTCCCAAGGCCACGGATCGTCTGTCCATGACCAGTGTTCTCCGTTTGTGACCAGCTCGGGAGTTAAGGGGCCGAATCGGTCGTTGAACTCGTCGATTGCCTTTTTCCGCAGTTCCTTATATCTGCGGAACATTGCAAGCGCACGTCGGCATTCGGGGTGGGTATCGAGATAAAGATTAAGCTCCTTCAGCGTAAAATCATACTTTTTTATCTTGTTAAGCAGAGCTCTTCTGTCGTTCATCTGTCGTCGCCTCCTCCCATGAAAGGAAGATCGAGCTGCGGGAAAAGAGTTCCGCTGCTGAACGCCTTATCATCGCTGTAGGTCTCTCCCCACTGCTGAAATGGCACATATGCCATAGCAAGAGGAGGATTCTCCGGAAACATCGTTCCCGGGACGCTGGTATTATTATTTCTGTCCGTATCCACAGGACCTAAGGAAGCTTCCCGTTCATGGAAGATCATTCCCTCAATATCGTCAAAAAGATCGAGCTTCATAACTGAGTCCTCCTTTTCTGCGCGGAGAACCTGTGCAGAAAGTCCTCCGCACATCTTATAATATGAACCCGCAGGAAAGATGGTTACAAAAAAGGCGTGACAACTCCCGTTATCACACCCTTGCCTGCATTATTTTTTTATTTTCTTAAGTTGTCTGAACTCCTCAGCGGCACTCTTTCTGCTTGTGGTAAGGCCTCTGAAAAGCCTGTATACATAGGCTGCCGGAAGAAGCAGCCTGCTTTTGCCTGCCCACGGCACGACTCTTTCGATGAAGCTGACAGGCGGAAAGAAGCGGTACAGAAGATACCTTGCCTTTGATCCGCTGCCGCGGAATTTTATGCCGTTTTCGATAAGATTGTCCGCAGTTCCGTAAACTCCCGACATAACGTAATAATCAAGTTCTTTCTTTTCCTCTGCTGTGAGCGGCTTCATAGAAAAGACCTTTTCCGCAAGCTCGCGGCTGCTGCGCTCAAATTCAGCAATACCGAGCTTTTTCAGTTCGGCGTTCAGATATTCCCAATCAAGGGAATCGCCCCATTTGCGCAAAAAAACATAAGTATCCACCAGTGAACGGACTCCAGTACCCACGCGGGTATAGTGCTTGTACTCATGGGCTATCATATAGATATAAAAGTCCTCATTGCTGAAATGATAGCCGAAATCATGTCCGTCGTCCTTTATAAGGCGTTCCTTGACGTCCTTGAAGTAATTATACAGACCGCCTATATGCTCGGCTCTGAAAAGCGAGCTGTGCATCTCAAAATTGAACACGGGCTCCTTGAAGTATGCATCGTCGTTGTCCTTGCCGAAATGCTCGCACCTGAAGCCGTTTTCAATGAAGATATCATGTATCTCCTGCATTTTTCCGCTGTCGCAGAGTATATCGTTATCGGACATCTGCCTCATGCCAAGCTTCGGGTACCAGTCCTTAAGGATACTGCCCTTGAGGGGCATATACCATATCTTTTCCGTTTCAAGGCGCTTGAGCAGCTTTCCTCTTTCGGCGTCAAGGAGTATATTTTTCCTTATAGCCTTTTCCTTTGCCTGAGTGAATTCAAAGTCCTTAATTCCTGCCGACTCCAATGCATAAGCAGTACAGGCGGTAAGGATATGTTTCTGACAAACCTCAAAAAGCTTTGGCAGATCAAGAGCCTCCACCCGCTCCTGCTCAGGCTTTTCGCCATTTAAAGCACAAGCGGTAAGATATATCATATCCGACGCATTTTTTCTGAATTCCTGCTTTTCCATTTTCTGCCCCCGTCAATATAGAACATTCTGCGATAAATACCTGATACAGCACTGCAAACGATCATGCTCAAAATGATCTGCAAGACATCAAGCACTTCCGGACTTAAGCTCCCGCAGATCACGAATTATCGTTTTATAATACGAATTTACCCTCGGCAGCGCGTTTAAGATGCTCGCCGTAAGGTGACTTTCCGTACATTTCCGCCGTTTTGAGGAGTTCCTCCTTGGTTATCCACTTTTCGTAGAAGGCTATCTCCTCAGGTGAGGATATGACCACGCCCTGACGGTTCTGAACGGTCTGTATAAAGGTTGAAGCCTCCATAAGACTCTCCATCGTTCCGGTATCGAGCCATGCAAAGCCACGTCCCAGCACCTGTACCTTAAGCTCATCTTTTTCGAGATAGAGACGGTTGAGATCAGTTATTTCAAGCTCTCCGCGCTTTGAGGGTTTTACCTGCTTTGCTCTCTCGCTTACTCCCTTTGGATAGAAATAAAGACCTGTTATTGCATAATTTGACTTTGGAGCCTGCGGCTTTTCCTCAACAGAGATAACGTTCTTTTTGTCGTCGAACTCAACTATTCCGAATCTTTCGGGATCCTGAACATAGTAGCCGAATACTGTAGCCTTGCCGTTCCCGGCATTTGTCACAGCCTCCTTGAGGTTGCGTCTGAACCAGCCGCCGTAGAAAATATTGTCGCCGAGTATCATAGCACAGGTGTCGTCACCGATGAACTTCTCACCGATAAGGAAAGCCTGAGCAAGTCCGTCCGGACTGGGCTGCACCTCATATGAGAGGTTTATTCCCATAGAGTGTCCGTCGCCGAGAAGCTCCCTGAATCTCGGAGTATCAGTGGGAGTCGAAATGATAAGTATATCTCTTATGCCCGCAAGCATAAGGGTTGAAAGCGGATAGAATATCATCGGTTTATCGTAAACGGGAAGCAGCTGCTTCGATGTCACCATGGTGAGCGGATAAAGTCTGGTACCGGAGCCACCGGCAAGTATGATGCCTTTCATAAAAAGTATCCTCCTATATTATGTAATAAGCTGACAAATTCATACCACATCAGCAGTTTTTCACACTTAGTATTAGTATATCACACTGTCCGCAAAAATGCAAGCAAAACTTTAAATATCGGCAAATAATGACAAATGAACACAAGAAATATCAACTCCCTCAATGAGATCATCTGACCGGATTTTTATTTTTTCAATTGTCACTTTTAACAATCGGCCGGCACATTTATTGTAAAATACTACAAATAATTTCCTCATGTCCTTATGTTCATAATTTGTTTTCAAATTTATCCCCAAAATATGC
The DNA here is from genome assembly GCA_002309635.1 of Ruminococcus flavefaciens. Lineage (GTDB taxonomy): Bacteria > Bacillota > Clostridia > Oscillospirales > Ruminococcaceae > Ruminococcus > Ruminococcus flavefaciens_J. The sequence goes on along the minus strand of DBXO01000003.1, from coordinate 83,362 downwards.
TATCATAATAATGGAAATTTGTAAACTCGGCAAAGCTGTGGAAAATTTTACGCATATCCCTGATACGGGGGTAAATACAGCAAAAATCCGCAATATCTTTTAAATCAAACATAAATAGGGGGAGACTTTTTATGAGTAAGATCAATATCGATGAATATTCTTATGATGACGCATTAAAATTTATAAACACCAGCGTTGATTGCGTAATCATTGTCGACGGCGATGCTGATAAGTACAGAACTCTTGTAAAAAGAGGAATATTTACAGATTATATCGACGATGAAGGAGATTATATCGACCTTGTAAGAAAGCTCTGGTATCACTTCAACAACAGCGATGAAGACATTACCGAGGACTATCATGTATTCATCCCCAATGAAGGCAGATTCGGCGGCAAATACAGCAAGCGCGTCAATATAATCGAAAACGATATAACTCATGTCATTCAGATGACAGTTTATCCTATAGAAGCAAACAGCACCTACCTTTTCCTGATCGACGAGCTCGAAACAGCCATGTTCGTCAATGAGGAGCTTACTGTACAGAAAGTCAATACTATACAGAACACTTACCTTTTCTCAATGTACATAGATCTCGTCAGCGACAGCACCAGCAGTATCAGCGTTACCGAGATATCGGACGAGGTCATGCAGCAGGAAATCAAGTACTCCGAGTGGAGAAATATGATAATCAATATGATCTGGCCCGAAGACCAGCAGCTCTTCCTTGAAAGGACCGATCCCGATTATCTCAAGAAGAACTTTGCTCCCGGACGTACAGCCTCATTCGACTGCCTTATGATGAACCTTGAGGGTAAGTATATATGGGTAAAGCTCATATTCAGCCGTTCCGAAACAAGCAACGAGGACGACTACCGTTTCGTATTCATGGTGCAGAATATCCACGAGAACTCAATAGAGCTCCTTGAGACCATGAAAAAGTACGAGCATCTTGCTTCACGCGATTCTCTTACAAATGTATTCAATCACGGAAGAATGGAAACCGAGATAAGAAACGCACTATACGCAAAGCAGAACAAGAACCGCGATGTATCACTTATGATACTGGATATCGACTTCTTCAAGCATGTAAACGACAAGTTCGGACACTCCACAGGAGACGTTACACTTGTACAGTTCACACAGATCATTTCCGAATACATACGCGACCTCAATGCTGTTCTCGGACGCTGGGGCGGCGAGGAATTCGTAGTTGTATGCTATGATACCCCATATGAAAAGGCCATTGCCCTTGCAGAGGGACTTCGCAGCACTATAGCAGGCGAGCCGTTCGGCAAGATAGGTCAGATAACATGCAGCATAGGCGTTACATCAATAAATGCAGACGACTCTTTCGATGACGCCTTTAACCGTATGGATCGTGCTCTTTATAATGCGAAATCCAGCGGCAGAAACTGCGTAAAGTCAGTATGATTCATATAAAAAAAGGAACTGCTCATGCAGTTCCTTTTTTTATTTATTATTTCTTATACCTGAGCACGGTTACCGTACATCTTCTCGTAGTAGTTCTGATACTCGCCGCTGATGATAGTCTCCCACCACTCACGGTTCTCAAGGTACCACTTGATAGTCTTCTTTATGCCGTCTGCAAACTTTGTCTCAGGCAGCCAGCCAAGCTCGTTGTGTATCTTTGTGGGATCGATAGCGTAGCGCATATCGTGACCCTTTCTGTCCTCAACGTGAGTGATAAGGCTTTCGGGCTTGCCCAGCTCCTTGCAGATGAGCTTGACAATGTCGATGTTCTTCATCTCGTTGTGGCCGCCCACATTGTATACCTCGCCGACTCTGCCCTTGTGGATAATAAGGTCGATAGCGCGGCAGTGATCCTCAACATAGAGCCAGTCGCGGACATTAAGTCCCTCGCCGTATACAGGAAGCGGCTTGTCTGCGAGCGCATTAGCTATCATGAGCGGGATAAGCTTCTCGGGGAAGTGGTAAGGACCGTAGTTGTTGGAACAACGGCTGATAGTAACAGGGAGACCATAGGTCCTGTGGTAAGCCATTACGAGCAGGTCTGCACCGGCCTTTGAGGAGCTGTAAGGACTGCTTGTGTGGATGGGTGTCTCCTCAGTGAAGAAGAGGTCGGGTCTGTCCAGCGGAAGATCGCCGTATACCTCGTCAGTCGACACCTGATGATAGCGCTGTATACCATACTTGCGGCAGGCGTCCATAAGCACCTGTGTGCCGAGGATATTTGTCTGTAAGAATATCTCGGGATTCTCGATAGAACGGTCAACATGAGACTCAGCTGCAAAGTTAACGACGATATCGGGCTTTTCCTCCTCGAAAAGCTTGTAAACAGCCTCTCTGTCGCAGATGTCTATCTTTACGAAACGGAAGTTGGGGTTCTTCATTACAGGCTCCAGTGTTGAGAGGTTGCCTGCATATGTGAGCTTATCAAGACAAACTATGCGGTAGTCAGGATATGTATCAAGCATGTGGAATACGAAATTTGAGCCGATAAAGCCTGCTCCGCCGGTAACAAATATAGTCATATTTTTCCCTCTTATCATATATTTTTTCCGCCGCAATGGCGGTTTTGTTCATTATACGGCAGTCAGCCGCACTTATCACAGCCCTGAGGCCGGTGACATACATCTTTTCAAGTATATCATAACTTCGGTCAAAAATCAAGCCAAAAATGCATGATTATGCATTCTGCTGATAAGCCCGCAGCTCATTCCGCTAAAAATAGTATATTAGTCGGTAAAGAGCTGTATTTCACAGACTTTTTCAAGGCAAAAGCACTATTTTCAATATACGCATATCATCAAACCAGCAGTAGCTCAGTTCATTTTTTTCATTCTGCGCGTATATCATCTCATTGATGCCGATGCCCTCATTCATTTTATCGATAGCTTCATGGAACGTCCTGCTGTCCTCGAACATTATTTCCACCTGATTCTCGGTATTGTGCTTTCTTATGACCTCTGCTATAGCAGCAGGGTCATACTCGGTAAAATAAGAGCCGTCAACAAAATAGTAGTACTTGTCAAAGGAATTGCACTGAGGAACGAAATAGTTCTTACCCTGACTCAGGTCATGATCCATTGAAAAATGCTCGTCATCGCACATAAAGTAATAGTGCAGATAATTGCATGCATTGTCATCTCCGTCATTCCATACAATGTCGTCATAGGTCAGGTCTATCCAGTAATACTCGCCGTCAAGCCTTATATAGTTCCACTTGTGATGGTCATTGGAAAAGACTCCGCACTCAAACCCCAGTCTTTCCATAATATACTGAAATGCCTGAGAATAGCCTGTACACTGCGTTTTGTGCCTTACAAGGCAGCCGTATACAGTATTGGTGAAATAGTCCTCGTCACCTTCCTGATACCACGTTGTCTTGATTATAGCATCATGTACAAAAAGTATCTTTTCCCAGTCGGAAGCGTCCTCGGGGATATCTTTTATTACCCTGTCGGCAGCCTCCGAGACCTCATCGCACATTTTTCTGACTTCTGCCTCACTGCAGTTGAAATCGATACAATGATAGCCAAAATCAACAACGTCATGCTGCGGAGACGAGCCCACTCCGCTCACATCGAGCCAGAACAGCTCGGGGTGCTCCGCAATTATCCTTTCGGTCATATCAAATACCTTGTGACTGTCAGCACAGCCATATATATTTATATTATCGTAAAATCTGATCTCAGAAAAGAAATTATACATTACCTGATACATCGATTCATCATCGGGGACATATATCGCTCCGTCATGCGGATCATACGGTGAAGTATCATAATCAGTCATATCTTCACAGCCCCACAGAAACAATGTACAGGCAGCTGCAAGGCTCAAAGCTTTTATTCTGCTCATTTTCCCCCTCCTTATCGTTTACCATATATTATTTTGACATATAACAGGCTTCTTGTCAAGAAAAAGTTACAAATGTCACTAAAGAAGTTACTTTTGTCATCTTGGATTTTTCATAATAATGTTCTATAATATAATTACAGAAGCAAAACACATATCAGGAGGGAACGATATGACAGTTCATTACTATGGGATAAACAACTGTACTCTTTTGTACTACTGCGGATATCCTGTACTTCTCGCCCCAAACGGCACAGACGAGGCTCTCCTCACAAGCCGGGGCTTTGTCAGGCAGGACGACGGAAACTGGATAAGATACGTCGATCAGTTTGAATACGGCTACATAATGCAGTTTACCGATAAAAACGAGGTCGTTGTCAACGAAGAAACGGCCAGGTCCATCATGTATCCGCCGAATCAGTACATTAACAGGTCCTGTTACGGCGCTCCTCCGCCGAGCAGCGAAAATACGGCAACTATGCTGTGCATTATATCATTATGTCTTATGCTGCTCTCCCTGCCTGTTTCAATTGTCGGGACCGTACTTCCCGGAGGCTTATGCTACATCACAGCGCTGGTGCTTATGATAATCGCAAGGGTAAACCATCCCGAGAGCAAATTTGCAAAGGTACTTTGTATCGTATATGTAATAATGACGGTGATACTCGTCATTTTCACAGTAACGGCAATAATTCTTCTGATGAAAGCATGCAACGACTGCATGAACTCACTGAGATCATGCAGCTGACGCCTGTAACGACAACAAGGAGTGAAATATATGGAAATACATATCTGTACTGACTATTCGCTGATACCGCCTTACGCAGTATTCCTGCTTCTTTCATGCGCAGCAGGACTGTCGCTGCAGTATCTGCTCAATATAAAACGCGGAGTAAACCGCAGGACAGCAGGCTTCATAACTCTGCTTGCTCCGCTTATGAGCTTTTTCTTCGGGCTCCTGCTTACCTATGCGGCGTCAGGCGGCAAAAAGACGGGACTATCGTCTATGGGCGGACTTTTCGGTATGTACGCCAGCGTTTTTACACTTGCTCTCATAACCCGCAACAGCAAGGAAACAAAGGTGACCATTGAAAACTGCACTCTCGTACTCCCGCTGATATACAGCATATCAAAAACAGGCTGTTTTTTTGCAGGCTGCTGTCACGGCATCCCCTATGATGGACCGTTCTGTGTGGAATACACGGGAAAGATACACGAAACAGGCTGTATATTCCCTGTTCAGCTCGCAGAAACTGTTGCTTTTCTCGTTATTTTCATTGCCGGCATGGTAATGCTGAAAATGAAATGCAGGAACATATCCGTATATATACTTACAACAAGCGCAGCCGCAAAAGGGCTCCTTGACTTCCTGAGAGAGTCTCATACAGGCAAGGCATTCTCCCTCAATCAGATACTCTGCATTATCACCATAGCAGCAGGTATCATTTACTACGCCGCAGCTTCAAAAAAAGCACGTCCTGCGTACTCCGGAACTGCCGTAAAACAGCATAACTGCGGAAGCGCTGCATAAATACGGCCTCATACTGCAAACAGCACTATGCTTAAAGCATAGTGCTGTTTTCTTTCATTACTTCTTGAGATTTGAAACGATAAGCTTTCTCTTGAGCGAATTCATTACAGGAATGTTTGTAACGTAAACCACATTGATAGTAGCCGCTTCACCGAGAGTCTTCTTAAAGCCTGCAACCTCGTTGTCAAGATTGGGCTTTTCGTCTGTATTTGCAGTTATCTTCAGTGTATATGTGTCCTCGCTCTCCTGAATGAACTGCCACTGCTCGATACCGTGTGAAAGTCTCATTGTACGGCAAAGGAGGAAGGGTGAAACTACCTCGCCGTTAAGGTCGTAGATAAGATCCATTCTTCTGCCGTAAAGCTCTGTGAATACGGGAAGCTCGCCCTCGTTCTCAACGCTCATCTTGGCAACGTCACCTGTGTCGTAGCGTATCATGGGGAATGCCTTGTTGTAAAGGTCAGTGATAACTATTCTTCCAAGCTCGCCGGGCTCAGCCTTCTCATCTGAATCCAGTTTGAGGAGCTCGAAATAGTATGAAGCCCAGTTGAGCACGAATCTTCCGCTCTTGCCTGTCTCCTGACCGAGTATTCCCTGCTCTGTATTGGAATATCTTGCATATACTCCCACGTCCTCACCGAAGAATCTCTTGAGCTTTGCCTTTACCTCGTCGGTAAGTGTCTCGGATGTGGAGATGATAGTCTTTACAGAGGAATTGTTTGTGAAATGCTCGGCCCAGTAATCAACAGCTGTTTCAAGAGTTGAGGGATAAGCTATAAGTGATGTACACTTCTTTTCAACCATTACGTGATAGTAATCTGTAAGGTTCTTGCCGCTGAGGTTGCAGATATCAAGCTGCCAGATATTATCGCGCTCCTGCTCCTCGGGAGTAGCTGTGGGCTTTGCTCTGAGGTAGCACATAGGATCGTGGTCAGCATAGCCGGCAAGTGCGCCGAAATACTTAAGATCAGCTATATGACGCTCTCTCTTGGCAAGATCCTGAATTACGGTGAACGGGATGCCTGTTGAGCCCGATGTGTGCATCTTATGGGTCTTGATATTGTCGTAAGCATGAACAACTACATCATCATAGTTCTCGTTGAGGATAGTCTTGTTCATTACAGGGAAATCCTCAAGCTTTTCAAAATTCCTGTACTTTGAATAAAAAGCGGTATTCTCCGCTGCATACTTGAGGATGCTTCTGAGCTGCTCGGGCATCTTTCCGCCTGATATAACGGCAGCATAGTCCTTGTCCTCCATTTTTCTGCTTACATCATTCATCTGTACTCTGAGTGCGTCGCTGTATTCAACACCTTCTGTAAATAAATCCTTCATTGCCAAACATCCGTTCCTTTCCATATATACTTCTTCTTTTATTTCCATCAAACGGTAAAGAGTACTTATAACAGGCAGCTCAAGACCGTGCTTTTTAGCTATGTCAAGAGCGCTTCCCGCAAGGTACTGGTTCTCCGTTTTTCTTTCGTTGACAACGTCCATGAGCATTGAAGTCTTCTTGCTGCCAACATAGGTAACATAATAATTGATTATATCGTTTATATCCTTTTCACCGAGCTCCACCTTTTCAGCCCTGGCTATCTTAAGGAATTCGTCCATCGCCATTCTGCATATCATCTGCAAATTGGGATCAAGCTTGAACAGCGAGTAATCCGCGCCTGTAAGAGCAGTCACGCTGTTGCCCGCAACATTGAGCATCCACTTTTTCCATACCATCTTCTTGATATTTTCCTCATAAAAAGCAGGCATACCCGAAGCACTTACAGCTCTTGCTGCTGCCTCTGCCTCTTCCGGGAAAATATCGCTGCCTATATGGAGCTCGCCAGGGTTGCTGTAAACAGCTCCCTCTTTGCCGAATTCCGTATTCGGTCCCTGCGCATATCCTCTTATGACGATATTATCCGGGAACGCATCACGGAAGAGCTCATAGGCGTAAATACCGTTCTGAAGCGGCAGGATTATGGTTTCCTCGTTTATAAACGGCAGGATATTAATGATAGAATTCTTAAGATCATAGTTCTTTATGCAGACCATAAGCAGATCCACAAATGGTCTTTCCTTATCCCTGTCGGAATATATATTCGGAGCTATGACCTCGCCGTTTACGATAATGTCCTTTGAAAGGAGCATCTTTTTGATGTCCTCACTTGCAATAAGACAGAAATCGTTTCCGTACTTTTTGAACAGCTTATGCGCGATAGGAGTACCTATCGCACCCAACCCAATAAGTCCGATCCTCATTTTTACCTCACCCTATCAATACATTTTTTCTAATATTTCGGTGTCGAACAGGCCTATCAGCATGTTCTCGCCTTTCTCGTCGTAAACCTTGAAAGTGCGCTGTATCTTGTCTATATTCTCTTTCAGCGCCTTCTTGTTGTCAGATACGATAAAGAAGCGGCATACTATCTGCTTCAGCGTACCTTCTCCCGTAACTGTGTCTCCCTCGTTATAGCTTGGTCTTATATCGACTACATCAGCCATGGCTCTTATCTCCTCTAACCCCTCAAGTTTTGAGATAGTTCCCAGTCTGACAATAGGTGAAAGCTTGCAGGAAATTCTTGCAGGCTTCGGATCGCTGAGCGGTTCGAGATCCTTATTCGCGACCTTTCCGTACAGCGCATAGTTGATATACATTTCCTTGGCGTCAATACCCGAAACCTCCGAAACGATGATATGCTCCTGTGCGCCGTTGAAACGGAAGCCGGGCTCATATGTCCTTACTATACCCTCGCTGTCAACAAAGCACTGGAAGAATATGGAGCCGTTGTTGAGCCCCAGACCCTTGATCATCTTCTTTACAGCCTCGTCTGAGTATTTTATGTAAGAATCGATGTATCTTGACGGATAAATATATGATGTAGGCAGCTGGACCAGTTCTTTTCTTGCCTTGTAGGTATATCTGTCGCACATACCCACGAATATGGGATTGCCGTCCTGCATTACGTAGTAAGAGATCACCTCGTCGCCTTTCATATACTCCTCGATGATGTACTTACCTGACCTTGAGAACTCAAGGGCGCGTTCAATTGCCGGTCTGAGCTCGCTGCTGCCGTAGCAGACCGTAATTCCCTTTGAGCTGCAACCGTCAACAGGCTTAACGATAACAGGATAAACTATACTGTCGGGCTCGTCTGCGGAATATTCCCTTATGGTAGGAACTCCGTATTCCCTGCATTTATCCTTGAACAGATCCTTTCTCGTCATTATCCCAAAGGCTTCAGTAGTAGAATAAGCGGGCATTCCAAGCCGTTCGCAAACCTTGCAGTACGTTGGAAGAAGCGCCTCGGCAACGCCTACCACAACTCCGCTGACCTTTTCTCTTTTTGCCAGCTCAACCAGAGCGTCAGCGTCTATGGCGTTGACATTCTCTGCCTGATCGGCATATTTCTTTGCAAACGCATTGGGATCGTAATCGGTAACTATAGTATATAATCCCATTGCCTTTGCTTTTTCTATAAGACTAACCGTTTCAGGGTTAGCTCCCAATATCAAAATCTTCTTCATAGCTGTTCCCTTTTCCATGTGTTTTACAGCTGCGGGAATGCTCAAAAAGCTGTATAACAGCAAAAAAAGCTTTCCCCCAAAAGCTGTTTCAACCCTATAAAATAAAAGTCATCAAAAAAACGCTCTGTAACAGAACCAATACTTTGATCATTCATTTTGTATCTCCCGCGGGACAACATATCCCGCAGCGCACCTGCTTTAAAGAGGTGCACAAAAGCGCCTTTTTGAAAACTTTTCATCTCTGTCCCGACAGAAACGACATCTGCTTTCGGGAAGGCGTCCCGTTTTATATGTAGAATAAATGCTGAATATCAAAGTATAAATAATTAGTGTGTAACGGAATGCCTTTCCCCGAGCAGTCAATTACTCTTTCAGATCATTCGTTATAGTCACGGATCAGATTTTATAATCCATGGCGTCGAGCTGCTTATCGCTAAGGATAAGGTTGTGATCAAGGTAGTACAGATAATTGAATATCTGTCTGTAGAACAGATCAACATTGTGTCCGTAGCCCTTAGTGATATAGTGCTTGAAGCTGTAACCGTTCTGACGTGTTACTGAGTCGTATAACTTTGCGCTGTTCTTGCAGAGATCACCTTCGCCCTTGCTGTAGGAGAGAAGTCTGCGTGCTCTGCTGCTCTTTGAGAATACGACTTCCTTCTTGTTTCTTACCCAGGCTGTATTGTCTGAGCTTGAATAATATGTATGAGAAGCGCTGAAAGCTCCGATGTGAGGATAGAGATTCGGGTAAAGCGAACCTGTCAGGAGAGCAGCTGCGCCGCCCATTGAATAGCCTGATATCGAGATATCCTTTGAAGCATCTATCTTGCTGCTGAAATCTGTCTTAAGGAGAGCCTCCTTAAGTGTGCCGAGCTGGTATCTTACTGTAAGCTCGAACTCCCAGCCTGCAACGCCTGCGTCGTATTTCTGACCGTTTCTTGCAACACCGGGCATGATGATAATAGCAGGCTTCACATAACCGTTATTTACCCACTTCTGATAGCGCTTATCGAACTTATATGTTGTCCATCTCTGTAAGCCGCCTGTTCCGCAGTAGATAACATGTACGGGGTACTGTCCTTCCTCCTCGGGAACAAGAGCATAACCAGAATATGTCTCATTGCCATACTTTAAGCTGTACTTCTTAAAGCCGTTGTAAGTTGCTCTGTTTTCTTCTGCCGCACCAACTGTCAGATTCACCATGCACATGGACATAATTGTAACAGCCATTACAAATGTCACAACAAGTGATAATAATCTTTTTGCCTTGATTTTCATTTTTTCCTCCTAAATTATACATAGATTCCTGCTTCTCATATATGGAAAAGCTGATTTACAGTGCCGAACACCATATCCTTTCACCCTTCAGCACCGTCTGATCGGGCTTTACTTCCTATTCGCCTCCCTCCGAATAGCTGAACGCTGTAAGGCAATTTGCAAACAGCGCGGCAATAGCGATTATATCGATCATGGATCCTGAGATCCATTACGAGTTGTCATTGATTAATGCAGATGCACTCCATATCCCCGCAATGCTATGCGAGAAAATCGTCATGGTCGTGCACCGTTCCCCGAAGCATTCTCCAGATCAGGTCATTGAGCCTGAAATTACATACGATACCGCTGTAATTGTCGTATCTGACCATAACCGGATCAGTTTCTGACCTGTGAAGATCAACAAAGATGTTCCACCTTATATTCCCCGTTTTTTCGCGGAGCATTTCCCTTCGGCCGTCATCTGCCGAAGGTTCAAATTCATGGCAGTACAGCGGATGCCGATTCCTGCCTTCTGATATATCAATATTCATTCTGCAATTCCTTTTTCAACAATAATACGATTTCCCTGTGCGCCGATATTTGTTATAATGAAGTTTTTCCAAACTGAAAAGCACCTTATGAACACTGCTCAAAAAATAAAAAAGCTCATTGTTTAATTCAGAGTAACCTGATTTTTCACGTTCCTAAAGGAAGAGAAATCAAAAAACAAGAAGCTGTTTATAATATTCATCTGTAAGGGCTTGAAAAAAGCCCGACAAAGAGACAAAAACGCCTTTTTATTGGGAGTAGAGTGATGGGATGTAGTAATAAATATCTTTTTAGTAAATAAAAGTCATTTTTAATTAGTTTTCACAGCAGCAAAGCCGAAAAAGAAAACTATTACATCATAAACATCTCGTTTATTATAACATTGTTTATACAGCTTGTCAATCGCAAAATAACATAATAATTCTAATATAAACAAAGTTTGTAAATATATGCCAAAGAAGCATAGCTTTCAGCGCATCTTTTATATATTTATTTTATGTCGATATACTAATAATATGATCATGTAAAAAATACATCTGTTAATAGTTTATTCATACTATACCATGGTTTAAATCAATTAAAATAATGAAGGGCAGCCGCGTGAAAAAGCTGCCCTTCACAAAGGTTTCAATTATAGACGCGATCAAACACGAGTATGAATCTGTCCGCCTGCAAGAGTCTTGCCCTTTGCAGCAGCCATATCAGAGATATTTACGTTCTGATAGCCGTTCTGAGCGAGCCATGGAAGAACCTCTTCCATAGCAGCTGCTGTTGTAGCATAGTTCTCGTGGCAGAGTACGATAGCACCCTCGAGCGAACCGTTCTGTGCAGCCTGCTTGATCTTGTTTACGATCTGATCCTTGGAAGCATTGTTCCAGTCCTCAGTATCGATAGCGCAGCTGATAAGCGGTACATCATAAAGTGCTGAGGTTACCTGTCCGCCGCCGTCGAGGTAAGGAAGTCTCATGAGGTGTGAAGGCTCAGCGCCGATGATACCCTTGAGCTTGCTGTTGCACTGCTCCCACTCGCTGCGGATCTGTGATGAACCCATTGAGCCGAGTGAAGGATGTGACTTGGTGTGGTTAGCAACTTCCATACCGTTCTGGTATGCGAACTGTACCTGCTCGTTTGTCTTTATCCAGTCACCTACATAGAAGAATGTAGCTGTCATGTTGTTCTTGATAAGAGCGTCCATGATCCTGTAAGCGGGATCCTGTCTGCTTGTAGCAGAAGCACCATCATCGAACGAGATAGCGCAGAGCTTCTTGCCTGACTGTACCTGAGCACCGCCGCCGTTGTTTGCAGGCTGCTGAGCACCCTGGTTCCAGTCCTGGCCACCCTGATTCCAGTCATTTCCGCCCTGGTTCCAGTTGTTCCAGTCCTGACCACCCTGGTTCCAGTCGAAGCCGCCCTGATTCCAGTCCTGGCCGCCCTGGTTCCAGTTATTCCAGTCGTTGTTCTGCTGACCATTGTTATTGTTCCAGTTGTTTACGTCCCAGTTGTACCAACCGTTGTCGTTGTTCTGCTGGTTACCCCAGTCCTGGCCGCCCTGGTTCCAGTTATTCCAGTCCTGGCCGCCCTGATTCCAGTTGTTGTTGTTGTTCCAGTCCTGTCCGCCCTGATTCCAGTTGTTCCAGTCCTGTCCGCCCTGATTCCAGTTGTTGTTGTTCCAGTCCTGTCCACCCTGGTTCCAGTTATTGTTGTTCCAGTCCTGTCCACCCTGATTCCAGTTATTCCAGTCCTGACCGCCCTGATTCCAGTTGTTGTTGTTCCAGTCCTGTCCGCCCTGATTCCAGTCATTTCCGCCCTGGTTCCAGTTATTCCAGTCCTGGCCGCCCTGATTCCAGTTGTTCCAGTCCTGTCCGCCCTGATTCCAGTTGTTGTTGTTCCAGTCCTGTCCGCCCTGATTCCAGTCATTTCC
>DBXO01000003.1:0-70671 GCA_002309635.1 Ruminococcus flavefaciens | reverse complement strand
CCAGTCCTGACCACCCTGGTTCCAGTTGTTCCAGTCCTGTCCGCCCTGGTTCCAGTCAAAGCCACCCTGATTCCAGTCCTGGCCACCCTGGTTCCAGTCGAAGCCGCCCTGATTCCAGTCCTGGCCACCCTGGTTCCAGTCGAAGCCGCCCTGATTCCAGTCCTGTCCACCCTGGTTCCAGTCGAAGCCGCCCTGATTCCAGTCCTGGCCGCCCTGGTTCCAGTCGTTTCCGCCCTGCTGAACATCGCTTCCGCCGCCGTTGTCAGCTGCGTTTGTGGTAACGGTAACGCTCTTTACATTAGCTGAACCGTTTGATCTGTAACCTTCGATATTAAGAGATACCTCATAAAGTGTACCTGACATATCAAGACCAGCCTGTGACCATGCGTCAAAGTGCTTGGATACATCAATTGTTCCCTTCATGTAGTTCGTCTGATTGTTTGCAGAGCCGCTTGTGGTTCTGATGCTCCAGTACTGCGGGAAAGTTGATGTTCCGTCGAGAGAAGGCTGATTGTAACGCATTGTCTTAGCGATCTCGTAAGTATTTCCGTTAAGAGTTACATTACCCTTTCTCTCACCGTCGTTTCCGGGTGGTCTCCAGTCGCCCCAGCCTTCAACGATATAGTATTCCATAAGAGGATTTCTTGTCCAGCCGTATACGCACATATACGAATTTCCTCTTGGTGTGTACTCTACATCATAAGTCAGAACGATATTTCCGAAAGCCTTGTAGTTCTTCTTCTGGCTGTCGAAGTTCTTACCCATACGGGCAAGGAAGTTCTCGATGTTGCTCCATGAGCATGTGAATGAGCCGGCACCGGGGTTCATTGATGCCTGACCCTGACCGTTCTGGTTCCACATTTCGTAGTCATATCCGCCGATGTTACCTCTTGTCTGCTGATCGGCAGCAGCTGCTGCGAAGGGGATGCTTGAAGCGATCATCATAGCCGATACTGTACCGCCGATGATCTTCTTAAAATTCTTCAGCTTCACTTAAATCACTCCTTTGATAAAAATAGATTATAATGCATGGATGATATTAAAGTAATCCCTTTAAACGAGCTCGTTCTATATTTCTAATAATATTATATTATTACAGCACAGTAAAAAGCAAGTCATTTCTTGCCCTCACTATACAAATTGACCAGATATTGCGGATTTATACTTAGAGTATTTGGCTTAAAACAGGCAAAAGCAACGCATTACCTTACAAAAAGCGCAATTTTTAATAATTTTCGTGCAATCGCAAAAAATGATTATTGCATGGTAATTTCATGCCGGAATCATGCTTTTGCATAAAAAATATCCCCGCACTTCTTCAGCACGGGGATCTGTTTTTTTTAATTTCAAAGCTTTCTCAGGCCTTCCCTTTCTTTTCAGCCGAGACCGCAAACTGTTCATCAGCTGCAGAAAGGATAATTGAACCGCCGTTTTTCAGCTTTCCGAAGAGTATTTCGTCCACAAAAAGCGGCTTTATCTCATTTCTGATGACTCTGTCAACCTCTCTTGCGCCGAATTCCTGACTTACGCCCTTTTTCTTCACAAGAGCCTTTGCGCTGTCATCCGCTTCAAAAGCTATATTCTTCGCTTTCAGCTGCACCGCAAGCTCGCCCAGCTTCTTTTCGACAACCATTTCCGCCATATTATCGTCCATGCTGTTGAAAACGACTATTTTGTTGAGCCTGTTCCTGAATTCTGGCTGGAAGGTCTGCTTTACCGCCTCTGTTATGACGCTGCTGTTCATGTTCTCGCTGTGGAAGCCGATAGTGCTCTTTCCGATACGGTTTGCGCCGGCATTCGAGGTCATGATTATGATAACGTTCCTGAAATCAGCTTTTCTGCCCTGATTGTCCGTAAGCGTTGCGTAGTCCATTACCTGAAGCAGTACATTGTAGATATCGGCATGAGCCTTTTCTATCTCATCAAGAAGCAGTACCGCCGACGGCGTTTTTCTTACAGCCTCCGTGAGAAGTCCGCCGTCCTCGTAACCGACATATCCCGCAGGCGAGCCTATGAGCTTTGCAACTGCATGCTTCTCACCGTATTCGCTCATATCGAAGCGTATGAGCTTTACGCCCAGCTCCTCCGCAAGGCTCTTTGCTATCTCTGTCTTTCCAACGCCTGTAGGTCCGACGAAAAGCAGGCTTGCAAGAGGCTTGTTTTCTTCAAGAAGTCCCGCCTTAGAGAACTTGACAGCGTTGACCACCTGTGAGACCGCCTCGTCCTGACCGTAAATGCGGCTTTTCAGATTGTTTTCAAGACCGGCCAGTCCCGAAACGTCATCTGCCGCAACTGTTTCCACCGGCACGCGGCAGATAGTTGTGAGTACCTGATTTATAACGTCCCTGTTGACAAGCTGAACCTTTCTTTCCGTCGGGTGGAGCTTGATATAGGCACCGGCCTCGTCAATGAGGTCGATAGCCTTGTCGGGGAGAAAGCGCTCGTTGATGTACTTTGCGCTCATATGCACAGCGTACTGCATAATCCCCTTTGCGTATCTTACGCCATGATATTTTTCATATTTCTGCTTGAGTCCCTCAAGTATTTTCACTGTTTCCTCTTCCGAAGGCTCTTTTATCTCAACATTCTGAAACCGTCTTACAAGGCTCTTGTTCTTCTCAAAGTACTTTTTGTACTCCTCAAAGGTAGTAGCTCCGATAAAGCGTATGCGTCCGTCGGCAAGATAGGGCTTGAGCATATTTGAAGCGTCAAAGGAGCCCTCTCCCACAGCGCCTGCACCGGACAGATTGTGTATCTCGTCGATGTAGATTATAGGCCTGTCCTCCTTGCCTATCTCGGTCAGCACCTTCTTGAAGCGCTTTTCAAAGTCGCCTCTGTACTGAGTTCCCGCAAGCATGCCTCCAAGGTCGAGGGAGAATACCTTTGCTCCCAGAAGGGGCTCGGGCACCATTCCTTCACGTATAAGCTGAACAAGTCCGTAGGTGACAGCAGTCTTGCCCACGCCGGATTCTCCGATATGCAGAGGATTGTTCTTATCCTTGCGGCAGAGAATCTGTATAGTCCTGTCAAGCTCGGCTTCACGGCCTATAAGCGGGTTGGCGTCCCTGAGAGTATCGTTCAAGCACGGAGCATAAAGTTTCCAGCCGCTCTGTCCTTCCTCAGCTTCTCCGAACCTGCCCTCTGTAGCGCCGTAAACAGCCTCGTTCTCTTCTATCTCTGCCATTTCCTGAAGAAGATCGGCCTCAGCTATGCCCTGCTTTTCCATGAAGTATATCGCATAGCAGTTGTCAAGGTTCCACAGACCATGGATTATATGCCTGAGATGCACCTTCTGACTTCCGCTGCTGTATGCGCTTTTGGCGGCATAATTCATAAGCATGTTGACGCCGTCGGAGAGCTCGGGCTTTTCCACTTCCGCCTTGTCCATATATTCCTCGGCGTATTCCTTGAGGTAGTCCTCCAGCATGCCTGCGTTGCCGCCGCATTCCTCAAACGCCTCCGTGAACGTTCTGTCCCTGAGCATCATCAGAAGCACAAGCTCGGGCGTAACGTATTCATAGTTTCTCTTCTTCGCATATTCCATTGCCTGATACAGTATATCAAGCGCTTCCTTAGACAGCTCCATGTCAAGCCTCCTCCACCGTCATTCTGAACGGAAAGCCTTGTTCCTTTGCTCTTTCAAGAGCTATCCTGACCTTTGTGACCGCTATATCGTAAGGGTACTTGCCAACTACAGCCTGTCCGTTTTTGTGGACCTGCATCATAAGTACCTGCGCTGTGAGCTCATCCTTGTGGAACACATCTACAAGCACTGCAACGACAAATTCCATAGTAGTGAAATCATCATTAAGCATTATAACGCGGTATTGCCTGGGCTCCTTGAGCCTGCTGTCGGTCCGCTCCTTAGCCGCACCCTTTACTGACATATCGTCACCTCCGTATTTTTCGGCATATTTTATTACATTATATCACATAACGCCGCAAAAGTCAAAGAATGAATGCTTTTTGTCTGCATTGCCGGCACTTTTTGTATCAAACCACAATAACTTATCAACAAAAAAGCAACCGGCTGCCCGACCGCTCTGCATTACTATTTATATAACCTGCATGTACGTATGCTTTTTAAGTTTTTTTTCAGAAAGCATGATTATTATTGTTTTATCATAAAAATTATGAACTTTTCAAGTTCAACCTTTACAATTTTATTGCTTTATTATTGTACTATTTAGCGATTGATTTTTCCATTATAATAAAGTATAATTAATAAAAAGAGTATAAAGAGGCAATATATTCTGAATTTGGACTTTAACGACATAATATCCGCTGTTTTGAAATATACACGGTGTAGGAGTTTTATGTATATTACGACATAACAGACAGCGATAAATCAGGCGGACGGCTTTTAAGGAGGGGCATATTATCCGCAGTTACCGTAAAAGCATAGTAAATTCGACCTTGACCAAGGAGAAATGGGATTTTTTATTTTATTAGCATATTCTCAAATATCAATACTCAATTTATTATTTTTATCAGATCATCAATGAAAACCTTATCCCCCAATGCCATGATCACCACAAATCCATATCAATGACCGGTCATGCGCTGCAAATAAGGATCCACCATATCATTTCCCACCCCAAACACTGTTCGTTACAGGCAGTGCTCAACACCAGAAGGAGTTTATTATGAAATTTAAAGTAATGGGTATAACCGCAGGCAGAAAAAACAGCAACAGCGAAATACTGCTTAAAGAATCACTTCTCGCATGTCAGGAGCAGGGGGCAGAGATAACCCTGGTAAACCTCCGTGATTACAATATCATCGACTGCACAGGCTGCACCTCATGCACAATGGGCATGTCATGCGGTCAGAACACAGGCTGCGTTCTGGCTGACAAGGACGACAAGGACAGGATAATGCAGACTATGCTGGATCAGGACGCAGTTATCTTCTCTGCGCCGACATACGCATTGATGCCGTCATCACTGTTCCTCAAGTTCATGCACCGCAATCTCGCTTACGAGACCGCATTTCTCCAGAAGATAGGTGCGATACCTCATCACGACCGCGTAGGCGCTCTTATTGCAGTAGGCGGCTCATACCGTTCATGGCAGTCTCTCAGCCTTGAATGTATGCAGATAACCACCGTTACAAACAGTTTCAAGATAGTAGATATGTATATGGCTACAGGAGTTCCCGCCCCTGCACAGGTCCTGCTCTTTGAGGAAAAGCTGGCACGTGCAAGAGAGATAGGCGAGAACGTAATGAAAGCACTGAATACTCCGCCCGCAGAGCGTAAATGGCTGGGCGATCCGGATACGGGCTGGTGTCCCAATTGTCACAGCAACAGCCTTTGTCTCGGCGATGTACAGTGGGGCGGACTGAGATATCCTATCGAGTGTACCGTATGCGGCGCAGGAGGAGACCTTGAAAAGACCCCTGACGGCAAGTGGAAGTTCGTCATCGCTCCAAACGGACTGGAGCGTGACCGTACAACCGAGGAGGGACGAGGAGTCCACTGCGACGAGATAGCCGAAGTACAGGGCGGATTCTTCATGGATCCCGCCAAGCGTCAGGCAGTTGCGGAAAAGCTCCCCAAGTACACAAAGATAAAGTTCAAGGGACTTTAATACAATATAATATATGCCAAAAGCGCTCGCCTCTGTGTAATGCAGGGGTGAGCGCTTTTCTGTCAAACAATGCGGTTCTTTTCGCTGAGCTGTTCAAAGGTTATACCGTATTTGCTGGCTATCTCGTGAGCATAGCTCTTTCCGTCAGGCTTTTTATAGCCGATCTTGTAGGAGCGCTTTCCGTTATCGTTTTCCATTACCACACTGACAGCTCTGTAGCCCGAAGCTGCCGCATCGCTTATCCTGTCAGCATTTTCCGCAAGCTCATGCATATGTGTATTAAAACAGGTACGCGCACCGATACAGCACAGGTATTTCAGCACGTCCTCGGCGATATACAGCGACTCGGTATGACTGGTAGTGGCAAATGACTCGTTGAAAAGCAACAGGCTTTCCCGCCCTGCGGTCCTGCATATCTGATTGAACCGCTCAGCCTCCTCGCCGAGACGTCCGAGAGATACTGTCTTCTCCTCCTCAACAGGAAAATGGGTGTATATTCCGTCGCACATGCGTATTTTTGCAGAAGAAGCAGGCACGAAGACTCCGCTCTGATACAGCAGAAACACAAGACCTATCCCCTGGGTGAGTACGGTCTTTCCGCCTCGGTTCGGTCCCGTGAGTATATGCACCGTCCTGTCCTTTGTGAACTCCATATCGTTGCAGACGATCTCCTCATCAACAGTACCTTTCAGACGACAAATGGCAAGCTTCACGTTGTAGAAGTCACTGAGCACTGTATCTTCCTCAGAAGCCTCACCGCAGCAACAGGGCATTCCCTGCTCACTGAGCCTTTTTTCAAGACCTATGAAACGCAGATAGAACAGCATCTCGTCCGCAAGCTCTCCGAGAGCCTTTCCGCTGACGTCAACGTACCTGTCGAGCACCCTTTTCAGCTTCGAGGTACAGGACGGGAGCATTCTTTCGATTATGGTATTGAGATTGTTCATGAGTATACTGTCCGTGGGACGGTTCGTAGGCGACGGTGTACCACGGTATTTCTTGTCCATCCAGTCAACTCCGTCGTTGTGCATTTCCATTTCAAATGGCAGCAGGTCCTTGTCATTGAGCTGATCCTTCATGTGGAACTTCACGAAGCGTCTGATCGCGCTCTGGCGGTCAAAATAGAACTTATTGAGGGAAAGTATCCCTGATTCCTTCGGGTAGAACTCATGATCAAGATTCACGCCGATGGTTATGCTTTTTATATTGTTTATATCGTCACCGACTGCAGCCAGATCCTTTTCAAGCTCCTCAAAGCCGCTGTTGTCACAAATGTCGCTGATGTACTCTGCAAAACGCTTCATGCCGTCGGAAACGAACTCATGCCCCTTTATGACCTCCCTGATTTTCAGCACCGCGCTTACATATCCGTCAAGGTCTCTCAGCCGTGTCAGGAGCTCCATTATCGTGGAGCTTCCCCCTATCTTTGCAGGGCGCTCGGCGGCATAAAAGCGCATGGCGTCAAATATACTATAAAGCTCCCCGCACAGCTCCACATTGTCACGCAGTTCGGAATATATGGCTCTGCGGTATCTTATTGTCCTTTCGCTCACAGGCATTTCAAGAAGTATCCTTTTGATTACAGCCTCCTCTGAGGAACTGCCGGAAATATTCTCAGCTATAAAATCCACTGCAAGATCATTTGCCGTATTGATGCTTAGTTTGAAGTCTGCGTCACTTTCATCGGGAGCAAGCAGACTAAAACTCTTTATGCCGGAAAAACTTTTTTTCTTCATAGCTGTTCTCCTTATCAGGTTGAATAATACAAATTATAACATAAATCGCTTCAAAAATCAACAAATACCGTAATTTCCCCTTGACATCAGTTAGGATATGATGTATAATACAAACTAATATTTTTTGTGAGGTGATACCATGATCAAAATGCTACTTACCGACCTTGATCATACACTGCTGAGATCAGACGGAACTGTTTCAGAAAACACGCTCGATACACTGGATAAATGCCGTAAAAAAGGGATCAGACTTGCAATTGCGACTGCAAGATACTGGATAGGCGCAGAAAAGTATATAGATATGCTCCGTCCTGACTATGAGATAACCACAGACGGAACCCTCGTGCATTCGGATAAAAAATGCATTTACAGCTGTGAATTTACCGCAGGCGAGACAAACAGCATAGTTTCCGAGCTCCTGAGAGCTGTTGCATCAGCTGAAATAACAGTTGCAAGCGGCAAAACGGTCTACTGGAACAGCAGACATATATCAGAATCCGAAAAGCTCCATAAAGCCGTTTACTGCGACTACAGCAAACCGCTGAACTGCTGTTCCAACAAGATCGTAGCCGAGCTGCCCGACGAAAACACAGCCCGGAGTATAGCCGCCCTGACTGATTGCAGGCTGCAATGCTACCGCGGCGAGAAATGGTACGCCTTTCTGCCGAAGGAAGCGGGTAAAACATCTGCAATAAGGGCACTGTCGGAAGAATGCGGTATCAGTACCGATGATATGGCAGCTTTCGGTGATGACAAAAACGATACGGAAATGCTTGAGCTCTGTGGAACAGGAGTTGCAGTAGCAAATGCTGTGCAGGAGACCCTCTGCGCAGCTGACTTCACCACGCTCTCCAACGATGAGGACGGAGTCGCCGAATGGCTGAAAATCAACTGTTTATAAGCTGCGATCAGGCATAAAACAGTCAGAATGCAAAGTACGGCGCTGATACAGAAATACTATGGCGTTTCTATTGACATTTCAGATGTATCATGCTATAATGTGTAACAATATAAACCTGAATATGCGGAGCTGAAGAACTGTGACAACAGAATACAGAAAAGCAGGAGCAGAAGATGCAGAAATGCTGATAAATATCTACAATGCTTCATTCTACAGTGATTACATGAGATACGGCTCGTGTCCCGGATACGGCAAAACGACAGAAATGATGGAAGCATCAATAAGAGATCATCCCAAATATATTATACTATGCGATAACAGACCTGTTGGATGTGTTTCCTGTAAAATGCAGGAAATGAGAGTATACGAGATCACTTGCCTGTGCATCGTTCCGGAGTATCAGGGCAAAGGATTAGGTACACAGGCAGTTCAGTTTATAAAGGATCTTTATGAGGACTGGGAGAAGATCACTTTGGTAACGCCTGTGGATAAAAAAGAAAATGTTAAGTTCTACACTGAAAAATGTGGATTTCATATAGTATCCGTTGAAACAGACGGTAATGTTGAACTTGCCCGATTCGTTACAGAAAGATAAATCCAGCATAAATACAAACAATGCCCCCGAGCGCTTTTAAATTCGCTCGGGGGCAGAACTACTGTATGGGGATTTTTCTGACTCTCCGGAGATTTTATTATGACTTTTCCCCTGCCGATACCTCGTCCACATAAAAATCTGTGAGACTGTCGGTACACTCCACGTAAAGCTGGAGATTCTCGGCTCCGTCGGGGATAACGTATGCATTGTTCTCAAGTGTTATCCACTCGCCGCTCTTTGCAGGCGCAAGAGCTATCTGGTCATACTTTTCGCCGTCCATATTGTACTGCAGGGTCATCTTCATGGTAACTTCCGCACCGCTCTTCTGCATTACCTTGGCTCTGAAGCTGTAAGCCTCTCCCGCTTTGTAGGTATCGCTGCTGAGCATTATAGCCGCACCGTTCCAGTTATCCGTTCTTCCGCTTACAAAGAGGCACTGCTTGCCCTCAAAGGCATTTTCCTTGTCCACAGTTACCAGCGGACCGCCTCTTGTTATCCAGCCCTCGACGCCCTTTTCAAAGCCTATATCAAAGAAGCCTGCTTCCACGGGAGCACCGCCCGAATCAGCAGCCGAAAGCTTTTCGATAGCTTTCTCGTCAACTTTTACCTTTATATCGTCAGCCTCTGCATAGGCGCCGTTTTCCTTGAGCTCATTCTTGTAGACAGCAGCCTTGCCCTTTGACTGATATCCCTCGATATTGAGAGCTACCTCGTACATCTTGCCAAGTTCGAGACCGCACTTTTTCCATGCGTCAAAATGCTTGGAAACAGATATTGTTCCCTCTATCTTTGTACCGTTGGGAGCGGGCTTTTCCTGTCTTACGCTCCAGTACTGGTCAAAGGTCTGTATATCGTCGATAGAAGGCTGTTCGTATCTTGTGGTCTTATAGATATCGTAGACAGCGCCGTCCACCTCAACTGTACCCAGCGCCAGAGGAGCTCCGGGCGGTCTCCATGTGCCCCATGATTCTACTATATAGTACTCAACGAGAGGCTCTCTTGTCCAGCCGTAAACACACAAATACGAATTGCCCTCGGGCTGGTAATCCACGCCGTAATCTATTGAGATATTAGCCATTTCCTCATATGTAAGAGTGCAGTCATACTTCTTGCCGCGGCGGAAAAGAGCATTGTTGATATTGTCCCATTCGCATGAGAAGCAGCCGCCTTTAGGCTCAACGTTGAAGGTAGTATCCCCGTTATCCTTCCAAAGTTCGTAATCGTAGCCGTCCAGCGTTCCTGTTTCGTTCTCGGTAAAGACCAGCGTTTCAGCCTTTTCGGGCTTCTTTGCACCTTCCGATGAGCTGTCGTCCTTCTTTCCGGAGCCTGAACAGCCGACGGATACTGCCATAATGCATGCAGCCGTAAATACAGAGAGCTTTTTCAGTAGATCCTTGATCATTCGGTACATGACCTCACTTTCATAGTAATTCGGACAATAGTATCCTATTATGATTGTACCATATACAAAATATTTTACAAGTCATTTTTTGCGGTCGATTAATCGAAAATTGCGCTCGCCCTCAGCAGTCAGCTATGAAATATAAAAAACAGCCGCAAATCAGCTTTGCGGCTGTTACACAGGTATTATTCTGCAGGCGGATAATACTTTTCAAGCATCTCCACAAGCATTTCAGGTATGAACTGATAATGCCCGGAATCGGGGTATATCTTGCTTTCAGCAGTTTTCACCCCGTAGCTCTCAAGTCTTTCCATAAGATGCTCTATGCCCTGCAGGGTGGAGTCGTTTTCGCCGTAATATGCGTCATAGACAGGATCCTCGTCAGCGCCGCCGCATACAAAGATATGCTTATCAAAGCTCTTGTTCCTGTCAAAGTAGCCGTACTCCCGCTTAAACTCATCGCCGTCGGTATAAGGCAGAAATCCGGGCGACCAGAAAGCGGGACTTCCTATTATGTAATTGCCGAAGGGCTGATTTTCATACTTGTCTGAATTGAACGCCGCATAATGAGCAAACGTACCGCCAAGGGAATGGCCGAAAAAAGTGGAATCCTCGTAGTTTATGCTGTATTCCTCGCCGAGATACGGCATAAGATCGTCAGTAATGAATGTGAGGAAATCTTCACAGCGGTCGCAGAAGAATTTTATGCGGTTCGTGTCGTCCATGCCGTTAAGGCTGTAGTCATAGCCTATGCTGACAAGGAGCACATCGTCAGCCCTGCCCTCCTCCATAGTCTTTCTGAGGTCGGCGCAGTCGTTGAAGCGCCATACTCCGTCAGTGAGAACATATGCAGGATAGGTCCTGTCCTCGCTGAAATCAGGCGGAAGTGTCACATGAACAACAAAATTTGTATCAAGCTCCTCGTCATAGATATCATACTCGCGGACATAGGGCTCTATCTCCCTGACCTTGTCGTGGTCTATCTCCCATACGAAGGAGTCAGCAGAAGGATTTATCCTGTTCTCTATCCACTTGTCCGTGGTACCGTAGGGAACGGTCTTATACGATCTGTCTATGACAGCTCCCCACACCTTCAGTATCTGTTCGTAATCATGCTCTTTTTCGGCAGTAGGGATATCGATGCCTGTATTGTAAAACTCGACAACTTCACGAAGAAATGGCTTCAATTCCTCAAAATCCGCAAATGTGCGCCTATGATCTTCTGAAAAGAACTCATTCTGCATATCATTTGCTTCCTCTTCGGTGAGCTTGTTGTTATCCCTGTCGTAATACTCATTGTTTCCGTTCCCGTCCGTGCGCATCAGCACAGGGCAAAGCTCATGCACGGTTATCCCGCCGCCGTCATAATCCTTTTCCAGCATATCCAGAGTTTCAACTACTACTTCTCCGTCCACGAATGCGTATTTTATATCTCCCTCAGCATCACGCGTATATTCGACTGCTTCCTTTATTTCATCGTCAGTCATGGGGAACTCGCTGTTGTGTTCGTTGTAGTGCTCATAATAATCTGCATAATCCTCCGCGTCCCACATTTCAAGGTATATCCCCTCCGAGGGAACTACACCGTCATCTTTCTGCTCATGGTCGAACACTGTGAGCGGACCTTCCGATAATCTGCTCCTTTCGGTATCGCTCATGTGATTTACGAGCTTTGCAGAGTTCACTTTCTTATTTGCTGATCCATGACTGCCGCTGTCGCTGCTGAATGAACTGCACGAAGCCGTACTGAGTATAAATGCCGATGCAATAACTGCTGCTGTTGATCTTTTCATATTGATTCCTCCGTTTCTTTCAGAACATCAAGTTCTGATATAAGTGTTTCCGGAAGCGCCAAAAAGACGAGGTCCTCATCATATTCAGAGATATGCACAATTCAGTAAAAACTATTTGTTGACATAAAACAAAAAATCCTCCGCGGATCGCTGCATGACCGTTCACGGAGGAAATATATGTTCAATTATTGTTCATCTGTTCCATAACGACCGTTTCAGCCTCGTCCATAGGCAGCGGACGTCCCCATATGAAGCCCTGAATGAAGTCACAGCCTATTTCCCTGAGCGAGTCCAGCTGCTCCTGATCCTCAACGCCCTCTGCAATAACGTCCAGTCCCATAATATGACCTATGGATATTATAGCCGCAACGTACTGCTTTGAAGAATCGCTGCTGTTCATCTTGTCCACGAAGGACTTGTCGATCTTGAGCAGATCAGCAGGGAACTTGTTAAGGTAGCTGAGAGAAGAGTAGCCCGTGCCGAAGTCATCTATAGCTATCTTTATGCCCATTTTCGATATCTCGTCAATGCACTGCAGAGCCTTTTCCGCAGAGTCTATCATTATTGACTCAGTTATCTCTATTTCAAGCTGATCCGCAGGCACACCGCTTGCGTTTAAGGTCTCTCTTACCTCATCGAGGAAATCATTCTTCATCAAATGCTTAACGGAGGTATTTATGCTTAAGGTTATATCAGCTCCTGTCCTTCTTATAAGCTGTCCGAAGAACTCCGAGGACTTCCTGAAAACGGCATCGTCCACCTTGTCTATCAGTCCCACCTTTTCAGCAACGGGAATAAATTCTCCGGGACTGAGAGGCTTTCCGTCCTCGTCCTTCATACGTGCAAGAGCCTCAAAGCCGCGAAGCTTATGCTCTGTATCGTACTGCGGCTGCAAATGGAAGAATATGGTATCATTTTCAAGGGCGGTCCTGAGCTTTCTCTCGATCTCAAGGGTGCGCTCCACCTTAAGAAGATCGGCAGAAAAACGCATTATATGGTTGCTGCTGCCGATGCGCTTTACCTCTGTCATAGCCGCGTCCGCATAGGAGAAAAGGCTGTCGGAATTCTTAGCGTCCTCCGGGAACTTCGCATAGCCGAAGCTTGCCGATATGTACATATCGCAGCCTTCTATCGTAAGACGTCTCACAAGAGCGTTCTCATACTGCTTTATGGTATTGAGTATGTCCTCATCTGAGTGATAATTGCGTATTATCAGTGAAAACTCGTCGCCGCCGATACGTGTGATGAAGTCGAGAGTACCCGAAATACCGGTGTCGGCAATACTCTTCCAGCGGGAGGCGATCTCCACAAGAACGCTGTTTCCTGTGTCGAAGCCCATAGTATCGTTTATGCTCTTGAAGTTGTTCAGGTTTATGGATACTATCGTGAATTCCTCATTACGCTTGATAAGACTGCGCACAAGCTCCGAACAGGCAAATCTGTTGGGGAGTCCCGTCAGCATATCATTTACTGCCTGATCGCGTATCCTGTCCTGGTATCTGCGTGACCTCTCGGTGTTAAGATAGAGTGCAACGATAGCTATTATGGTCAGAAGATTGGTGAACAGACCCGGTATCATTGCAAGGCTCCTTTTGAGCACGATACTCATTATTATCATCGGTATCTGAAGTATCAGAGCCGTAAGAGCCGTAACAAAGCCAAGCTTTCGGTAGAAGACCACCATAAATATGACAAATATATTTGCAAGGGCGGAAACTGCACCCGTTATGGAATTAACAGACAGTCTTCCCTTTCCGATGTTGATATAACTCCTTGAACCGGAGCATTTTATCACCACCACCGTTATGGCAAGGTACATCACCAAGAGTACCACATATCCCAATACAGGTGATTTACCGGCGTCGGATATACTGTCCAGTGTCTTGGACAGTAATTTCCGTCCCTTCCCCGAAGGCTTATTGTTTTCCATACTATTCTCCTTTTATATGGCTCCCGCGAGCCTTTCTTTATCTGTCATTCCCGTATTTTTTCCTGAATACAGCTTTATCATCATACATTGACCTGTCGGCACGCTTGAACACCAGCTCAGCCGAAGTATCATAGGAAGCATTTTCAGCCATTCCCACTGCCGCCGAATATCTGAACCATTCTTCCTTGTCTTTCAGATTGTATCTCATATCATAGTTCTGCCTGAGCTTCTCGACGAGGGCAATGCGGTCATCATAGTCCTTTCCCTGCAATACCGCAACAAACTCGTCTCCGCCTATCCTGTATACCGGCGAATGCTTGAACACCTCGCATACCATGCGGCAGCAGCCTCTGATGTACTGGTCTCCCGCCTTGTGTCCGTGCTTGTCATTTATAGGTTTAAGCTTGTTCATATCCACCATTACAAGAGCAAAGTGCACATCGCCATTGGACATGGCCATATTCAGTTCGTTGATCTTTCTTGTGTAAGCCGACTTGCTACCCACGCCAGTGAGTACATCTCTCTGGGTTTCCTTGCTGAGCCTGCCTATCTGAAGCTCCTTGTCCATGATGTCGCGCTCGGCCCTGAGCTTATCCTCCTGCAGGGCCGAAAGATCATTGAGATGATCCATAATTCTTGTCTGCATAGTATGAATGCCCCGGTATAGAGCGCCTATCTCGTCCCTGCTCTTTATATCGAGTTCTATGACGCCTGCCTCTTTATAGCTCTTGTTCTCTGCAGGCCTGAACTTTTCCATTTCAGATGTAATATTCCTGATAGGGTCTGCGACAATTCGCTTTATAAGAAGCACAGCAGCCGCCTGAACCACCACTATGATAACCAGCGTGCCAAGAACAAGGTATATAAGGAAACGTTGTCTATCCTTCATTACATTTTCCATGTCAAAATCGCAGCCAACAACGCATACGCATCTGCCTTCGGAGTCATAAACGGGACTGAACATCGAACACAGCCAGCCCCAGTCACCATTGGTTATCGTAGGCTCACTGAGGTTTGTGATATCCTTTCCCAGCAGCTCCTCCTCGCGTTCCTCGTAGTAGCCTGTCTGATATACGGGTTCGTCAGAAGAATCCACAAGGAACATATCCTTAACGGCATTCTCATCACCGTGAGCCGTAACGTAAATATACTTGATATCGGAAATATTCTTAATATAAAGGTCTATAGCGTCCTGTATCTCCCTATAGCTTTCCCACAGCCCCTTTTCGGTAAGATACTCAATGATGATATCCTCGTTCTCTTCCTGCACTGCTTTTTCGCGGAGCTCCTGATACTCCTCGGATTCAGCCGTTTCACGGAGCCTTGCAAGGTATTCGCCGTCCACCATTGTTGAGAAGTTGCGGGCATTGTCAGTAGCACAGCGCTTGTAGTACCGGTCTATCTGATTTACGCTCGTACAGAATGCCAGCGCAGATGTTGCAGCAGCCATTGACAGGATTATTATAAAAACAAAAATGTATATCTTTGTCTTGATCGAAAAAAAGCTTTTCTTATCTTCCATAGTAAAGTATCACCCCGATCCAAAAGCAGAAATAAGTATAAGATCATATATTTCCAACGGGCAAACAATCGCAGTTACATACCATAATAATACAGTAAATGCTTGTAAACAGCAATAGATAAAGTATTAAAACTTCATAGCTCCAAGCCTGTCTGCAAGGACATCGGAATATAATGTTCATGCAATGAACATTATATCATATAAAATCAGAAATATCAACATTCACGCAGAAAAAAATAACCCAAAGACAAAAAAGAGCGCGATAATACTATCACGCTCTCCATATTATCATAAAATATAGCTGTTTTTCAGTCCAGCAGCGATTCAATGAGCATTGCAAAGGCATCGGGATCCTCGAACTCGGTGAGGTCAGCGTCGTCCTCGTCGTCTGCAGGCTCATACTCCTTGACATAGAACACAAGGTCTCTGTCGGGAGCGCCGTCAGTCACCGTAAACTGGATCATAGCAGTATCAGCCATAAATTCCTTAAGGCTCAGATCCTTTGTAAGCTGTTTTCCGTTTTTGGTATAAAACGGTATGCCGCTGTAATTCTTTTCCTTCAGCTCGTCGCTGTCAAGCACTGCGAAATAATCGCCGTCCTCAAGAGCAAACTTCTCGCCTGCGCCCACGCTGTCCAGAAGCTTTTCGGACCTGAGACTGTCCTCGGGGTCCACCTTCCAAACCTCAAAGCTTGCCGCATCGTTGAACACCGATTTGTCCTCCCATCTGAGTATATCCGCAGATACCAGATTCTTTTCAGTATCCGGAGTAAAGCTGCAGGTCACGGACATCTCATAACCGTATACATATCCGCAGTGGAAGAATTCCTCACAGCTTCCCGAATAGCCCTCGGGAGCCCTATCCACCTGTATTTTGTATGCAGGGAAGCCTGTATGGTGCAGACCGTCTATGGTAATGATACCGCAGCTGTCAGACACGCATGTCTTTACCTTTCTCGCATAGGTATCGGGAGCTTCAATCACAGATATCTCGGCGCCCTCAACAGGCTCACCCGTCGTTTCGTCGATACATCTGATATTGATATAATTGCTCATGTCCTTTACAGGACCCATGTCGAATCTCAGCTCACCGTCAGCTTTTCCGTCCTTTACCGTAAAGTCTATTCCCTCCGACTTATCCGTGAAGACAACATCGGGGTACAGTTCATTTATCTCCTTTGCAAAATCGCTATCGGGGAAAACGAGCTGAACGGGATAGTCAAGTAATGTTATATCCGCATGGTATTCGCCGTCGGGAAGAACTATATCCTCGGTATGCATGGTGGGATAGTATGGATTGCCCTCCCTGTCTGTCAGATTTATGAGACCGTAGTACGGGAAAGACCTGCCCATTGACCAGTCATAGAGACTTATCCTGACGTTCCGCTCATCGTCATTTGCAGCCACCCTCAGAGTTATCTCCTTATCGGTGCTGCCGTCAAAATCAAAGAACATCTGCTGATCCCATTCGCGGAGCTCCGTACCGTACCCGTCAGGCAGCTCGCTGAGACCGATCATATAGGTATACATGCTGTCCAGAGGAAGACCGCTGATAAGCTTATCCTCCGCAGAGTCATAGTTCCATTCCGCAACATCGTAGCAATAGCAGTCATAAAGCCCCAAAACGCTTATCTTTGCGCCTTCAAGCGGTTCACCGCTCATCATATCAACGACATTTACCCTGAGACTACCGCCCGAGCGGGGCTTCTGTCCCATAAGCTGCTTTTTCAGCACGGCAAGGTCAAAGATATCTATAACACCGTCCTCGCAGAGATCGGCATTGCGCCAGTTGCCAAGTATTCCGCTTTCTCCCGTGAGAAAGCGCTGAAGCTGAACGGCGTCGGAAATACTTACCGACTTGTCAAAATTTACATCTCCGAGCTGTGTGGTTATGCCGATATCTCCGCTGAGCTCCTCCGTAGTATCGTCCTCTGACGCAAATGCGGCAGTGGTATTCAGTGCAAGAAGTGAAGCAGCGGTCATAGCTGCTGTTATGATAGCAGCTATATATCTTGAACTCTTCATGTCAAAAACCTCCTTACATTAACAAAAGCCAATTTCTGATTGCTTTTGTTGTGTTTATTATACCATATTTTCACATTTTTGTCAATGTTTTATGTGTAAATTCTACTAATTTTATACTATTTTCATCAAATTCCAATATGTATATAATTAAGGCAGATACATTATCAGTTCCTACGCGGCTTCACTGCCGTTCCTACTTCTTTGAAAGCTCCCTTGCAAGCTTTTTCATAGTCTCCGCAAGTTCCCTGTTTTCTTCAAGGAAGTCCCATATTCCGTCCTCTGAGAGCACTCCTCTCCTGAGCTCCGCGGGGAGCTCTGAGGCTTCGTCAGCCTGAAAATCCTTTTTCCAGTCTTCGCTGCCGTAGTATCCGCGCAGCGCTTCAAGGTCTTCCTTTGCCTTCATGAAGCTTTCCGCAGCCTTGCTGAGCCTGCTTTGAGCTGCTCTTGCCCTGTCGAAGCTTTTTTCCATTTTCCTGATACGCTTCACAGCGCTGTCAAGTTCCCTGCTGTCCTTATAAACTGCCATTTCCTTACCTCCGTATATTATGTATTACGAACCTGTGCCGTCGTATTTCATGGCACCCCGCATCCATATCTTATAGCTGAGCCAGAAGAAAAGCACTCCGAGCAGAGGTGAGAGCCATGAAAGCAGCGGTATCTCATCGGGTCTGAGTATGACAAGGCTCGGATAATATGCTATGAACGCTATAGGCAGTATAAACGTGAATATGAATCTGAAAAACGAGCCGAATATGGTTATCGGGTACTTTGCGTAGTCCTTGAATCGGGTCGCAAGGTCAAGGATATAAAACGAATTCATTATCCAGAAACATGTCGCTGCCGCCGCATTCTGCATCGCTATCATGAACAGTGACGCAGTAACAAGGAATAATATCACCTTAAGAAGCAGGAGCGGTGTGAAACCGATACCTATCTTCGCCCATGAATAGGCAAGGGTTCCGATACCGAATGCAAGCTGCCCGAGCCCCTTTATGTCAAACACCTCCGACTGATAGTAGAAGAATATATTTATGGGGCGGAAACAGTACTTGATAAAATCCCCCGTATATACCGCCTGTCTCAGGCTCCAGTTGTTGTCGAAAAGACACTGGACGGGAGTTATGGCTATAAGGGAGAAGCCGTAAAGGAACAGCATTTCATAGTATCCCCAGCCGTTTATGGACTGGAAATTGCGGAACAGTATCCAGAAGCTTACAAAGCCCGCGATATTCGTGAATATCATTCCTATTGTGGAAATGATAAAGTCGGCACGGTAGCTCATCTTGCTCTTCAGGTCCTGAGCAAGTATCTTGAAATATATCCTGAGATAGAATCCCAAACTCTTTCTTTTCATATCATCAGCCTCCGTTCACTGTTATCTGCCGAAGCGATACTTTCCAGAACAGCTTGCTGAGTACCATCATGCCGATACACCATAAAAACTGGGTACCGAGAGTTACTGCAAGCTCCCCCGGCCGGGGCGAACCGTTGAGAAGTATGGAAAGAGGGGCATTGTATATCGACTGGAACGGCAGATAATGAGTTATTGTCCTCAGGGGCTCGGGAAAGAACGCAAGCGGTATGGTTGCACCCGAAAGGAGCAGCACTATCACCTGCTTCATGATATTTATGCCCCAGATGGATTCGGTATAGATACATATGGTGCCTACGATGAAGTCTATACTGTAGTTGAGAGCTATCGCCATTATTACGGATATAACGAAAAACAGCAGATTTATCCCAATCGGTATGGCTCCGTGCGTTACAAATGCAACAACTATGAATGTAGGCAGGAATGTCAGGAAAAAGTTCGTTACGAACCTGCCCGAAAACGACCAGAACAAATAGCTGTGGTACTGCATCGGCTTAAGCAGTTCGAGGACTATCTTTCCCGACTGTATGGAACGTCCCATATCCCATACCGTGTACATTTCCATAAAATTGAAAAGTGCCGTGGCAAGTACAAGGTATATAAGTGTATCGAAAAATGTCATTCCGTTTACGGTATCGCTGCCAGATGAGGCATATATGGCTTTCCACAGATAGTATACCACTATAAGGTAAAGCAGGTTTCCCAAAGCCATAACGAACGTACCCAGCCTGAACTGCAAAGCCTCCATTATTCCCGCTTTTGTGAGGGTAAGGTATTTTTTTAGCTTCATGCAACACCCTCCTCGTATATCTTCTTTATTACCTCCTCAGTTGATATCTCCTCAAGCTGCATATCCTTTATCTTATGAGCCTTCTGCAGCTGTCCGAGAACATCTATCACCTTGGATTTTTCCTCGTCAACAAGCACCGATATCCACTCGTCGTCTGCTGTAACCGAGAAGTCAGGCAGTTCCTTTTTTACGCTCTCTGCCTGAGCTTTCAGCTCTCCGTCGGTACGTATTTTCAGTGTCCTGTATGAGCCGAAAAAGCCCTTTAAGTGCTCAATATCGTTGTCATAGAGCATTTTTCCCTTGTCGATTATGACTATCCGCCTGCACAATGCGTCAACATCGCCCATATCGTGGGTCGTGAGTATTACCGTGGTATTCTTCTCCTTGTTGAGAGCATGTATGAGGGTGCGTATCTTTGACTTCATGGAAACATCAAGTCCTATAGTCGGCTCGTCAAGGAATACTATCTTCGGGTCGTGCAGGAATGCCGCCAGAATATCGCTGAGAGTACGCTGTCCGAGAGACATCTGACGGACGGGCTTGTGCAGGAGCGGCTCTATATCTACCAGCGACTTGTAAAGCTCAATCATGCCGTTGTACTTCTCGTCGCTTATCTGATATATGTCCTTGAGTATCTTGAACGACTCGACCAGAGGCAGCGCCCACCACAGCTGAGAACGCTGGCCGAATACAACGCCTATGCCCTGCGCATTCCTTGAGCGGTTCGCATAGGGTATCGTGCCGTTTATCAGTATCTCTCCAGAGGTCGGCTCAAGTACGCCTGTCATCATCTTTATTGTGGTCGATTTGCCTGCTCCGTTTGGTCCGAGATAGCCCACTATCTCTCCCTGCTGTACGGTCATGCTGATATTGTCCACTGCACGGACTGTCCTGTAGTTCCTTGAAAACAGGTCCTGTATGCTGCCTTTAAGTCCCTCGCGGCGGTTCAGTACCTTGAATTCCTTTGTAACGTTTTTGATCTCAATTATTGCCGACATCTTCTCTGTCCTCTCTTTCCTTTTTAATGTGCGTCGCAGCATCCTGCTGATGCCTTAATAATTTTTATATGTGAGAATATAAAAAACAGTATAACACCTTTATATATTCCTTGTCAATTACAAAGCGATTACAATTTGCAAATATCCCCAAAGAAATTCCTGTAAAGAACAGGTCTTCTGCTATAGGTCTGAAATGAGGTCAGATCCAATGCAAAAACGTTGAATACTGTAAATGATACACCTGAAGTTCTTTTTGATTTTGTCGCAAACAAAAAATGAGGAGCATATGCTCCTCATTTTTAATACAGTATTTACCTGTTCATCTCTTTCTCTACAGCGTAGAATTCTTCCTTTATCTCGATCTCCGGCGCCTTTGTAAGCAGGGATACGATTATGATGGCTGCAAACGCGCAGAGAAAAGCGGGAAGAAGCTCATATATACCAAATACTCCGCCTATCGGAGCTATCTTGAACTTCCAGAGGAATACCATAACCGCGCCTGTGACAAGTCCTGCCATTGCACCGTACTTGTTTGAGCGTTTCCAGAAGAGAGCTGCCAGCATTACGGGTCCGAACGTTGCACCGAATCCCGCCCACGCGAATGATACTACTCTGAATACCGAGCTGTCCTTATCCCAAGCAAGGACTATGCTGATCGCTGCAATTACAAGAAGCACTGCTCTGGCGCATATCATTGAAAGCTTGTCGCTCATTTTTACATTGAATACTCCCTTGAATATATTCTCTGACATGGAGGACGAAGCCGCAAGGAGCTGCGAATCTGAGGTAGACATAGTACAGGCAAGGATACCTGCGAAAACAAGTCCTGCGATAACGGCAAGTCCCATATGGTGCTCGCTCATGTACTGCGCTATCCTGATAACTATCTTTTCGGAATCGCTTCCCTCAAGCACTTCAAGCTTTCCGCTCCTGGATAGGGTATTTCCGATAAAGCCGATCAATATTGCTACAGCCATGGAAATAACCACCCATACGGAGGCTATCCTTCTTGATGTCCTGATCTTGTTCTTGTCCTCTATAGCCATGAAGCGGAGGAGTATATGAGGCATACCGAAGTAGCCAAGTCCCCATGCAAGGATAGATGCGATAGTGAGTACGGTATACTTGTCCGCGCCGCCGGTTTCGGTGTTGTGGATATGACTGAGCGAAAAGTAGCCTGCCATTGAATCGGCATTGTCTATGACATTTGTCAGTCCGCCTGCCGAATCAATTCCGAATATGACGATACTGATAAGAGCTATGGTCATAATTATGCTCTGTATAAGGTCAGTGGTGCTTGCTGCAAGGAATCCGCCCGTGCAGGTATAGGAAATGATGATTATAGCGCTTATTATCATAGCAGCATGATAATCCCAGCCGAAAATTGAGCTGAAAAGCTTTCCGCAGGCCGAAAATCCCGAAGCTGTATAGGGTACAAAGAATATGAGGATTATCAGCGCGGATATGGCCGTGATTACTCTGCTCTTGTCCCTGTAGCGCTGGGTGAAGAAATCGGGAATGGTGATAGCGCCGCAGCGCTGACTGTAGACTCTCAGGCGCTTAGCCACAAAAAGCCAGTTGAGATAGGTGCCGATAGCGAGACCGATAGCGGTCCAGCCTGCTTCTGCGCCGCCTGTGAGATAGGCAACTCCCGGAAGACCCATGAGCAGCCAGCTGCTCATATCGGAAGCCTCTGCACTCATTGCCGTTACAAGCGGTCCAAGCCTTCGTCCGCCGAGGTAGAAGTCTCCGACATTGTCGTTTTTCTTTGAAAAGATAAAGCCTACTGTGACCATGACTATAAGGTAAGCGATTATCGTTCCGATAATTATGTAGTCTGTAGTGTTCATGTCTTACTCCTTTGTCTGAATATTTTTATCATGGCTTTTTTACTGTTTTGAGTATGTATTCATCACGGATAACGAGCCTGCCGCCGTGCCTGACAACAGCTTCTCTGACGCCCTTGAAGAAAGGCGTTCTGTAGGGCTCCTCAAGGATTATATGGTCGCTGTGGGTACCGATATACTGTATGTACTCATCAGCCGTTAGCTCTCTTATGCCCTGCCAAACAATGGTCTCAAGGCCGGTATAGCCGTAGTTCAGCGCATTGTCGTAACCGAAGCCTCCCGTACTCTCTGCACCTGAGGGCTTGAAATATTCATCGTACACCCTCTGGATATCCTCATACATTTTCGGCTGAGCTGATCTCTGATCCATGCGAAGGAACATCATTGCCAGCATACCGCCGCTGCGCAGCAGCTCAAAGGTCCTGCTGAAAGCCTTATCCTCGGGAAGCCACTGTATTGCTGCCGCGGAATAGATCAAATCGTAGCTTTCCTCACCGAAATCATGGGTGAGAAAATCATCGTTGATAAGCTTGTAATTTCCGAAGTTCCTGTACTTGTCACGCAGGAAATCCGAGAGATTCTTTCCAAGCTCTATGGCGGTATAATCGCAGCCTGTACCGAGTATCGGGTCTGTAGCCTGTCCTGTTCCCGGTCCAAGCTCAAGCACCTTTGTATCTCTGCCTATGCCCACCCTGACGATAAGATGATCGAAAAGCCCGCTGCTGTAGTGTGGTCTCCACTTTTCAAACTGCTCGGGTATGGTGTCGAATGACAATCTTGCTTCCATAGCTCCTCCCCTGTGAAAAATACTCTGTTTCAATGCCTGATAAATTATAGTGAATGCTTTGCATTCATTATAGCATATAAAACCCGAAATAGCAAGCAAAATCGAATAATTACGCTTGACTGAGAAGGTACTTTCTCATTTCCACCATGTCAAAAACGTCAATTGCTCCGTCTTCGCAGAGGTCGCCGTTTGAGGGAGTCTTAAGCGTTCCGTTTCCGAGGAGGAACTGCTGAACTGCCACAAGGTCTGCAACGCTCAGCTTACCGTCGCCGTTCACGTCGCCCTTAATGCTGTTCTGAGAAGTTCCGCCGCCTGTTATCTCAGCCTCCGAAAGAGCGCATCTGTATATTTTAAGATTGTCTATGCTTCCCTTGAAGCAGGTGTCGTCGGCATAGTATGACTTGCCGATAAGGCAGCTCGTACCTGAACCCATGTCGGCTAACTGTCCGTGAGTTTCGGTGGTTTCCGCTGCTTTTCTGCCGTCAATATAAACAGCGGTAGTTGCTCCGTTTGCAACGAGAGTGTAATTATGCCACTGCGAGCCGTCGATGTCGTATTTTATCTCGGTCTCATCCCGCCAGGAATCAGTCGTTGCCGCAAATCGGAACAGATCCTCCGCAACACGGAAGAAGACATATTTTTCATCGTTCTTTCCAGCGGCAAATGTAAAGAAATTGCCTGTAGATTCAGACTTTACATCCATACTTACGGTATAGTCACGGCAGCCGTCAAGCATTCCCGCAGGGAACTCAGCATATGCGCCGTCGCTTCCGTCAAGACAGAGCACACTGCCCTTCTGCGGATCCTGTTTTACCGAAGCGCCGCTGCCGAGTATGAGGTCTCCCGTACCTGAGTCAAAGCTGATCTCCTTATACGGCTCTGCCTTTTCGGCTGCTCCGACGGGAGTACCGAACACCCTTATCTCATAAACCTGAGGGTTGTACCAGTTGTTGTCGGGATTGTTCTGAAGTGTCGCATTCCTGACGTTGAGCCTTACGTACCTTGCACGGCCTTTAAGCATATCGCTGTTGAAACCGTAGGTCTTGGTGACTGATTCACTGTTCTTGTTTGTGTGGTCGAGGAGCTGAGTCCAGTTGATGCCGTCGGTGCTGCCATCCACTGTATAGGTGTAATAGCCCTCAGACCCCTTGCAGATGTACCATGAAGTCTGTATATTGGCAAGGTCGCAGATCTGTTCCAGGTCTATCTGTATATAGAACGGCCACTTTTTATAGTCGCCTATAGCGGTGAATGAGGTCTGGTAGGAACCGTCAACAGCCTTTGATGGTGAATTGTCCCACTTTGCCGCAAGTGACGAGGAGGCAGGCTTGTTCTGAGAAACGAGCTCGCCCTGCTGAACAGGAAATAATTCGCCGCTTGAGGTATTGTACTTGAAATAGGGGCAGTAATCATAGAAAGCGAAGCCCTTATCGAAATACAAAGGACAGAGCGTAGTTCCGCTTGAATCCGACGAGCGGAGCCAGCGGTAGGCATGCATGAGATAGTTCTTGTCCTGCATATTCACTATCCAGCCCGACTGTGACGAGAAAGTGGAGGTATTTCCTATACTGCGCAGACCACTCCACTCCCCTGCAATGTCGGTGGTAACGCTGTAGGCTCCGCTGCTGGGGTACCAGCCTGCCGCCTGTGACGTAAACAGGAAATAATAGCCGTCCTTTTTAATAAGATTGGGGAACTCCCTGTACTGATCCTCAAAGAGAGTTTTCACCACCCTGGTAACGTCGCTGTAGTCGCTGTTCATCTGAAAAATATACATTGTGGCGTTTGCCCCCTGCCCCTCCTTGTTTGCAGCGGCAATAAGATAGCCCGTACCGTCGTCGTCGAAGAATATGGCCATATCCCTGACCTGTATGCCAAGAGGATTGTATACGTGATGAACAGTGAACTGTCCTCCGGGAGTACCTGTTATTACGAGAGCCTTACCGTCGCTGTAGCCGCTGGGCTTTTCCCAGTGAGCCCACACTACGACCTTATTCTTAGCGGGGATATAATCGATATGCACCGATTCTATCTTGCAGCTTGCAAGCGCCGAATTCTGTGAGCTGTCGGCTGCATTTCGCTCGCTGCCGAAATGCTTTCCGTCGCTTGATGTGGTCTCAGCCAGGTATATATCATCTTTTCCCGCATGCTTTTTCAGTGAGTAGCTGTAATAGGTGTTGCCGACCTTGTAGCCGCTGGTCTCGTATACAAGGCTGCTTCCCTTCTGATTGTCGTAGGTGCTCAGACCTGACGGCAGAACGCAGGGTGTCAGCTCCCTGACCTCAGAATAGCTGTCATAGCTCTTGCCGCGGACCTTTAGCTGATAATAGTAGGTCTGGCCTATGGACATGTCATTGTCCTGCCATGAAGTGCCGCCGCCCTCATACACGGGAACGAAGCCGCTTTTTTTGTCTGTGGAGCGGTAGAGCACATAGCTCTGCGCTGAAATGGTGGTAGCCCACTGAAGCTCTGCGTGGTCGGCTTTTCCGCTGTCGCCAACTGTGTACAGATTGCCTGCGAGACCGATATCCTCGGATATGACCTCGGATGCGTTCATTCCTGCCGCAAAGCTGCACTCTGCCGGCACAGCAGGTACTGACAGCAGTACAGCAACAGCTGTTACAGCTGTCAATAGCTTTGAACTGAATTTCATGTTATTCCTCCTTACATTTTATAGTAACGTCAAAAGCTGCTTTAATTATATCACAATGTGCAGTAAATAGCAATATAAACGTGATACGTAATATTTATCCCGTAATATCCGTAACAGATATACGCAGTTCCGCCCTCGTGCATCATGCACAAAACAGCTTGCTGTATAAATATTGTTTTCAGCATTTTCAACTATTGACAAAACCGCATATCTGTTATATACTGTTTATAGAACACATAAACAGTTGTGACATTCAAGGAGGTGATATTTTGAAAATATATCAAAACTCAAACGAACCGATCTATAAGCAGATAGCGGCACAGCTCAGAGAGCAGATACTGTCCGGAAAGCTTAAAAGCGGTGACCCTCTGCCTTCTATAAGGGTGCTTGCTCAGAATCTGAAAATAAGCGTCATAACAACTATGAAAGCCTATGACGAGCTTTCGGAGGAAGGGCTGATAACCGCTGCTAAGGGAAAAGGCTACTTTGTCAATGCGCAGGACGAGAAAATGATAGTTGAGCAGCATATGCGCCAGCTTGAACAGGATCTGACAAATGCGATACATTCGGCAAGGATAGCGGGACTTGATATTGATGAAGTCTGTGAAACGCTCAGGACATTGTGGGATTTAGAAATTTAATGGAAAGGTGATCTTTATGGATAACGTTTTAAAAATCAATGGTATAGTAAAAAAATACAAGGACTTTACACTCGGCGAGATAGACGCAGATATACCGAGGGGATTTGCAACTGCACTTATCGGGGCAAACGGTGCTGGCAAGACCACTCTCATAGATGTGCTTTGCGGCGTCACGGGGAACGATGGCGGAAAGACAGTCTATTTCGACAAGTATGACGACATCGACAGCAATATTGTCAGGAACAGGATAGGCTACTGTTCGTCGGCAAATTATTTCCCTCAGGACTGGACCGTGAAGAATATAGCAGATGTGATGGAAATAGCTTTCGACAATTTCAGCAGACAGCGCTTCGCCGAACTCTGCAAAAGATTCAAGCTTGACGGTCCGAACGGCAAAAAGCCGAAAAAGCTCATAAAAATGTCGGACGGAAACCGCATGAGGACATACCTTGCAGCTGTGCTTGCAAGAGATACGGAGCTCCTTGTCCTTGACGAGCCTGCTTCATCGCTGGACCCTCTTGCCCGCGATATGCTCTGCGATATTTTCAGAGAATACATAGCGGACGGCAGCGGTGACAAGAGCGTACTTTTCTCAACACATAACATCGCCGATATGGAGTATGCCACTGACTATGCAATATTCATGGCGAACGGAAAGATAATCGAAAAGGGCTTCGTCGAAGACCTTAAAGAGAAATACATACTCGTACACGGCGAAGCCGACAAGGGCGAGCAGGCAAAGCCGTTTATGATATCCTATACGGGCAACAGCTCCAATTTCGAGGGTATCGCTCTTACGGAAAACACCATTCAGCTCTCACAGCTCGATACTGCTGTGGAAAAGCCGAATCTCCAGCAGCTCAGCGTGGGCATACTCAGAAAGGCGGAGAAAGATGGAGAATAACAAGACACCCCTTTCCTATCCTGAAGCTTACAAGGTATATATGGGAAGATCATTTCCGAATATGGTGGCTCAGCTGTCGCTTTTCGCTGTGGGTATGTTTCTGTGCTTCAAGCTCGTACTGACATTTTTAGACGTCATCGAGGGCGACGATATCAATAATGACACGGATCAGCTTGTAAACGACTTCATTTCCACCATATTCTGCGGAATAATCGTAGCTTTGCGCATGTCTTCCACATTCACAAAGTCAATTCCGGGCGGAAAATTCTTCAGGACAGTAAAGGGAGGATTCGACACATTCAAGAAAGCTCACTATACAATGGCGGCAGAGGGCATAACAGTAATAATCATATTCAGTATTGTCATAGGCATATTTGACGCCGTCGGATTCGCACCGCTCAGATTCGGTACGGCAAGCTGTGTTTCCATATGCATTTTTGTTACCTTGGCTCGTGCAGTTTCGTCAATATTTGCGGCAATGAAAAATACGATAATGCGTTTGCTCGTATCGATGATCGTAAATTATATTATATCTGCAATGGGTATCGTATCCCTCATACTCACGGACGGAAAACTATGTGCTTTTCATTTAGCTGCGGCAGCGGCTGCTGTAGTGCTTACGATTGTCTCCGAGATAGCTGTAGTGACAAGCTACAGAAAAAAACACTGGGATAATTAAGGAGAAGGCTATGAATGATCTTATTAAAGCTATAAAAATATATTTAAAGGTATCTTTCAATATCATACTGTTCACATTCGGCATAGGCTTTTCTGCTGCTATCGTCATCGGAAGCATATACGATCCCGCAGAGCGCGGAGACAATGACTACGGCAGCATGATAGGCTGCTGCGGAATGATGCACGGTTTTATGATGTTCATGTTCTTTAACGGGAACCTCAGAATAACACATACAAAGTTCTTTGCATCTGTCCCGCAGGCAAAAAAGCTGTTCACCGACGCTCCGATAGCAGTGATGGCGATATTCTGCATTTTCATAGACATATTGCTTGTACTGTCGGCGCTCTTAAGGAACCGACCCGATATGGCCTCTGACCTGCTCATTGCAAACTCAATAAATACGGTCATAGCCTGTATATTCAATGCAGTATACGGAAAAAGCAAGGGCCTGATACCAAATATTCTGACCGGAGTAGCATTTATCCTGCTTCTGAATCAGATAACTCTGCTGAAAAGAGCCACTTTTATCAACAACGGTTTCGGACTTTCTCTTAAAACATCAGCAGCTGTTGCAGCAGCGGTTTATATAGCCGGTCTGACGGCTGCACACTTTATAATGCAGCTGTGGTGGAAAAAGTCGGGCAGGAACTTCAACAACAACTTTAACATGACTTTGCAGAATGCGCAGGCGGAAAGCGCCTGAGCGCGGACAAAAAAAATGAAGGGCTGCGTAACCTTGAAGTTACGCAGTCCTTTTGCGTTATTATTCTATTGCCTTGAATGCGCCGTCAAGAGCTGCGATAAGATCGTCGATATGCTCTGTTCCTATTGACAGACGGATAGTTGTGCGCTTTATTCCCTGCTCTGCAAGCTCCTCCTCTGTGAGCTGTGAATGCGTTGTTGAAGCGGGGTGTATTACAAGCGACTTAACGTCGGCTACATTTGCAAGAAGCGAGAAGATATCAAGATTGTCGATGAACTTCTTTGCGTCGTCCTCTGTTCCCTTTATATCAAAGGTAAAGATGCTGCCGCCGCCGTTGGGGAAGTACTTCTTATATACCTCATGGCTGGGCTCGCTGCTTACAAGTGGGTGATGAACCGCCTCTACCTGAGGATGTGCCGATAAGTACTCAACTATCTTCTTTGCGTTTTCTGTGTGCCGCTCTACGCGGAGGGAAAGGGTCTCAAGTCCCTGCAAGAAGATGAACGCATGGAAAGGTGAAAGTGTAGCGCCTGTATCACGGAGAAGTATTGCGCGTATGTATGTAACAAATGCTGCTGCACCTGCGGCTGCTGTGAAGCTTACCCCGTGGTAGCTCGGGTTGGGCTCTGATATCCATGGATAACGTCCCGACTTTGCCCAGTCGAAGTTGCCGCTGTCTACGATAACTCCTCCGATAGCTGTACCGTGTCCGCCGATGAACTTTGTTGCGGAATGAACCACGATATCTGCGCCGTACTCGACAGGACGCACAAGGAACGGAGTTGCAAAGGTGTTGTCAACTACAAGCGGTATACCGTGTGCATGAGCTATCTGTGCTATCTTTTCGATATCGATAGCGTTGGAATTGGGATTGCCGAGAGTTTCGATGTAAAGAGCCTTGGTATTCTCGTCTATTGCAGCTTCAAAGCTCTCAGGCGAATCCGGGTCTGCAAACTTTGAGGTTATGCCGTAAAGCGGAAGGGTATGTGCAAGAAGATTATATGTGCCGCCGTAAATCGTCTTTGAAGCAACAATATTCTCACCTGCCTTTGCAAGCGCCTGAATGGTGTATGTAATGGCGGCTGCTCCCGAAGCTGTGGCAAGTGCCGCAACGCCGCCCTCAAGAGCTGCTATACGCTTTTCAAAAACGTCCTGTGTGGAGTTGGTAAGTCTTCCGTATATGTTGCCTGCGTCCTTAAGTCCGAAACGGTCGGCAGCATGCTGTGAATCATGGAAAACGTAAGATGTGGTTGCGTATATCGGTACTGCTCTTGCGTCAGTAGCGGGGTCTGCCTGCTCCTGTCCAACGTGGAGCTGTAAAGTTTCAAAATGTAATTTATTGTTAGCCATTTTATTTTCCTCCTGAAAAAACATTCAAATTTATATAAACATTACTCTTTTGTGAT
This sequence comes from Ruminococcus flavefaciens, assembly GCA_002309635.1. Taxonomy (GTDB): domain Bacteria; phylum Bacillota; class Clostridia; order Oscillospirales; family Ruminococcaceae; genus Ruminococcus; species Ruminococcus flavefaciens_J. The sequence continues at coordinate 40,397 of DBXO01000003.1, read as the reverse complement.
AAGCCTTAATAACATCGTCCGCCGCACATTCGGTCAATCCCTCTGACGATGGAACGGAGACGGTCAAGTGTATTCAGTTGTTTCATTGTACCTCTCCTTTCGTTCGGTATGCCTATATTATACATCGGTTTTATATATTTGTCCAATCCATAAATGTCATAACAGGTTATAGATTTTTTCTATAACCAAATTTGCTTTTTATCCGAAAATACAAAAAAGCCGTGCTGCCTAAAGCACGGCTTTCCTGTTTTTTCTGATTTGTCCCTTACAATTCAGTTTTTGGAATTATATCAACCTGTGCGGCACATTGTGCAGAAACGCCGCACAGATCAATAACGAAAAGAATTACGACATTGACCAGCTGTCAAAGCTTAAATCGCCGTTGGCAATGAAGTAAATGTCAGATGCTCCGCTTGGGATATCTGCAAGCACGGTGTCGATTGTTTCCATAGAACCGCCTGCGGGTACCTCAATGTAGCTGATTGCGTCGCCTGTTCTCGAACCTGCAACTACCTTGATGATAGCGCCGTTCTTTGAAGAAGCCTTGGCTGTAAGTGTGCCGCTTGAGACCTTGGAGAAGTCTACCTTGCTGACCTTAGCCCACTCGCCCTTCTTGAACTCGACTGTTGTGTCGCCTACTCCGGATACGCTTATGCCCTTTGACTCGTTGGACATTGTGGCAGCGCGTACTGTCTGTGTGGGATCAAGATTCTCGATCTGCTTAACGCCTGTCATATCACCCTTACATGTGATCGTTCCGTTTGATGCATTGTATGTAGCCTCATTTATCTGCGTTGAACGGTAGTTTCTGTCCTTGCCGCCGTTCATACGCATCTCCTGCTGACGTGAGTGGTATGCTACGTAGTACTTATCCTTGAAGAAAATTATGGAGTGGTGGTTGTTACCGCCGTTATCTATCCTCTGTGTAGCCGTATTCTGGAAGACTACGCCCTTGAGATTGTTTGAAGACCATGGACCGAGAGGATTCTTTGATGTCATGTAAAGGATATCAGCGTTGCCGAAGCTTACGCCGTTTACATTTGTACCGTTCGGAACATTCCAGTTAGCACAGTATGAGTAATACCATGTATCGCCGATCTTGATAAGGCTTGAATCCTCGAAGAGATAAGGTGTATCCATTGTCTGAGGAGTTCCGCTGATAGAGATCATGTCGTCGCCGAGCTTTACGCAGCGTCCTGTCTTAGGATTGTTGTAGCCTGTACCGTCGTTGTCGTTCTTACCGCCGCCGAAGAAGAGGTAAGCCTCGTCTGTAGCCTCATCGTAGTATACGCCGGGATCAAAGAGCCATGCTACGTTTCCGCAGTTAGGTGTGTTGCGGCTGATGAGCTCCTTGCCGATAGGATCGGTCCAAGGACCTGTCGGGCTGTCGGCTGTGAGTACGCCGATGCCTGAACCGTTGTTTGCAAAGTAGAGGAAGAACTTCGGCTTGCCGTTTATCATCTTCCAAGCTGCATCGGGAGCCCATGAACGTGCTGCCCACTTGGCTGCGCCGTTGGGAAGTGCACCCTTATCGTAAGCAACAGGGATAGCACCGTGATCGGTCCAGTTTACCATATCGGCTGTAGATACGCAGTTGATAGTACGTACCTCGTACTCATTATCTCTTATGCTGCCGTTTGAATATTCAAATGCGTCGTTTGTTGTATAGATATAGAGTCTTCCGTCATATACCATCCAGCCAGGATCTGCGCCGAAACGCTGTGTGGTAAGAGGATTGTTCTCGTTATCCTTCTTCCATGAATCAGCCAGGCTGACATTGCCGAACCTGCCTGCAAGCTCCGAGAGATCAACCTCAGGCTTGTTAACCGGGAATTCGGTTATCTGCTTAAGTATGAACTGCTGGAGAAGCACCAGATCAGCTGTCTCAAACTTCTTGTTCTGATCAACATCGGCTGCCTTCTGAGTCTTTGAATCTTCAAAGCCGCCTGCGATAAGTCCCCTTCTTGCGGTTATCATATCGAGGGAATCTATCTTCTCGTCGAAATTAATGTCTCCGATAGTCATCTTTCTCGGACCTGCCGCACCTTGTACAGCGGTGCCTGAAACAGCTCCCACAGCCTCGTCGATGAAAAAATCGATCTCGCTGCCATCAGTCTCTACATAAAGCTGAAGGTCTGTAGCTCCTGCGGGTATCTCATACTCCGGATTGCTGAGGCATACCCAGTCGCCTGCCGAGGTCGCTGCTGTAGCAACGTTGCTGTACACATTCTGACTTCCGTCGTTGTACTGGAGCGTGAGCTTGAAGGTCTCTTCAGCGCTGCCTGTCTTATACATTGCATTTACGCTGAAAGCATAGCTGTTTCCCGGAACGAAGGTAGCGGTGCTGAGCTCCTTTACAGCGCCGTTCCATGAATCAGTTCTGCCTGTAATGCTGAGACTCCCTGTTCCCTCGAACTTCTCCGAGGAGGTAGTCTCAACTGATGCGGAGCCTCTGCCTGTCCAGCCGCCGTCGCTGCTGTCGAAGCTGTCTGTGAAGTATCGTCCGTTTTCGTCAGCCTCTGCGTTTACAGCAGGGAATGAGGGAATTCCCGCCGCGATCATCAATGCAGAGACCGTACCGCCGATTGCTCTTTTCAGTGTTTTGAATCTCATCATTAATCAACTCCTTGTTTTATTTTTTTGCCTTATGTTTGTTTTTCCATTACTCTTTTCACCTATCTGCTTCAGACACTCCTCCTTTTAGTTAAATTGGGATACTTATCCCTGTCATAACTTGTTGTATTATATCTATACTATACACCTTTTGTACAGATTTGTAAAGATTAAACGTAAAAAAAGAGCAATAAATGTTCAACCTTAGGCAATAATGAGCAAGAAACGACAAACAGCATATCAAGTCCGTAATATTATGCCAGCCAGTAAAACAGACCAGCGGCACCTGATTGATAAAAATTTGTTTTATTCTGCTGCCGTATCATTTTTTGCGCAAAATGTGACAAATATAACAATAAATGCACATTAATCAAGCAAATTTTTTTACATCAAATAATTGTAAACATTCTATAAACAGCTTGAAATAGCCAATTAAAGTGTGATATAATGTTTAAGTTGTAATCCATAATATTTAATTTTATTATTACTCAGAGTATAATTCGATGAGGGTTGGAGAAAAGTAATGAAAAACACATCAAAAAAACGTACTGCCGCAGGCGTGCTGTGCCTCGGACTGCTCCTGCAGACCGCAGCATATCTCCCTGCAAACGCCGATGAAAACACACAAGTCACTGTAAACGAGGTCTGCTCAAAGAACACTGTATATCCGTCATCTGACGGAAACTTCTACGACTGGATCGAGCTTTACAACAGCGGAAAGTCTGAAGCCGATATCTCAGGCTGGAGCATTTCCGACAAGGAGGGCGGCGAGAAGAAGTATACCTTTCCCGACGGAACACGGATCCCGGCTGAGGGACGGCTAATAGTGTTCTGCGACAAGGACGCCGCTGCAGCAGACAGCAGGATCGCTCCTTTCGGTCTGTCAGCCGCAGGTGAAACGCTCGTGCTTACAGACAGGAGCGGAAATACCGCTCACACCGTCGCATTCGGCAACATTGCCGCGGATACCTCATACGGTCAGTATCCCGACGGAAGCGGACAGTTCTACAATCTCAGGAGCACTCCCGACAAGGCCAACGCCGCTCCCGAGGGACGTGCAGCTGTACATCAGCCGAGATTTTCAAAGGAGAGCGGTTACTACGACAGCAGCTTTACGCTTACGCTCACTGCCGACGAGGGCTGTGATATCTACTATACCACAGACGGCAGCGATCCAGTATACGGCTCGCAGAAGTACACCGAGCCAATTACTGTCAAGGATATGACCGATACGGAGAACCGTCTCAGCAATCGCACGGATATAGTTCCCGACGGCGCTGAAGCTCCCCGCGGAAACGTGGATAAGTCAGCCGTTATCAGAGCTGTTGCTGTGGACAAGAACGGTGTTGCCAGCGAATATGTCACAAAGACATACTTTATAGGAAAGACGAACTCGGGCTATTACAAGCAGATGAAGGTCGTATCACTCATCACCGACCCCGACAATCTTTTTGACCATAATAAAGGTATATACTGTCTCGGAAGGATATACGAGGGAAACAGACAGGGCAGCAGCGACAAATGGCCGTGGGAGATATCTGCCAACTATACCCAGCACGGCAGGGAATGGGAGCGTCCCGCTGTATTCATAATGTTTGACAAGGGTCAGAAGGTCCTTGAACAGAACGTTGGCATACGTATCAAGGGCGCGTTCTCAAGAGCCCTTGCGCAGAAGAGCTTCAATGTCTATACCCGCGAGGAATATGGCTTGTCAGATTTTGATTACGACTTCTTCTCCGGGAAGGCTGTAAAAGCCAAGAACGGCAAGGCTATCAAAAAATTCAACGGAGTTGTGCTCCGCAACGGCGGAAATGACAATACCGGCGCTTTCTTCCGCGACAGCATCAATCAGGCACTGGTGGCCGACAGAGCCTTTGCTCATCAGGCTTCATCAGAATGTATAGTATTCATCGACGGCGAGTTCTGGGGCATTTATCAGATGATGGAGAAGATCAACAAGTCATTTCTCAATGACCACTACGGCGTGAAGAAGAGCGATATCGCCATTATCGAGAACGGAGCTCTCGAAGAAGGCTCGGATAACGACCTCAGAGACTGGAGGAGCGTCCTTGACGGAGCTGCAAACGGCAGCATATCCTATGACGAATTTTGCAGCAAGGTAGATATACAGGGTTTCATGGACTATTTTGCAGCTCAGATCTACTGGTGCAATGCAGACTGGCCGCAGAACAACTTCAGCGCATGGCGTTCAAAGACAATTGACGAGTCCAATCCCTACGCTGACGGCAAATGGAGATTCATACTCTTCGATACTGAATCAGGTCAGGGGCTCTACGGAACCGAGGACAAGAGCTTCACAGCCGACTGCTACAGACGTATCCGTGAGAGCGGCAGCCAGCTTGCAAGAGCCTTCAACGGACTTCTCAACAATGAGCAGTTCAGGCTCAAATTCGCAAGGACCATGATGGACCTTGCAAATTACAACTTCAAAGCTGACAGAACAAGAAACATCATAGAGGGCTACAGAAACAACTTCAAGCAGCAGGTAGCAGATACCTATGCACGTTTCCACTCGGGCAGCCTTTCGGGCTCAAATGCAGAAAGGCGCTTTGAGGGCGACATGAACACAGTTGCCGAGTTCTACGCTCAACGCTATCAGTATGCTGAACGCACGACGCGCTCTGCCATGAGACTCTCGTCCGAACCGCGCAGACTCACTGTTGTAAACTCTGCCGATAACGGCAGCATAAAGCTCAACACTCTTTCACTCGGAAAGATAAGCAGCTGGAGCGGAAATTACCACTCCGATTATGATATCTACATCAAGGCTCTCCCTGAAGAGGGACGCACCTTCTCACACTGGAAGGTAAGCGGCGCCAGTATCACAAGCGGCGATGTAAACTCACAGTCCATAAAGATAAAGCTTGAATCTGACGCAACTGTAGAAGCTGTTTACTCTGACGGAAGCACTCAGCCTGCGGCAACAACGACCACTACTGTAAAGACTACGACAAAGCCCGCCGCTACGACTACGACCACAACTACTACCGTTACAACTGCTGGAAACAACAACAAGACCGTTACCATAAACGGACTCAAGTCTCTAAGCAAGGTAGTTCAGGCAGAGACCTACGATTTCAAGTCCGGTATCGATACCGAGGAGTGCTCGGAGGGCGGTCTCGACGTCGCTTACATAGAAAACGGCGAGTATATCGGCTTCAAGGAAGTGGATCTCACAAACGTGAACAAGATAGACTTCCGTATAGGCTCAAACGGTGCAAAGGCCGTACTTGAGGTCCGCATTGACGATCCCGCAGGAAAGCTCATCGGTAAAATGGATATCAGGAGCACAAACGGCTGGCAGACATGGAATACCCAGACCTGCTCCGTTGAAAAGACCGACGGAAAGCACAATGTTTACTTTGTATTCACAGGCGGCGAGGGCTACCTCTACAACGTAAACTGGTGGCGTACCGACAAGCAGGTCGAAAAGTATGCCATTGGCGATCTTAACGGAGACGGCAAGGTGGATATATACGACCTCTGCAAGATGAAGGCTGCTATCCTCAGCGGTGAAGCAGACAACTTCGGAGCAGCCGACGTAAACGGCGACGACGCTATAAACAGCGCTGATCTCGTTCTCCTTAAAAAGTTCATAATGGGCGAGACAAAGTCATTCTGATCTTTTCTGCCCATATCATTACAGCAAAAACGACCGTCAGAGACGGTCGTTTTTTTATTTATTCCGTAATAAGCTCTCTTACTTCCACACTTTTTACTCTCCTTGATGAGATAAATGCAAATACAAAGAAGCATATGCATACTGATGCCGCAGGTACGAAAAGCATTGCAAATGAAAACTCAGTTCCCACATTGGTTATGCCCGCTATTTCAAGAATAAATCCGATAAGTTTTTTCGCCCACAGTCTGCCCGCAATACTTCCGAGCACAGCTCCGATAAAGAGGGCAAGCATGTACTGCACCGCATAAACGAGCCTTATCTTCCCTACCGTGAAGCCCTGCGCTTTCAGTACTCCGAGGTCGGTATAATCCATTTCTATGGACGAGCTTATACTGTTGCACATTGTTATGAGTATTATTGTAAAAAGCATAAGAGTAAACGCAAAAACGCACCTTGTTCCCACCTTTGAGACTATTTCAAAGGTGTTCATCAGGTTTTCCCTGTCAACTGCCCACATTGAGGAATTGACAAGGTCAGTTTCCTGTGCGAGAGTGTGCTTTAGCTGAACTGCGATTATACCGTCGGCTCCGTTTATGAAAAGCCTTTTCACAGGCACAAGATACCGCGGTTCGTCAGTTAAACTGTCTGTCTTTTCGCTGCGTATCCTGTCGTAATCCTCCTGTGAGATAACGTAGCTGACATCGCTCAGAGTATTGGAGCCGAGGACGCCGTCCTCGTAAAAGCCCTTTACGGTGAAGCACTCCTTGCCGATGTATTCACTTCTACGTCTCCGAAGCGTATCAGCTTCGCACCATGGTCTCCGTATACACGGCGTATCAGAGCGTTTATGCGTGAAAGCAGCTCTCTCATGGAGTAGGGCTTCGGCAGGAAGTCATCACCGCCTGTGTCAAAGCCTGTTACCCTGTCGTCCTCGGCAGTACGGGCGCTTGCAAATATTATGGGCACATCAGAGGCAGCCCGAAGCTGTCTGCATATATCAAATCCCGTAGAATCAGGAAGATTCACGTCAAGCAGCACAGGATGATAACTTTGCCACGAAAGCATATCATATGCCTGTTCCGCAGGTTCCGCCCGCTGTGCAGCATAGCCGCAGCCCTCGAGCATTTCAGCGATGATAAAAGAAAGATACAGGTCATCATCGACTATAAGTATCCTTTTTTGATACACTTTCATAGTCCTTTCCCTGTATTTTCAGCTTTTTCAAAAACAATTATACCCCATGGGAACTGCCTTGTCAACCGAGAAAAAGCGGCTCGATCCTTTTCAAGTTTTATATGCTTACTATTTTACAATTACTGAATTGACATGCTTCGGATATGATGATATTATATAATTGAAAGTCTGTCTTTAACAAAAAATAAAAAATTCTGAAATTCATGTGCGTAAATTTCCAGTTTCATACGTCTAATAAGTAAAAGCAAATTTGCCTTAATAATTTAAGGGGGGAATCAAATGGGAAACGATGCAGAGCGCTACCGCCGTTTCCTTGATGGTGATGATAATGGATTAGTAGAAATAATTGATGAATATCATGAGGGAATGTCGCTGTACCTCAACAGTATAGTGAACGATATGGAGCTTGCGGAGGATATCATGCAGGATACATTTGTCAAGCTCGCCATAAAGAAGCCTTCCTTTAAGGGAAAATGCTCTTTCAAGACATGGCTGTTCACTATTGCGAGGAACTGCGCCTTCGACCATTTGAGGAAGAAACAAAAAATATCAGATTTGTCTCTTGATGATCATCTTCAGATATCCGATGTCACAGATACAGAAAAGGAATTCCTGAGGGAGGAGCAGAAGGTGGAGCTTTACAGCGCCATGAAACGCCTTAATCCCGATTACTATCAGGTGCTCTACCTCATGTACTTCGAGGATCTTGACACATCGGATATTGCAAAGATAATGCACAAAGCCAAACGACAGGTCAGCGATCTTATTTTCAGAGCGAGAAAGTCGTTGAAAACTGAACTGGAAAGGAAGGGCTTTATTTATGAGAGATACTAAAGATATAGCCGATGCCGTATTCAGGATAAGAGACGAGCATCTTGAGCAGATGAAGAAAAAGCGTATCCGCATGGAAAAAGCCTGTGCCGCCGTTTCAGCCGTTGCTGCCGCAGGTGTCATAACATTTGGAGCACTGCACTATACATCAGCAAATAAAAAGCCTGTACAGAACACTGATGTGATCCCGTCTTCTGCAGGAACAATGGAGCTCCCGTCCGGAACAGTTACAACCTTATATGATGCTTCCGGACCTGTAAGCACATATACCACTGCCGTTACGGCATCATCAAGCAGGAAGAGCGGTGAGCCAGTCACTTCAAAGACTTCTGCCTCACGGATATCATCAGACAATAAGAATGCAGCTTCAAAAGCTGCCCAGACTACAGCTGCGGCTGCGGTACAGACACCGACAACGACCGATATAAGTGAAATTGATTGCGAGGAGGTAATCAGAATGAAAGTAATAAGCATAAAAAAATATCTTGCAGCTCTTTCAGCAGGAGCTATATCAATAGGCGCAGTTAATATGCCCGCAAATGCCGAGAACATGTATACTCCGAGAGAGATCGATCCTCTTGCAGACGCAGTTCTGTTCATCGAGGATAACCCCGACCTTATGGACTTTGACGGCAACGGAAAGCTTGACGGCTTCGACGCATATGCCCTCTGCACATATCTGAACGAGCCCGGATCGCTTCCCGAGGGCTGTGCCGAAAGATGCAGGGCAAACGCGGATTTCAATAAGGACGGAGTTATTGATACTCTTGATACCGATCTTTTCAGAGAGATCTGTTATATGCGGTATATATCTGACAGTTTCATAACTTATTCAAACAATATGGAGTATCTTCTCCCTGCGGATACGGATTATCATAAGCACGTTTACAGAACGGTATCTCCCGACGCTCCTGCCGGAATGAGAGAGGCACTGCTGAACGAGTTCGTTGACGAAAGCTATACATACGGCTCCAATCAGAATAAAAACGCCTTTATTGACTACTGCTTCTTCAATAACAGGAACTCTGCATTTCCTACCCAATATACATTTGATAAGTATAATGATGCATACTACAAGAGATTTGTTCAGGAAATTGACCGTGTCGGTTACAGCTTCGATGTAAATGAAGACGGTGCAGTCGATCTGAAAGATCTCTACGATATTTTCATCTATGACGTTGCTTCTGCCGATGATGGCAGTCAGATTGCCAAGAACTATTATTTCGGACAGTTCAACAATGTAGAAGAAAAAATAAACGGAATGATATGCATTCACGATGATTATGAGCATCCCCTCCGTTCACGTCTTCCTATGCCTGAGGAGTTCAAGGATAAGCTCTGGGCAAAGTGCGAACCGATGTACAACTACGTCAACTCTTTCATAGAGTATAATAAGGACGGGTATAATCTTTCAAACCTGACAGTCTTTGATATGATAGGAAGATATATCCTTGAAAAAACAGAGTTTGACCGTATTAATACAAGTAATGTTTATTATGTGGACTATCACGGCGACCTTATGCTTTGCGAACATTCTGTAAGTGAAGAATTCCTTGGCGCTATCCATAGTATTCTTGATCAAGAGTTTGACAAGACAGATATCGGGACTGTAAACGATCCCCTAAATGAGAATCCGAAGTACCATACTCTTATCGCAGACTATCAGTACATGCACGACAACGATTACCTAAGAGCTGTAAACGCAAAGGCAAAGGAAGAGTTTGAAAGCGGTCTTACAAGCGGGCTCTATGACATAAACAAGGACGGCAAGGTAAATTACCTTGATGCTTACACCTTCGAGCTGTTCATAAGCGATCTTGCTTACGGCAGAACTGCCGAAGAAAGTATACTTCCAGCAGATCAGTGGAACTTCATAGACCAGAAAGTAGACCTTGACAAGGACGATATCGCAGGTACCTTCATTGATTTCTCGATCTTCCAGTTTACTATAGGCTATGCGCACTCAGTACCAAGCTACAAGCTGGATATCTACTACCTCCAGCTCATCGAGCAGAAGGGACTCATAGACATCAGCGATATCAAGCCCTATATCGAAAAGCTTTGCAAGGACAAGGAAGCAGGCGACGTTGACCTCGACGGACAGATAACAGCTATTGACGCAAGCGAGGTCCTAAAATATTACTCGCAGCTGTCAGTTGACGCAGAGATAAACACTGTAACAGAGGCTAAAATGGAATACATGGCAGACTTCAATACAGACGGCTTCGTAGACAGCGTTGACGCTTCTGCGATACTCAGACAGTATGCCCTGAATTCAGTTGAAGGCTAAGTTTTTACCCCTCAGAAGCCATGCAGGGAACGCTTCCCTGCATGGCTTTTTATGTTTAACGATATAACGATAAAAGCTCCCGTACAGGGGCTTGTTAAATATTTATCTATTGACTTTAAACGCAAATTGTGGTAATATAAGGACAAAGTTTGATACGCCGTAATATTATTAATAAATATGAAAAAAAGCTGCATACTTATATTGAATGCCGATGTCAGCTCCCTTGTCGGCAGAATGCAGCATGAAGGATCAACTATCATAAAAACAGCTTATATTTCGGAAAGGGGTATTAAAGTATGATTAAAAAAAGAGTAATTGCAGTATTGACTGCATTCGCAATGTCATTCGGAGCAATGCAGACATTAAACCTTTCACCTGCCGTCCCGGCAGCCGCAGAGGAACAGAAGACGGTGAACGCTACTTCAACTGAAGATGCAAAGCCCGCATACACCCTCGGAGATGTGGATAATAACGGTATCATCGATGCCGTTGACGCTTCAAAGGTACTCTCCTATTATGCCAAGATATCAACCAAAAATGACGGCGGCTTTACAGAAGCACAGAAGCTCGCGGCGGATTACAACCATGACGGACAGATAGACGCAGTTGACGCCTCAAAAATCCTTGCTTACTATGCATATATGTCAACTCATTCGGACACCGGCAACTCAGGTGACACTGGTAACTCGGGTGACACCGGCAACTCTGGCGACACCGGTAATTCAGGCGACACCGGCAACTCAGGCGATACCGGCAATTCAGGCGATACCGGTAACTCAGGCGATACCGGCAATTCAGGCGATAACGGCAACTCGGGCGACACCGGCAACTCAGGCGATAACGGCAACTCGGGCGATACCGGCGATATCACCGGCGCATTGGGCTATCTTACGCCGCAGGATTTCGGCGCAGACGGCGATTTGGACATCTCCGGTGAGACTGTCGAATATCTCAGCCCCCTTGACTACGGCGCAGTCGGCGACGGAGTCAACGATGATACCCTTGCTTTCCGAAAGCTCTTCAAAGCCGCATATGACGCAGGTCCATCCTCCAAAACATGGAAGCACACAAGAGGGATCTATATCCCAAGCGGCAAATACCTTATCTCGGATACCATTGTCGATGACCAGCTGGGCGTCAACGCGGCAATGTTTGAAGTAAGAGGCGACGGCAGAGAAAGCACTACCATTAAGTTTACAGGAGATGTTCTGTTCGACAATCAGATGGTTTTCGGATTCACTACCTTTACAGGCATAGAATTTGAGGGAAACAACAAGAATACCATTATGAATATCAAGGATAACGGCTTCGGAGTACAGAGACTCCAGTTCAATTCCTGTTCGTTCCAGCACTGTCATAAAATACTGAATTCTCTCAGCTCTGACGTTATGCTTTCGGAGATAACCTTTGCTTTCTGTAAGATATCGAACTGCGGAACAGCTGAAGTTCCGTGTCAGCTGTTCGTTCTTAACTGCTCCCAGTCAGTGAACTGGAGGTTCATTTATACGGATATCGAGTCATTCAGAGGCGACGCATTCTACTACAGCAGGGGCGCGAATGTATGCCTGATAGGCGGCTCTATAATCCCTCTCTCGGGAAATGTATTCTTCTTTGATTTCCCCTCCTCCGATCAGGCAAACTCCTCGGGCGAATCAAACTCTCCTCAGGCTCTTTGCATTGCTTCGCGTTTTGAGATAAGAGGCACGAGCACGCTCATAAAAACAACTGCTTTGAAGCGAAACAGTGCAAAAGCATCGTTCAAATCCTGCAATCTTGGCTCGGCAGCCAATACCTCACCTAATTTCCTTGTAATAAACGGCGGCCTGAACCTTTTATTTGAGAACTGCTATGAGGTAAGGCACATAATCGTAAGTGGAGATTTCAGTGCAAACGGCTATATCACGCCAAAGATCAAGTTTGTGGACTGCTCTGACGTCAACGTGGATTATCTCGTTGAAAACGCAAAGGTAAAAAATGCCCTCAGCGGGCTTGGTATGAACAATCTGCATATCATAGTCGATGATAAGTTTGATTTCTACCTCAGGGACAATAAGGCCGCCGACCCAAACGACACGAGAGAAAACTACTTCCATACAGTATCAGATCTTCACGAATGCAGACAGCCCTTAAAGCTTGACGAGTCAGATCTTGTACACGTCACCAACGGCGCCTCTGTATCTGCAAAGCCATACGGATTTGTCAAGTATGTGGAGATTACAGTTCCCAGCAACGAGATCTACGGTGACAAATATCCTGTAACGCTCACCCTATATGACAGGGAAAAGCAGCTCGGCGAGCCAATAACCATTACCTGTGGTTCATCTCATATCTATAAGGTGGAGGTCAACGACTACGTGGAGGAGCTTCGTGCAGTATTTACCCATTCGCTCACCACTGAGCCGAGAATAAGCATGAATATCGAGATAGTTAAGCTTTAAAAGCACAGTATCAACCATAAATCACACTATAAGCCCATAAGGAGACAACTATGCGGATTTCGCAAAACTGCGCAGAATGCCTGTATGAACGTCAGAAAAAAAAGACCGATAATGCCGAATTCCTTGCAGAGATAAGGTCGCTTCTCGACAACCGGAAAGAGAACGATACAAGTCCTTATATGGTGTATCTTTTCAACAAGGTGCATAACAGATATTTCGGCAGGAGCGCTGATTACAGTGCCGTTAAAAGGCAGTATAACGACTTCGTTCTCTCTATGGAAAACAGCCTTCGCAGTGAGATCAGAGCTGCCGGAGACCCGTTGGCAAAAGCTATGATAATGGCACGTATAGGTAATTACATCGACTTCGGAGCTATGAACAGCATTGACCGTGATGAATTCCTGAGTCTGTTCCGCAGCACAGATATGCGTGAAGACGACAAAACGACCTATGAGTCCTTTCTGCGCAATTGCGCAAGTGCAAAGACTTTCCTCCTTATCTGCGACAATTGCGGTGAGATAGTTCTTGACAAGCTCATGCTTGAACAGCTGAAAAAAAGATTTCCGCAGCTCACAGTCAGGGCTATGGTCCGGGGTGGAGACGTTTTGAACGATGCAACCTCTGAAGATGCCCGCTATACCGGACTTGACAAATATGCCGTGATAATTTCCAACGGAGAAGCCGTTGCAGGCACCATATATGATATGCTCCCGGATGAAGCGAAAAAAGTGCTTGACGAATCTGACGTGATACTTGCCAAGGGTCAGGGGAACTTTGAATCCATGTCGGGTCAGGGCAGGCACGTATTCTACGAATTCCTCTGCAAATGCGAACTATTCACCGCCCGTTTCAATGTTCCGAAGCTGACGGGAATGTTCATTGAAGAAAGCTGAAAATGAAAAAAAGAACGTGTTTGACAAGAAACACGTTCTTTTTATTTCATTTCCTTTTCGATCCAGCTCATAAGCACATCGACGATATAATCCTGCTCTCCTTTGGTCAGAACCTTTCCTGACGGGATATTGTGCCACTTTTCAATACAGCTCCTGCAGCAGCAGGCGGCTGCATGCTGTGCTATAAAAACAGGATGTCCTTTCATCGGTGTCTGTTTGCCGTCATTCTCGGGATTTTCAGCCGAAAGGCGCTTTTCAACAAAATCCTGTGCATGGCTTCGTATGGTCTCTGTCCCCTTTTCAAGCACATATGCTTTATCCTTTTGAGACAAATGGAATCTGCTTCTGAAATCCGATCTGCTCAGCCTCTCGAACAATGCCTGCCGGTCGGGAAGTCTGTATTTTATGGCGTCCGCCATTCCCGTATCCGGGATATAGCTGTAGCCCGACTTTTTAGCCTGCGATATATGGAGCTTTCGGTCTATATGATATACCCTTCCGTCCTTTATGAACACCGCTCCCGTCTGTCTGAACGTGAATGGGATGCCGCAGCGTATACACTCACGGCGCACCTCCTGTATCCACCTGAAGTCGCATGGACGGGCATTATCTCCAGATTCTCCTCCACAACTGACGTGCTCTATGCCCCCGGCTGCAAGGTACTTTTCCATATTTATCCCGCCAATCATTGGCTCGCAGATGACCTCGCGGTGCTTTATGGGCAGACTCAGGAAAACAGGCAGCCTGTAATCGGTCCTGTCCTGATTTTCGCAGGTACAGCATATGGTCACATTATCCCAGCCGCCGCCCCAGTCAGGCGGTATGCACTCAGCGAAGCGGTCTATCCTCTTTGTGATGATGTGGAAGTGCAGATCCTGCCGCTGGCGAATCATATCCCAGCAGCCCTGCCGCCAGTCGTCAGCCTCCTCAAGGAAGAAGTCCGAGGTCATACAGGCGAAAACGATACCGTCATCAGCGGTAAGCTTGTATTGTCCCTGCCTGTTCTTTTTCAGCGGCAGATCATAGTCTCCTGTTTTAGAAACGACAGAAGCGTCCTTACCAATACTACCGTCACGCCTGTAAACGTAGCAGTTCGCGCAGCCTGCACTTATTTTGCGGCAGCCATGCCACGGATTCCATATTGACATCTTATCGCTTCCTTTGCCGTGAATAATTCCATAGTGGCGCTTTCACATTTTATACACTAACGGTCTGGTTCAAATACATTATATCAGAAAAACTGCGAAAATGCAATTCAAACGTTGCCGAAAACCATTAAGCGGCTCTGCCGCCTGCAATGATACTGCCATACTTTACAGCAAGCTTGTCAGGATCAACTATATGTCCCAAATCATTATTATTTTCACATTGTTTAGCAATATAAGTGCTTTTTCCAACTCCGTTTACACCTGCTACAACAGTAAAGAGTCTATCATTCATTGAATCACCCCGATACTATTCATTATTACCGTAAAGAAGCTTATACTGCCTTTCAAGACGTTCCTTAGCCTGTGAGCGCAGATTGTAAGGACCGAGTATCTCAATAACAGGTCCGAAGCTGAGCAGCATTATAAGCACCTCTGTTTCGTCCTGTTCATCGTACCATAGCTCCACAGTATACTCGTTCTTTTCAAGATCCCGTACAGTATGCTTTTCAAACGAGGCAAATTCCAGCATAAATCGCTCAACACCGTTTCGTTCGTTGGTCACTCTTATAACAGCAGGTTCTTTGCATTTGCGGCTTCTGAAATAGTCATCAATGGAAACCGGTGTGCGGAATATTCTTCCGGTATCAGTTATGCTGCATATACGTCCGATATTTATAAGACCGCTGCTGCGTATTTTATCATTCCTGAGAAGATAGCAGTATGCACGGAATTTGCCGTTCTTCGGTGAGAACTCTATTTTCAGAAGTACAAATCTGCCGCTTGCGTGTTTACCGCGTCCTGTTTTAAAGCGTATATCGACTATACGCCTGTTCTTTACAGCATCAAGAGCTGCTCGGAAATTAGCAACATATTTCTCATCGGAATAGTCATCGTGGTCGGTATATCTGTCCGTAAGTCTGAAATGCTCATGGCGGTACAGAGGTTTTACATCAGCCAGCTCCTCTTTTAAGTTCTCTATAACCTCGTCTTCAAGGAAAAGCCTTACTCTCGGATCAGAGAGCTTTGCTTTCAACCACATCTTTTGCAATTTTGTCAGCACCTTCACAGGTGCTTTTTTCGTTATACGACTCAAAGATTTATCTTCGTCACGTCTGAAAAGGCCCCAGTCTTCACCACCTGGGATAAGCTTCTGAGGCAGAAAAAGCACAGAATCACGGAAGCCGTCACGCAGTACAGTTTCACGGACTGTCTTTTCATCACTGCTATCTTTTCCTAGAAGCTTCGCAGCTATACGGAAATATGTACCATATATCTCACTGAATATGTTCATCTTCAATACCTCCGTACATTCGATACATTCTGCGGATGTCGTTGTAAAAACGCATTCTGACCTTCTGAGTACCGCCTTCAATTGAAACTATTCGCCCGATAAAGGTCTTTGCCCAGTGCATTATCTCATTTGGATCGAACACATCGGCAGTAAGAGTGTACAGACCTTCTCCTGTCTTTTCAAGCACAGCACAGCGCTTTTCACGTTCAAGACGTTCTATTATGAAGAACTCCCTTTTCTCGTCAACAGTAAATGTTATCTTTATGGCATTGACTGTTCCGACTTCACGGCGGTCACCGAAGGAAACTCCGAAACATCGCCGTATATTCACATCATAGCGCTCTTTTAATCTGTCATAGTCAGTGCATATGATGTTTCTATTGATCTGCTTTACCCTGTCAAGCCTGTATGTGGAGAACCTGCGTGTTTTCGGTACATATGCGGCAATATACCGTCTGCCCGTCTGAACGGAAACAATTATCTGCATAGGTATTATTGTTTCCTCCGCAGGTTCATCGTCAGCCCTTACTGCGAACTTCTTTATTATGATACCGCTCTTATCATCGATAGCTGCCAGTATATCGGGAACAAGTATATCTTCAAGGGCGTGTATCATATAATTATGCTTTATATGAAAGAGCTCATTCTTTATACCTACAGCTTTCATTATGCTGTTGCCGATAACGCCGAAATCGGGAGCTTCCGAGAAGAACTTCACAGCGTCGGCAAGTCCCTTGTATTTCTCTATGTATTCATCTGTGCGGGCAGCTGAAAGCGAATAATACATGGTCTTGCCCTGCTTTTCAGCAACGATTATCCCTTCTTCGGTATATTCTTTAAGCTTGTTGCGGACTGTCTGATCGTCAAAAAGCTGCTCATACTCATTGTTGAGAGTATCAGTAAGCTCCCTGAGAGTTCGGCATTGCCCGTCATTCAGAATGTCCATAAGGAGAAAATGCAGCTTTATATCGTTATCCGTAAAGCTCTTGGAGTAATATGCATTATACAGCGGATTTTCCGAGATATGGCAGCTGTCTACGGATATGGAAACGCTTCTGCCGTGAACAGAGTCGTCATAGCGCATATAATCCTGCATCCAGCTTTCAACACGTCGCTTTTCGTCGTCGTAAGTGCGGACGCTCTTTTTATCGAAATCACTTCTTACCTTACAGCCGTAAACGAAGAAATCACGAACATATTCTCTTGTTTTACTGAAATTCTTTATAAGCTCAGAGAAACCTGCCACTTATGTCACTCCCTTTCCTTATTTATATATTATCAGATAAATATGTCCTTTTCAAGTAACATACGAGTGTGCGCAGACTTTTTTATATGATTATTTCCAATTCCTGTGGTATACTATAGTCAAGCTAAAGGAAAGAGAAGTGAAGAAAATGTTCGTACATTACAACAAGAACGAGAATATGCTCCCAATAAAGATATGGCAGACAGATATGGAAGCTGTCGGTGAGAAGTGTATCGAACAGGCGGAGCACCTTGCGAAGTTACCATTCGCACATAAGTGGATAGCACTTATGCCCGACACTCATGCAGGCAAGGGTATGCCCATAGGCGGAGTTATCGCCTGCGAGGACGTTGTTATCCCCAACGCGGTAGGAGTTGATATAGGCTGCGGCATGGCTTATGTCCAGACTGATATCCCTGTATCACTTCTCCGTGAAACAATTACAGGCAGCGGAAACCTTGTACAGACTATATGCGGCGATATTTTACGAAATATCCCAACAGGTACAAGGACTCACACAAGCCCTCAGAATTCAGATGTGCTTGACAAGGCGTCTGCCGAGCTTGATCGTTATGAGAACGATCCTGAGCTTATTCCGAATATTAAGGCTGGATACTACCAGGCAGGAACTCTCGGCGGCGGCAATCATTTTATAGAAATACAGCAGGACGATGACGGAATGTGCGGTATAATGCTCCACTCGGGCAGCCGTCATTTCGGCAATGTAGTAGGCACATATTTCAACACCATTGCACATGAACTGAACGACAGATGGTTCTCACAGGTACCGAATGAGTGGAATTTACCGTTCCTGCCTGTTGATACTGATGAAGGTCATCGTTATCTCGCATGGATGCAGTTATGCATGGACTATGCATTTGAGAATCGCGCCTTAATGCTAAAGAATGTCAAGGAGATATTCACAAAGCATATCGAGAAGCACACAGGCATAGTTCCTGTATTCTCAGATGAGATAAACTGTCACCACAACTACGCAGCTCCCGAAAATCACTTCGGCAAGAATGTGTGGGTACACAGAAAGGGTGCTATCCGTGCAGGTGAAGGTGAAATGGGCATTATCCCAGGAGCTATGGGCTCATACAGCTACATAGTTCGCGGCAAGGGCAATCCTGACAGCTTCATGTCCTCTTCTCACGGAGCAGGCAGAGCTTACTCCAGAACAGCGGCAAAGGAAAATTTCTCCGTAGAATCCGTAATGGTTGACCTCAAGGAGAAGAATGTAGTTCTTGCCAAGAACAACAAGGGAGATGTTGCTGAGGAAGCACGTTTCGCCTACAAGGATATCGATGGTGTAATGGCTAATCAGCAGGATCTTACTGAGCCTGTAAAGAGATTATTCACCGTCGGAGTAGTAAAAGGCTGATTTTTTCGCCGCTTCCAGCAATTACGGCAGTTCGTTTCAGAACGGGTTCAACTCCCAAAGCGACGAGTTTAAGACACCTACAGCAGATGTATCTATGAAAAAAGGTTATTCATACGGTGTCTTGTTATTCAAATCCATAAACCTAAGGCACTAACAGCAGTCGTTTTTTTCAACATGAACAAGAAACGTGCCTTGTATTATTAAAAGATCAATAAAGTGCTTACAGCAGCCTCATGACTATGCTGTTAACGTAGTATCATAACTAAAAGCACCTTGTTAAGACGCACACAGCAGAAGTCTATATTTCATCTGAATAATGAATAAGGCGTCTTGCGAGCTGAGTCAGCTCGACCGCTTCCACGTTGGCGCTTGTTTCACGCGCTCACTCTTAACAGAAACGATGATTTTACATCGCTTACAGCACATTTATGAATCAATTATTTTCGGCTCTGACAGCATTATTTCAGGGACGCAGGAAGCTGCCCTACGTGGTAAGCACTGTAAAAAATGAGCCGCGAATAAGTCAGCAACAGCATAATGAATTGGTTATTACAGGTTCAAATCCTGTCCTGCGGAAACGTATGGTACAAGATGCTGACTTGAAAGGAGAATTACTATGCTTAATTATTTAAAGAACGAAAACAATTATACTTATACCGAGAACGGCGGTACTGCCTACCGTTCAACAAATTCATTCTGCCTTGATATGTTCTTCAAGGCAGGTGCTATGCGAAATTCCACAGCCGAGGAGATAGCAGACGTGGTTACACGAGCTTACGCCGAGGATCCCGATAAGACTATGAAGATAGTCTTCTTTGCCCGTGACGCAAGAGGCGGCCTTGGCGAAAGACGTTTCTTCCGCTGTGCAGTTTCCGCACTTGTAAAGACAGCTCCTAAGGCTGTTGAGAAGAACATCCCTATGTTCGCTGAGTACGGCCGTTACGACGATCTGTGCGTATTGCTGGGGACTCCTCTGGAGAATGCAGCTGCAAAGGAGATCAGGACACAGCTGGACAAGGATATCACAGCCATGAAGAGAAACGGTCAGGTTTCTCTTCTGGCCAAGTGGCTGCCCTCTGTAAATGCGTCCTCACAGGATACACGGAACAAGGGCAGACGTATGGCAGCTCTGCTGGGCATGAGCGAGCCTGCATACCGCAGAACTCTGTCCTCTCTGAGAGCATACACAGATATACTGGAGAATCGTCTCCGCGAGCGTGACTACACATTCGATTATGAGGTACAGCCTTCCTGTGCTATGTTCAAGTATCGCAATGCTTTTATCAGAAACGATAACGAGCGCTATGTTAATTACCTGAACAGCGTACACAGCGGCGAGGCAAAGCTCAACGCTGACAGACTGTTCCCCTATGACATAGTGAGAGCTGCGCTTTCAAGCAATATCTCCGCAGCCGAGAGAATGTCCCTGGACGCTGCATGGAAGTCCCTGCCCGCTCTTACAGCTTCAAGACGTGAGAACGCCATAGCTGTTATTGACGGTTCGGGTTCCATGACCTGCGGCTGCGGTATACGTCCTATAGATGCGGCACTGTCGCTGGGCATATACTTTGCAGAGCACAACACAGGCGCGTTTGCGAACCACTTTATCACATTCTCCGAGTCTCCCCGAATAGTGGAGATAAAGGGCGAGGATATCGTGGAGAAGGTTCGCTACTGCTATACCTTCAACGAGGTGGCAAACACCAACCTTGAGGCAGTATTCCTGCTGATACTCAAGACCGCAAAGAAGTACAATGTATCAAAGGAGGAAATGCCCTCCAAGATATACATAATCTCCGATATGCAGTTCGACTACTGCATAGTCGGCGGCAACGACGAGTCCATGTTCCGTGAGATGAGAAAGCTTTTCAGAGCCAACGGCTATGAGCTGCCTGATATCGTCTTCTGGAACGTCAACAGCAGATGTGATGCGATGCCTGTTACACGTTCCGAAACAGGAGCAGCACTGGTATCAGGTTACACGCCTACAATATTCGATATGGTCATAGGAGGAGAGATCTCCCCTGAGGCTGTAATGGATAAGATACTGGCTTCAAAGAGGTATGCACCTATAACGGCTGCATAAGACTAAGATAAGTAATGGTTTTTGAGCCTCCGGCAAATACATTCATGTTATCACCTTAAAATCCGATCCTATTTGCATTCTTAACATCGCGCAGTTCAGGCATTATAAAATCATCAGCTATAAGCGTAGTCAGTTCATAGTCGCTTATCAAATTAGCAGGCTTTAAAGAAAGACGCTCGGCAAGTCTCATGACAGCCTGCTCCATAAGGTTTCTCACAAATCTGCCGTTGCCGAAATCCTTGCTTTTAACTGCTTTAGCTATTATACTTTTCACCTTTTCCTCAGCCTCTTCAGATAATCTCATGCTTTTCTCCTCTATCATCAGACAAAGAATCTTATAGAGTTCATCTTCATTGTAATCTGGGAAATCGACATGAAATGCTATTCGGCTTCTTAGTCCCGGATTCTTCTTCATAAACTCTTCCATCTTATCAGGATATCCGGCAAAAACTACTATTGTTTCCTCTCTGTGATTTTCCATTTCTTGAACAATGGTATTTATAGCTTCATCACCGTAGAGGCCATCCCTGTCATCAACAAGAGAATATGCCTCATCGATAAACAAGATAGAACCTCTTGCCTTGCGAAATGCTTCTCTTACCTTAGGCGCTGTCTGACCTACATACATTGCTACAAGATCAGCTCGCCCTACTTCAACAATATCTCCGTTCGCAATAAGGCCATTATCCTTAAATATCTTTGCTGCTAGTCGCGCAACTGTGGTTTTTGCAGTGCCCGGATTTCCAGTAAACATCATGCTCCGGGCAGGCATATTCATATACAGACCTCTTTCCTTATACATATCGAGAAGCTTAAAGAAAGCTACCGTTTTATATATTACTTTCTTCACGCTTTCAAGACCGATCATTTTTTTGAGTTCTTCAGCTGCTCGTCCTTCAACGCTGGGTTCTCTTTTTTCTGTTTTACTGATATTGAAGTACGCAGGGTAAACTTTGGATCTAAGATATTCCGAATAATAATCGCTGAAGACCTGATCGATATCGCTAGCGTAATACTTATCTGATCCTGAATCAAGTCGGTTAAGAAGCTCTCTTTTATCGTATATTTCTTTTTCATCCGCAAGTTTACAAATGTACTCCCTACTCTTTTCTCTGGACATAAGGGTTTCTTCAAAGGTTATAAGGGAGAGTTTATCATTAAGCGCTGCTGCTAT
Organism: Ruminococcus flavefaciens; assembly: GCA_002309635.1. GTDB lineage: Bacteria > Bacillota > Clostridia > Oscillospirales > Ruminococcaceae > Ruminococcus > Ruminococcus flavefaciens_J. The sequence goes on along the minus strand of DBXO01000003.1, from coordinate 18,166 downwards.
TTTATTAGCTGCGGTAGTATCATGTCTTCCGATGTGGAATACTGTCAGAACTTTATTTTTATATTTTATAGGATTTCGAAAAACGACTTCAGTCAGCTCATCATTAGAATCAGCAAAAGAAGAATTGTTTTTTTTCTTACCAACAGAAAAAATTATAGTCCCCCCGTACATATTTTCATACATATCCTCAACTTCTTCCATATGATACCTATTCACTGTGTTAATTGTCATCACTCGTTGAGACTCCGGTCTTTTGGCAGTAAACAAGCAACCAATCAAAACATTGGCTACATTATCAAAAGACTGATCATTGGAATCTTGAATTATGTAATGTACTGGATGTCCAATAAACTTGTCTGTATGGCACTGCTCTATACGATCTGCCTCTTTGCATAATTCTGATATGTTTCTTCTCTTTGCTATTTCCCTTAATTCAGAGGAGCTAATAGGCACTACTATACGTTCTTCGCAACAACTTAAAGAAAAAGAATCAAGCTGCATATATTCTCCGATATCATCATGATTATATACTTCAGTCCTGGATCTTGAATAAACGATCTTCTTTACCTTATCAGCTGATATCTCTTTATATTCTGACATTTCGCCATCAATTTCAAGAGATTTCCAGAAGCGTTCACCTTCCGAAAGCAGCTCATCATCATAACCATTACCACTCAAAACAAATTTGCATGTGTCTTTATTGAAAGAATTGATATACACACTGAATCCTTTTTGTTCGTTGCAAAAATCAATGCACTTGTCAGAGACATCCTCGCACACTTTTTTGCCTTCTTTAGAATATGCATCAATTAAAGTTTTTAACTTGATACTGAATTCAAAATATCTCATACGATCCCTTCTTTCATTTTTGGCTTTGGTTATATGTAACCAGATTCGCTTTCTATCTTGATTATATCAGCACAATATGCTTTTGTCAAGCTGTATTTCATATATTTTTCTATTTAACTTTAAGATTCGATATTGACAAGCCATAAATAATCTGATATAATATATTCAAGGATATCACTTATCAAGCTAAGGAGGCTTTAACTAATGACAAAGGAAGAAATAAACAAGCTAAGTACAGTAAATACAGTAAGAACAAAGTATAATATCTTGTACGCTATAGGCGCTGCTCCCTGGATATTAATATATCCAATTGCATACATTATAGCCAAAACAGGCGGTAAGGAAACCAAAGACTTTAATTCTTTTATTGAAGAATATAATATAGAGATGCAGCTTTACCATATTCTCTTCCAGGTCAGAGATAAATGGGATATCGTAAACGAGCTTTCAACGATCTGCTCCGCTGAAGCTTGCATGTCCTTACTTTTATATGATGATTCTCTATCACAGACAGAACGTTTTGATGAAACCCCATCGGCTGTCAATCTTCTTGCTGCTAAGCTAATGAATATATCATCCGGTAAAAAAGTAGCTGATCTCTGTACAGGTACGCTTTCATTTATACGGCAATGTATTTCTTTGGGGCTCGACTGCAATTACATTGGAAGCGAAATAAACTCCCAGGCTCTCTACATTGCTATGCTACGTGCTGATATACTTGGCAACGTAACCATTACTTCGGAAGACTCATTAAAACTCAGCGGGAAATATGACTATGTATTCTGTCACAGTGTATTTGGCGTAAAATGGAGGTATTATTACCCTGATTGCGGACATTCAGCATCAGCAGACTGGCTCTTTGCTCAAAAGTGTGTTGAGCTTTTGGATAACGGTGGTAAGGCAGTTTGTATAATGACCAACGGCAGTACAAGGAATAACTGCGACAAAAAAATGCGTGAGCGATTCATAAACTCAGGGTATATCGAGACCATTATCGCCCTTCCTGAAAAGATATACAGCAACACAGCTATTTCAAGTACTATCATGGTATTAAGCAAAGGAAATGAATCGGTTAATTTTATCGATGCTTCCGATGAGTTCACACCCACTCGTCGCATAAATATTATTTCAGATGAGAATATTCTACAAATTCAGAGCGTTGTCGGAAAGTATACCCCTATAAGTTGCGTTATTCGTAATGATATTATTGCAAAAAATGATTATGATCTTTATACAAAGAATTATACAGAAAAACAACCTGATATGCAAAATGCTGTTTCGTTCTCAGATCTTATAACTCGTATCACAAGAGGAGCTCAGGTAAAAGCAAGCGAACTTGACACACTCGTTTGCGAAATTGAGACTGACACAAGACTTCTTATGCTTTCTGATATGAGCAAAGGTATCATTTCTGATAAACTCCCATATCTTAATAAACTTGAAAAGCGCTACGAAAAATACTGTGCTAATAACAGAGATATCATTCTTTCCAAAAATGGCTATCCTGTAAAAACAGCAGTTACAAATATCTCAGGTGATGAAAAGATACTCGTCAACGGAAATCTATATATAATCGAGATCGATAAATCAAAGGCGGAACCTTATTACCTGAAAGCTTACTTCGACAGCGAAAAGGGACAAGCTCAGCTAAAAAGTATTTGCGTAGGCGTTACTTTACCTAACATTCCTATTGAAGCACTGAAAAAACTTCAAATCCCGATGTGTTCCTTATCAGAGCAGAAGAAAATAGCAGACAAATACCTTACAAAGCAACAGGAAGCAATTGAACTTCAAAAGAAACTTGAGGCGGTGGAGCAGGAACTTAAGGAATTCTTCTAATATTTATTAATTGCACTATGTACTTGGAGTTTTCGATATTTAATATCTGATTCTGCTTATTATAAAGGCATTTACGTAGATAAGCGTGTTAACATGCAGGCTATCATGTACAATGAGAAACGTATTCATATTATAGTATTTAAGCAGTATATGTAGGAACTATCAAAAGTTCAATAATTGAAATATAACAGCTATAGCAGAAATGGTTTTCGTTCAGAATAATTCTATTCCACTCATTACTATTGATTCAAGCGGCAGTTCCTGTGTTGTCAGACTATATGAAAATAAAAACAGCTTACGGAGCTGCCTGCTTGAAACAAATGGTGTAGTTGGCATGAACGGCGCTTCTGCCAATAGCTGCGAAGGCGATTATTGTACTCCCAAAGGGGTGTTTTCTCTTGGATTTGCCTTTGGGACTCAGCCAATTAATGGGTTGAATGTTGAATACAGGCAGCTCAACAGTAACTGTTACTGGGTAGATGATCCTTTATCTCCCCTGTATAATCAGTGGGCAGAGAGCAGAAATATCACTTGGAACAGTGCAGAACATCTCATCGATTATCCTGTTGCTTACAAGTATTCAGTTGTCATTGATTATAACACCAATCCTATTGTGCCGTATAAGGGCTCTGCAATATTTCTTCATTGTATGACAGGTTCATATACTGCTGGCTGTGTAGCTGTTCCTGAGAATGATATGCTTATTATTCTGAAATGGCTCGATAGCTCAAAAAAACCTGTAATCATAATTGAATAACAGTATTTAGGCTCGCCGTTTGGCGAGCCTTTCTGATTATAATGCTTTTAATTCTTCCCATGAGGGACACTTGCCGTCGAACTCATCGTAAATGAGTTCGGGTTTAATATACATAAACTCGTCATTGAGCTTCATTTCGCTGATAATGGAGCCAATAGACCTTTTGGAGTTCGTAGCCCATGTCGTCTGAAGCAGCATACAGTATTCTGTTATTGACAGAGGCTTTATATATTTTACCAATCCTAATTCTCCTACTGAGATTAGTTCTTTATCGACTATAGGTATTCTCGCTCCGTTACAAACAAGGAACGGAGATGAAGGCTCATGGCGTCGGATATTCCTTTTTACATTTTCTCTGTTATAGTTGGCATAACAGTACTTACAGAGATGACCGCAGGTATCATAAGCTCCTACAGTAATTCTGCAAGATAAGTCCCTCCAATCAGATGTGTATATCTGATTGGCTTCGCTGCACATTTTCGGCTTTTTGTCAATACCTTTACGCGATAATTTACATTATATTCATAAAAATAGTCACAGGTTCTTTGTTTCCTGTGACTATTTTGCTTTTCCTTAAGCGTAGGATACTAAGCTGGCGTGATATTCACGTTAATGTGTTTATCTGAATAAAAACAATGAGTCCTCATAGCTTCGGCTGTGAGGACTTTTTTGTTCCTGAATAATCATTTGAGTGAAAAAAGCGATATAAGTGGTACAAATTAAATTATCGACAAATTCCAATTTCGGATTATTCTACAAGTGAATGAACTGAGAATTCCGAATTCGGCATTTAAATATGGAATAGTGAGAAACCGCTATAAAGCTTCTCATATACTCACTCTTGACCGTTTTACCCTCGGCGATTATGAGGGCATCGATGGCATAAATGCGGCTGCTTGATAAGGCTTAAGGCCCTCTAAAATCCCTTTCTGAAAAAACAGCGGCACATTTCTGCGCCGCCGAGATTATTCATTTTCATATGTTTTATCCTCTTAAAATGTTTCCACAATAGTCGCATTCACAGCTTGTTCCTTTTGCAATAAACCTTTGTACTGATCGTAATGTCCGAACATAACACAACATATTCGAATAAATAAAGTGATCCCTCGGCTAAGCCGAGGGATTTAACGTTATATATCAATATGGTAGATAAAAGCATCAGCGCTCTCTCCTGACATAGCAAAGAAAGCATTTTTATAGGCATTGAGCTGATCCGAATACTTGTAGTCAAGACCTTCAGCTTCAGCGTTGGTTTTGTAATCAACGATACGCCATACACCGTTCTTTTTGTAAAGAAGGTCGATAACACCGTTCCATACAGTGTATGTTCCGTTCTTTTCTTCGACCTTATGACAGAATGGAACTTCGCAGTATACTTCATCGGCTGTTTTCAGCTCCGACAATATATCCGTACACATACCGTTATTCTGCTCATAGCCGCCGTCAGTAATGTGAGCATATACATTTTTCAGCATATCCGAATACTCGTCAACAGCGCTGTATCGTCCGATTATCTCTGCCGAAAGCTTATCAGCGTCAGGCAGCTTCTTTGCTGAAACAAGGCTTTCCATAAGCTTATGTACCATAGTACCAAGCAATGCGGCATTGGTCCTTATCTCTTTTTTACGTATGTCAATATCGGAGCTGTCTTCGTAGTCATCCTCGGACTCAATGACAGATCTGAGCTTTATCTGACTCGGACGCATGATCGAATAAGTCGGCTTTGATGAGTCAGACTGCTCAAATACAGAGTTTTTCTCTGCTTCGCTATACAGTTCGGATGCGTTTTTGATCGGTTTCGGAGCAGGCTCATCTGCCTCCATATCAGGCAGACTTGCAAAGAAATCACCGTCTGCCATATGAATAAAAGGCTCCCACGGGTTGTTTTTTGCATGATCTCCGCTGCCTGTATATGCGTCTGCTATAATAAGAGCATTTCTCGCTCTTGTTGCCGCAACATACAGAAGTCTCAGCTTCTCTGCCTCATACGAAAGGACTTCATCCTCAAATGCCGCCTGCTGTTTAGTGGTTACAGCCTTCTTCTGCCTGTTCATAGACAAAGAGAAAACATAGCACTTTGTACCGTCAGCAGTATGCTCTGTTCTCATTTCCGGAGCATGAGTCGTAACCCTCGGATCAGCCAGTATTACGATAGGTGCTTCAAGTCCCTTGACCTTATGCAGATTAGCGATATGAACTCTGTTATCATTTCTTTGCAGGCTTATACAGCGCTCCTGAGCAGATTCATCAAGCAGCTTTCTAAGAAATACCGCACCGTCAAGTACGCTTATGACCTCTCTCTGTTCTTCTGCCGATCTGAGAAGCTCCAGTGCATAATACAGGTACTCAAGATATGCTGTTCCTGTTTTTTCAAGAACTTTCAGCTCATCAAATATAGTCGTAAACACAGTTACCGCAGACATTGTTCTCGCTCTTACAGCAAGTCTGTTGAGAGTTTCAAGCGCGTATTTCACATCAGTAAATTCGTTTATTGCTTCATTATAAACAGCATTTATCTCGGGATATACGCCTCTGTTCCTCAAAGCGATAAGCTCACTGTCTGTCACACCGAATACCTTGCTTGTGAGAGCTCCGTAAATCGCTGGTCTGTCGTATGGAGATGACACAGCTTCTATTATCGGTATGAGAGCGCATAATGCAGGACAATCGCCGAAGTTTATCTTTCCCTCGACCATGACAGGGATATCATAACTTTCAAACTCTCTGAGGAATTTGAGGATATGCTCCTTGCTGTTGACTATGACCATGAAGTCGCTGTAACGTACTCTTCGAGGTGCACTGTCGTTCCTGCTTTTCATAAGTATATTCGAATCATTGACAAGTCTGTGTATTATCCGAGTGACCTTCTCCTGATCATCTGCTATGGAATTGTGTTCTATTGTAACTCTGTACGTCCAGATACCGCCGAATACTGATTTATCATCACTGCCCTCTACAGGTATCGGGCTGAATCTGCTCTGATGAGGAGTATCCTCAGGAAGAAGCTTTGTAAATGCAGTGTTGAACCATTCTTTCAGCTGTACAGTTGAACGGAAGTTCCTTGTAAGCTGCACCACTTCTCCTACGCCGTTCTCAAACAGCCTTCGGACTTCCTTGAATGCTGCCACATCTGCCGAACGGAAGCGGTATATAGACTGCTTTGGATCGCCCACTATAAAGAGCGAACCCTTACGCGGTACACACTCGCGCCAGTTCGGAACAGGATTCTCAGCTGTGAGATAGAAGAATATCTCAGCCTGCATAGGATCGGTGTCCTGGAATTCGTCAATAAGGAAATAGCTATGACGGTCATATATATGACGTATCAGCTTTCCGTCGCCTTCTGCATCACGTTTAAGCATATCACGCAGATACTGCTTGTAATCAAAGAAATTCAGTTCTCCATTTCTGCGAAGCTTCTCGGCTATAGCCCTTGCTGCAGAAACAAGGAAATCAACAGTTACCGAATACTGGAATTCACCAAGCTCCCTATAGAGATCTGTATCTTTAGTTTCAAATGTATAATACGCGATTTTGCCTTTGGAGGTATACGGAGAAAAAAGTGATACATCAAGAATACCTATACTTTCGGGCTCAGCATACAGACGGAACTGGTCAAGCTTGCCCAGCGTATAGTAAATACCGCCGACATTTCCGTTCCATGTCCTTTTAAGTGAGCTGTACTCCTGTTCCAGAAGTTCATTTTTCTCAAGGCAATCCTTGGTTTGTCCCCACAAGTCTTTTCGCTTCATAAGGCAATCAATTGCCTGCATGAGCCTGTGCTTTTCTTCACTGAAATACTCATCTACATCGGATATATCATCATGTTCGTAAATGAAATAGGCGTCTCTTGCATTGATTATTCTTGATATGAATTCAGTGAATACAAGTTTCGGATGATCCTGCACAGCACTAAACTGTTCATACTTCTCAAATAGCTCATCTCCGTATTCATGGTGCAGAATAGCAGTATACTCTCGCTTGAATATCTCTGCCATCTCCGCATCGTCCTTAACTTCGGAATCTGACGGGATCCTTCCCTCGGAAGGGTGCTCATGGAGTATAAGGTGGGAGAATGAGTCGATAGTGCCCATAAAACACAGATCAATGTTGCGAAGTGCTTCGTCACAGCGTTTTCTCTCAGCATTATCAAGTTTCTCGTTATTGCTCTCGATTATGAGCTGATTCTGAAAACGCTCATAGAACTCTCTCGCAGCTGCTTTTGTAAAAGTTATGGCGGATATTTTGCTGACATCAATACCGGCCTTGACCATTTCTGTCATTCTCTGTACAAGCTGAGTGGTCTTTCCTGAGCCAGCTCCTGCTTCAACAAAGAAGTTTTCATATATATCCGTTGATATACGTTCTCTTGCCAGTTTATCATTATCTGTCATTTTTCTCCGCCTCCCTTCCTGCAGATATGGCTGAAGCCGCAGTATCTGCAATTATCAGTGACCAAAGGTGCGAAATCAGCATTAGTTACGCGCTCGGCAAAGTCATTTGTAATACCGATAAGAGATTCCTTAATAATATCTGTATATGAACAGGAGATGCTCTTGTTATACCTGAGATAGCGGTATTCTCCGCCGCTCACCTTTATATTCTCGCTCTCTTCAAGCATAGCCGCATAGAGAAGAATCTGCATACATGATGAAATGTCGTTCTGTCTGTGATTTAGCCTCCTGCCTGTCTTGTAGTCTACAATGACTATATTCCCGTCGGGAGTCTTTTCAAGTCTGTCAAGACGACCTTTTAGCTTTATAGAGCCGATTTTCACAGGCTTTATGGTATGCTCGGAATAAATGACTTCATTTCCGTCGCTGCTTTCAAATCCATTCTCTATCATACGCATGAAGTCCTCACGGACACGTTTCACATCAGGTTCGTTTATGGGCGGACGTGCTTTTAACAAGGCATTGAAGCGGCGGACAGCCTCTGATTTCACCTTTTCCTTTGACATAGAATATCTGAAAGCATCGTCCATAAGTCCATGAACCAGATTCCCCATATCCAAAGGCTTTATCACCACAAAAACATCATCTGTATCGGGTTCTTCCATGTTGAGGATATAGGCGAAATAATACTTTCTTGGGCAGCTGAGATATGTCTCTATTGCGCTTGGAGAGAAAGCATTGTCTGTTGAAATGCTTACAGAGGCTTCTTCATTAGGATCATCGGCTGCTTTTATCATACTGCCGCTGTTATATGCTCTTCCAACAAGTCTTGAAGCTGAGTAACTGTTCTCGAAAAAGCCTGTATGCGCGATACTGCTTTTGAGGTCGTCCAGCGTTGATTCTTCTCCGTTTTTCGCTCTGAATATCTCAAAAAGCTGAGATGAGGCATTCGCTTCCTTAAGCTCTGCCGTATCGTATCCCGAATACGATAAGTGTACTCTGTTTCCAAGAGAAGAAGCTGTTCTCATAAGGTCAGAAAGAGCCTGCTTCTTGTCAGCTATACACTTTTCTGATGTAGGAGCATTCTCATCAAACATCAGGTAGTCACCATCGGGAACAAGGTAATTTTCACGGGGCATACCCGGAAAAATATCAGCCGAGAGTCCTGCAACGAAAAGCTCATCTCGTAGGCTGCACATAGCCTGCTTAATACCTGTTATGTGCAATGCTCCTTCACGGCTGTTCTCACAGCACACATTTATTGCAAGAAGCTGATCGATTATCTCAACAGCATTACCGCCTGAAAGTAGAGTATATGCGTCCATTTCTTCACATACACCATTGACAGCGGAACGGTCGAGTCTGCCTGCAAAGCCCTCACGGATAACAGTGTAATTCTTCACTATATATGAGCAGCCGCGCTCAACCTCCGCAAACATGAACCTTATCGTTTCTATATAGTCAGTATTCTCAGGGTATTCACTGGCGTATGCGGAAAGCTTACTCTCATTCTCCTCATGTTCGCAGGATAGCCTCATAGTGCCTGCAATATCCACTATATCACGAAGTATTTTCTCATTTTCAATAGAAAGCTCTCCGATAAGCTTCTGACGGTCAAAGCATTCGCTGAATACAATGCCGTACAACGAGTCCTTTCCGTGGTAGCCAGTGGTCTCCCATATAAGGAAGTTACGCATAAGCTCGGCAGATGTGGAATTGCTGACAGGAAGTCCGCATCCGAATGTCACAGGAATATTGTACTGACTTGCTATATCGTAGAAAAGCTGAGAATACTTCATTGTATCGGCAGCTGCAACGATACAGTTATCAAGAGGCAGTCCCTTGGAATAAATAGTCTCGATAATATGCTCGGCTTCATTTGAAGCTCCATATGCTTCAGTAATATCACAGTAATCAACATACCTTTCCTCAGCTCCGCTTAGCTCACACAGCGATATTTCTTTATAGCTTCCGCCAGAAAGTTTATCAATAAGGGCAGTTTCAAGGGGAGCGAGCTTATATTCCTGCAATATGTAGAATTCGGAATCTATGGTCTCAGAAAGCTCAACAGCTTTTCTTATGAGCTGTATGCAGTCAATGAAGCCTTTGCTCTCAAGCTCTGCGATATACCTGTCATATACCTGTCTTAGTGCAGCACTGTTTTCGGCAAATTCTCCCTGTGAAAGCTTCTCATGCAAAACCTTATTTTCATCTGACACTATGAGCTTTCTCAAGGAATCCAGTGCAGAGGCGATATTCTGCGCATCTGCAAATGATGCAGCAGAAAAGAACTCAACTTCATTGAGAAAGCTGAAAAACAGAGCAGGTTCATCAACAGTTCTGATATACTGCTGAGTCACTGTCTCGCCGCTTCGCATAAGGGCAGTTTCCGCAAGTTCTGCACTGCTCATTATACGCAGGCAAAGTGTATTTACACCGTGTCGAGCAAGGCTTCTGAGAAGCTCTGTACCGTTCGCTGTTGGTGCAAGTATTATCTTTTCGCGCATTTTATCGCCTCATTTCGTTATTATTAATTGCATTATACCACGTATCAAATCGGATTTCTATGTAAAAATGTAAATATTTTGTTTTGATAACATACAAAGGTGAGTAAAATATCCTCAAAGTATAATGCACGCAGAATATAACGATATATAGGCTTTTACAATGTCATAGTATACAATAGACATTTTCTTTCTTTGTTCAATTCATAGAAATTCATGCATGTATGTATTGTTAACAAAATATTCTTTGATATATCATGTCAAAATGATATAATAAATTTTGAAGAGATGCAATATTGAAGAAAAGCAGCCTTAGTACATAAGGCTATCCTTTTTTTCGCATATAGTTCATTGATCATCTGAACAGGAGGTTTACGGTTATGACAGACAGTCAGCACAAGAAAGTGATAATACTTGAAATTCTTGATATATTAAAAAAGCATTCTGACAAGGATCATCCGCTAAAAAAGAAGAAGATAATAGAATTGATGAAATCAGAATTTGATATAAAGGTTGATCCTAAAGTAGTGAGCCGTAATCTTGATATGATTTACGAATGCAATTTATTCCCAATCAGATACGAGGGCAGTGAACACGAAAAAGAACCAACTATCCGCAACGCCAAGCGTGGTGAAGTAATAATAAAGACTAACTGGTATTATGATCAAGAATTCTTTAATGGTGAGCTTCGCCTGTTGATAGACAGTGTATTGGCAGCTGACGGTCTTTCAAAGAAAGAACGTATACCGCTTATTGAACGTCTTGAGGGCTTGTCAAGTAAGTATTTTCTCTCGACAGTTAAGAATACAGATATGGAGATTTGCGATAATATCATAAATCGAGAGATCTATATTATTCTTGAAAACATAGGAAGCGCAATTGCAAACGGAAGACAAGTATCATTCCACTACTGTGATTGTGGGTTAGACGGTAAGCTGAAATACAAACTTGACAGCAACGGCAAAAAGAAGTTGTATACTGTAAATCCATATCAGATAGTATCACGAAACGGTCACTCATATTTGATATGTAATCTTCCGGAGCATGATGATCTGACACATTTCCGTATTGACCGTATCAAAGACTGCAAAAAGAAAGATGAACCTGCAACTCAACTGAGAACGCTGAAAGGCTTTTCAGCAGGTATCAGGCTTTCAGATTACATAAAAACGCATCCGAATCTATGGAGCGGTACTCCCGTACATATCACATTTCAGTGTAAACAGTATATGATGAATGATGTTGCAGACAGTTTTGGTACGAACAACAGAATTGAAACGTTACCTGACGATATGATGATAGTTCACGTTGAAGCAAGCGAAGCTTCAATGCTACACTGGGCGATACAGTTTGCAGACGCAGTAGAGGTACTTTCCCCTAAAAGCCTGCGAGAACAAATAGCAGAAACTCTGAAAACCGCCCTCAGTAAATACGAAAAATAAGTAAGTCAATAATGTCACATACTATGTGATATTATAATAAAGGATATTCTATAATCAATAAGGAGGAAAACTAATGAGTACCGACGAAAGAATAAAAAAGATAACAGACATTATTATTGAATGGGCAGAACAAAAAGCTGAAGACGGAGAATTGAAGCTTGACACCCCCTTTTGCGATTATTATTCTGATCACAGTACCGTACGTTACTGGACATCAGAAATGACAGATTTGATTCCTGATAATTCGGAAGGCAAAGATACCGGCTTTAAAAATCCTCACCATTACGCATTTGAAATAGAATGTTTGCAGGAAGCCTTACATTTATTATTTGCATTTAGCTACACAGATATTTCTGATGTTACTAAGATAAAGTGTGAAGAAATATTGGAGAAATATAGAATGTATCGTATGGCAGATGAAAAGAATCCTACTGGAAATTTCAGGAGAGTTTGTAGCTTTAGAATTAAAATCAAAAATAAATCTAAAGAAGAAATTTTTAATGAAATGAATAAGTATTTCTATGAAATGAAAGGCTATGAGGAGTTCATCTGTTATAAGATGGCCGAAGAAAAGAAGAAAAAAGCATAATAATAACGATTGAGACATAGGGCGGTAACGCCCTATGTCTTTTGCTATAATATAATCATAGCAAGAAAAACTACAGTATTCCTTTCTGAGAAAAGTGTTGATATATAGCTCTATCGAATAATGATGTCATCAGTGACATGCTTTAAATATATGACGAGGGTGAAAACATGAAAAAGCCAAGAGTATTAGTTACATCTGCAAGAGAAGCATTACGATATGTAATGAGCCATTTCTGTAAACCTGGAGTGACTGAGTACCCCGATAAAACTGACAAATATGCTGCGATATCAATTCAGGATACTATAGACGGCGGTTTGGGCTTTGAATTAAAAGAAAACCGCTACTGCAAAGGCGTCCTTACTCTTTACTTTGATGATATTGAACAGCCCGAGCACGGCTTAAAGCTGATTGATACTTCTCAGGCAGAACAAATAATAGAGTTCATAAATACACATAAGGATGTGGATACACTTCTTATCCACTGCTTTGCAGGTGTATCACGTTCAAGAGCCATCGGAGTATTCGCAAGAGAAATGTTAGGTTTACAGCCAACTAACGAAACAGATTACAATCATTATGTCTATGAAACGCTCAAAATGAATTGGGCGGAATAGTAGCTGTATTGAAGTAGCTTACTATAAGAGGAAAGAATTATTATACCATGTAAGCATAGGGCACTTTTGACTTATGCCTCTATGATATAATAAAATCACATCAAAAACAAATGAAACTTAACAGTGACATATACATTCTGCACATTTTGAGCATTGTCAATTTGTGAAAAAAGGAGAAATTTCTATCCGCCCCTCTGAATCTTCGGAATTCAAACTTTTGAGTAGTATAATGAAGGAAACAAAAACCATGACTTACTTTTAGGAGGTAGTGTATGGATTATTATTCAAGATTGACTTGGATCGAGGTATATCAGAAATTCTTCGAGGCGTATGCCAATTTCCGAGCTGAGGGCACCGCAAAACACTGGATAGAACATAACGACAGGAAAATAGAACTCGCTTTTTTTGACTGTGGCGATTTTATTCAAGTCGAAATGTATTGCCCCAATATTATTAGAAGTCTGTGTGGAAAATATGACGGCTTAGCTCAAAATACAGAAGAACTGATAAGGATGATTCTCTGGCTCACTCTCGATGTTGAGGAACTGGACGTTTACAATATAAAAGCGTCCGATTCCGAAGAAGAGTATAAGGAATTAAGGGATATATTAGTAGAAAGGTATCGTAAGTGCTATGAGGATACAAACAAAGAAGATTGGAAAGATGCAGGCGAAGAAAGTTTTATAATAGAACTTCATGGTCGTCGAATCCACGTATATTTTTATCCATGTGCTATTTGGGATTTATACGAATATGTCAATATACTTCTCTACTGTCTCGATACAGGTATTAATTGCTCGACTGGTATTGAGCAGGAAGAAGATAACCCTGAGAAACTTATCAGAATGATTCAGGATATGTCATTAGAACCGGAGATAATCGAGTTCAACATTACAGATTCCATAAGAGAGCACGATCTTATTAGAAAAGCGTTAATAGGCAGGCAGACAGAGAATGGGATAGATCGAGTAAGACATCCTTTTTCAAATCCACACTTGATTTGGAACGGTGATGTATTTGTGGATCGATATTTAATTCTTCATAACAGGAATATCAAAGTACAGTATGAGAACAAGAGCAATCACATCGATATTATCCTTAGCTGCCTCACAACAGGAAAATCTTGCTCTTTAGTGCTTTCTAAGCATAGCAATAGCAAGGAGATTGATGATGTTTGTGAGGAAATGGTCTATAAGATACAGGAACTCGCCTGGGAAGTAGTGTAACTGGCGTTGGGGCGGAAACGCCCCATCCCAAATGATATAATATAATTACAGAAGAGAAAAAATGTATTCATTGTCTAATTTTAGGCAGGAGGTATGTTTATGGCGATAAGACCAGCTTATTTTATATCAAACGGTAAGGTCATCAAAAACGAGTACGAGTTTCAATGGTTCGCAGGCTTTTCTCTGGCTCAGAAGCAAAGATCCATTGTCGCACTGCATAATGCAGTAAAATCAGCCAATAAGGAATCAACCCCTCTGGAAATAAGTACAAAGGGCTTGATTGACCTTGGCGTTAAGCTGAGTGCTTTCAATCTTAAGCTTAACGGATACACATTAGAGAATATTTTCCAGAGTTCCAAAGTCTTTTCAAACGGAGGTCCATATCGTGATTTGTTGGACGTTAGTCCAAAAGAAGCAAAAAGAGACGATAGACTTCATAATTCAGGAGCGCTTTTGGGGTTCAATTATGCCGGTATAGATTTTCCGCTTGAGCCCAAAACCGTTTTCTACGACTATATTTATATCAATGCCGTAAAACAAACACTCCTTCCCGAAGAAATCGAAAAAATCAAAGAGTATACTCATTTTACGGATATCGAATTCAATCCTCAGAGAAGTATCAACACTCAGGCGAAATCGGTAGCAATTATCCGTCTTATGCTTGAGCTGTATAACGAGATACCTTCTCTTGATGTTTCTGACTTTATACGTTTTCATACAGAAGTGGTAAAGTGCTAATGGCGGATATAGCATAGGGCGATTTCGCCCTATGCTATATGATATAATATAATCACAGACGAGAAAAACACGTATTCAATTGATCTGTTTAGTCAGGAGGAAAGTATATGTATCAGTACACCTGCGATGCGAAATACTGTGCGACTTGTGCCTGCTGGTCAGGGAAAAGAAATGTTTGTGACCGTTGGGGCTCGAGGTTAGAGGTCGCAAGCCCTATGGATACAGGGAAATGTCAGAATCAGAATTCAGGATATCGTGGACAGACAAAACAGGCGAACGGAGGATGCTCTGCATTTGTAAAATGTGAAGCGCTGAAGTAACCGCCTTCAGTTAATAAGTAAAATAATGCTATTTTCAAGGAGGAAATGCTTATGTTAATTACATCCGCAAAAGCAGCGAAGATGCTGCGTCAGCTTAACGACGAGCTGCGTACATTACAGGTTCGTGAGGGAAAAACAAAGACCTTTGTAGCTGCGCTTCAGGAGGACATCGAATCTGTTCGTCCAAAGTATAACTTCAAGGAAATGCGTGACGCTCAGGCTGAGGTCGAAAGGAAGATACGCAAACTCAAACACACATTAAATGTGTTCAACACAACAACTGTTGTTCCGGATTTTGATATGACAATCGACGAGATGCTCGTATTTCTTCCGCAACTCAACAAACAGTGCTCTTTACTTAGTGGAATGAGGGACGCTATGCCCAAAGTCCGCGTAAGTTCAGGCTATTCCGGTAACAGTGCAATCCTCGATTACGAATATACCAATTACGATATAGAGGAAGCCAACAAGCGTTATATCGAACTGTCTGATATGCTCGCCAAGGCGCAGACAGCACTTGATCTCGTTAATAGCACCGTGGAATTCGAGATAGACATCTAAAGTGTTTTCCGTTTACAGTTCTTACACTTGCCTTTTGAATATGAACTGTTAATGTTCATGTTCAGCGTTATGGTTTATAGTTATTATTATCAGTTATTGGTTTAGGTCAGTGTTCAATGTTTCTGACTTTAATTGATGAATGATAACAGGTGTGGGAACTGTAATAAAAACTTTTCTGTCAGCGGAAGTTCGGTTTCAAGCTGGCAGCTTATTTGTACATTATAGATTTAAATATAACTATTTCGGGAGGTATAAGTATGGATATCAAGGAAAGAAACTATACAATTTATCAGTTTGCTGGCGAATACCTGCGTAAACACGCACACGGATTAACAGATGGCATACTCGAAGAATATTTCTATAATCCAAGGAAAAAAGACTTGGACGAGGCTTTCGGAGTTGTTATATCTTCTGCCGTGGACTGGCATAAGCCTAAAGCTCGTAATATTGCTTATTGGGATAACAGCCGCAGCACTATTATCGAGAATGTTGTTGGTGGCCATAGTCTATTATATGTGATAGATACTTTTAAAAGCGATCCAAATTCTCTTTATTCTACATTTAAGAACAGCCTTTCTCTGGACAACAGCCAGTTTACTTCTGACGTATGGCTCAGCTATGCTAATTGTATCTGTGGAATGGCACTGTATCTCAACAAGTTCAAAACTGCCAAAGAAATGTATACATATTTTGATACATTTACAATGCCATCAGAAAAAATCAAGCTGATTAACGAAATCTCGCGTCAATCACATATTATCAAAACAAAATACGGTTGGGGATTTGCGCTTACTGCTAACTGGCTAAAAGATATAGGTATGTTGGATTATTGTAAGCCAGATATACAAGTAACAAATTGCTTAAACTCATTAGAACTTTGCAGCAAGACAGACAGTGTTGTATTCAAGACATTAGTAGCAATTGCTGAGGATTCAAAAATATTCGATAATACAGCATCTGCTTTTAAGCTTGATAGAATACTTTGGCTCATCGGTAGCCATGACTTCTATAATCATCCTGAGATAATATGGGACGGAAGCATGGAGGAATTTGTGTCAGAGTTAAAGCAAAAAATCAAGTAAGATATATCTTTGTGATATACTTTAGGAGGTCAATATGCAAAACATCGATAAATTTCGCGGCTGTCTCATAGGTGACAGCCGGTGATGCACTGGGATATGCAGTGGAATTTCTGCATGAATGTCAGTTTTTTATATAAAAGCTGATAAGCCAACAACGCCAAATATGTGCTGTGTACAGAACGGAGGTTTGTTATGAGAGTATACGAAGGTTATGGAACCGGTCATCCCGTTTACACGATTAACGGAAATGAGATCTATCAGGGCTATGGTACCGGGCGTCCTGTCTACAAAATTTGTGGAAATCAAATATACCAAGGTTCTGGAACGGGACATCCAGTTTTTACAATAAGAGGTAATCAGTTATATCATGGCTATGGTACAGGTCATCCAGTCTATACAATTAAGAACAATCAGGTTTTTCAGGGGTATGGGACAGGTCATCCTGTATACACAATAAGGGATTATTGATAAGGAGGTCGAATTATGCAAGATAATAAGATGGGGAGCAGATTCGCGTTCGACAATTTTTATATTACCAAAGATAATAGCAATGCCTTTGAGAAAGCAAAACGGTTTGCGAAAAATGCCGATTCAAAGCCGTTGTCATTATTCGGCGGAACTTCAACAGGCAAGACGCATCTGCTCTATGCTGTTAAAAATGCAATTGAGCAGACTTCGCCTGAGCTTCATGTTATCTTCACAACAACGGCAGATATGGTATCGTCTCTTACAAATACTATCAGCAATGGCGGTACATCAGAACAGTTCCGTGAGAAGTATTTGCAAGCTGATGTTCTTCTTGTGGACGATATACAGGGACTTGCAGGAAAAGAGAAAACACAGGACGAGCTTATACTTCTTTTCAATGCGTTCTATGAATCAGGCAAACGTTTCATGATGACTTCCTCTCAGAAAGAAACACATGATGGACTTAACGATCGTTTGACAAGTCGTGCTTTCTGGGGAGATTTTGCAGAAATTTCAACTGCGTATATCAATGAAGGATAACGCAACAAGGTGATTTCAATTGAAAATATAGATAATCAATCGAGGTCTTTGTAGAGAAAATATGGAGGGATTCGATGACCGTAACTGTATATTCAAGAGAAGCAATCGAGCGTATTATAGCAGAAGGATCATTTCCCGATAATACTGTTGTAATCAGCTTCTACGATCCTGTTATTAAGCGTATCGACAAGGACTATACCCATGTGGATTATAGCGAGGTGTGTAAGGACGTTTTTTACAGCG
>DBXO01000011.1 GCA_002309635.1 Ruminococcus flavefaciens | reverse complement strand
TGGCGCTTCGGGCTCATGGAAGTGGAACAGCGCAAGCGAGACGCCTTACCTTGTTATGATAACAGGCGGTACTCAGGACGACGTTGTAGGACTTAACACTCCCGAGGGCTACCATAATAACTTCAACAAGAACAACGTACCTCACGTATGGCACGTTGTAAACAACGGTCACCACGGTGACGATTCCATTCATTCGCACCTTTACTGCTTCGTAAGAGGCATATTCCAGGCAACTGAATGATATGAAAAAAACAGCCGACGTTCCTGCTGAACGTCGGCTGTTTGTATTTTTTTAATCAAGATTAAGGAGTCTTGTCTGTATTTCCTGTGCGTCGCCAACTGTTATACCGTCGCCTGTATTGCTGACATCACCGTTGAATCTGCCAACATATGAAAGCTGGTATTTATCGGGATTTGCAAGTGCCTGCATGATCCTTACGGCGTCTGAAAGATCTGTGTTTCCGTCGCCGTTAGCGTCGCCTGAACGCTCGATATCTGCATCTGCAGCATAAGGCTCGGTAAAGCTTACAGGGCTGTAATTGATTAACGGTTCGCCATTTGCCTCCGAGAGCGAAGCCACGTAATCGTTGCATTTGCTGTTGAAATCGTCATAAACGTCCTGTAGCTGGTTATCGCTTGCATAGCACAGATATACGATACCGAGGATACGAAGATCGCGTATATCTCCGCTGAGACCGTTTTCGTTGATATCACAGTCTTCTGTAAAGAACTTCACTACGTCTCCGGGAAGTACGGAATTCTCTGCGGGTGAAAGAGCCTGAAGGTCTTTTTCATATATCATGGCATTGAACACGTCTGAGCTTGTAATGATGCCGTCGCCGTTTGTATCTGGGAGCTGAGCTTCTCCTGCTTTCAGTTTATTAATGAACAGATTGCATTCTCTGTTGAAAAGCGCTCCGTTGGAATCAAGATACTCGTTCTGTGGCATCCATTCCTCATAATTATACTTCAGGGAATCACCGAGTCTGAGTTTTCCCGAACCCTCAATAAGTCCGTCGTAGAAGTCGTTATCGAAATGTTCATCCGAAAGACCGTTCATTTCCATACAGTACATCTGCGCATAGTTATAGAACCAGCAGATCTGCATATCGTCCTCTACAGTATCGTATGCCTTCTGACAGCGTACTGTTATATCCTCGGGGATAGCGGGCTTTTCGCTGTCGGGCAGGCTGTTTGCATAGAAAAAGTAATGATTATAACCGAATACCCAGAAATAGTCAAGGTCAAGGTAGTCATAGACACCGTCGCAGTTCACGTCCAGTTCCAGGCTGCCGTTATCTATAGCCTCCTTGAACATTGTATACGAAGCCATAAGGTATGAGGCCTGTATTTGCAGTTCACGGGTAAAATCATTGGCCAGATCGCAGGCTATGGTAATACTGTCCGTCTTGAACTCAAATGTCTTATTGATATCGCTGTAGGTATTCTGATCGATATCCCCTGCATAGATTCCGTTCTTTATGAGATAGAATCTCATAAGGTGCTGTGCGTCGAGGATGTCCGGTTCACCGTTTCTGTCATAATCGCCGCTGCTCTCAATGAGCTCGGCAACAGCGGGCTCCGTCTCGAACAGATTGGCATATCCATAGAACAGAGCGCAGTCCTTGAGGTCAAAAGTACCGTTTCCGTCGATGTCGGTGACAAATTCACCGCTTTCCATCATCGGGAAAATTTCGATCTCTTCGTCCCAGATCCTGCTTTCAGGGACATTTTCAAACATTGCATTTGCTGATAAAGCTGCGGCATTTACGGCAGTTGCCAGTGCAGCTGCTGCCGCGATTAACTTCTTCATGGCGGTTGCTCCTTTCATACTTTCATAATAATATCAAAGTGGAATGTGGACGTACAATCTTACAATTATATAATACAACATTTTTGAAGAAAAATCAAGTGTTTTCAGCTAAAATCTACAAATTATATTAATTTAACCAACAAATTTTTTGAACAAAATATATATTGCATAAATTTTTATCCATCTGCTGATTTGACAATTTCCGTCAGGTATATTATAATGTAAAATATGATTTACAAGTTGAAAGGAGCATTGAGGTGGGCGACATAAAACGCAGAAAAGGCAAGAGCAGGATAGCCTTTCCCGGCGACTACTGTGTAGTGGATATCGAGACCACGGGGCTCGACCCTGCCGATAGCGAGATAATCGAAATAGCAGCTGTCCGTTACAGGGACGGCGTAAAGGAAGCGGTCTTTTCTACCCTCATAAAGCCAGAGCACCACATAAGCTCGTTCATCACATCCCTGACGGGCATTGACGACAGCATGGTATGTGACGCCCCGTGTATTTCCGACGCGATAATGGATTTTTACCGCTTTGCGGGAAATGATATGCTAATGGGGTACAATGTGAATTTCGACATAAACTTTTTGTACGACAATCTGCTGCGGTGTCACGGTATAATACTTGACAACGACTTCATCGACGTGCTGCGGTTTGCCCGTAAGGCTCTGCCGCTGCTGCCCGACCGTAAGCAGACGACGGTAGCTGCTCATTACGGCATCTCTGTAACGGGAGCACACCGTGCCGCAAAGGACTGCGAGATATGCAACGCCTGCTATCTGTGTCTGAGGGATGAGATACGCAGACAGAACGGAGAATAACATATGTCCCGTGAAAAAATGAGAGACAGGATATTCGCTTTTGCAGCCGGGCGCTTCGGCACCAGACCCGAGTATCTGTGGAGCAGGCTCCCTGACTGTGCTGTTCTCAGGTGCAGCAATAACGGCAGGTGGTACGCCGTGGTAATGGACGTGGAGGGCTCAAGGCTCGGACTCCCCGACAGGGGAAAAGTGGATATCATCGATGTAAAGTGCAGCCCGATGATGACAGGCTCACTGCTTGCCATGAAGGGCATACTGCCAGCCTACCATATGAACAAGGAGAACTGGATAACCGTACTCCTTGACGGCACCGTGGAAGAGGAGCAGATAACAGCTCTCCTGGAAATGAGCCACGAGATATCATCTCATTCGGGCAGCGGAAGGACGCTCCGCACAGAGCCCAGGGAGTGGCTCATACCCGCTTCTCCCGCAATGTACGACGTGGAGCAGGACTTCAGGCGGGACGGCACCATAATATGGAAACAGACCGCAAACTACATCGCCGGGGACACGGTATTCATTTATATGGCAGCGCCGGTATCGGCAATACTATACAAATGTACCGCCATAGAGGCGGATATACCTTATAAATACGACAACGGCAGTTATCACATCAGAAAAGCGGTTAAGCTGAAACTGCTCCACCGCTTCACCAAAGACGATATGCCCCTATCTGCAATGAAAGAACTGGGAGTATCGGCGGTACGCGGTCCCCGCGGAGTGCCGGATACCCTGAGCTCAGCACTGAAAAAGCTCTGCAGGGAATGAGGCGGCAGCTCTCGGTTGCAATTTTGGACGTTCTGTGTTATAATATGCTTTGTAACATTATTTCCGCTTTTTGACAGGAGGAACCATATGCTAAATGCTGATCTGAAGGAATTTGAGTTCATCTCTGATTTCGACGAGCTTGTTATATCGGCAGTCCTTGCAGTGCCGTCGGGAGAGGTGCACGGAATCGTGCAGCTCATTCACGGCTTGAATGAGCACAAGGAGCGCTATTATCCGTTCATGGACTATCTTGCCGAGCAGGGCTTCATCACAGTGATACATGATAACCGCGGTCACGGAAAGAGTATAGTTGAAGCCGACGATCTCGGATTCATGTTCAGGAACGGCGGCGAGGGCTTTGTTAGCGATATCGCCCAGATCAATAAGAGAATAAGAGAGGCTTATCCCAATGTCCCCGTATTTATGATAGCGAACGGCATGGGGGCGGCGGGAGCAAGGTGCTTCCTTAAGGAGCATGACAGCGTTATCGACGGTGTCGTTCTTCTCGGAACGGTCTGCTACAGCGCCTTTTCTCCTGTGGCAAGAGTTATCAGGTCCGTTTCCTCAAAGCGGCCGGGCAGCCGTTTCAGGAGCGAGAAAATATTCAACGCCGTTGATGACGGATTCGGTCAGTTCTTCGAGGATCCCATAAATTCGTGGAGGAGCAGCGACGCTGACGCGGTGCTGGCATTCAATGAAGACCCCCTCTGCAACTTCAGGCCCACTCTCAATTGCTACGAAGAGCTCATATGGCTGGTCAGACAGTCGGATTCTGCAAGAGGCTGGAACGTGACCAATCCCACACTCCCCGTGCGGTTCATATCGGGCAGGGAGGATCCCGCAATGATCTCCGAAAAGAAGTTCATGGCTTCATTGAAAAAAATGGAAAAGCTGGGCTATGAGAGCATATCCCACAGGCTTTTCGACGGCATGAGACATGATGTGCTCATGGAAAAGAACAATATTAACGTTTACAAGGATATTGCCAAGACGCTGTTTTCGTGGCTCGACCGCTGGAACGACAGGCACCTGGAGAGCGCTGCCGCAGAAAATAACGCAGATGCTCAGTCCGCGGAAGCGGTCACGGAACAATAACGGACGGTAAATACAGACAATAATACAGTGCGCAGCCTGCGCGCAGCGAAAGGAATAATTATGGATATCAATAAGACACTTGCCAAGGAATTCGGGTTAAGACAGGAACAGGTAGACAATACCGTTGCTCTTATCGACGACGATAAGACTATCCCATTCATCGCACGTTACCGTAAGGAGCTGACAGGCTCCCTCGATGACCAGATACTCCGTGAGCTCTACGACAGGCTCATGTATCTCCGCAACCTCGAAAAGCGCAAGGAGGAGGTAACGGCAGCAATCACGGAGCAGGAGAAGATGACTCCCGAGATAGAAGCCGCTATCAGCGCAGCTATTACTCTCGTTGAGGTTGAGGATATCTACCGTCCCTTCAAGCCAAAGCGCCGCACACGTGCAAGTATTGCCCGCGAGAACGGTCTCGAGCCCCTTGCTGTACTGCTCATGGCTCAGGAGAACTCCACAGAGCCTGAAAAGGAAGCGGAGGCATACATCGACGAGGAAAAGAAGATCCCGGACGCTCAGACTGCATTGCAGGGTGCAATGGATATCATCGCCGAGGATATCTCCGACGACGCCGATATAAGAAAGAAGCTCCGTGCGCTTGCAGGCGAAAAGGGCGAGCTGGTATCCAGGGCTGCGGATCCCGAGGCTGAGAGCGTATATATGAACTACTACGAATACTCCGAGGCTATCCCAAAGGTGGCAAATCACCGCGTACTCGCTCTTGACAGAGGTGAAAAGGAGAACTTCCTCAAGGTATCCGTTACTCTTGACGAAACTCTTGCTACAGATGTTATCTTCGGCAAGTACATCAAGGCAAACAACGCCTGCGGAGAGCTTGTCAGAGCCGCTGCCGCAGACAGCTACAAAAGACTTATATTCCCGTCCATCGAGCGTGAGATACGCTCGGAGATGAGCGCAAAGGCAGCGGAGGAGTCCATCAAGGTATTCGCTGCAAACCTGAGACAGATGCTTCTTCAGCCGCCGCTCAAGAGCAGCGTTATCCTCGGACTTGATCCGGGATACGCTCACGGCTGCAAGACTGCGGTCATCGACGGGACCGGCAAAGTCCTCGATACAGCCATAATCTACCCCGTAGGCTCTGCGGGTGCTGTAGAGGCAGCAAAGAAAAAAGTAAAGGAATTCATACAGAAGTACAACGTCAACGTGATCTCTATCGGAAACGGCACCGCTTCACGCGAAACGGAGAGCTTTGCTGCTGAAATAGCAAAGGAGGTGCCTCAGGACGTAAGCTACATGGTAGTAAGCGAGGCGGGAGCTTCGGTATACTCGGCTTCAAAGGTAGCTGCCGAGGAATTCCCCGAGTATGACGTTTCCATCAGAGGAGCTATTTCAATAGCCCGCCGTCTGCAGGACCCCCTTGCGGAGCTTGTAAAGATAGACCCCAAAGCTATAGGCGTGGGACAGTATCAGCATGATATGCCGCAGGCAAGAATGAGCGAGGCTCTCGGCGGCGTAGTCGAGGACTGCGTTAACTCCGTCGGAGTTGACCTCAATACGGCTTCACATTCGCTCCTTTCATACATTTCGGGCATAAATGCCTCGGTCGCAAAGAATATCGTAGCCTACCGTGAGGAAAACGGCAGGTTCACAGACCGTAAGGAGCTCCTCAAGGTGCCGAAGCTGGGTAAAAAGGCTTTCGAGCAGTGCGCAGGCTTCCTGAGAGTGCGCGACGGAAAGAACCCTCTTGACAATACAGCCGTTCATCCCGAGAGCTACGAGGCAGCTTCATCGCTCCTCAGCGAGTGCGGCTTCACACTTGCGGATATCGCAGGCGGCGGAGCTTCCGGCATAAATGAAAAAGCAGAGAGCATAGGCATTGATAATATAAGCAAGTCGCTTGGAATAGGCGTTCCTACTCTCACTGACATCATCGGCGAGCTCAAAAAGCCGGGACGTGACCTTCGTGACGAGCTTCCCGCACCTCTTCTCAGAAGCGGCGACGTCATGGAGATAAAAGACCTCAAGCCAGGTATGGAGCTTGTGGGAACAGTCCGCAATATCATCGATTTCGGCTGCTTTGTGGATATCGGCGTACACGAGGACGGACTTGTCCATATCTCGCAGATATGCAGCAAATACATCAAGCACCCCCTCGAAGCTGTAAAGGTGGGCGAGGTCGTAAAGGTGAGAGTGCTTGACGTTGATCTCAAGAGAAACCGTATCTCACTAACCATGCGCCTCAATGACGAGGAGAAGAAGCAGCAGAAGTCCGAGCGCAGACCAAACGGCAGTAAAAAGCGCGAGGACCGTAAGCCCAAAGGCTTTGATGCTTCACAGCTCCGTAACAGCAGTTTCCGTATAAAGCAGAAATAAGGAGAAGTCCATGGGAATAGTAACAGAGGAACAGGAGCTCAGGTGTGCAGCCTGCGGAGAGACTTCGGCTCAGACGGTGGTTACCGAATTTGACGCCGATACAAGCGTTCCCGACCTTGATATGCGACCCGACGGGGAACATCGTTCATATATAAAGTACTGGGTCAGCAAGTGCCCTCACTGCGGCTACTGCAACGCGGCTATAGATATACCCGTATCATTCACAAAGGAATATCTTGCCAGCGACAGGTACAACTGCTTTGACGACGGTCTTGCGGGAAGATTCAGAAAAATGGCTCTTGTATGCGAAAAAAACAAGGTCTACGCAGAAGCTGTCAAGGCGTGTCTCTACGCTGCATGGGTCAATGATGACCTGGGCGACGCAGAGCAGGCGTGCGAGTGCAGAAAGGCAGCGGTAAAGGTCTATGACAGCCACAGGGCAGAGTTTGCAAACGATCCAGACATGACGCTGCTTTTAGCCGATATCATGCGCAGGAGCGGCAGCTTTGACCGCGTTGTCCGCGAATACAAGGGCAGGCAGCTTGGCTCCGAGCTCATAACCGTGATAGCCGCCTTTGAAGCGGAGCTTGCCGAAAAGGGCGACGATAAGTGCCATAAGGCTGACGAAGTTCCGGGAGTAACGGTAATATAACATTCAAGCCGCACAAGTGTGCGGCTTTTGTTTCTTTCGCCATTGACAACAGGTATAAATCGTGGTATAATCGGTATTAAAATGAAAAGAATTTATATGGAGGAATAAAAATGAAAAGAACTGCGGCAGTTATACTTGCATGTGCAGCTCTCCTTTGTCCGGCATCGGGCTGCGGCAGCAAGGAGCAGGATACAGGAAAGAATTACGAAAAAGCAGCGGTAACGCAGCAGATGAGCGATTCCTACGAGGACGCCCTTAAGGAATGCTTCGATGCAATATATTCAGGCGGCAGCGGAACGATCTTTTACGCTTATATGTACCCGGACGCCGTTATCGAGCAGATGAAGACAGATAATATATATAATGAGCTTGTCTCGACCTTTGAGGAGGGACAGCACAGCAGCCTTGAACTGAGCGGCAGGAAGCTCTCGTATGAAAAGATAGTGGAGTCACATGAGATAAACGACAATCAGAGAGCAGCCGCAAAGAAGTACCTCAAGCAGCTCAGTGAAAAGATAAAACCAGACCTCAGCGAGGACGATCTTGATATAAAAGAGGGCTATGAGGTGACGTATTCATATCTCAGTGACGGCGAGTCAAAGGGACAGGACACTGTTCTTGTCGTAAAGCTCAACGATGAGGGCTGGAAGGTACTGACAGGCTGACGGAGGATAAAATGAAAAAGGATACAGGATATAATACCAGGCAGAAGGAGAATCTGCTTGAATATCTTATGAAAAATAAGGAAAAGCATACAAATGTTCAGGAGATAAGTGCCTTTCTTTCAGCGGAGGGAACTCCCGTGGGAGTTGCCACTATTTACAGGCAGCTTGACAGGCTTGTAGAGCAGGGGCTCGTGCGCAAGTATGCTTTTGACGGAAAGACCTGTGCCTGTTATCAGTACATAGAAAATGAAGAGCAGTGCCGCAGTCATTTTCACCTGAAATGTCTCGGCTGCGGCAGACTTATACATCTCGACTGCGAACATCTTGCCGATCTTACCCGGCATATCGAGGAAGAACACGATTTTGAGATAGATTATTCGCAGACAGTCTTTTATGGCCGCTGCTCCGACTGCAAGGGCAGGGGCTGATCCTGAGGAGCTTTTTCCGATGTATCTCTCGGAACGTAGATCTTCACATCATCATCGGTATTGTCGGGCATGATATCACCTCCGTGAGTATTATGCCCGTTATATTTTTGACTATTCACCGCGGCACTGTGAGAGCAGATGCATGCAGAGGGAGAAAAATGAGTATAATAAGATCGCTTTTAAGGCTTGCGGCCGCGGAAATACTGTGTTTATTCATAAATATGACATTTGCGGTCAGTACGGATAAGTTCATACGGCTGGTTTGTCTTGTATGTACGGTGCTGATACTGTGTGCGGTAATGGCTGATCATGGTTTGAGATCTGCAAAATCCGACGTAAAGGCACAAAAGGGGGGGATTTCGTATAAGTCCCTTGCAGCCTCGGCAGCGGCAGTGACCGCTTTACCGCTTGTGAGCTGGATACTGCTGTTCATATCGGCAAAAAGCGGAGCTTTTGAGTTCTACGGGCTGCACAAGCTG
Organism: Ruminococcus flavefaciens; assembly: GCA_002309635.1. Classification (GTDB taxonomy): domain Bacteria; phylum Bacillota; class Clostridia; order Oscillospirales; family Ruminococcaceae; genus Ruminococcus; species Ruminococcus flavefaciens_J. The sequence continues at coordinate 146,725 of DBXO01000011.1, read as the reverse complement.
CTGAACGCTCCGTTTTTACAGTATTACAACCTTATAGACGTGGGAACGTCATCGGCTCGTCTCACGTCAGGAAAACTGCTTCTCATGCTGGCGCCTGTTTTTGTGCCTGCTGCCGTGCTTTCGGCAGTCTACATCCCGGCAGTCAGGGCGGAGCTGAGTGACGGGAATGTAAAGTGAGCGTAAAGAGAGCATGCGATTTGTTTAAATTGCTGAAAAAATGAGGGTAAGCAATTGTAAATTGATAATTTTGCTTGACATAAAAAGTGCAGATATGTTACAATAATTATTGAAATATTTTGTTTGCGGAGGTATAGATTATGGCATACTGTAAATATTGCGGAAAGTATATAGGAGACAGCGATTCCTGTGACTGTGAGGCTTCAAAGCTTGCTTCTGAAGCAAAGAACACAGCCGGGGAGATAAAGGAGACTGCCGAAAAAGCAGCTGAGACAGCAAAAAGCGAGGCGGAATCTGCCGCACAGAACGCTGCCGACACAGCCGGAGGAGTTGTTAATGAAGCAAGAAGCGACGCAGCTGAGGTTTTCCAGAGCGTAAAGGAAAAGGTAGAGGATGCAGCAGGCGACATCGCAAAGAAAGCAGACGACATGGCTGGCGGCGTAGCGGAGAGCCTTCCCGGAAAGATGAAGAACAGCAAGAGTGCTGTATATATCGCAGCAGGCATCATAGCCGCACTTTTCCTGTTCCTGATCGTTGCGTTATGTTCAGGCGGCGGCCCTACAGGCGCTGTAAAGAATTATATAAAGGCTTCCTCCGACAAGCGCGGTGCAAAGACCATGTATTCACTTACTCTGCCAAAGCACGTTATCAAGGAGCTCAAGTCTGACGGTGATTACAAGGACATGGTGGACAACTACAATGACATGGTGGATGATATGATAGACGACCTTGACGGCAAGGAGACTATGCCAAAGTTCTACAAGATCACCCGCAAGGAGCCGCTTGAGAAGTCAGAGCTGAAAATGGCTGAGAAGTACTTCGAGCATATCTGCGACAAGTACGACGCCGATGAGGACGGTATCCGCGTAACAAAGGGCTACGAAATGAAGGTAAAGACCAGATACAAGGACGAGGACGGCAATAACGAGCATAATAAGACCGTACTCTGCGTCGTTAAGCTCAGGGGCGACGGCTGGAAGATAATTCCCACATCAGTGGCAGGTCTTTCATATTACGAATAATAACGGGCAGGCGTAAAGAGGCATCAGCTTCTTTACGCCCCTTTTTTGCCTGCGGAGCGGACAATTTTTTATTGACTAATCCTGTTAAATGTGGTAAAATAATAAGGTTATTGTTGAGCCAATTCTTTTGAGACGGGAGGATATTAAAATGAAAAAAGCAGCGGGAGCCTTGATGCCGTTACTTGCAGGTATTTCGGCAGCGTTCATATTCCTTGCTTTTTACGCCATACATGGCTTTTACCCTTTCGGTGAGCGTTCTGTGGTCTGGTGCGATATGGATCAGCAGTACGTACCGCTTCTCATGGAACTGAAGACTGCCTGGGGAGAGGGCTCTCTGTTTCTCGGGCGGGGCGGCGGACTGATGAACTTCTACGGCGTGTTTCTTTTTTTCGTATCCTCGCCTCTGTCGCTTATAACTCTTGCTGTTGACAACAGCGGGATGTTCTGGTTCGTGAACATTCTCCTCGTAATAAAGATATTCCTCTGCTCGGTATCGGCGGGAGTATACTTCCGAAGGGTGATACCACGGCTTTCATCGGTCTTCAGCCTGATTATGTCAGTGATGTACGGTCTCAGCGGATACGTTATGATGTACTATCAGAATGACATGTGGCTGGACATGATGATAGCATTCCCGCTGCTCCTCGTTTCTCTGTTCAGACTCATTGACAGCGGGAAATGGGCGCTATACATAATATGCACCGTCATGTGCATGCTTCTCAGCTTCTATATCAGCTTCATGGTCGTGGCATTCCTTGTCATGGCAGGCGGAGCCGCTCTGTACCTTTGCTGCGAGCCTTCAAAAAGAGCGGACAGAGCCGTAAGGCTCATTATATGCGACATATGCGCCGCTCTTCTCAGCGGAGCGGTATGGCTCCCCGCATTTATGCAGTATACCTCCTCCGGGCGCGGCAATTCCCTCCTCAGCATATATTTCGGCGGCAGCTTCGTTGACGGCTTTTTCGACAAGGCGGCTCTGCTGTCGGGCAGCTGCCTCGCAGTGGGTGGAGCTGTACTTGCTGTATTATTGAGAAAGCGGCTGTGTTCGGGAAAGGCTGTTCTGTTTTCGGCAGGGAGCGTCATATCTCTTGTGGGAGCCTTTATTGAGCCCACGAACAAGCTTCTCCATATCGGCAGCTATCAGGCGTACCCTTTCAGATACGGTTTTATAGTCATTCTTCTTGGATTTTCGACCTGTGGAGAGCTCCTTGCGGCTCCCGGCAAGGCAGCTCCGCGGAAGTCATCATATATCACAGCCGGCATTGCTGCGGCAGTATTTGCTGCTGTATCTGCCGCAGCTTATGTTGAACGCAGCAGTCTCAGTTCCTATGTTCAGTCCCTCAGCGTGGACGCAGGTTCGGGATTGCCGCTTGCAGGCTTCTGCCTTCTCGGCGCCGCAGTTTATATTCTCTGTGTGAGGAGCTTCACCCTCGGACATACGGGCCATACTTTTACGGCGTGTATCATGGGAGCAGCAATGCTTTGTGAAGTGCTTGTGAGCTTCGGCGTCAATGTTGCGGAGGTCTGCGACAGCACGGCTCTGTTCAAAAGGACGTGCGAAGCCTTTGAACAGATACCCGACGATGGTTTTGTCCGTGTAAAGGCGGGCAGGAACTATTATTACCCCAACTATGCGGAAGGATTCGGGAAGTATTCTCTCGGTCACTACACCTCCCTTACAGATTGCGACTTTCTCTATGCAATGAAGCGGCTTGGCTACTCCTCCTACTGGCTGGACACCTCATCAGTCGGAGGTACTCTCCTCACAGACGAGTTCCTGCTCAATAAATATATGATAGGACGTTCCTGCGGGAACTGCAAGGCATATGAGGTCTGCAGCAGAAAAGGCGAACTTACGGTATATAGAGACCCACATGTCCTCGGCGGCGGACTTGTTTCTGATGTATCTCCGCAGGAGCTTGAGGATTTCGGCGCATATGAGCGTGTGGAGTCTGCAAACTTCATTGCAGAGCGCCTTTTCGGAAGCAGCCCGCCTGCCGTGAAGCTTTCCCCCGATACCTTAACAGGGGCGGAGATTACGGAAAATGACGGCATGACATACGTAAAGCGGCTTGACAAGGCTGACACGAGCATAGGCTACAGCATTTACGCGGATGGCAGAAAGGAACTGTACTTCGACCTTTTCGGCAGATATTCCACAGATCTGTACGAGGAGTATTACGGAGCAGTTGAGGTATATGTCAACGGCGTCCTTGTACAGAGCAACTATCCATCGTCGGCTTGCAGCGGTATACTCGATCTCGGCACATATGCCGACGAAAAGGTAAATGTGACCGTAAAGGTGATAAAGGACTTTGAAGCCTCATCTTTCGGCTTATGGCTCTACGATCTCGGTATATCGGAGACTGCCGCAGATTCGGCGCATACAGCTCCCGTTGAAGTGAGAGGCAGGACTCTCACCGCCAAAGCCGGCAGGGGAGGGTATCTGTATCTTCCTGTTGCATGGTCCGGGGGCTGGAGCTGTACAGTAAACGGCAAACCGGCTCGCGTTATCAGGACTCTCGGCGCTCTTGCGGCAGTTGAGCTGCCCGAGGGCGGAGCCTGTGTGAAGCTCAGTTTCCTGCCGAAGGGCATGAAAGCGGGAGCGGGGCTTACCGCCGCGGGAGCAGTCATGTTCCTGCTGCTGTTCATTTTTCTGAAAGGGGAGAAGAATACGGGTGTTATCGGCAGGGCAGCCGAAAAAGCCCTTTACATCATCGGCAGTGTTACAGTTCTTTTATGCTTCATAGCAGCGCCTGTCATATGGGCGGCTGTAAATTTGATCAGTCAGGTGGTCGGAGGTTAAAATGGCGTCAACCATATTATATAAGACCGCAATAATGCTTATCCTGATATCGGTAGGCATTTTGTGCGCAAAAACAAAGCTTATAAGCGAAACTTCAAACAAGGACCTTTCAAAATTTGTGCTTCAGGTAGTAAATCCGGTGGTGATATTCATGTCCTATCAGACTGACTACCGTCCCGAGCTTGTAAGGAACCTGCTGCTTACCTTTGTCATAGCTCTCGGAGCCATGACGGCGGCGATACTTCTTTCCTATGTGTTCGTGCGCAGAAAGGAGGGGCGTGAGTCGGAGATAGAGCGGTTCTCGTCGGTATACTCCAACTGCGGCTTCATGGGTATCCCTCTTGTGAACGCAGTATACGGCGACGAGGGAGTATTCTACCTTACTGCGTTCATAACGGTATTCAATCTTATTGTATGGACTCACGGAGTAATACTCATTTCGGGTGAAAAGGACTTCAGACAGGTGGTAAAGGTCTTCTATTCCCCCACGATAATAGCGATAGTGCTGGGTATCATCACCTTTTTCCTGCGTATACGCCTGCCGTCGGCGGCCTCGGAGGCTCTCGGGCTCATAAAGGAGGTCAACACTCCCATGGCAATGATAGTTTCGGGAGTAACGATAGCAGGAACGAACTTGAAGAGACTGGTGAAAAACTACAGGGTGTACTATGTGTGCCTGCTCAAGCTCATAGTGGTGCCGCTGATAATTTCAGTACCTCTTGCCCTGTTAACAGGCGTAGATGAGCGGGTCCGCATGACTGTCCTTGTAGCCGTTGCGGCACCTCCCGCAACCATGTGCACTCTTCTCAGCCTGCGTTACGGAAAAAACTCAATATACGCATCGGAAATTTTTGCCGCCGGAACCATACTATCAGTTGGCAGTCTTCCCCTCGTTGTTGAAGCTACGGAATATTTAACAAAAATACTATAAAAGGTTTGTAAAAAACGCTGATTTTATAAAAAATTGCCCTAAAATGTTTGAAATTTAATAATATTGTGTTATAATATAATTACGTTAAAGAAGAATAGTTTGACAATAAAAAGATAAAATTATACGGTCAGTTATAGCCACATCAGGAGGCTATAAGAATTAACGGGGATATGTAGATTGTACAGTGCGAACTTCACGTAAAACACAATTAATCAAGAAGAAATGGAGTTGTTGTTGTATGGAAAAAAGAGGTATTAGTAAGCTTGATCTGAAAAGAAGAAACAGAATGCAGATTCTCAGGGTGATCAGAGAATCGGGACCTATTTCCAGAGTCGATGTGGCAAGTGCACTGGAGATCACAAGAGCTGCTGTCACGATCATCACGAATGAAATGATCGAGGAGGGTGTTCTCGTCGAGATCGGAGAGGCTCCTGTAAATACGGAGAAGCTCCAGAAGGGCAGAAGAAAGATCCTCATTGATATAAATGTGAACAGCCGCTTTGCACTCGGTGCTACTGTAGATGAGAGGGAAGTAAGCATAGGCCTTACCAACCTCAATTCAGAAGTTCTCGACAAGGCAAGCATGGTCATTGATGACAGGACTACAAGCAAGGACATCATCAATTACATAATCAAGACCAGTAATGAGATGGTGGAAAACAGCGCTCTTACAAAGGATAAGATCCTCGGACTGGGCGTGGGCGTAGTTCCGTCAATGTGGGGCAAGCTCAAGATATTCTACAAGGATGGAGTACTTGATTTCACCAACTTTATCGACAAGCTGTCAGGCGGTCTCGATTTCGAGATACACTGCGGCAACGCGATAGGTCTTATGGCTCTGGCGAGCAACGATTTCAGAACACTGAACGGATATCAGACCAATCAGGCGTTTATCCACAACGGTAATCAGGTGAACCTCGCTATCATCAATAAGAATGAACTTTCGGCAGACTATGTATCATATACGTCAACTATCGAAAGATATATAGTATGTCCCAACGGAAAGTCCTATGAGGGCTATCCCAACGGCTCGGTAAAGGCTGAGCTTTCAAGAAATGCAATGCTCAACGCATTCTACGAAATCTACTCGAAGGACAAGACGCCCGTTCTCTATGAGCTTACAGAGGGCGATAAGACAGCGATAAATACCGAAAACGTATTTATGGCGCTTATGAGAGGCGAGGAAGCTGTCAAGAATGTAGTTGACGACCTTATCGCGAAGTATACTGTACTGATCAACAATCTGGCAATCAGCCATTTTGCAAAGAAGATAGTTCTTCATAACTTCAAGCTCAACGAGAAGCAGTTTGACTACTGCAAGCGTGAGATGATACGTCTTGTAAGTGAAGAGATAGCAGACAGAGTCGTACTGAGCAAGCTGGACGGAAAGAACAATTTCCTCGGCGGCTGCGCTCTCATTATACAGGATAACTTCTATGTAAGAGGCGGAATGCAGTAAATTAAGCAAAAAAGCCCGTAAGAAGCCTTGCTTCCTGCGGGCTTTTCAGCATTTATGTGCGGATAATCCGCCGGTTCAGCTTTTGGTTCTTGGTTCTGCTATTCACTCTTACGCCGTTTGCGGACAAAAAGGGCAGTTATTGCCATAAGCACAAGGGATATGAGCATACCCGTGAATGCCCCTCCGGTATCTATCATCATATCGCGGAACTCACAGGAGCGGCCTGCGGAGAAGCTCTGATGGAATTCGTCCGAGCAGGCGTACAGGAAACCGAATATCACAACGCAAAGGCTTTTTACTGAAAAAGCCTTTCTTTTTCCGGCTGTGAACGAGGCGCAGAAGCCGAGAGCCGTATATATTGAGAAATGTGCAAGCTTGCGGACTATGAACGAAGCCCTGCCCCAGAGCTCCTGCTGCTTTTCGGGAGAGCAGCTGTCGTAATCGGTGAAAAATATTTTTATGAACAGCCCGGTAAGACGGCTGCTGGTCTGTGATGAGCGGCTCGCGTCCTGAGCCGACAGACAGAATATAGTAACCATAACAGCTAAAGTGAGCAGGAGGAATACTTTCTGCGTCCTGCTGAGCCTTGTTCTTTTCGGCATAAGATCTTTCCTTTCAAATCGTGCTCTTTACATTATACATTTATTGCGGACTTTTGTAAAGCAAAAGTTTTTTTGCAAAAATTTCAAAAATAGCTTGTAACCTGAGATGAAAAATGATATAATATATTATATGTGACTTTCAGCCGCATAGCTTTTATATAGATAATCGATATTCGGAGGCAATAATGAAAAGTTTATTTGCAAATGTCTGGACCAAGAGAGTGGTGTCGGTATTAAGCGTAGTCTATACATACTTCGTCATCAGGCTCTGTTACCTTTCAATTTTTTACAATATCTCCATACGCGACCGCACCTCGCTGTGTATCATCCTTTCCTGCATATCTCTTGTGGCGATAATCGTGATGCTTTACACAAGGAAGCAGATACTCACGCGGATATGCAGCTTTCTGATACTGCCCGCCATGCTGCCTGTGGTCCTGCTGTATTTCGGCGAATGGGGCATGATAATACCCATAATCATCTGCGGTATAGTGATACTGCTCATGTCTGGAGCGGGAGAGGGAATCAAAACGGCTCTCGCAACCGTCATACTTCTTTCGTATATTTTCGCAGCCCTCGGCTACTTCATGTTCACGTCGTTCTTCGTAGCCTCGAGCAAGGACGAGGTCATTGCCTCGGGTACCTCCCCGTCGGGAGACTACCGCTACAGAATAGTAAACACCGAGGATTCCTCTGACGGCAGCACATCGGTATATGTTGAACCCAATACTGCTGATATCAAGAATTCCTTTGCCACCTTCAGGCTCAAGAATCTTGAGCGTATCGTATACACCACAAGACCTACCGTCGGCGACGTAGAGGTAAAGTGGGAAACCCAGACACGTCAGGATATCACGAAGTTCTATAATTCCATATCCGACAAGATAGAGGTCACGCTTACAGACGAGGAACTGCAGAAGCTTGGCTACACCTACGATAACAAGCTCATGCTCACAAATCTCTCCGCAAGCCGTAAGTTCGCCCTCAACAGGACGGCCTCACAGGTAGATCCGGTCCGCATAGACGAGCTGGATCAGAAGCAGCTGGACTTTTTCGGCATAGGCAAGGATCCCGACGGAAGATACTATGTTAAGGATCCGTCCCCCGAGCTTGTCAAGAAGAATGGCAGCGAGCCGGGAGCTACTATTTACTTCAATGAGATGAAGCCAAAGGCGCTCAAATACTTCAACAACAAGAATGTTGACCCGCCAACGGGCATAACATATTTCAACGTGCAGAAGAGTCATACTGTAATGCTCAATACTCTTACGGACGCGCAGCTTGCAGACCTCGGAGTTTCTGACAGCGGCGATGTGATGACGATCGTTATCCACCCTGCCGAGGATTCGGAGGAGGGTGAGCAGCCCAAGGAGGAAAAGCCTGCGGAGCCGCAGACTACAGCTCCTGCGGAGGCACCCGCGGAAGAGGCTCAGGAGCAGCCGGCTGAAGAGGAAAACGGTGAGGCAGAGCCCCAGCCGCAGGCAGAACAGCCCGCTCCCGAGGAGACAAAGCCAGACAACAGCATAACAAAGGTGGTTTTCCGCTATTATGTTGCAGAGCTTGAGGATTATTACAATGTAAATTCAAGAAAGCTCTCGCTTGATCTGCTCAGATCGAAATCATAAGAATATGTATCACAGAGCGCTGTGGACAGGTCCCGTTACGGGACGGCTCGCAGCGCCTGATTCTTATATTGATATATAAGACCGCAAAAGAAGCGCAGAATGTAAAAAAATGAGCAAAAAACGTCTTGCAAAAATTGCTGATATAGTTTATTATGTTTAACAGAGAATAATGCAGGTGAGTATCCTGTAAAATATACAAAAGGAGTTGCTAAAATATGGCATATGTAATAGGAGTTGACTGCGGTACAAGCGGTACAAAAACAGTTCTTTTTGACGAAAAGGGAAGCGTTATCGCTTCAAAGACCATCGAATACCCCATGTATCAGCCAAAGAACGGCTATGCTGAGCAGGAGCCTGCCGACTGGGCAAATGCAATGATCGAAACTGTAAAGGCTGTTATGGCAAAGAGCGGCGTAAAGAAGGAGGACGTTAAGGGTATCGGTATCTCGGGACAGATGCATGGTCTCGTAATGCTGGACAATGACAACAACGTGCTTCGTCGTTCCATTATCTGGTGCGATCAGAGAACAGCTGCCGAGGTTGAGGAAATGAACCGTATCGTAGGCAGAGACAAGCTGGTGGAGATAACTGCCAACCCTGCCCTCACAGGCTGGACAGCTGCAAAGATACTCTGGGTTAAGAACAACGAGCCCGAAATCTACTCAAAGGTAGCTCATATCCTCCTCCCCAAGGACTATCTCAGACTTATCCTCACAGGCGAGTACGCTACTGAAGTTTCAGACGCTTCGGGCATGCAGCTTCTTGACGTACCTAACCGCAAGTGGTCAGACGAGCTTCTCAGCGCTTTTGAGATAGACAAGAGCTGGCTGGGCAAGGTACACGAGAGCTGCGAGGTAACAGGAAAGCTCACAAAGAAAATGGCTGATACTCTCGGCCTCTGCGAGGGTACTATCGTAGTAGGCGGCGCAGGAGACAATGCTGCTGCTGCTGTTGGTACAGGCGTTGTCGAGGACGGAAAGGCTTTCACAACTATAGGAACATCGGGCGTTGTATTCGCTCATACTTCAAATATATCTATCGACAAGAAGGGCAGAGTTCATACCTGCTGTGCCGCCGTACCCAATACATGGCACGTTATGGGTGTTACACAGGGCGCGGGTCTCTCGCTTAAGTGGTTCAGAGACAACTTCTGCATGACAGAAAAGGAAACGGCCAAGCTCATGGGCGTTGACGAGTACTACCTCATGGACAAGCAGGCTGAGACAGTTCCCGTAGGCGCAAACAGACTTCTCTACCTGCCATACCTCATGGGCGAGAGAACTCCTCATCTTGATCCCGACGCAAGAGGCGTATTCTTCGGACTTTCAGCTATCCATACAAGAAAGGACATGCTGCGTGCCGTAATGGAGGGCGTTACTTACTCGCTCCGCGACTGTGTTGAGGTATTCCGCGAAATGAACGTAAACGTAAGCGACATGATGGCCTGCGGCGGCGGCGGATCGTCACCGCTCTGGAGAAGCATGCTTGCTGACCTCTACAATTGCAACGTAAAGACTGTTGCTTCAAAGGAAGGTCCCGCACTTGGCGTCGCTATCCTTGCAAGTGTAGGCGCAGATCTCTACAGCAGCGTATCAGAGGCGTGCGGAGCTATCATAAAGACTGACAAGGTACAGGCTCCGAAGGCTGAGAACGTTCCCGAATACGAGAAGTATTATCAGCTCTACAGAGAGATATATCCCGCACTCAAGGCTCAGTACGCAAAGCTTGCAACTCTCTGATAAGACACTGTGATTAATACAGAGAGACTTTATATACGTCCGTTTCGTACCGGCGATGCTGAGGACGTGTTTGAATGGCGTTCCGACCCTGAGGTTAACAGATTCATGCCTTATCCCTGCGATGGAAGCGTTGCGGAAGTCCGGGAGAGGATAGGCGAATGGATCGCGGATAATGACAAGTATGCCATTGAACTCAGGGAAACAGGCAGGGTCATAGGCGATATCAGTCTCGAATGGAGCGAAAAGGACAAGGCTTACGAGATAGGCTACAATATCAATCGCAGGTTCTGGCGCAAAGGCTTTGCAACGGAGGCAGTCCGGGGCATTATTGACTGGGCTTACAATGAGTTGAAAGTACATGATTTTACGGCTTTTTATGCAAAGGAGAACGGCGCCTCGGGCAGAGTCCTTGAAAAATGCGGATTCGTTCAGGAGCATACGGGGCAGTATTCCCGTGACTACGGAAAAATAGTTTTTGAGGCTGTATTTGTGGAGCTTCATATCTGAGTAAGACAAAAGGCGGACTATATGTCCGCCTTTGGAAATTGTGAGGGGTATTATGGACATATCGGCACTGAAAAAATTTGCAGTGCGCCAAAGGGGGCTGCTGCTTGAGAAAAATGATGAAAAATCGGCTTATATTGGATTTATGCGGTTATGTGCGGCAGCTGCCGCGGACAGAGGCTTTATTGTGGGGCTGATGTCGGAGCCGCAGGAGAAACGAAGGGATTTTTTCATTGAAAAATGCAGTCATCTTGCGGAACTGTACGGAGGGGGTTTCAGCCTTTACGGAGACATTCCCGTACCTGAACAGCTTTTTTCCGAGGGGGGCGCGGCAGAGGAGATCATTGCACTCGGAGACGGGGCTTTCAGAAATATAAGCGCACTTGCGTGGCTCCACCAGTACTACAACGAGCCTTGCAGGAGCGGGATAGCTGTTGGGCTTAAGAGCAGCAAGCGGCTGAGCGCTGACAAGATAGCCGCAGCGACGCAGATATTCACACCCGAGTGGATAGTGCGGTATATGGTGCAGAACACGCTTATGCGCTTTGCGCGGAGTCATGGCTACGGTATCGGCGGCGAGTTCTGTATAGGCGGAGATACTGCCGGAAACACGGTCAGAGTGGAGGATATAAAGCTCATTGATCCCTGCATGGGCTGCGGAAATGTACTGTTTTACGCATTTGACGTGTTCATGGAGCTTTACCGCAGCTGCGGCTGTGACAACAAAACGGCGGCTGAAAATACCCTGAGATACAACCTTTTCGGTTTGGAGCTTGACGAGCGTGCATGTGCTGCCGCGGAGACGGCACTTCGGCTTAAAGCCGCTGAATTCGGAGCTTCTGCCGCTCCGCAGGTCTTTGACTTTGCTGGAGTAAATGGTTGTATCGGTTCACTCACAAACGGCGATGAGCTTGAAGTGACAGATGATAAAACAGCAAAAATCGGTCAGCTTTTGAAGCAAAAGTACACCATAATTGTCACAAATCCGCCCTATCTTGGAAAATCAGCCATGAATTGCGAATTATCGGAGTTTACGAATAGATACTACGGGGGCTGCAATGCGGATCTTTTTTCCGTATTCATGGTGCGCTGTATTGAAATGTGCGAAAAGGGCGGATATATCGGGCTTCTTACGCCATCTACGTGGCTGTTCCTGCAATCCTACGAAAAGCTCCGCCGACGTATCTATTCCGGATGCAGTATACAGAGTCTTATTCACTTCGAGTATTCTGCCTTTGACGACGCTACCGTACCTCTGTGCGCCTTTACTCTGCGGAACGTGTCGGACTGCGGGAAGGGAGTATATCTGCGGCTTTCTGGTTTTAAGGGGGATATGGAGTTTCAGCGCCAAAAATGCCTCGAGGCTATAAATGAAAAAAACTGCGGCTACAGATTTGAAGCTGATACTGCTGATTTTCTTAATATACCGACAGCTCCGGCGGCGTACTGGCTCAGCAAAGCCATGATACGCTCGTTTTGCGGGGATAAGCTTGGGGAAAGAGTTCCTGTAAAAGAAGGACTTATCACCGGCGATAATGACCGGTTTTTGCGCAGGTGGTACGAGGTTGAAAAAAATAAGACTGCATTTTCGGTCAGTCGTGATAAAAAGTGGTACATGCTCAACAAAGGCGGCGACTACCGCAAGTGGTACGGAAACCGCGAATACGTGGTGAACTGGGAGAACGACGGCGACTGGATCAGGAATTTCCGCGACGACAAGGGAAAGCTGCGGTCACGTCCGCAGGGTCTGGGTTATAATTTCATTCCCTCAGTGAGCTGGTCGCAGATAACCAGCGGTGAGCTTTCAGTGCGATATTACGACGAAAACTTCATGTTCAACGTGGCAGGCACAAGTGCGTTTCCCTCGGACGGTGAGGAGCTGCTGCTGCTCCTCGGACTGCTCAACAGCAGGGCAGCCTCGGAGCTGTCCCGCGTACTCAATCCCACACTGAACATGAACCCGGGTGACCTGGCAAGACTGCCCCTGCCCGTCTTTCCGGCGGACTGCGGCGCAGAAAAGGCTACGATACGCGAAAATATCCGGCTCTGTAAGGCGGACTGGGACAGCTTCGAGACCTCATATGAGTTCCGCAGGCACCCTCTTGTATGATTTGTGAGATTTTAACGGAAGACTTGAAAATAAGTGTTGTAATCACTGCCATTTTATGATATAATGTTCATAATGAACATTATAAAATGATTTCAATGTCCGCGCAGATACGCAGATCAGGGATCTGCCGGCTGCAATCGGACGATCATATCATAATGATTGGCTTATTATGATATAATACATTTATCAGTATATTATTTGGATTGATGTAAATCAGTACGGATTATTATTTTATTATAAAGGAGAATCGGAATGGCTATTACAGAAGCAGTTGAAAACTATCTTGAAACTATACTTATCCTCTCTCATAAGCAGCCCGACGTCCACGCTATCGACATATGCTCGTATCTCGGTTATTCAAGACCCACGGTTTCCATTATTCTTAAAAAGATGAAGGACGAGGGGCTTGTTACCGTTGACGATGACAACCATATCAGGCTGACGGATATGGGCAGGGACGTTGCAGAGCGTATTTACGACCGTCATACTGTTCTTACGGACTTTTTCATATATCTCGGCGTGAACCGTGACGTGGCCTCTGAGGACGCCTGCATGGTAGAGCATGACATCTCCGATGAGACCTTCGAGCGCCTTAAGGCGCACTACAAGAAGCTTGCCGAGGGCAAGTGAGGTCTGACTGCTTGTTGTTCGGAGGGGCAGAATGAGTAAATTTGATGAACTTAGGGAAAAACATCCCGTTTTTATTTATAAGGCATACTATGTCAACGAGACCAGGGACAGCGTGGAGATAGGCTATGAATTCTCCATACCCGAGCTTGCTGAATTCCGCCCGAGCTGGAGTTTCCGCAAGTCGGAGGGCTTTTCCGTAAAGGGCGACCTCAATTTTGAAAGGCTTGCCTTTTCACTTGGTATGGCAGAGGCAGTGAGCTACTGGAAGGCTGCCTGCTGTCCCGAATTCCGCGTGGAGTGCGGAGAGCTTGACGAGGAGCAGATAACCTGGTGGAAGAAGCTATGGTTCATGGGACTTGGAGAGTTGTTCTTCGTTAACGGTATCAAAGCCGATTTCGATACATTTGTCAAAATAATACCCACAGGTCACTACAAAAGCACTCTCAGGGAGACATACCGTCAGCACGAGGGCTGTCTTGTGCCTATCGGCGGCGGAAAGGACTCCGCTCTTACGCTGGAGACCCTTCTGAGAGCCGGCATAAAGTGCATGTGCTATTCCATAAACAAGCGCCGTTCCATAACGGAGACAGTTACTACGGCGGGGCTTCCCGAGGAGGCTCTCATAACCTCCCACAGGCATTTTGACCGCTCTTTGATAGCTCTCAACGACAAGGGCTATATAAACGGCCATACGCCGTTTTCAGCCATAGTTGCCTTTTCTGCCGAGATAACCGCTTATCTCCACGGACTTAAGTATATCGTGCTTTCAAATGAATCCAGCGCAAACGAGAGCACTGTTGCGGGACAGGACGTTAACCACCAGTACTCCAAGAGCTTCGAGTTTGAAAAGGATTTTCACGACTACGAGGAGAGGTACCTGCGGACCGGACAGTATTATTTCAGTTTCCTGAGACCTCTTTCGGAGTTCCAGATAGCAAAGATGTTTGTGGCGCATAAAAAGTATCTGCCCGTATTCAGGAGCTGTAACCTCGGAAGCAAGGTATCTCCCGATATATGGTGCGGAGAGTGCCCGAAGTGTTTGTTTGTCAGCCTTATTCTTTCGCCGTTCCTGAGCCTTGGTGAGCTTAAGAAGATATTCGGCAAGGATATGCTGAACGATTATAAAATGAAGGAATATTTCATAGAGCTCATCGGTCAGTCCGAGCATAAGCCTTTTGAGTGCGTCGGAAGTATCGACGAGGTAAACTTAGCCGTGACCCTTGCGATAAGAAAGCTTGAACAGGAGGGAGCAGAACTTCCGCTGCTGTTCGGCGAGTACAGGAAAAGGGGACTTTACCATCCCGAGCATATAGATATGCTCAATGCCGAGTGCTGCGGCTCGTTCAACGAGCAGAATCTCCTGCCCGCCGAATTCAAGACTATACTCACTAAGGAAATGGAGCGTCTGCTTTGAACAAATTCTGCGAATATATAAGAAAATACACCGAGGGAAAGACTGTATGCATTCTCGGATTCGGGCGCGAAGGAAAGTCCACATATAAGATACTGGAGAAATACTGCTTGCCCGCATCTGTAGCTGTTGCTGACCTTAATCCCGTGGACAGGGAGGCAAACGGACTTCCCGTGAGCGTTGAGCTTATCTGCGGCAAGGGCTATCAGGACTGCCTTGACCGCTTTGATATGGTGTTCAAGAGCCCCGGTATCGTCCTTGAAAAGAGCCTTTCAGAGCTGAAATGCATGATAACCTGCGAAACACAGGTGTTCTTCGAGGTCTACCGCGAGCAGATAATCGGTATCACGGGAACAAAGGGCAAAAGTACCGTTACCTCGCTGATATACCACGTTCTTCATGAGAGCGGAGTTGACTGCCGTATCGCAGGTAATATCGGAATTCCCGTATTTGACATTGCAGAGGGCATGAACGATGATACTGTCGTTGTCTGCGAACTCTCCTGCCACCAGCTCGAATATATGACCGTATCACCCAGGTCGGCAATATTCCTCAATCTCTACGAGGAGCACCTCGACCACTACGGCACTATGGAGAATTATTACAAAGCAAAGAAGAACATCTACCTTCATCAGGACGTCTGCGATGTACTGTGGTGCAACAGCAGTATCGTTTCCAATGATATGCCGTCTATCGTGGTTACGGTGTCAAATACCGACAGTTCCGCTGACGTTTACGTTGAAAACGGCGTGGTGTGGGATTCCGATGACGAGGATTACGTGATCCCCACCGATAAGATAAAGCTTCTCGGAACCCATAATCACTATAATATAGCCATTGCATGGGACGTCTGCAAGGACCTCGTCGAGGAGGAGGATTTCACAAAGGCTCTGTGCAGTTTCGATCCGCTGGCTCACAGACTGGAATTCGTGGATACGGTATGCGGCATACGCTGGTATGACGATTCTATCTCAACTGCCTGTGCTACGGCGATATCGGCATTGCAGAGCGTTCCCGGAGCGGGAACCATACTCATCGGCGGCATGGACAGAGGTATCGACTATCAGCCGCTTGTGGACTTCCTTTCGGACTTTGATGTGCGTGTCATCTGTATGGAGGCTTCTGGAAAGCGCGTGTACGATATGATACAGGCGAGCGGCTCTTTCAGCAATAAGGAGCGTGTTCATTACGCTGACCACCTTGCGGAGGCTGTTAAGCTGGCTGCGAATATAACTCCCGAGGGTATGAGCTGTGTTATGTCGCCTGCGGCGGCAAGCTACGGTATCTTCAAGAACTTCGAGGAGCGCGGTGACGCTTTCAAGAAGCTGGTGAAAGAACTCAAAACTGAGAACTGAGCAGGGGCGGACATTATCCGCCCTTTTTGTTTTCGGAAAGAAACAAAGATTACATCTTTCTATGTATCTAACTATTACACATTAAATTGCTAAAGCTTATGATCCGATAGTACATGAAAAGATAGATAGAAAGAAACAAGTAATGTGTCCCTGCAAACTGATTCGCGTTACGGTTCGGTAAGGAGCGGACGCCCGATGGTTTTCCCTGCCGATTACTGATCATTTTTCACTAATTACAGCAATTGGGCTATTATTGCTAATTTTATAATTAACTCTTGCAATTCATGGCAAGCTATGATATAATATTAACGATGGGGTCTTGATCCCCCTTAAATGAATTCTCAGGAGGAATTATAACTATGTTAACTTCAGCTACAGAAATGCTCAGGAAAGCAAGAGCAGGCAAATACGCAGTAGGTCAGTTCAACATCAACAACCTTGAGTGGACAAAGGCTATACTCCAGACAGCTCAGGAGTGCAATTCTCCTGTTATCCTCGGTGTTTCAGAGGGTGCAGGCAAGTATATGTGCGGCTTTGAGACTGTTGCAGCTATGGTCGCAGCTATGGACAAGTCACTCGGAATCACTGTTCCTGTTGCACTTCACCTTGACCACGGCTCATATGAGGCTTGCTACAAGTGCATTAAGGCTGGTTTCACTTCTATCATGTTCGACGGTTCACACTTCCCGATCGCTGAGAACGTTGCAAAGACAACAGAGCTCGTAAACGCTTCTCATAACCTCGGCCTTTCAATCGAAGCTGAGGTAGGCGCTATCGGCGGCGAAGAGGACGGCGTTATCGGCAGAGGCGAGTGTGCTGATCCCGCAGAGTGCAAGATGATCGCTGATCTCGGCGTTGACTTCCTTGCAGCGGGTATCGGCAACATTCACGGTGTATATCCCGCAAACTGGGAGGGACTCAGCTTTGAGACTCTCGAGGCTGTAAACAAGGCAGTAGGTGAAATGCCTCTCGTTCTTCACGGCGGTACAGGTATCCCTGACGATATGATCACTAAGGCTATCTCACTCGGCGTTGCTAAGATCAACGTTAACACAGAGTGCCAGCTCGTATTCGCAGAGGCTACAAGAGGCTACGTTGAGGCAGGCAAGGACAAGCAGGGCAAGGGCTTTGACCCGAGAAAGCTCCTCGCACCCGGCGTTGAGGCTATCAAGGCTAAGGTCAAGGAGAAGATGGAGCTCTTCGGAAGCGTTAACAAGGCTTGAGTTTCTGACCATACATAAATAATAAATGGCGTGATAGCTTTTATCACGCCATTTTTGTTTTATCTGCCGCTTTTTATAATGTCACAGAACGATATGAGCTCAGGGATATACCGCTGAACGTCTTCCTTGTGCTCAACTCCGCAGAAACCGATGTGTCCGCTGCATTCTATTTCAAGGTGACCGTAGAAATGTTCAATAGTACCGATTATTTTTTCACATTCCTTCATATTCGGACCTGTACGCAGAGCAATTGCGTAGCCCTTTTTGCCGCTGCTGAGCCTGGCATGGGGCTCATGGGTATTGCACCAGGGAGTGCATCTGTCGATGAATGCCTTGAACTGAGCAGGCACATCTGCCCAGTATGAGGGGGCAACGGAAACAATTATATCAGCATTTTCAAACTCTTCAATAAATAGACTGTGGTCATCATTCTGAACGCATCTTGCAGTATTATGGCATCTCCTGCACCCCATGCAGAAGCCGAAGCTATGGTCATCGATGCAGATACTTTTAGAGAAGTATTTTTTTGAAAGCTCCCCGGTGATTATGCGTACTATCTCCGCAGTTGCGCCGTTTCTTACAGGACTGCAGTTTAAAACGAGTGCGTTCATGGCATTACCTCCGCTATGTAAATAATATTGCTATTATATCATATGATTGGTGCTGTGTCAATAAAAAACACAGCATGCAGGGGAGCGGGAGTGAAAATTCAAGAAATATATTTACAATGAGCCGAAAAAGTGGTATACTATACTGTATAACAGTGTTTTTGCAGGCTGGTTGCCAGGTCCTGCAAAGCGCTTCAGGTATTCAGATATATGATCTATCAACGGAGATAATATATGATAAATTATAAGAACCCTACCCTGGAGGAAAAGCCGAAGCATGCGCATTATCCCGCCTGTCTCGGCCGTCTTGACATCATAAGAAAGCAGGGAACGGCTTTTTTCATCTATACCCTCGTGTCAGGTTTTCTTCTTTCGTTTATTTCCCTGACGGGAAATCCTTTGCAGGTCATCGGCTGGCTGCCCTTGCTTGTCTGCGGCGGCACGGAGAATTTCGGCGTGGGTATGAGTTTTTTCCAGATGTTTTTGTGCTGGGGAATGATGCTGCTTGGCTTTATAGGCTGCGGAAAGAGAAAACTCTGCCACGTTGCGCTTTTCGTGATATATCTGCTGATGTTCATCGTCCCTGTATTTCATATGTTCACGCTTCTTGACGCTTTTACGTTCATAACCGGCGGTCTCGGAGTGATTTACGGCTACAGGGCTCCGTTTAATTACCTTGACTACTGTCAGCTGAAGGAAACTGAGGGATTCCCCATATTCAGCATTATCCTCACTGAAAGAGAGGAGCAGAAAAAGCTCAATAACAGCTTTGAGGACTGGTATAGGAATAAAGAGAAGGAGAGACGCGGAAGCTATTCCGGGACAAACGAGAATAATGCCGTAAATGCGCCGGTCACGCCTGTGCCTGTGAAGCCTGCGGTGAAAAAAGATGAGCCTGCTGCCGGAATGGGAAATATGCCGGAATTAGTCATAAACAAAAGCGTAAGCGCAGCGGCGGCTCCTGACAGGTTCAGACCTAAATCGGGCAAGGCTTCGCGTATTATCGACAGCGGTCTGAAGTTCAGATAAGGGGGGATATACTATGTTTGCAAAGGTATCAAGTCTCGGGCTTTTCGGGCTGAATGCGTTTCCTGTAGATGTTGAGATAGATATCAGCAGAGGGAATCCGCAGTTCGAGGTGGTCGGTCTGCCCGATACCGTGGTAAAGGAGAGCAGGGAGCGTATAAGGGCGGCTCTGCGTTCCTGCAGTATCAGCTTTCCCGTAGCTTCGGTCATGGTGAACCTTGCTCCCGCTGATACGAAAAAGAGCGGTTCGGTGCATGATATGGCAATATTCATGGCTATACTGCGCGGCATGAGAATGATCGATGACGAGCTTGAGGGCAGCGCTTTCATTGGAGAGATATCCCTCAATGGTGATATACGGCGTATCAACGGAGTGCTGCCAATGGTCATGCTTGCCCGTGAGAGAGGCATAAAGTCAGTATTCGTTCCCGCTGACAACGCTAAGGAGGCTTCCGTTATCGCCGGCATCGACGTATATGCAGTCAGCAATGCAGGGGAGCTTATCCGTCATTTCCGGAACGAAGAAATGCTCACTCCCTGCGAACACTATATCCCGCCTGCGGCGGCATACAACGAAACACTGGACTTTTCTGACGTAAAGGGGCAGCAGTCTGCAAAAAAGGCGCTGGAAATAGCGGCGGCAGGCGGTCATAACGCTCTGCTCATCGGCTCTCCCGGAAGCGGAAAGAGCATGCTGGCTAAGCGAATGCCATCGATACTTCCTCCCCTTACGTTTGAGGAAGCCCTTGAAACTACAAAAATACACTCAATTTCGGGATTACTCAACTCCGAAATGCCTATAATAACGAAGAGACCCTTCCGCTCGCCGCATCATACCATATCATCGGCTGGACTGGCAGGCGGCGGAACAGTTCCCCACCCGGGCGAGGTATCACTTGCTCACAACGGACTACTTTTCCTTGACGAGCTTGCTGAATTTGACCGCAAGACGCTTGAGATACTCCGTCAGCCGCTGGAGGACAGAAAGGTGACAATTGCCCGCGCTTCGGGAACCGTCACCTATCCGTGTACAATAATGCTCATAGGAGCCATGAACCCCTGTCCGTGCGGATATTACGGACACCCGAAGCGAAAGTGCATATGTCCGAAAAATAAAGTTACGGGATATCTTTCAAAGATATCCGGACCGCTGCTTGACCGCTTTGACCTGCATATCGAGGTTGCGCCTGTGGAGTTCGGCGACCTTTCATCAAAGGCGAATGAGGAGAGTTCCGCAGAGATAAGAAAGCGTGTAGTTGCGGCAAGAGCTTTGCAGGAGGAGCGCTTCAGAGGAACTGGTATCACCTGCAACGCCCTGATAACTCCCGATAAATTACAGGAGTTCTGCCCTATGGACGACGCTGCGGAGCTGCTCATGAAGAGCGTTTTCGACAGGCTGGGCCTCAGCGCCAGAGCCTATGACCGCATACTCAAGGTGGCAAGGACTATCGCGGATATAAACGGCTCGGAGGTCATACAGAAAGCCCATGTTGCGGCAGCGGCACAGTTCAGGAGCCTTGACCGCAAGTACTGGTCGGAATGATCGTTAATTGCAGGGGACTGACCAAATGCGTTTGAAACCTCCGGAATCCCATTGCCGGGCTTAATAAAAGAGACAAAAAAAGGAGAAACAATGAAATCAGCATTCAAAAAATTACCCTCGGGTAAGCACAGTATAGACGGAGGTCTGCTTTTTGCGGTCACGCTTTGCGCTGCTATAAGTACTCTTCTGATATACTCCATTACGTACAACAAGGTGCTTGACACGGTAGGCTCAAGCTACTGGAAAACCCAGGCGTTTTCAATGACTGCGGGAGTTGCGGCAGCTGTCATCATATCCTTTATCGACTACCGTAAGCTTGTCAAGCTGTGGGTCGTATTCGTTCCGATAACCCTTGCGCTGACCGCCCTTACCTTTACGGGCCTCGGTTACAGGCGAGAGGGCGCGGACGATCAGGCGTGGCTGAATCTCGGATTTATACAGTTCCAGCCCTCTGAGGTGCTCAAGCTTGCGTTCATACTCACTTTTGCACACCATCTTTCCCGCGATGAGGAGGAGATGAACAAGCCTCTGCATATGCTGTTCATAGTAATACACGGCATGATCCCTCTCGGTATAGTCGCTATGCAGGGCGACTACGGAACAGCTATCGTTTTTGCGGGGATCTTCGCATTTATGATATGCTCTGCTAAGATATCATGGAAATATCTGATAGCAGCGCCGTTTGTGGTAGCTGCGGGAGTTGCGGGAATGTGGTTCTTTGCGCTGAGCGAGTTCCACAAGAAGCGTATACTCATACTGTTCCACCCGGGAACCGACCCCGAATATATCGAGTATCAGCAGGACCTGGGGCTTGCAGCTCTTAAGTCGGGCGGAGTTTTCGGAAAGGGACTTTTCGGCAAGCCCGACGACTATATCACTGTTCCCGAGATACACAACGACTTTATTTTCACCTATGCCGGACAGGTCTTCGGTTTTGTGGGCACACTTGGCATAATAATCGTGCTTGCTTACATCTGCCTTAAAATATTCGGAGACAGCCGCGTCTGCCGTGACCACCTTGGAAAATTCATATGCATGGGTGCTTTCGGACTTGTTTTCACACACTGTATAATGAATATCGGCATGGTGCTCAAGGTAGCTCCCGTTATCGGCGTTCCGCTGCCGTTCATAAGTGCGGGCGGTACTGCTCTTTTAAGTATGTACGCCATGATAGGACTGGTCCTCAGTACCTACAGTCACCGCGCTGTAAACTATAACGTCTTCTATGATGAAGAGAACGATGATTAATAATTTTGCTCCTGTTATGCAGGAGCTTTTTTATTATTTTAATTTTTTCTGTTCCGGCAATTTCAGGTTGACAAATCGGTAAATTTGGAGTAAAATAAAAGTAACTATAAATAAAATATGTATAGATGATAAACAAATGTTTGTTAAAATAAACTATTTCTGAAAAGCACTGACTTTATGAAATGAGAGGAGAGTTTTAAATGAAAAAGACCATTTTTACCGTTATGACGGCAGCTATGTTTGCAGCCTCAAATCTTTCGGCGATCCCTTCCGATGCAGCCGATGATAACGGAAACAGACGCCCCAAGGTGGATCCTGTTGAGAATATAACTCTCAGCAATCCGGACTGGAACAAGGAGGACGAGTCTGTAACAGGCATTACAACAACTGCTGTTGCCCCGGAGAGACTTGTCAATCTAACTACGACAGCGGCACAGCTCCTTTACGGTTCGCCATGGACATTCGGCTTAACCACTACAGCAAATGGGGAGAAGGTCATTACTACAAAGGAAAAGAAGACCACGACCACTACCACTGCTGCTACAACTGCACTTGAAAAGCTCACAGCTACTACTACAGTAACACTTTACGGAGTTATGCCGTCGAGAACTACTGCAGACGACCACTGGAACGAGGAGATCGCAAGAATGAAGGGCGACGTCAATGAAGATAATGTCATCGATACATTTGACGCCATAGCCCTCAGAAGAGCAATACTGCACGATGAGTACAAAAGTCAGAGACAGTATCTTCTCAGCGATATAAACTCTGACGGAAAGGTAGATGTTACCGATCTTGTACTGCTTCAGCGCTTCCTCCTCGGAGCTGTAAAGGATTTCAGCGAGTACAATAATGCGGCTCTCAGCAATAAGACAACGACAAAGGATCCTGAGACAACCACTACTGTAACAACATCCTACGACCCGAGAAATGATATCATAATTTCCCTTTACGGTATCAAACCGTCTATCGACAAGATACATGAGATATACAACGATGCTGTTGATGATATGATCAAAGCAGCAGAGATAGCTGAAACTGAAACTCCCGAGGTAGAATGACATGCTCGACGTAAACATGAAGCGTACCCATCTCGAGCAGATGAGAGACTACCGTCAGGCTCTTATGAAGAAGCCTCAGCTCAGGAATCTGTTTCTTGAGCTGACCCTCCGCTGCAACGAGAGGTGTCTTCACTGCGGAAGTCACTGCGGCGAAATAAAGTCCGAGGAGCTTTCCGCGGAGCAGTACCGCGCTTTCCTTACACAGCTGAAAGAGGATATGTCCACAAGGGGCAAAATGCTTGATATCACAGGCGGAGAGCCGCTTCTGAGAAAGGACTTCTTCGATATCCTCGGAGCAGCCCATGAGCTCGGTTTTGAGTGGGGCATGACTTCAAACGGCACTCTTATCGACGAATATGTAGCACGTGAGCTCAGCAGAGTCGGCATGAAGACTATTTCCATAAGTATCGACGGACTTGAAAGCACTCACGACGAGTTCAGAAGAACCCCCGACGGCTACAAAAAGGCGATGCAGGGCATAGAGAACCTGATAAGGACAGGCAGTTTTGAGCATATACAAGTCACTACGGTTGTAACACATAAGAGCATAAAGGAGCTCGATGAGCTCTATAAGATATTCAACGATATGGACATCGACTCGTGGCGGGTTGTTAATATGGAGCCCATGGGACGTGCAAAGGATCACCCTGAGCTGCTGCTCACGGACGACGATTACAGGACGCTTTTTGAGTTCATCAGGAACAAGAGGATAGCAGGTGAGCCTGTTTCCTATGGATGCAGCCATTATCTCGGAATGGAGTACGAGCGTGAGGTACGTGACTGGTATTTCCTCTGTACTGCCGGACTTTATACCGCAAGCATTAGCGCGAATGGCGATATAGTAGCCTGTCTCGACATAGAGCGCAGACCCGAGTTCGTGCAGGGAAATATACTCCGTGACCGATTCAGCGAGGTCTGGGAGAACAAGTTCGGGATATTCCGGCGTGACCTTGCGGAGGATAATCCCACATGTGCAAAGTGCGATCAGAAGGAATTCTGCCACGGCGATTCCTATCACAGCTGGGATTTTGACAACAACAGACCTCAGCTCTGTCTTAAAGGTGTTATTTTTTGATGAAATTATATTAAAACGCCCCGAAGTCTTATGTGTGATACGTATAGAGAAGTATTTGTGAGATTTATTGAGGAAAACCCTTTTGAAAAAGGGTTCTTCCTCAAACTCCTTTCCTAAAACTTCCAGCTTAAATTTTCCCAAACAGGACACCCAAATGAAATAAACGCCCTCTGTATATCTTACAGAGGGCGTCCTGTTTGGAAAAATTGGGGTTAAAAGTCTTTGGAAGGGGGGGCGGGGTACTCCCTGTAGTACAGGGAGATGTCCGAAGGACAGAGGGTCGCGCCTCCGTCAGAGGAAACCTTTCTTCAGAAAGGGTTCCCCCGATAAGTCCCATATACTCTTCTTTACGAGTACCGCACATAAGGCTTCGGGGCGTTTTAAGTTTACTCAATACGGGCGGCAAAGCTGTCCGAATCTTAGTTCTGTTTTCTGAAAATCATGCCAGGGTCTCAACGGTAAGGTCAAGGCCGTTCATAGCGTCTTCACTGCCCATAACGCAGATACTTCCGAAGCTGCGGAGTTTTTCTGCAGCTTCCTTCAGCTGTCCGGGCGTAACGCTGAGCATACGCTTTTTCTCTGCGGCACGCTCCTCATAGGTGATGCCCCTGAACCACAGACTGTCAGCCTTGCGGCTCTTGTTGCCGTCAGACATGAGGGGCTCGTCTTTTGCGATACTGCTGATTATATACTGTGTAATATCGGGTTCACCGCTGCAATAGCTGTCTATGAAATCAGCGGCTTTGCGGTAGGTGTCAAGAGTTGCGGCAGGCGACGGGTCACGGTAGGAGAAGAAGGACTGCTCTCCTGTCAGGGTCATAAATGCGCCTGTGCCGTATGCTCCGCCTTTTACTCTGACCTCGTTCCACAGGTATTCAAGGGAAAGTGCGCGGAAAAGCACGCTGCGGACTGCCTTATCTGCCGAATTGTCAGGGAACGCCATAGCGGAGTAGGACACTCCCGAGGGAATGGTTATGCCCTGCTTTGCAGGAATATCAAGCTTCAGGCTCATTTCACCGCAGGCAGGCTTTTCGCCTGTGGGCAGAGCCGAAAGCAGGGGAGCTACTGAGGTATTGCCGGTGCTTGTAACGCTTGCAAATAGTCTTGAAGTGCAGATAATACGTCTGCTGAGCTTTTTTATGGTATTGGTGAGCTTTTCGACTGATTTTACCGCTTCGTGGAGCCTTTTGTAGCCCTCGTAGCCTGAAACGAGCTCGGTAACTGCTGATTCAGCAGAAAGGGACGCGCGGACGCGCTCCATAGAGTAGGTATGGCCGTTGGCGATAATGGACTGCTTGAAGTTCTCGTCGGACTGCATGAGCAGCTCGCGGACAGCAGCTGTATTATCAAAGCTTGTTTCAGTGAGTATTTCTGCAATAAGGTCGAGAGCAGCCGCTGTATTCTTGTAGAGGAACCGTGTGCTCAGCATAAAATACGGGGAGCATTTATCCGTAACGCCCTTGCGCGAGAAAACGCTGACGGAGCAGGATATCTCGCCGAGAGTTCCTGTTATTCTGCGCTGTAGTTCGGCGGCTGTGCTTTTCTTTGTGGGGAGTTCACCGTAAAGCTCCGAGGCGGCAGCTGCTGCGGAAAGCTCCTCTTCTGTGCAGTCGGCAAGGGAGAAATAAAGATTGAGAGCGGTTATGCCCTTATCTGAGGCGGGGTGCCTGAGTATGGTAACATCTCCGGCTGTTTCAGTCTCGGTCTCAAAGGGGAGGGGCTTGTCGCCGACTTCGGAAAGAGCGAGGTGCGGCATGGTTGCAAGCTGTTCGGGAGTATCAACGGAGTGCTGCCACTGGTCAAGCTTTTTGTTCTGTTCCGCGATAACAGAGCGTTCCTCACAGGCGAGGCCGTCCACAATTGCGGCAATGCGCTTCTCCTCGGCTTTTTTCTGCTCTTCGCCGTAGGTGCGGGATGGCAGGAGATACAGCTCGGCTCTGCCATTATCGTCAAGGAGCCATTCACTGAGAAGCTCCTCGAAATAGCCTGTATCAGCTTTTTTTCTTAGTGAATCGTAAACGCTTCCGAGTTCGAGGTAGCAGAGGGGGTCTCCACCGTAGAGCCATGCGCTGAGTGCGGAGATGTTCCTTGTAAGACCTCTCGGTTCACCGCCTGCACGGAATCGGAATTCAAGGCGGTCGATAGCTGCTGCAAGGAGCTTTCTGTCGATACCGTTCCTGCAAAGCTCGGATACTGTGCTGCTGACAGCGGCTTTCAGTTTTCCGCAGCTCTTCTCATCGGTGTTGTTTATGCTGAGGCAGCCGAAGGGCTGTGCGATACCGTCGCTTACATCAAGGGAAACGTCGAGACAGAGACCGGTATCGAGGACCGCACGTTTCAGGGGCGCATCGTTGGAGCCTGTAAGTGCCTCGCCGAGAACTGCGGCTGCTGTGACCTTTTCACGGTCCTTCCAGCTGCCCAGTATCTTTCCGATAACGTAATATGTATGAGCTGTCTCGTCCTCGTCGGCTGATATCTCGTAATAGGCTCTCTTGGCAGAGGCGCTTATGGGCTTCTGTACGGGGATCTCGCTGTTTACCTCACGTTTGCCGAAGCGGCACAGGTATTCGCCGTCGATGAGCTCCAGTACAGCGTCGATATCAACGGGGCCGTCGAGGTATATATATGAGTTGGAGGGGTGGTAGTAAGTCTTGTGTCCCTCGATGAACTGCTCATAGGTCAGGTCAGTTATAGCCTCGGGAAGTCCGCCCGATTCAAAGCGGTAGCAGCTGTCAGGATAGAGCACGTTCATTATCTCTGACTCCATGCGGCTGTAGACTGAGGACATAGCGCCCTTCATCTCGTTGAACACGACGCCCTTGTAAACGGGGGTATCAGACTCGCTGCGCATTTCTATATGCCAGCCCTCCTGATAGAAGATGTTGGGGTTATAATAGATGGCAGGGTCGAAAACTGCATCGAGGTATACTCTTGTGAGGTTCATAAAGTCGGTATCATTCCTGCTTGAAACAGGGAAAACGGTCTTGTCGGGATAGGTCATGGCGTTGAGAAAGGTGTTCATTGTACCCTTCATCAGTTCGAGAAACGGTTCCTTTACCGGATATTTTTTCGAGCCGCCGAGCACCGAATGCTCAAGGATATGGAAGATTCCAGTATCGTCAGACGGTGGAGTCCTGAATGCAATGGAGAAAAGCTTGTTCTCACCGTCGTTTTTCAGCCATACAAGCCTTGCGCCTGTTTTTTCGTGGCGCATCTCAATAAGCTCCGAGCCGCAGTCGGCAGCGGGAGCTATACGTGTTATCTTAAAGCCGTGGATAGTGTCGTTAATGTTCATATGATACCTCCTGATCAGATTCATAGTATAATTATATCATTTTTATGGTTTTTATGCAAGAAAAGTTTCGTATGCACAACTTACGTGACTTTGACCTTCGTCCTTCAGGGACGGATATTGCGTATCCTGCTATGCAGGTTCAAGAATGATCATGGGCACAGGCAGTTTTTTCTCTGCGAATATTGCCATTTCCGCCGTGATGTGTTATAATGTAAATTGAACTTTTATCACCTTACGAAAGGATTAAGGCAATGGATATTAAAAAGACCGTTATCTCTCTTGCGGAAGCCGATGGCGCTTCGGGCAACGAGAAAAATGCGGCAGAGCTTGCTCTGTCAATGCTTCGGGAGTACTGTCCCGATGCGGAGATAATAAACGGAAACGTTATAGGCAGATTCGGCGTTCACAGAGAGGGGCTCCCTCTTCTGGCACTGGACGCTCATATAGACCAGGTAGGCTTCATAGTTACGTATATCACCGATGAAGGTTTCGTAAAGGTTGGAAATATAGGCGGTATAGACCGCAGGCTGCTTCCCGCACAGCCTGTTGTGATACACGGAAAGCGCGATATCAGAGGTGTTATATGTTCCGTACCTCCCCACCTGACCAACGGCGGCAGTGAGGTTTTGGAAATGGAGGACGTGGCTGTTGACACGGGTATGACAAAGGCTGAGCTCGATGAGCTCATAGCTGCAGGGGACAGCATAACCTTTGACGTGACATGCCGTGACCTTATCGGCAGCCGTATCACCGGCGGCGCTCTTGACGACCGCTGCGGAGTTGCCTCCATACTTTTGGCGCTGGAGCTTCTGAAGGACAAGACTACGGCTTATAATGTATCGGTTATATTCTCCGCTCAGGAGGAGATCGGCGAGCGTGGTGCAAAGACAGGAGCTTATGAGGTAGACCCGGATATTGCCATTGCAGTTGATGTGAGCTTTGCCTACGCCATAGGCGAGGACGAGAGCAAGTGCGGCTATCTCGGAAAGGGTCCTATGATAGGTATTTCCCCCTCACTTTCACGTGAGATAAGCGACAGTCTGTTTGCAGCTGCAAAAAAAGCGGGTATACCGTATCAGACAGAGGTAATGAGCGGACTTACCTCCACTAATGCTGACCGCTATTCAGTCAGTCGCTGCGGTGCAAAGACGTGTACAGTATCCATACCGCTGAGAAATATGCATACTCCCGTTGAGGTCATAGACCTTGAAGATGTGGAGCTGACGGCAAAGCTGCTTGCCGCATTCATAAGGGAGGACTGAACATGAAAGAACTGCTTAAGGAATTATGCCTTGCGGACGGCGTTTCGGGCGATGAAAGCGCAGTACGCGAGCTTATCATCAGTAAAATAAAGGACGTCTGCGAGTACAGCGTGGATAATCTCGGAAGTATCATATGCTTCAAAAAGGGAAAGAAAGCTCCGGGAAAGAAGCTTATGATATGCGCACATATGGACGAGGTTGGCTTTATTATCACGTATACACGTCCCGACGGTACCCTCAGCTTCGGCAATGTAGGAGGTATTGACCCGTCAGTGGTCATCGGCAGACAGGTACGTGTGGGAAAGAAGCGTATCAGCGGAGTTGTAGGCTCCACAGCCGTTCATAATCTCAGCAAGGAGCAGCGTGAAAAGGCTCCCAGAACCGACAGTCTCTACATAGATATAGGCGCTGCCGATAAAGCGGAAGCTGAGAAGTACGTTTCCCCCGGCGACTGCGCTTACTTTGACTCTGAGTATACGGAACTGGGCAGCAACCGTGTAAAGTCCAAGGCTATTGACGACAGGGCAGGCTGCGCCATTATGATAGAGCTCATGCATGAGGAGCTTGAATACGATACATATTTCGTTTTCAATGTCCAGGAGGAGATAGGTCTCCGCGGAGCGACTGCCTCTGCGTATTCCGTAGCTCCGGACTATGCTATAGTTCTTGAGACCACAACAGCTGCGGATATCGACGGAGCTTCGGGGGCGAAAAGGGTGTGCGAGGTCGGCAGGGGCCCCGTTGTATCCTTTATGGACAGGCATACAATGTACGACAAGGAGCTCTACCGGCTTGCCTTTGACACAGCAGGAGAGCTGGGCATGCCCTGTCAGACCAAGACTATGATAGCAGGCGGCAACGACGCCGGAGCCGTTCATATAAGCGGAAAGGGAGTGCGCACAATAGCTGTTTCCCTGCCGTGCAGATACCTTCATTCGCCCTCCTGCGTGATAGACTATGCAGATCTTGAGAACTCCTACAGACTGGTAAAAACTCTCATCGGAAGGATACATGAGATATGATAAAACTTATCGAGCATGAGCATGAGCTGGACCGCGATCTGCTCAACAAGACGCTTTCGGGCAAAAAAATGCTTGCTTATATGAGAGCCTACGGTCCGAATTACGAATTCTGCCGCTTTTACAAGATAACCGACGGCATCGGAACAGGCTTCATGTTCATCATAAATTCCACGCTGATAATCTGCGGCGACGGAAAGCTGGAGCCAAATGACGAGATAGACCTCTTTGTCAGCATGAATCTGCCATTCCGTATAGAGGGCGACCAGAAAATACTTGAGGGCATAACCATTCCCGAACGCTATCAGGTCCTCAACCGTACCATATTTGAGCTTATCCCCGATGATACGCCCCTTGAAGCTATCGAGGAGCACGTGGAATTCAATCCCAGTCTCCCCGACGTGTACAAGATACTCAGCGAGGGCTTCCCTAATATCGCCGATTTCTCACTGTGGTACACGGATACCTCCCACCGCTGCCGCCACGGCATAAGCAGGGTCTTTACTTACCGCGACTCAACCACGGCTTCAGCGGTATTCGATATCGGCAGTACCGTTCTCATCGGACAGGTAGCTACCAACAAGGCGGCAAGAGGACGGGGATATGCAAGGGAGTTCCTCAAATGGCTGGCTAAGTTCTTCAACGGCCTCGGAAAAAGAGCGTATCTTCTCGCACTTGACGTCAGAGTGAGCTTCTATCAGGAGATAGGCTTCCGTATCGCAGGACGCGAGATAGTCCTCGAGCGTATTGATATCGAAAAGGAAAGTGCTGCAAAGGGACGCCTTGAGGAAAGGTGATAACTGCTTATTACTTATAGCTATAATAAAACAGCTTGACTTTTGGAAATATATGGGGTATAATGTTCATTGAATCTGTATTTAGGAGATGGATGTATGAACCCCGAGGTTTACGGAAAGTATGAGATAATCGATGCTCATTCCCATATTTTCCCCGAAAAGATAGCCGACACAGCTACAGACAGCATTGGAAATTTCTACGGCATACCAATGAATAACAGAGGCTTCAGTGAGAAGCTCATAGAAGCGGGAAGCAGGATAGGCGTAAAGAAGTATCTTGTGTGCTCGACTGCGACAACTCCCCGTCAGACAAGCAATATAAATACATATATAGCAGGCGAGTGCGCAAAGCACAGCTGCTTTTACGGTTTCGGCACCACACACGCCGATTCCTCAGACCTTGAAGCGGACATAGAGCAGATAATCTCCCTTGGGCTTCACGGAGTAAAGCTTCACCCCGATTTTCAGAAGTTCAACGCGGATTCTCCCGAGGCTTTCAGGATATATGAGCTCATGGAGGGAAGACTTCCGCTGCTTATCCACTGCGGAGACGCAAGATACGATTATTCTGCGCCCGAGCGCATAAAGAGGATACACGACAATTTCCCGAAGCTGAAGATACTTGCCGCACATCTTGGCGGTTATCAGCAGTGGGACGCCGCCGAGAAGATACTTCCACGGCTGGAGAATGTAAGATTCGACGTCAGCAGCTCTCTTGCTTTCCTTACTCCCGAAAGAGCAGCGGGGATAGTGAGAAAATACGGTATCGAAAACTGCTTCTTCGGTTCGGATTTCCCGATGTGGAGCCACGAGGACGAGCTCATGCGTTTCCTTAAGCTGGGCTTTACGGAAGAGGAGAATCAGATGATACTCGCCGACAACTTCAAGGCGTTTCTTGAACTGGAATAATCGTAAACGGGACGTATGTCCCGTTTTTCTTTGAAAAGGAGCATTTTTATGGTAAAAGACATAGTCAGGGACGAAGCCGTGCTTGCAATAAAGTCAGAGCCTGCCACAAGAGCCGATATGCAGACCGTCCGCGACCTGCTGGATACTGTAAAGGCTAACGAGGAGCGCTGCGTGGGCATGGCAGCTAACATGATAGGCGTCCACAAGACCATACTTGTTGCCCTTATCGGTGATGAGTACATCGCTATGATAAACCCTGAGATAGTGGACAGGTCAAAGGACACCTACGAGACTGAGGAGGGCTGCCTTTCACTCAGCGGAGTACGTCCAGTTACACGTCACCGCATTATAACCGTGGAGTACACAGACAGGAAATTCAAGCGCCGCCGCGGGATATTCCGCGACTTTGAGGCTGAGATAATCCAGCATGAGATAGATCATTTCAGCGGTATCATCATCTGATATCCATTCACGCCAGATGTCTTGCTGTCATATAATATCATTGAGGGAGGGGACTCCCTCCCTTAGTACGGCGGCAATGCCGTCATATGGAGGAATTTATATGGCAGCTTTCTACAATCAGGCAACATTGTCCTATAACGGAACAGTGGCGACCTCGAATATAACCTCAGGTGAGATACTTGAGGTGCTTTCCGCAGAAAAAAGTGCTGTTTCCGACAGCTATTCCCAGGGAAGCGGGAATGTTTATATGATAAGCATAGTCAATACGGGCTCGGTGTGCTACAGCGGACTGACCGTCAGCGACGACCTCGGCGCATACAGCTTTGGCGAGGACGGTACCGTTGTTGTGCCCCTGAGCTACAGAGAGGGTACCCTGTCCTGCTATGTTAACGGCGTAAAGCAGGCAGCACCGGCTGTTGCCTCGGTATCTCCGCTTACGGTCACAGGCATAAACGTCCCCGCAGGCGGCAATGCTATGCTGATATACGCAGCAGAAACCAACAGCTTTGCACCTATGGGCGATGAAGCCGTGATAACCAATTCCGCTACTATCAGCGGCACAGGCTTCGAGCCTTTAACAGTTTCCGGGACTATCTCCTACAGCGACGGAATAGACCTTGCTATCAGCAAGTCGTTGAGTCCTGCTGCTGTTGAGGAGAACGGAGAGGTGACCTACACCTTTATCATACAGAATTTCGGCACAGAGCCTGCGGAGGCAGCTGACAATGTAATATTCAGCGACACATTCAGCCCCTCACTCAGCGGACTTACTGCCGAGTTCAACGGCACTGCATGGGTATCTGGCACAAACTACGCATATGATCCCGACAACGGAGTATTCACCAGCCTTGACGGTCAGGTGACAGTACCTGCGGCACAGTTCTCGCAGAATGAGAATACAGGTGAGTGGTCCGCGCAGGCAGGTGTCAGCACGCTTATTATCAGAGGCAGGCTCGTATAAAAGCCGTTAGTCGCTTGGGATAATAATAAAAACGGGACACTTGGTGTCCCGTTTTTGCATGTACTGTAATTCTTTTTTTGAAACAGCATAAAGGTGCCGGAGCTCCTTTATGCTGTTTCGCTTTATACCGTAAATCCCTTAGCCCTGAAGTTATCGATCAGCTGACCGAGTATCTCGGCATTTGTAGCCGAAACAGAGTGGAGCAGGAGTATTTCTCCGCCGTGAGCTGCGTCGGTAAGCTTTTTCAGTCCCTCGGAAGGGGAGGGCTGAGAGTCAGTGTTCCAGTCCACATAGGCGCTGCTCCAGAAAAGCGTCTTGTAGCCGCAGCTTTTGGCGGTCTCAAGTGCCTGTTCCGAGTATTCCCCGCAGGGACATCGGAAGTACTGCATCTGATAGCCGTAATTGTTCATTACATAGTCATGCAGGGAAAGTATCTCTTTCTTTGCGTCCTCTTCGGAGAGAGCAGGCAGACTTGCATGTGTCATGCCGTGATTTCCGAGGATATGCCCCTCGTTTATCATGCGTTTTACGAGAGCTCCCTCCGTTTTTGCGTAAGGACCTGTCAGAAAGAACACAGCCTGTACGTCCTTGGCTTTAAGGGTATCCAGTATCTTTGCTGTATAGCCGTTTTCATAGCCCTGATCAAAGGTGATGATTATTCTTTTATCGTCCTCCGACAGGGCGAAGGCATCAAGGTCGCCGAATCGGCTGTTGAACTGCACTGCGTCAACGGGTCGGTTTTTCTCATCGACTGACGTACCCTGACCGTAGCCTATTCTGGTGTTATCGGCAGCGTATACTGCCGTGCACGGCAGACAAGCCGCAGTCAGCAATGCAGCGGAAGCGTTTATTTTCATAAGCATTTACCTCTGATTGATTTGCGGAATCTCTCCGCAGTAGTATTATTGCACTCATTTTGAGGAAAATACAAGGAGAATATTGCATTTTTCGATTTTTTTCGCATAATGATTAATGAGGTGATGTTATGGAAAACGAGGATATTGAGTACGACAGCGGCAGCACCGAGGCGCTTATGGAGGAATACGACAGAAAGCGCAGGAACAGGGCAGACGACGTGATAGCAACGCAGGCTGTTCTGTGCATACTCATTGCTCTTCTGTTCATCGGAGGCAGCTTCTTCCGCCCGCAGCTGACCGGAGAGGTCTTCGGCAGGCTGAAAGCCATTTCGTCGGATCCTGCCCCGGCAGTACCGAATCCTATCGACTTTATATTGGAATATATTGATAGGCTTTAGGATATTCGGCTGCAATGTGCGGCTGTATTTTTCATTTTTCGTATTCAACGGGCTGATATTCCTGATGCGGAGCGGCGGGCTCGTACTTGCCTTTTACACCGTCTGTGCCGTACATGAAGCGGGGCATATCATTGCAGTTGCACTCTGCGGCGGCAGCGTCCGCTCTGTTGAGCTAAGCGGGGCAGGAATACGCATGAATATGCGAAAAGGCGGCACGGTACCGCTCAGAAACAGCATTTTCGTGCTGCTTGCGGGACCTGCCGCCAATATTGCTGTATTTCTTATAATGATGCTCACAGGCTGCGGGGGAGCATTTCCGCTGCTGAACCTGCTTGCTGCCTGCTATAATATGCTGCCATACAGGAGCCTTGACGGCGGAGCTGTCATTTCCCACATCATTTCGGGAACAGTCTGTGAAACTACAGCCGACGCTGTACTTACAGCCGTTAAGCTGCTTATAATAGTCTTTGCGGGAGCTGCGGCTTATCTTTGCGGCTCAGTCGCCCTGACGCTGCTGATAGCCTCGTCAGCCCTGTTTATAGGGGATATCCGCAGGTAGCTCTCATTCTGTATGGGCTGCTATGCGGTAAATGGTAGCAACGTCCTGTGAGGAGAGGTGTACGAAGCCGCCTGTCCTGCCTTCGCCGAGACCAAGCTTTTCTACGAGAACAGGTATATCCTCCTCCTTTGCACCCAGCTCCTTGAAGTTGATGGGCATGCCGATACTGCGCAGGAAGCCTCTGAAGCACTGGATACCTTCAAGAGCGGTCTCATCCGGATTGTCAAAGTTCATCTGACAGCCCCATACGCGGACAGCCATCTGCGCAAAACGCATAACATCGTGCTTGTATACGAATTCCATCCATGCGGGCATAACGACTGCAAGGCCTGCACCGTGAGCGCAGTCATAGAGAGCCGAAAGCTCATGCTCTATGCGGTGGCTGTTCCAGTCCTGACTTCTTCCAACGCCTACGATATCGTTGTGAGCAACTGTGCCTGCCCACATGATATTGGCTCTTGCCTCGTAGTTATCCGGCTGGATTATAACACGGGGAGTTTCCTTTATCATGGTAAGGAGAACAGCCTCGCAGAGACGGTCTGTTATCTCTACCTCGTGAGTATTTGTGAAATAGCGTTCGAAAACGTGAGCCATTATATCTGTAGCTCCGCATGCTGTCTGATAAGCGGGGAGAGAGCATGTAAGCTCGGGGTTGAGTATGGAGAAGCGGGGACGGAGTTTGTCAGAGCCAACGTCACGCTTTAAGCTGCCCTCCTCCTTGGTGACTACGGAAGCTCCGGAGCCCTCGCTGCCTGCGGCTGCGATGGTTAGCACGGTGCCGATGGGGAGAGCCTTTTCCACTTCCTTGCCTGTGCCGTAAAAGTCCCAGAAGTCGCCGTCATATGGAACTCCGAGAGCGATGGCCTTGGACGAGTCGATACATGAGCCGCCGCCCACAGAGAGGATAAAGTCAACATTCTCGTCGCGGCAGAGCTGAATACCCTTGTAAATAAGAGTATCACGGGGATTTGGCTGAACGCCGCCCAGCTCGGTGAATTCGATGCCGCTCTCACTGAGAGAAGCTCTTACTGCGGCGATAAGTCCCGATTTTACCGCAGAGCCCGAACCGTAGTGTATTAGCACCTTGCTACCGCCGTACTTCTTTACCATTTCTCCTGCCTTTGATTCTGTGTCCCTTCCGAAAATGAACTCCGTAGGGCTGTAAAACTGAAAATTATCCATAAAAATGTTCCTCCCTTATTATATTCTGAAATTATTTACAGCGGCTGCGACCTTATCGCACCAGCGGTCGAAATCCTCGTCCTCGGTCTGACACTCCCTGTGAGCAAGGATATATCTTATAGTTTGCCTTATTCCCTGATCTGCACGAACTGTTGCGGCAAAACCCGGGACGGCACGTTTTATCTTCGAGTTGTCGAATATTACGGTACAAGCCTTGTCGCCGAGAAGAGTCCCCTCGAAATCGTATGGACCGACTGCGTTCAGCATTTCCGAAGAAACATGGCAGGCATTGAGCTCAACTCCCAGCTCGTCGGCTATGATCGAATATATCTGATTCCATGTTACGCTCTCGTCTGAGGTTATATGGAACGCCTGGCCTATAGCGTGGATATTTCCTACAAGACCTGCATAAGCCTTTGCGAAGTCGCTGTTGTGGGTAATGGTCCACAGTGAGGTGCCGTCGCCGTGGATAATAACCGGCTTGCCCTCCATTATCCGCTTGACCACCTGCCAGCTGCCCTTGTCGCCGTGAACTCCGAGAGGCACCGACCTTTCATCGTAGGTGTGGCTGGGGCGTACTATAGTTATGGGGAAACCGTTTTCGCGGTACTGCTTCATAAGGTATTCCTCGCAGGCTGTCTTGTCGCGGGAATACTGCCAGTGTGGATTTGAAAGCGGCGTGCTCTCCGTGATGACGCAGTCCGAAAGCGGCTTCTGATAGGCTGAAGCGGAGCTTATATAGATGTACTGCTTTGTTCTGCCGCTGAAAAGGCGGAAGTCCCTTTCAACCTGAGCGGGTACGAAGCCTATGAACTCGCCGACGCAGTCAAAGCTCATTCCTTCCAGCTTTTCAGCGGCGTCAGCCTCGTCGGATATATCACACTGTATAGTTCTGACATTATCGGGCAGGCTGCTGTTCCTGCCGCCGCGGTTTAGGAGCACGACCTCGTGACCCTGCTGTGCAAGGAGCTTTGTTATAGCCATACTTATGGTGCCTGTGCCGCCGATGAGTAGTATCTTCACGTAATTATTCACCTCTTGATGGATTTTTTGTCTATTGCGCCGTAAAACTGTTGGACTTATTATACCACAAATTCACTGATAAAGCAATATCTGAAATAACAAAAAGTATTAAATATATTGTTTCTTATTTAAAATCTTGCACTTAAAATAAAAAAATGATAGAATAGTGTTACACTTTACACCGGGTTTGCGTTAATATAAGTGAAGACGAATTCGCTTTAAGAAATGCAAAGGAGGATGCGTATGACAGATAATGAGATAATGGCTCTCATGCGCGAGGTACCCGCCAACGGGCAGAGAGCTCTTTTTGATAAATATTACAGCTATGTATATGCCATAGTCAACAGAATAATCAGCGGCTTCGGAAGTCAGTCCGATTCCGAGGAATGCGTCATAGACGTATTTGCTTCCGTAATGATGAAGCTCCGAAGCGATGACAGTGTATCGCTGAGATCATATATAGGAGCTGCTGCCCGCAATGCGGCTGTAAGCATGAGGAGGCGTCTTGTTTCCGGGAAAGGACTCGATATCTCTGCCGATGCTGAAATGGCAGAGTTAGCTGATGGTGAGGATATCGAGGCAAATTCGGACAAAGCAGAGCTTGCACAGCAGCTTCTCGGAAAAATAGGCGAGCTCGGCACTCCCGATTCCGTCATAATCATTCAGAAATACTATTATAACAAGACTTCGGGCGAGATAGCAGAGATGACAGGTCTGAGCGCGGCTGCGGTACGTGTTCGGTGCGGACGGGCCATGAAACGGCTGAAAAAGCTTCTCACCGAAGAAGGCATAACTCTGTAAAGGAGGAACAAATATGAATAACAGGAAAAAGATAATAGAGACCCTGCGCAGCGCAGACAAGGCTTCCGTGGATAAGCTCATGGAGGAGGCTGCAAGGAAGGACGAGATATTTGCAAAGGCAATGAAGCGCGCCGAGAACGACAGCGAGTATACCGACATAGCTTCCGGAGTTGAACAATACAACAGAAGGATAAGGATAACGCATATAGCTTCTGCGGCAGCGGCGGCTGTACTGGTCGTAGCAGGCATCATAGGCGGAGCTCATCTGCTTAGGAAGAACGATAACCTTATACATGACGGCGGAGGTAATGGTTCTGATATGTCGGCCGTTGCAACAACGGAGACTACAACGGCAGCGGCTGACAAAGTATCGGTCACCACAGCAGCTCCCGCAAGCGGATATGCAGACATAACAGGAGTAAGCACGTCAAATGACGCGCTGTCATCGGGAACAACGAACACAGTCACCGCGGAGACAGTGACTACAGAAGCTAACAGTGTTCCAACAGGCCTTACGGGAGAATTTCTTCGTCAGAGATGCATTGACGCAACACATTACTATGACAGATTCTCTGCGGAGTTTGAAGTAAAGTTTGCCTCAAACTTCAGCGGTCCGGACAGCCCTTATTATGACGTATCAAAAGGAACCGTAAAAATAGACAATACCACAATGACAGGCGAGATGAACTGTGATGAATTCTACGGTACAGAAGCGGATTCAGGCAAGGCTGATTCTTTCCGCGGTAATTATCATTCTTTTTACCTGAATAATCTTTATGTGGAATCGGCAAACAACGGAATGGGCGCCAATGCAGAATTCGCCAATAAGTACTGCTATATCAAGGATATCAGTCATGAGTTCATGCAAATGCTGAACATACCTGACAGAGTATTCTTCAATAATTGCGGGATATTCAAATATATTTATCTTGATGACGACTTGCTTGGATACAGTGTAAAAAGTGAATATGCTCTGCCAGTGAGAAATATGCAGCCGTGGACAGTGACCGGCGACCGCATTGAAAACGGCAGAAGGATAGCAAGTGTTGCGATTAACTACGAATACGATTTCGGTGGGTGGATAAACTGCCGCATAGATGCAGATGTGGACGTTGAAACAGGTCTGTGGCTTTCATATGAGCTTTACTATGAGGATCTCCTCGATACGAGCTTCAGGGCTTGGAATTATAAATTCAACGACGATGCCGAGGCACCCATGACAGCGGCTGAGGCAAGGGACTTCCTCGAAAGGAACAGGTACGAGGTAAACTATTTCCCCGGCTTCCCAGAATACAAGATAAGTGATATAGTATAAAACAACTAAGCGAGGGAGCGATAAATCTGCTTTATCACTCCCTTTTAAAGAAAAATGTCCGCTATAAGCGTGGTACTTATAGCGGACATTTATTATATCGCATAATAATCGAGACCGTACTGTGTAGCGTAATAATGAGCCTTTGCTTCATCAGCCGCAAGGTATTCACCGCCGTATTTATAGCAGGCGATAAGCGCTTCTGCCGACTCCTTGTCTCCGTTAGCTGCTGCCTTGCTGAAGTACCTGGCGGCAGAGGCAAAGTTTTTATATGTTCCCGTGCCGTTGGTATAGCAGTAGCCAAGCTCTCTTTCAGCGTCGGTATGGTGCTGGTTTGCGGCGAGCTCCAGCATATCCCTTGCTGCGGCGGCATCCTTTGGGATACCCGCCCCGTTAAGGAGGCACCAGCCGTAGGAGTACTGACCGTCTGGGTCGCCCTGCTCGGCGGACTGTCTGTACCACTTTACAGCCTCTTCATGATCTGCGGAAACTCCAAGTCCTCTGAAAAGGCATTCCCCGTAGTTGTACTGCGCCTTTGGGTGTCCCTGCTCGGCAGCCTGTCTGTAATACTTTGCTGCAAGTGTCTGATCAGGAGCAGTGCCGTCACCTCGCATACAGCAGCCTGCAAGATTGTTCATTGCATCGAGGTCCCCGCTTCTGGCAGCCTCGTTGAACATCATAACGGCTGTGGTCTTGTCCTGCGGAACTCCGATACCTGACAGGTAGCAGCAGGCGAGGTTGTACTTTGCGGAGGCATGCCCCTGCTGAGCCGCCTGTTTGAGCCAGTGTATACCCTTTGCTTTGTCAAGCTCTATGCCGACGCCTCTGAGGTACATATTGCCAAGCTTGAACTGCGCCTCAGGGTCTCCGGACTGAGCGTTTTTCAGGAGCCCGTCAGAGGTGCCTGCCTTTGTGGAGATACCGTACCTTTCGGAGAAGTGGTCAGCCTTTGCTCTGTTGGAGGGAAAGCCAGCACCGCCTGTGATATAACAGCGGACAAGGGCTTTCTGCGAATCGTAGTCGCCCTGCTCGGCAGCCATTTCGTAGTACTTTGCAGCCATGGCTATATTACGTTCTATACCCTGTCCGAGGTAGAAGCAGTCGGCAAGCTTTTTCTGCGAGCTGCAATCGCCGCGGTCAGCTGCAAGGGTGTACCATTTTACCGCCTTGGAGTAGTCCTGTCTGACGCTTCTGCCGTAGAAGAAGCGCTCGCCGAGGTTGAAGCAGGCGTCGTTGTCGCCGTTTTCAGCGCGGCGGAAGAGATTTTCTATGAGTGTGCCCGTGCTTCCCGAAGTGTGAATGCTGTTTCCCTGAGGGGGGGAGCTTTCGCTGCGGCTGCTCAGTTCCCAGCCGAGGGAAATTGCAATACTGTTTGCTATGAGTTCGGCTTTTTCGTCATTGAGGTATTCGCTTATCTCCGTGACGGCGCGGAGCACCACTTCGTCGGCTTTTTTGCTGCCGGCAGTGACTTCGCTGTTCTCACGTATAAAGATAGTGCCGATATTCTCGCTTAGGGCTACGAAAAAAGCCTTGTTCTCCTTTGAGAGCTTCGGAGCAAAATCCGAAAATGCCGAACAGAATTTCTTGTGGTCTGAAAGTATGTCAATGCCGAAGTGGTCTATTACTTTTTTTACGGCGTCTGATGTTTCGTTGAGTAATTTGTTGTCCATAAAGGAGAACCTCCGTGTATTGGTAAATATATGTATCAGTTCTGATGCACGAGAGAGGGCTTCAGGGGAGTATTGAGAAGCTGCAGGCGCTCGTTGAGGTCGCTGAGCAGCTGTCTTTCAAGCTCTCTTTCGGTAGCAAGTCCGGAATCTGAATCGAGAGCCTTGAACCCTTCGTCCACCATTTTCTGTGCGCTGGTGAAATCACGTCTGATATTGTAGAAGTAGTAAGCGAGTACGCGCTTTGCATTTGCGTCGCTGTCGCTGTTTATGACGTCCCCGAGCCTTTTCAGGAGCAGGTCCGTCAGGGGAGCATTGGGCTCTATCTCCGAGAAGAAGAATATCAGCCAGTAATAGCTTCCCGTATCCTGTACGAAGTATTCCCTGCCTATGAGGGAGCGCATTGCCTGATATGAGGGCCCCCGCATGCCGTCGTAATTGCCCACAGCGGCAAGGTAGCCCATATAAAGCTGATAGTACAGCAGCCTCTCGGACTTTGTTGACCTGTCGTAGCCAAGCTTTTCATAGGGCTGCATATCCAGTGAGGCGTAGCTTTCGCCGTTCCTGAGCCTTTTCATTATT
The DNA here is from genome assembly GCA_002309635.1 of Ruminococcus flavefaciens. GTDB lineage: Bacteria > Bacillota > Clostridia > Oscillospirales > Ruminococcaceae > Ruminococcus > Ruminococcus flavefaciens_J. The sequence goes on along the minus strand of DBXO01000011.1, from coordinate 105,484 downwards.
GAGTTTATGTAGCCGCCGAGGCGCTTCATAAGTACGAAATTGGTATAAAGGTATATACCGAGTGCGAAGAAGGCGTGGAACATCATTCCTGCTGCAAATGCGGCAATGAGGAGCTCGGGGGGACTGAGCGGCCCTGGCTTTGTGAACAGCCCCCGCACTGTAAAGCATATGACAGCTGCAGCTGCAAATTTTGCAGCTATATTTACGAGCTGGAGCATATCGGCTTTTCTGTCGCTGAAGCTCTCAACAGGCTTGCGGCTGTCAAAACGCACGTCCTGCTGTATGATCGGACTCAGCTTGTGAAAGGTTCTGGTCCATTTGTTGTCTGAAATTGTGAATTCCAGTCCGAAAAATGAGATAGTAGTGACTCTCATGCCAAAAAAAGGGGCAAATATCAGATTTGCCGCAAGACCGACTATTTCTGTGGCTAAAACTGCAATAAGGAGGAAACCCGTGATAACAACACCTGTTTTTCCGAGTATTGACATAAAAACTCTCCTTTGCTCTTTTTAGCGGAAAAGGGGCGGTATTTACCGCCCCTTTCATCTGAAGATATCCATATAGGTAAGGAGCTCGGCATTCATAACTGTGGAATATGAAAGATACCATCTTCCGTTTAACTCTACAAATCCGCAGCCATTTCCGAGAAAGGAATGTTCCTCGCTGCCGTCATTGTAGTATACGTATCCGCAGTCCGAAGCATTCGTGAAGCTTGTGCCGAGTTTTTTATTGAAGTCCTTTAATTCGTTTTCGCCTGTAGGCTTAAGTGTCTGCTCAGTAAGTGTAGTAGTCCACTGTTCGGGCGGAACGTTAGACTTTTCAGTCATTATCGAATGTATTCTTTTGATGGAATCGTTTACAGCGCTTATGACCTTGGAACGCTTGAACATTACCTGAGCGTTTTTACCCTCCAGCATTTCCGGCTGTTCAGTGTCGAAGTAGGCATGCAGCCCCTCGATCTCTTCCTTGCAGAACATATCGTATACTGCATTGGGGTCGCCGCGGAGGTATGCGTCATAGTAGGCACGCGCTGCGTCAAAGCAGGTATCGAAGCCCGTTTTCGGAGCCTCGTCCGCTTTTTTGTCAGCGGCGGCAGTCGTCGCTGTGGCAGTTTCTGTTGTCTGAACGGCAGTAGTATCGGCAGTGTCGGTCACCGAAGAATCAGTCACGGATACAGTTGTGCTGTCCGTAGTCTGTGCAGCCTTTGCCGCAGCAGTGACCGTTGTGCCCTCTGTCGCTCCGGATGTGGTTTTTTCTGCGGAGGTTGTCACGCTGTTACTGGTGACGCTGCCTGACGCAGGTTTTTTATTATCGCAGCTCCAGGCTGCGGCAGTGATAAGAACTGCTGAGATCAAAGTGATGATGCGGGTCAAGAGCTTCATGAGATTCTCCTTATATTACATAATACAATATATTATAGCTCTAAAACCCGATTTCGTCAATAGTCTTTTTTCTTTCCGCAGACCTTGCACACCTTTGAGATCAGCTTGAAGTCTCCGCCGCAGTATACGCATTTGCCTGCGGTCTTGCGGCTGGCAAGCACAGTTTCGTAGTAAGCGGGGAAGCTTGAAGCGTTATCGGCGAGGTTCGGCCAGTTGATGGTAAGAAGGTTCGGGCAGTTGTTGAAACCTCCTGATATCTTTTTCACGGAAGCAGGGATACGTATGCTCTCGAGGTTTTCACAGCCGCTGAAATCACCCACAGAGGTGGTGCCTGCTGGTATCTCGACAGCTCTCAGTCCCGTACAGCCGCTGAAACCGTCAACGCTCAGAACGCCTGCGGGTATCTCCACATTTTTCAGGGATACGCAGTTCTGGAAAGCAGAAGCGCCGATGTTCTTGATAGTTTTGGGAATACCCACTACAGAGAGGGCGGTGCAGTTGGCAAAGGTACATTCCTGGATATGGGAAACTCCCTCGGGAATGTTTATCTTTTCAAGTTTTTCGCAGCCTGAAAAGGCATACTTGCCAATCTGCGAGACATATTTTGTGATCTCAATTTCTGTCAGGTTCCTGCAGCCCGAAAAGGCAAAAGCGCCTATTTCTCCTATGGGCTCGCAGAGCTCAACAGAGACAAGCCCGGTACAGTCGGCGAACAATGCGTCTGAGATACTGTGGAGATGAGGAGGAAGAACGACTCTCTTAAGGCTCGAACAGCCTCTGAAAGCCCATATGTCGATAGAAACTATACTGTCCGGGAAATTGACCTCCTCAAGGGCTGTACAGCCTCTGAAGGCATAGCCTCCGATTATTTCCAGCTTGTCGTGGAATGTGACGTGCTTAAGGGTTGTATTGTTTTCAAAAACGTGGTTGGCTATTTTGCGTACTTCCGCCGGAATAGTGACCTCCTCTGAGCTTCCCTTGTAAGCGGTGAGGACGCCGTTCTCCACTACAAAATCGGAGCTCTGCTTTTTTACAGCCTTTACCTTCTTAGCCACTTCCTTGTGCTGTGACTTGTACTTATTGACAGCCTTGCTGACAATAAAAGGAGTGCTGCAGTGAGGACATACCCAAGCGTCCTTGTTTTTATCGACTTCGACTGTTTTGCCGCAGTTAGTGCAGATCGCATTTGTAAGTGCCATAATTATCCCCCTAATATGTCATATTTTATATAATAATTGTACCACTAAAAGCCTTGAATGTCAATAAATCCAAAGCAAAACTCACAAAATACACAGAGAAATTTACTGCTAATTGTACCAACTGCACACAGCGCAGCCTTTGACCGTTATTGCGGTCGCCGCGGACTAACCGCTGATAACCAAGAAACTCCCGAAGAAGATGCTTCTTCGGGAGTTGACAAACTATTAAAGCATGGAAGCTCTCAGTTCCTCGCCGCTGAGCTTTGAAAGATAAGCGGGAGCGATATCGAAAGCTGTCTTGCAGCCTGTAGCGCCCTCTGCCTTAAGTCTTGCAAGAGCTCTTGCATAGCAGATGAGAACGCTTGCAGTGAACTCGGGGTTTGAATCAAGCTTGAGTGAGTACTCTATCATCTGATGAGTCTTCTCGCCGTCGCCTGTGAGACCGCTTCTCATAACGAAGCCGCCGTGAGGCATTTGAGTGTGCTTGGCGTTGAACTCCTCTTCGCTGATGAAGTTTACTGTGGTATCATACTCGTCGAAGTAGTTCTTCATAGTCTTGATATCATGCTCGATCTTAGCGCGGTCAGCGCCCTCCTCGGCAACGATCCAGCACTCTCTCTTGTGCTTCTGACGGGTAGTGAGCTCGGGCTGACTGCCGCTGCGGACAGCGTCCATAGCAGCCTCTATCGGGATAGTGTACTGTATACCCTTCTTAACGCCCTCAACGCGGCGGATAGCGTCTGAGTGACCCTGACTTACGCCCTTGCCCCAGAATGTGTAGCTCTTGCCGTTGGGGAGAATGGACTCTGCATAAAGTCTGTTGAGTGAAAAGAGACCCGGATCCCAGCCCAGTGAGATGAAAGCAAGGTGACCGCTTTCCTTTGCTGCCTTGTCAACGTTAGCGAAATGCTCGGGTATCCTTGCGTGAGTATCAAAGCTGTCGATAACGTTGAATAACTTAGCCATAGCGGGAGTCTGCTTGGGAAGGTCTGTAGCGCTTCCGCCGCAGATTATCATAACATCGATATCATCTTTCATTTTCTCGGCGTCATCTATTTTGTATACCTTGGCGCCTGCTGTAAGGGGCTTGACTGTTGAGGGATCGCGGCGTGTGAAAATGCCTGCGAGCTCCATATCATCGTTCTGTCTTATCGCAAGCTCAACGCCTCTTCCGAGATTGCCGTAGCCCGATATACCTATTCTGACTTTTTCCATGTGGAAATACCTCCTTTGTAATTGCCATGCTCGCCATTGAACACAGCCTAAAAACATTATAGCACCTTTTTTTTTCGTTGTAAAGCTTTAAATCAAAATTTAATCTGATTAATGTAATATTTCTTCCGGAATCTGAACATCAGGTACAATCATATCTCTGCAGATTGTGATAAACAGGTTATGAGATCCTGCATATTTCACACCTTCAGGTGTGGAATATGCAATCGGGTATCTCATTACATATATGTTCCGTTCATTTCCTTGAAACGGTTCAAAAATCTATCTGTCATTTCATTTGCGCTTCTTTTTCGTTTTATGCCTGAGCAGCACAAGTCCTGTAAGAGCGGCAGCCTTTGCGGCAGTTTTGGCAACTGTTCCGGGGTCGATCTTTGTACGGATATTCTGAGGAACATCCTCAGAAACGGCAAGATTGCCCTTGCCTGCGGCCTTTACCGAGCCGCCCTCGATATGTATGCCGTGGAAATCCTTTTTGAATTCCATTATTATTCCTCCCTTATGGGCTCTGCAATGAGGAATTTTATCTTCTTTCCCTCATCGGAGAACATCTTTTCATGCTCTGTTACAAAGTTTTCGTATGGGCTTTCCGTGTGGAGGTCATAGGTTTTGTACTTTATCCTGAAACCTGCCTCCCGGAAGTACTCGAAGGACTCCTCAAAGAGCTCGTCGTCGTCGGTCTTGAACCACAGCTCACCGCGGAGGAACTTCTTATAGTTCACAAGCTGACGGGTGTGGGTGAGACGGCGTTTCTTGTGCTTGGCTTTCGGCCACGGATTGCAGAAGTTGATGTATATGCGGTCAGCGCGGTCGTTCTCGTCCCATGCAAGTTCAAGGCGCTCGATATTCTGTATAGCTATGCGGACATTGTCGGGAGAAGCTCCCTTTTCCTCATAGGCAGCTTCAAGCTTGCGCTTAGCGAGGACGAGCATTTCATTCTTGATATCCATAGCTATGAAGTTCACCTCGGGGTGAGCGGGAGCAGCCTGCGATATGAAGCCGCCCTTTCCGCAGCCAAGCTCCACATAGAGGGGCTTGGCCGGGGCGGGGAAGAGCTCTCTCCAGTGACCTATCTGCTTCTGGGGTTCATGTATGTAAAAGGGACAAGCCTCCAGCTCGGGCTTTGCCCATGGTTTGTGTCGAATTCTCATTTTTTACCTCCGTGATCGTACTGATAATAATTATACCACGTTTTCTTGTAAATTCCAATAGTCTGAGAAAATTTTTCATATACCGAAATGCCCTACAATCAGCGGCAGCTTTAGGAGCGGCTTTTTGTAAATAAATAATAATATTACTGAAATCACTGGACAAGAGAAACATAATGTGATATAATATTTCTGTTAATTGAAACTACCCTTTAATTCGATCCCGTGAGGTCGGCAAGGCGCGTTCGCAAATACTGAATATAACTATAACCATAGCTATAACTGTAAGTATGCTCCCTGCCATGCGGGGAGCATTTTTTGTTGCTGAAAGGAGACAGTGTATGGAGTCAAAGCGTGTGATAATGGACGATAAGGCTGTACAGCGAGCTATCGCCCGTATCTCCTACGAGATAATCGAGCGCAATAAAGGCACTGAGGATCTCTGCATAGTCGGTATCCTTTCAAGAGGAGTACCTATCGGAAGGCGTATCGCCGCAAAGCTCTCGGAGCTTGAAAAGAATACCGTTCCCTTTGGTTCGCTGGACATAACTCCCTACCGCGATGACAGCAAACCGGCAGGGGATAACGAGCGGACGGAGATACCCTTTGATATCACCGACAAGAATATCGTCATCGTTGACGACGTTATATTTACGGGAAGAAGCTCCCGCGCTGCCATAGACGCGCTTATCAAGCGGGGCAGGCCGCGCTCAATACAGCTTGCGGTGCTTATAGACCGCGGCCACAGGGAGCTGCCGATACGTGCCGATTACGTTGGCAAGAATCTTCCCACCTCACACAGTGAGGTCGTGAGAGTTTCCGTTGAGGAAATAGACGGCAGCGACGGAGTAGCGATATACTGAAATATACTTACCAACAGAAAGCGAGGAATCTATGGCATCTATCCTGATAAAGAATATCCGTGCAGTCGATAACGTTACGGATATAACAGCAGACGTATTCATAAACAACGGAAAAATCGAAAAGCTCGGCAGTAATATCACAGAAGCGGCAGACACGGTCATTGACGGAACGGGACTTGTCCTTATGCCGTCCCTGTTCGATATGCACGTACATCTCCGGGACCCGGGCTTCACCCATAAAGAGGACGTACTTACAGGCTGCTCGGCGGCTCTTGCAGGAGGAGTTACGGGAGTCCTTGCGATGCCGAACACGAAGCCCACATGCGATAATCCCGAAACTATCCGCTACATCATCGACAAGGCAAAGGGTACGGGAGTTGACGTTTACCCCGTAGGCTGCATAACAGGCGGCATGAGCGGAAACGGCCTCTGCGACTATGAGGCACTCAAGGAGGCAGGCTGCATATGCATATCCGATGACGGCAGACCTGTTGAGAATGCCGAGAATATGAGAAAAGCACTTGAACTTTCCAAAGAGAACGGACTTCTCGTTGCTTCACACTGCGAGGACCTGAGCATAATAAACGGCGGTATAATGAACAAGGGCGAGACATCGGAAAAGCTTGGCGTAAAGGGCATGGACAGAGCCTCCGAGGATTATATAACCGCAAGAGAGATGATACTTGCCTCGTCGGTGGACGCAAGGATACATATATGCCACGTTTCCACTGAGGGCAGCGCTGCCATGATACGCTTTGCCAAGTCAAGGGGCGTAAAGGTCACCTGCGAGACAGCTCCTCATTATTTCATGCTGACGGATAAGCTTCTGGAGAATCGCGACGCGGATTACCGCATGAATCCGCCCCTGAGGACTCAGAATGACGTAAAGGCTATAATCGAAGCAATCAAGGACGGTACAATAGATTGTATCATCACAGACCACGCTCCCCACGCAGCTGCGGAAAAGGCAGACTTTGAAAAGGCTCCAAACGGCGTAGTGGGACTTGAAACATCACTTGCGGCTACGCTCACAGCTCTATATCACACAGGCGAGACAGACCTGCATAAGGTGGTGGAGCTCATGTGCGTGAATCCCCGTAAGATACTGGGACTTGACATACCCGCCATAAAAGAGGGCAGCACAGCGGACCTCGTTATCGCGGACATAAACAGAAAATGGACGGTAGAGCCCGGAAAGCTGCATTCAAAGTCGAAGAATACGGTATTCAAGGGCATGGAGCTCACAGGAAGGCCTCTCGTCACAATATCAAAGGGCGAGATAAGATACAACGAATTATGATATAAGGAGGAAAAGAAATGTCATTTGACAGACTTATTGAAAAGATAATCGACCTTAAGAATCCTACGGTGGTGGGACTTGACCCGAAGCTGGAGTACGTTCCCGATTTTATACAGCGCCGTTATCTTGACAGCGACGGCTGGACCCTCAAGGCAGCAGCAAAGGCTATATTTGACTTCAATCAGGCGATAATCGACGAGATACACGATATCGTCCCTGCTATCAAGCCGCAGGCTGCATATTACGAGATGTACGGTCACTACGGTATAAGGACGCTTGAAAAGACAATACGCTATGCAAAGCTCAACGGCATGTTCGTTATGACCGATGCAAAGCGAAACGATATCGGAGCTACAATGGAGGCCTACACCAACGCTCATCTCGGCACAGTAAAGGTAGGAGACAGCGATATAGAGCCATTCGGAGCAGACGCACTCACAGTTAACGGCTACCTCGGCACAGACGGTATAGAACCGCTCATGAAGGTCTGCAAGGAACGCGACAAAGGCATTTTCGTGCTTGTGAAGACATCCAACCCCTCGTCGGGAGAGCTTCAGGATATGAAGCTTGCAGACGGCAGGACAATATACGAGTGCATGGGTGACATGTGCGAGAAGTGGGGCGGGGATACCCGCGGAAAGTACGGCTACTCCGCAGTGGGCGCAGTTGTGGGAGCTACCTACCCCGAAATGCTTACAGAGCTGAGAAAGAGACTTCCTCACACCATGTTCCTTGTACCGGGATACGGCGCACAGGGCGGCGGAGCAGAGGGGCTGAAGGGCGGTTTCGACGAGAACGGTCTCGGAGCTATCGTAAACTCCTCACGTGCGGTAATGTGTGCATATAAGAAAGAAAACTGCGACGAGCGGGATTTCGCAAAGGCAGCACGCCGCGAAGTTATCCGTATGAGAGAGGATATCTGCCGGTATATCAACCTGAAGTGAGCATTAGAGGACGCCGATCCAGGCGTCCCGCCGCTGAAAATATAATCAAACATTGAAACGCTCTCTCCACAATGGCGTGGAACAGAGCAAAAAACACCAATAATACGACCTCTACAGGAATAGAAGGAGGAATTATACAATGTCATTATTCAACATGGGTGAAAAAGCCTATCTTATGCTTGCCGACGGACAGGTGTTCGAGGGCAGGAGCTTCGGTGCAAAGGGCACGGTAATAGGTGAAGTCGTATTCACTACGGGAGTTACAGGATACCAGGAAACTCTCACCGACCCGAGCTACTACGGACAGATAGTTACGCAGACCTTTCCGCTTATCGGAAATTACGGCGTGAACTCAGAGGACAATGAGTCGGCAAGGTCATACGTGAACGGTTATATAGTCCGCGAGTGGTGCAATTCGCCTTCAAACTTCCGCAGCGAGGGCAATATCAATGATTTCCTGAAGGAGCACAACATCGTCGGTATCAACAATATCGACACACGCCGCCTTACACGTACTATCCGTGAGGTGGGCGTAATGAACGGAGTTATCACCACCGAGGACGTTTACGCAAAGAGGGACGAGCTCCTCGAAAAGGTACGCGCATTCACTGTAAAGGACGCGGTAAAGGCAGTTACCAACACTGAGACCCGCACATATGAGCCCGGTGAAAAGAAGCTCCGCGTAGCACTCTTCGATTTCGGATACAAGCGCAATATCAGACAGGAGCTTTTAAAGCGCGGCTGCGAGGTCGTTGTAGTTCCCGCCTATACCACTGCCGGAGAGATAAAGGAGCTTGCTCCCGACGGCATCATGTTCTCCAACGGCCCCGGAGACCCTGCGGAAAATGTTGAAATAATCGGAAATATCAGGGAGATACAGAAGCTTGGCATACCGATATTCGGCATATGCCTCGGACATCAGCTCATGGCGCTTGCCAACGGCGGAAAGACCGAGAAGCTGAAATACGGTCACCGCGGCGCAAACCAGCCTGTTATCGACCTGGAGAGCGGCCTCACCTACGTTACCAGTCAGAATCACGGCTATGCAGTAGTAGGTGACAGCATAGACCCGTCTGTAGGCCGTGTATCTCATATAAACGCAAACGACAAGACCTGCGAGGGCATACGCTATACCTCAGTCAACGCAAGAACGGTCCAGTTCCACCCCGAAGCACACGGCGGTCCGCTGGATACATCGTATCTGTTTGACGAATTCGTTAAAACAATGCAGAATGCATAATCCATGATTATTTGTATCAGCTTTGCTGATATGATTTGAAATCTGTCCGCAAAGCGGACACCACGATTATGCATTATGAATTAATTTGGAGGTAAATAGTATGCCACTCAGAAGTGATATAAAGAAAGTACTCGTTATCGGCTCGGGCCCTATAGTTATCGGACAGGCAGCCGAATTTGACTACGCAGGCACTCAGGCCTGCCGTGCATTAAAGCAGGAGGGGCTTGAAGTAGTCCTGGTGAACTCAAACCCTGCCACGATCATGACCGACAAGGCAATGGCTGACAAGGTCTACATCGAACCCCTTACACTTGACGTTGTCAAGAGGATAATAGAAATGGAAAAGCCTGACAGCCTGCTGTCAACCCTCGGCGGACAGACAGGACTTACCCTGTCAATGCAGCTTGCGGAGGAAGGCTTCCTGGAAAGCCACAATGTAAAGCTCCTCGGTGCAGATCCCGAGACTATCCACAAGGCAGAGGACAGACAGGCTTTCAAGGATACTATGGAAAAGATAGGCGAGCCCGTTATCCCCTCAAAGGTAGTTGAGAACGTTGAGGACGCGGTAGACTTCGCACAGGTGATACATTATCCCGTTATAGTCCGTCCCGCATTCACGCTTGGCGGAACAGGCGGCGGTATCGCCCAGAATGAAGCGGAGCTCCGCGACATCGCAACGAACGGTCTCCGTCTTTCGCCTATCACTCAGATACTTGTTGAAAAGTGCATAAGCGGCTGGAAGGAGATAGAATTTGAAGTTATCCGTGACGCAAAGGGCAACGTTATCACAGTGTGCTCTATGGAGAACTTCGACCCTGTAGGCGTTCATACAGGCGACAGCATCGTTATTGCGCCTGCCGTTACTCTCAGCGACAGGGAGTATCAGATGCTCCGTACAGCGGCTATCAATATCATCAAGGAGCTGAAGGTCGAAGGCGGCTGCAACTGCCAGTTCGCACTTCACCCCACAAGCTTCAAGTATGCAGTTATCGAGGTAAACCCCAGAGTTTCACGTTCTTCCGCACTTGCTTCAAAGGCTACGGGCTATCCTATCGCAAAGACTGCCGCAAAGATAGCCATCGGCTATACTCTCGACGAGATAATCAATCAGGTAACAGGCAAGACCTATGCCTGCTTTGAGCCTGCACTTGACTATGTGGTAATAAAGTTCCCGAAATGGGCATTTGATAAGTTCGTATACGCAAAGCGCACCCTCGGCACTCAGATGAAGGCTACCGGTGAGGTCATGGCCATAGGTACCAGCTTCGAGCAGGCTATGATGAAGGCAGTCCGCTCCATAGAGCTTGGCATGGACTCCATGAACCTGAAAAAGCTTGCAAAGCTCTCCACTGAGGAGATACGCGAGAAGCTCCACGTTATCGACGACGAGCGCTCCTTCTGCGTATTTGAAGCTCTCAAACGCGGTATAACTCCCGAGGAGATACACGAGATAACCATGATAGACAACTGGTTCCTGTACAAGCTACTCAACCTTGTTGAGCTTGAAAAATGGCTGGCAGAAGGCGAACTCACAGAGGAAAAGTACGATATCGCAAAGCAGTACGGCTACCTTGACAGCACTATCGAGCGCATATCGGGACAGAAGTGCCCCAAGCACAGGAGCGCCGTGTACAAGATGGTCGATACCTGCGCAGGCGAGTTCAAGGCTGAGACCCCTTACTTCTACTCCACATTCGACGAGGAGAACGAGGCAAAGCAGTTCATCGAGCGCACAGACAAGGGCAAAAAGAAGGTCATCGTATTCGGTTCGGGTCCTATCCGTATCGGACAGGGCATAGAGTTCGACTACTGCTCAGTACACTGTGTATGGACGCTTAAGGAGCTTGGCTACGAGGCTGTTATCTGCAACAACAACCCCGAGACCGTTTCAACCGATTTCGATACAGGCGACCGTCTGTACTTCGACCCCCTCACAAAGGAAGACGTTCAGTCTATAATAGAAACAGAGCAGCCCTACGGCGTTGTTGTACAGTTCGGCGGTCAGACTGCTATCAAGCTTACACGCTATCTGTCTGATATGGGTGTTCGCATACTCGGAACCTCCGCTGACATGATAGACGCTGCCGAGGACAGAGAGCGCTTTGACGAGGTCCTTGAAAAGTGCGGCATACCCCGTCCTGCGGGACATACTGTAATGAATACCGAGGAAGCTCTTGTAGCTGCCAACGACCTTGGCTATCCCGTGCTTCTCCGTCCGTCATATGTTCTCGGCGGACAGAACATGATAATTGCACACTCCGACGCAGACGTAAATGAGTATATGGGCATCATCATGAGCCATAATATAGAGAACCCCGTTCTTATCGACAAGTACATGATGGGTACAGAGGTCGAAGTAGACGCTATCTGCGACGGCGAGGACTTCCTTATCCCCGGAATCATGGAGCATATCGAGCGTGCAGGCGTTCACTCGGGCGACTCTATCTCTATCTACCCCGCACAGCACCTTTCCGACCGTATCAAGCGCATAATCGTTGAGTACACAAGACTCCTCGCAAAGGAGCTCAATGTTATCGGACTTGTGAATATACAGTATGTCGTATACAATCATGAGGTATTCGTTATCGAGGTAAATCCCCGTTCTTCAAGAACTGTTCCTTATATCAGCAAGGTAACGGGCATACCTATGGTGGATATCGCCACAAAGATAATGTTCGGCGCCAAGCTCAGGGATATGGGCTATGAGAGCGGACTTTATCCGGCAGGCGACTATGTTGCTGTCAAGGTCCCTGTATTCTCATTCGAGAAGCTTACAGACGTTGATACCATGCTGGGACCTGAAATGAAGTCCACAGGCGAGTGCCTCGGTATCGGCAGGAACCTGGAGGACGCGCTCCTCAAGGGACTTATTGCCGCAGGCTTCGACCTTAAGAGGGAGGGCGGAGTCCTCATATCCGTCCGCGACAGCGACAAGAGGGAGATACTTCCCATTGCAGACAAATTCGAGCAGATGGGCTTTGAGCTTTATGCTACCTCGGGTACCCAGAGCGTTCTTCACAGGAACATGATTGCGGCAAATCTTGTCCGCAAGATATCCGACGGTACGCCAAATGTTGAAACTCTTCTTGACAGCGGCAAGATACACTATGTTATCTCCACTTCCGCGAAGGGAAGACTTCCCGAGCGCGACAGCGTCAAGATGAGGAGAAAGTCCATAGAGCGCTCTATTTGCAGCCTTACTGCTGTAGATACGGCGAAATCGCTGGTAAAGGTGCTCGAATCTGGCAGAACCATCAATGATGTGGAATTAGTTGATATAACCAAGATATAAACCTGCAGGGGCGGCGTTTCGCCGCCCGTGTTGTATTTATAAATAAATCTCAACTGAGAAAGGCGGTATTATGGATCACTTCAAGCTATGCTCAGAATACGCTCCCGCAGGCGACCAGCCGCAGGCTATAGACAAGCTGGTAAGCGGCATACAGTCAGGCAGAAAGGAGCAGATACTCCTTGGTGTTACGGGCTCGGGCAAGACATTTACCATGGCAAACGTCATTGCCCGTGTTAACAAGCCCACTCTCGTACTCGCCCACAATAAGATACTTGCGGCGCAGCTCTGTTCGGAGTTCCGCGAGTTCTTCCCCGAAAATGCGGTAGAGTATTTCGTATCCTACTACGACTACTATCAGCCCGAAGCCTACGTGCCAAGCACAGACAGCTATATCGAAAAGGACTCCTCAATAAACGACGAGATAGACAAGCTCCGCCATTCTGCCACCACGGCTCTTGCTGAGCGCCGCGACGTTATCATCGTTGCCAGTGTTTCATGCATTTACTCCCTCGGAAGCCCTGAGGAGTACCGTTCCATGTGCGTTTCCATACGTCAGGGGGCGGAAAAGCCCCGTGACCAGCTTATCGCAGAGCTTGTAAAAATACGCTACGAGCGCAACGATATCGCTTTTGAGCGTAACAGGTTCCGCGTCAGGGGAGATGTTGTGGAGATATTCCCCGCAATGTCAACGGATACGGCAGTAAGAGTTGAATATTTCGGCGACGAGATAGACCGCATATCTGAGATAAACGTTATCACGGGAGAGATAAAGGCTGTAGTATCCCATGCGGCGATATTTCCTGCCTCTCACTATGTTGTGGGAGACGACAAGCTTGAATCGGCTCTCAGGGAGATAGACCGCGAGCTTGCAGAGCGCATCGACTACTTTCAGCAGAACAACAAGCTCATAGAAGCTCAGCGTATCGAGCAGAGGACCCACTACGACATGGAAATGCTGAAAGAGGTGGGCTATTGCAGCGGCGTCGAGAACTATTCCCGCGTTCTTGCGGGACGTCCTGCGGGCAGTACGCCCCTGACTCTCATGGACCATTTCCCTGAGGATTTCCTCCTCATCGTGGACGAGAGCCATGTTACCCTGCCGCAGGTAAGGGCTATGTATGCGGGAGACCGCGCAAGGAAGACCACCCTTGTGGACTACGGCTTCAGACTTCCGAGCGCTATGGACAACCGTCCGCTGAACTTCGACGAGTTCAACGCCCATATACATCAGGCTATATACGTCAGCGCAACTCCGGGACAGATAGAGCGCGAAAAGACCGATACCATAGTGGAGCAGGTGATACGTCCCACGGGACTTGTTGACCCGGAAATAATCGTGAAGCCCACACAGGGACAGGTGGACGACCTGCTTTCCGAGATAAACGAGCGCGTTCAGCGGCATGAGCGAGTGCTTGTGACTACTCTCACCAAGAAAATGGCGGAGGACCTCACTTCCTACTATGAAAAGCTGGGCGTAAAGGTGCGCTATCTTCACCATGATATCGACACTATCGAGCGTATGGAGATAATCAGGGACCTCCGCGAGGGCGTATTTGATGTTCTTGTGGGTATCAACCTCCTCCGTGAGGGCCTTGATATACCCGAGGTCAGCCTTATCGCTATCCTTGACGCAGACAAGGAGGGATTCCTGAGAAGCGAGACCTCACTGATACAGACCATAGGACGAGCTGCGAGAAATGCAAATGGTCAGGTGATAATGTACGCCGACAGCGTGACCGGCTCTATGGAAAGAGCGATAACAGAGACCGAGCGCCGCCGCTCATTGCAGATAGCCTTCAACGAGGAGCACGGCATCGTGCCGAAAACCATAATCAAGGACGTCCGCGATGTGCTTGAGATAACTTCAAAGACAAAGGTGGAGGAGAAGACAAAAAAGAAGAAGCTTTCCGCTGCGGAAAAGCAGCGCATGATAGACAAGCTCACCGTGGAAATGAAGAACGCCGCAAAGCTGCTTGAATTTGAACATGCCGCATATCTGCGCGACAAGATAAAGGAGCTTCAGGGCAGCTGACGGCTAAGGTTTGCGATTTTAACCATAAATGGAAGAACATGATCTTTAATGCATAAATCCTTGTAAATCGCGCAAAAGCACTTGACATTTCATCGTTGAAATGTTACAATATACTCAACTATAAGTGCGCTTTATATGTGCACTATGAGAGGGGAAAAGAAAAATGAAAAAATTCACAAGAAATGCTGCGGCTGCAATAACGGCTGCGGTACTGACTGTTGCGGGAGCAGCACCCTGCTTCAGTCAGACAACAATGACGGCAAATTCTGTCGACACAAACAATGATGACTGGCTCCATGCGGAGGGAAGCAGGCTCTACGACATGAACGGCAACGAGGTATGGCTCACAGGAGCCAACTGGTTCGGCTTCAACTGTTCGGAAAACTGTCCGCATTACCTGTGGAGCGCCGATGCCGACGACTGTCTCACAGAGATAGCCGACCGCGGTATCAACATCATACGTTTTCCTATCGCTACCGAGCTCATCGTTTCATGGATGAAAGGTGAGCCCAATCCCGTGAGCAGTTTCTCGGCAAATGCAGATCCTGCCTACAAGATCAATGCAGACTTCTGCGAGGCTGACGGAAAAACTCCCGTGGACAGCATGCAGGTCTTCGACATCATGATGAGAAAGTGCAAGGAGCACGGTATCAAGGCATTCATCGATATCCACAGCCCCCATACGGACAACTCGGGACATAACTATAACCTCTGGTACGGCAAGGCTGGAGTTACCACAGATGTGTGGATAGACTCGCTGGTATGGATCGCCGAGAAGTACAAGAACGACGATACCCTCCTCGGCTACGACCTCAAGAACGAGCCTCACGGCAAGGGTCAGGAGGGAACAGCCGCTGCCAAGTGGGACGGTTCTAAGGACGAGAACAACTGGGCTTATGCGGCTACAAGATGTGCAGAGGCTATCCTTGATGTAAACCCGAATGCTCTTATCTTCGTGGAGGGCGTTGAGCAGTCACTGAGCGGCGCTCAGGAGGGTGACTACTGGGGAATGCCCGACAGAAAGACAAATTCTCCTTATATAGGCGCATGGTGGGGAGGCAACTTCCGCGGCGCAAGGGAATATCCCATAAAGCCCAAGCAGGGTACTTCACAGATAGTATACTCGCCCCATGACTACGGCCCGTCGGTATATGCGCAGACATGGTTCGACAAGAACTTTACCGAGAAGACTCTCCTTGACGATTACTGGTACGATACATGGGCTTACATAAATGCTGAGGATATAGCTCCCGAGCTCATAGGCGAGTGGGGCGGCCATATGGAAGGCGATAACCTCAAATGGATGACCCTTCTCCGCGACTATATGATAAAGCATCATATCAGCCACACCTTCTGGTGCCTCAATACAAACTCAGGCGATACAGGCGGACTCTGGGACAGTCTCGGCTTCACACAGAGCACCGGTACCACTATCGCATGGAACGAGCCCAAGTACAAGCTCTTTGAGGAGGCTCTGTGGCAGACCAAGAGCGGAAAGTATATCGGCCTCGATCATCAGGTGGCTCTCGGAAAGAACGGCATATCACTCAACGAGTTTTATTCCTCGTATGCCAAGTCTGAGGGAAGCAACCTCGACGGCGGAAAGACCTCCGACGGAAAGCCAATAAACGCAGAGCAGGCTCAGACTACCGCTGCAACTACAAAGGACAGCAAGGCCACAACAACTACCACAACGGGAACGACTACAACAACTACAACTACACTGACTACCTCTGCTATCGAAGCTGTCAGTAAAAGCAATTACGGAGACGCTAATTGCGACGGCACGATCGATATGGGAGACGCTGTTCTTATAATGCAGGCTCTTGCAAATCCGAATAAGTACGGACTTAACGGAACAGATAAGAACCATATCACGGAAGAGGGTTCAAAGAATGCCGATGTAGAAGGCAACAACGGCCTTTCAAACAACGACGCGCAGGCAATACAGATGTACCTGCTCGGGAAGTACAAGACGCTTCCCGTATGATCAGTCTTTGACTGTGCAGCTTCAGGGTTCTGTGCAGCAAATAATGGGCGGATCAGCTGCGGGGCGGACGCTTTCTGAGTTTGTCCCGCAGACATGCGGTCCTGCCTAAATAAATTATGAGAGGGAAATATTATGAAAAAGGTTTTACGCTCAATGGCAGCGATAGCTGCTGCGGCAGCGATCTCGGTAACGGGCGCTGTCTATCCTTCATCGGTAAGCTATAACGAGACCAATAAGGCTTATGCTGCCGATGACGGCAACGATGACTGGATCCACGCTAAGGGAAGCCGTCTTTACGATATGAACGGCAACGAGGTATGGATCACAGGTGCAAACTGGTTCGGCTTCAACTGTTCTGAGAACTGCGCTCACGGTCTTTATGCAAGAGACGTTGATGATATGCTTCAGACTATCGCCGACCACGGTATCAATACTCTCCGTCTGCCTATTTCTTCGGAGCTCCTCGTTTCATGGATGAACGGCAAGCCCAATCCTGTAAGCTCGGTACAGGCTTCCTATACTCCTCCTGTTGATGAGGTCGGCGAGGACGGAAAGGTAACTCCCGCAGGCTACTACACCAATATCAACAAGGATTTCGTTGAGTCTGACGGAAAGACGCTCAAGAACTCCATGGAGATCTTCGATATCATCATGCAGAAGTGCAAGAAGTACGGTATCAAGGCTTTCATCGATGTTCACAGCCCCGATGCAAACAACTCGGGTCATAACTACGAGCTGTGGTACGGCAAGGCAGGAGTTTCCACCAAGGTCTGGATCGATTCGCTCACATGGATAGCCGAGAAGTACGCTAACGATGATACCCTCATCGGTTACGACCTCAAGAATGAGCCTCACGGCAAGCGCGGATACAAGGGCGATACCTGCCCCTCCGACATCGCTAAGTGGGACGGCTCAAAGGACGAGAACAACTGGGCATATGCTGCAAAGCAGTGCGCTGATTCAATACTCAAGGTGAATCCGCACGCTCTTATCTTCATCGAGGGTGTTGAGCAGTACCCCAAGACCGAAAAGGGCTTTACATACGATACCGCTGATATCTGGGACGCTCCCGCAGACCAGTCGCCGTGGCACGGTGCATGGTGGGGCGGAAATCTCCGCGGTGTAAGGGATTTCCCTGTAGTTCCCGAAAGCGGAACAAGTCAGATAGTTTATTCACCCCATGACTACGGCCCGTCTGTTTATGCGCAGACATGGTTCGACAAGAACTTCGACACACAGAGCCTCCTTGACGATTACTGGTACGATACATGGGCCTATATCAACAAGGAAGACATTGCTCCTCTGCTCATAGGCGAGTGGGGCGGTCATATGGACAAGGGCAAGAATCAGAAGTGGATGGAGCTTCTCCGCGATTATATGATAGATAATCACATCAGCCATACATTCTGGTGTATCAACCCCAACTCGGGCGATACCGGCGGACTTCTCGACCCGACTTTCATGAACTGGGACAACGACAAGTACAGCCTCTTTGAGAAGTCACTGTGGCAGACCGACGCAGGAAAGTACATTGGTCTCGATCATCAGGTAGCTCTCGGAAAGAACGGTCTTTCACTGAATGAGTTCTATTCTTCGGGCGCCAAGAGCAACCTCGACGGCGGCAAGGCAGGCGGCGGACAGCCTGTTATAGTTGACAAGACTACTACAACAAAGCCTGCAACAACAACTACTACAACTACAACAACTACTACATCTTCCACAACAACTACGACAACAACAACCACTACTTTGACTACTACCTCAACTGTTACTACAACGTTTGAAAAGCATGCACGTATGAGTATCGAAAAGCGCCCGACCAAGGAGATATATTATGTGGGCGAAGAACTTGACCTTTCGGGCGGCGTTGCTTCCGCTTCGGGTCAGTCTGCCGAGGGTGTGCTCTGGGATACATTCTCACAGCCCATTGATTCACAGTACTTCAAGGTCGATGCATCGCAGTTCGATAAAACAAAAGCCGGAACATATACTGTATATGTTTATCCTACAGGCTATCCCGAGGCTAAGGAAAAGTTCACGGTAACAGTTAAGGAGCGCGAAACAACTACTACAAAGCCTGTAACTACTACCACTACAACTGCTCCTGAGACTGAGGGTACTACTACGACCACACAGCCCAATGAAGACGTAAATGCAAGCGGTATCCTGTGGGGCGACGCCAACTGCGACGGCGGTGTTGATATGGCAGACGCTGTTCTCATAATGCAGAGCCTTGCAAATCCCAACAAGTACGGCATTGACGGTACTGACGCAAAGAGGATAACAAGTCAGGGTCAGAAGCAGGCGGATGTTGATACAAGCACAAAGGGTATCACATCAAACGACGCACTTCAGATACAGCTCTATCTCCTTAAGAAGATAGCTTCTCTCAATCCCAACGGCTGAGAGCTTAAGTAAATCACTATGGCGGCACAGTAATAACTGTGCCGCTTTTTTGCTGCTTATTGCCGCTTGCGGACAAAGCTGACAGATTTCCGGATTTTTTTCAAAAAAATTTCTGAAAGTACTTGACATCTTATTATTTTTGTGATATTATCATAATAGAAATAACAGAGGAGGCGATCCGCATGGAAAGCGAAAAGGAATTTCTTGCAAACTATGATATGAGCAAATACGACAGGCCGTCGGTAACTGCTGATGTGGCGGCGTTTATGGTGGGCTCCGAGGATAAGGCCGACTACCGCCGCAATCCCGAGAACAAGCTCCTGCTTCTTCTTATCAGAAGAGGAGGACACCCTTTCAAGGATATGTGGGCTCTGCCCGGAGGTTTCTTACAGAGGGGCGAGACTGTCGAGGAGTGCGCTCTCAGGGAAACTAAGGAGGAGACATGCGTGGCTCCCGCGTCGATAATGCCTGTGGGCGTCTTCAGTCAGCCCGGCCGCGACCCGAGAGGCTGGATTATTTCCAATGCTTTCGTGTCCGTTATAAGCGAGGCTTCTGTAAAACAGGCAGGAAGAGATGACGCCTCGGACGCACAGTGGTTCAGCGTCAGCTTTGTCCGCAATGACGACGGCAATTACGTACTTACCCTTGAATATGATGATATCACTCTCAGGGCGGTGCTCGCATTGGAGAAGACCCGCTTCGGCAGGACGGAGTTCCGGGTGATCGATAGCGGCGGACTTGCCTTCGACCATGCGGCTATCATATCCGCGGCTCTTATGGCTCTGCGCAATGCTGCCAGAAGCTACGATACCATATTCGATTTCCTGCCCGAAAAGTTTACACTGACTGAGTTCCAGAAGGTGCAGGAGACTATCATGAACGTGACCATACTTCCCGCTAATTTCCGAAGAATGATCAGCGGATACGTGGAGGAGACTGACGAGTATCTGCGCGGTGACGGTCATCGCCCCGCCAGACTCTATAAACGTAAAAATAATACTTGACGGGCATACTGATGCTGAGTTATAATAAAATTAATAATTATTAACCAAAGGAGGATATGAGGTTATGAAAAAGTTTTTGATCGTTGTGGACATGCAGAAGGACTTCGTGGACGGAGCTCTTGGCACACAGGAGGCTGTTGCCATAATACCTGCCGCTGTTAAGAAGATCACACAGTTCGACGGTGAGATATTCGCTACCTATGATACTCATTTCGACGACTATATGGATACGGCTGAGGGTAAAAAGCTCCCTGTTCCTCACTGCATCAAGGGTACTGAGGGCTGGCTGCTAAATAAGGATATCGCCGCTGCTCTGAAAGGGAAGAAGTATACTCCCGTTGAGAAGTATACCTTCGGCTCGGTGAAACTGCCCGACCTCATAAAAAAGGCGGCGGGTACGGAGGATATCTGCATAGAGCTCATCGGGCTCTGCACTGATATATGCGTTATCAGCAATGCGCTTATCCTCAAGGCCAATTTCCCCGAGGCGGATATCGCTGTTGACCCTGCATGCTGCGCAGGTGTTACTCCCGGAAAGCACGACGCTGCAATCGGAACCATGAAAAGCTGCCAGATAGATATACTCTGATAAGAAAGGAAGACAGCCATGAAACTTGAACCTATAGTTATTTCACTTCTCGATACAGACCTTTACAAATTCAATATGGATCAGGTCATTTTCCATAAGCATACGGACCTGTGCGGTCAGTATTTCTTCAAGTGCCGCAATAAGGACGTGGTTTTTACTCCGGAGATGGTTCAGGAGATAAATGAACAGATAGACCACCTTTGCTCGCTTAAGTTCAGAAAGGAGGAGCTGGACTATCTGCGCTCCATCCGCTTTATCAAGAACGACTACGTGGAGTTCCTGAGACTGTGGAGGCCTATCAGGGATTATGTTACCGCTGAGCTTGACGAAAACGGAGAGCTTTTCATTGAGGTGAACGGTCCGCTGTTCTCGGCTATGCAGTTCGAGATATATCTCCTTGAAATAGTGAACGAGGTGTACTTCCGAATGAAGTACGACTACGACAGGCTGAGGAAGTCTGCGGAGGAAAGGCTTGACGCCAAGATAAAGGCTATGAACGACGGAACTTATACCTTTAAGTTTGCTGAGTTCGGCTGCCGCAGGAGACTGTCACGCGAGTGGGAGGACGTTGTCGTAAAAAGGCTTGTTACAGAGACAAAGAACTGCGTAGGCACTTCAAATGTGTACCTTGCCATGAAGTACGATGTTACCCCTATAGGCACATATGCTCACGAGTTCGTGCAGATGTATCAGGGCATTGATTCCATACCGCTTGCTTATACGAACCACTACGCTATGAAGGACTGGTATGACGAGTACGACGGCGATAACGGTACCGCCCTTACGGATACTGTTACTACGGACCTGTTCCTGCTGGACTTCAACCGCTCTATGGTGAACAACTACACGGGCGTCCGCCACGACAGCGGCGATCCATATGAGTGGGGCGAGAAGATAATAGCCCACTATAAAAAGTACGGAGTTGATCCCAAGACAAAGCTGCTTCTGTTCAGCGACAGCCTTGATTTTGACAGGGCGCAGAAGCTCCACGACTACTTCTGCGACAAAACCAAGGTATCATTCGGTATCGGTACGTTCTGTTCCAATGATACGGAGGAAAAGGCACTCAATATCGTTATAAAGCTCCAGTACGTAAACGGCAGGCCCGTTGCAAAGCTGTCCGACGATATCGGCAAGGCTATGTGCCGCGATGAGGAGTATCTCGGCTATCTCAAGAAGTCTGTGGAGTTCAGGCTGCAGCGCGAGAGCTGACTTTTTTATATTTCAGGGGCGCATTCTGTGCGCCCTTTCTGTTTATCAGCAGGAAGATGTCATGCTGCCAACATGCCAACTTGCCATGTTGATTTGAAATAATATACATTAGTGATTTAATGCTTTGAAGCTGGTGAGATGGTATGTGTCCGTGTTGGAATTATGTAAAAGCAAGAGGGCTGTATTATTATCAGATAACAAAAGAGAACCGCCGACACTGTTGCGCCGGCGGTTTATTCTCTTTCCGAAAGGTGTGTTCAGAGGACGGTGGTGTGCGACACCGTCTTGGAGTGATCTCGCGTCTGGAGGTAACTTCGACGCGAAATGAGGAACAATGAAGGTTGTCTTTTTTATTTCTTTCCCTTTACTGACTATATTATAACCCACAATGAAGGGATTTGCAATAACAGAGCGATTTCGGTTTGTATACAGTTCGGATATAAATGCTTACGGTTCATGTCAAATCGGTTACATAATTTTTACAATCAGTTGAGAGCTGCTGTAAGAATTTTCATTGTACCTTTTTGGAGTTTCTGCATAATATAATGTAAGCGGCAGAATCGGATGCGCCGTCAGGAAGTGGAGTTCAGCGGCTCCCGCGGAGAGCTTTCTGACATATGGCGTGTCTCCTGACGGCTGCTTTGATATAGATAAAGCTGCCGGAGAGCTTTCGGCAGCTTTTTGTTCTGTTATTTGTAGCTTGAACCGATACCAAGGTATTCTTCCAGCGAAAGTCCGCTTTCGTATACCTTCGTGGCAGTCTCTGTTCCGAGGAACCTTATGTGCCACGGCTCGTACTTGAAGCCTGTGTATGCCTCCTTGCCCTTGGGATAACGGATTATAAAGCCGTACTTATGGGCGTTCTGTGCAAGCCATTCGCACTCGGGAGTTCCTGCAAAGTCGTCGCTTATTGAGTTTACATCTATGGCGAGTCCTGTCTGGTGCTCGGAGTGTCCTGCTCTTGCGGAGAATGTATCGGCTACGGCTTCACCGTTTGCGGCGGCGTAGTTGTTGTAGAGCTGCTCCTGATATTCATATGAGCGGAAACCCGAGGAGCATACTATATTGAGGCCGAGTTTTGCGGCGTCTTCGCTGAGGAGCCTGAAATTCTCGGCTGTACTGGCTGTGAGCCCGTCGGCGGGGAAGTCCTTGTCAATGCTGTAGGTCTTGTTAACAATGAGAATACCGTCAACATAGGTAGCGCCGTTGAGTGACTGGATAAGGTGAGTTGTCACAGCCGGCCCCGTGGTCTCCGTAAGTGCTGAAGATGTTGCAGCGGCTGATGTTGTGGAAGTTGCAGCAGTTGTGGACGAAGTTGCCGTCGTTGCTGCTGTAGTCGTGGTAATAACGGGTCTGCTGTGGACTGTGACCTTTATATCTGCCCTGATATCGGGGTATTCTCTGCTTGATACCGTTACTGTGCAGGTGCCTGCTGACTTTCCGTAAACATTGCCCCACTGGTCAACATAAGCTATGCCCGGGTCTGAGGAAGTCCATACCTCGGTGATAGCAGCGGCTGTCTTGGGCAGGGTGGATACAATAGACACGTCCATGGTATCGGTGAGTATGTCCATTTCGTACTTGCTGAGGCTTATGCTTATGGGCTGCCTGGGATCGGTCACCCTGACCTTTATCTCGGCCTTTACATCAGGATTGGATTTGCTGATGACAGTTACGGTGCAGGTGCCTGCTGCTACGCCTGTTATCCAGCCGTCTGCCCTTACGACGGCTACATTTTCATCTGAGCTTATCCACAGCTCGTTCTTGTTTGAAGCGTTGTCGGGAAGCATGGTCACCATAGATATATCGCCTGTGCCTGCGGGGATTATCATTTCGGTCTTGCTGAGCTTTATTTCCCGCACTCTGTTC
Source organism: Ruminococcus flavefaciens (assembly GCA_002309635.1). GTDB lineage: Bacteria > Bacillota > Clostridia > Oscillospirales > Ruminococcaceae > Ruminococcus > Ruminococcus flavefaciens_J. Next base: position 81,784 of record DBXO01000011.1, on the reverse strand, counting down.
GGGTCGATGACTGTTACGGTTATATCGGCTTTTACTTCGGGATTTCTGACGCTTTGTACGGTAACGGTGCAGACTCCTTCGGAAATACCTGTGATACGGCCTGCGTTGTCTACAGTGGCTATGGTCTCGTCGGAGCTTGTCCACTTCATAGCCTTGTCGGCAGTGGTGGGGGATATTCTTGCTGCTGCGATATCGCTTGTGCCTGTATTTATGGATATTTCGGTCTTGCTGAGCTTGATGTCAGTGGCCTTTCCGGGGTCAGTGACTGTTACCTTTATCTCTGCCTTTATCTCGGGATTGTTCACGCTCTGGACCGTTACAGTGCATACGCCCTCGGATATGGCGGTTATCCAGCCTTCGTAATTAACAGCGGCTACGTTGGGGTCAGAGGTGGTCCACTTTTCTCTTTTGTCCGATGTGGCGGGGAGCATGGTAACTATGGATATATCCCCCTCGCCAACATTGAGGTTTATCTCGGTCTTGCTGAGCTTTAACCCGGTGACCTTTTTCGGGTCGGCAGTGGTTGTTGCAGCAGCTGTGGTTTCTGATACAGAAGCAGTAGCAGTAGTAGTTGTTGTTGTTGTTGAAGCGGCAGATGAAGCTGTTGCAGTGCTTGTGGTGACGGCTGTTACAGTTGAGGTCGTTGTAGGAGCTGCTGCGGAAGTTGATGAAGCAGCAGATGTTGTTGAAGCCGTTGTGGCGGTCGTAGTTGTTACGGTTGTGACCGGTGCTGTTGCAGTCGTTGTTATAGGTTCCGATCTCTTTTTCAGGAATGACTCTATCGAGAGCGGAGTATCTGACAGTGTTGATACGTATGCGTAGTATGAAAGTATGCCCGAGGCGTCTACTGCGTCGGTCCTGTTGTCCTTGTTTATGTCCGAGGCTACTGTCTGTGTGGGAGTGAAGCCCGATGCCAGGCCTATGGAAAGCTTGGCATATGCCGCAAGAACCGATGAAGCATCGGCGGCGTCTATCATGCCGTCGTTGTTTATGTCTCCGAGCTTTATCGTTATGACTGTGGCTGTGTTTTCAGCTGATACGGCTGCATTGCTCTGTGCTGCTGTTTCCCCGACAGCGGCGCTGCTGATACTGCCCTGCAGTTGTGTGCTTTCCGAAGCAGCATAGGCTGCTGTGACGCTGCCTGTGCATAAAGCAAGAGACAGTATCGGTGCAATTATTTTTTTCGCTCTCATTTCCAATCTCCTTATAAATAGTTTTGTGCAGAAAATATAATTTGTTTTTCTATTTTCTGTTAAATAATGTACAGAAAATTACAATGACAATTATATCACATAAAAAGGGCAAATGGAAGATAAAATGTCGAAAAAATACCAGAATGGAACTTATTTTCGGAGTTTTCAATAAAAACAGCCTGCGCGGAAAGCTGTATACGCACAATATTATACGCCGTAAACAACGTATTACGGTTGAATCGTTTGCAGCAGGCTAACTTGTGACAAAAAAACACTGACGTTATAATCACGCCCGTTTTGTTATTCTTTCCTGGTCAGCAGGAACATGATACCGCTGAACGGCGGAATATCCACATTCATCTTTCCCTCCGAACAGTTGAACTTTGTGCCGCCGTCGGGAGTTGTTCCGCTGTAGAGCTGGTCGTCGGAATCAAGAAGCAGTTCTGCCGAACAGTTCTCGCCCACATTTACTGAATAGCTGAACTGGAACCAGTCCGAGAAATTGAACACTGCCAGTATATCCCCCTCAGCTGACTTCCTGCGCATTGCATAGATACAGCGTTCGATACTGCTGCAATCCTCCCACATAAAATTAGTGGGGTCATAGTCATAATGGAGGGCGCTGTATCTGAGGTAGATATGGTTAAGAGCCTTTATATACTCGCGGAAGGAGTCGTGAACAGGATATTTCAGCATATCCCAGTCCTGCTGTCTCTTTTCGTCCCATTCGCGGAGCTGAGCGAACTCATTCCCCATAAAGCTCAGCTTCTTTCCGGGGTGAACTATCATATACATATACAAAGCCCTTGCCTGCGGGAACTTCTCATTATACTGCCCATTCATTTTCTGAGCGATAGTTGCCTTTCCGTGAACCACCTCGTCATGGGAAAGGGGCAGTATGAACCTCTCATTGTAGAAATACAGCATAGAAAAAGTGAGCTTATGATAGTCGCGGGAGCGATACATGGGCGCACTGCGGAAATAATCGAGAGTATCATGCATCCAGCCGAGATCCCATTTATAGTCAAAGCCGAGCCCCCCTTCAAAAACCGGAGCAGTTACCTTTGGATAAGCCGAAGAATCCTCAGCGGAGATAACAGCCGACGGGTGCCGTGCCTTGAGTCCGCTGTTCATGGTCTTAAGGAAGTTTACCGCATTCTGATTCACACCTCTGCTCTCGTCGCCGTTCCAGTAGATCATATTCCGGATAGCGTCCATGCGCAGACCGTCAAAATGGTAAACGCTGAGCCAGTAATCGGCGGCAGACTGTATAAACGACCTTACCTCGCCCCTGGAGTGGTTGAAATTCCGGCTGCCCCACTCATTATAGCCGATATCGTCGCTTGGGTACTCATAAAGCTTGGTACCGTCGTACTCGGTGAGGGCATAATGGTCAACAGCAAAATGAACGGGAACAAAGTCCACGATAACGCCTATCCCCCGTTTATGGCACTTATCCACCAGCTCCATGAGCTCCGAAGGAGTGCCGTACCGCGAAGTGGGCGCAAAGAATCCCGTACTCTGATAGCCCCATGATTCATCGCATGGGTGCTCTCCGAGAGGCATGAGCTCGATATAGTTGTACCCGAACCTGCACACATAGTCAATAAGCTCATCTGCTATTTCCGAGTAGCTGTACCAGCCTTCATCGTCCTCATCAGAGCGCCTCTTCCACGAACCGAGGTGCATCTCGTATATGTTCATGGGCTTATCGCGGCAGTCTGTGCGCTTTTCCAGCCACTCCCCGTCTGAAAAAACAAAGCCATCTATGCGGCGTATCACAGAGCAGGTCCCGGGACGTACCTCCATACCGTAGCCGTAAGGGTCGCAGTGGTCGATAAAGCCGCCGCTCTTATCATAGATCCGGTACTTGTACCGCATACCATCTTCTGCTTCCTCAACAGCAAGAGCGTAGAATCTGCCGTCCCCGGTCCTGTCCATGGGAAGCTCCTCCCAGCTGCTGAAATCTCCTATCACGGATACCTTCAGCGCATTCGGGGCATATGTACGGAAAACGGTTCCTTTTTCACCGGGATGAGCGCCGAGGAACCTGTAGGCTTCAAACTCCTCACCCCTGTAAAACTTCATTATGTCCATGACCTCACCTCGTCCTTTTTTCTGATTATAACACGATATAACGGTATAAGTCAATGAATCAGATATGAACAGCAGTCATATTTTTCCGGTTATACAAAATCACCATTTACTTTATCACTTTCCGTCTGCAAATCGTTAAATCGTTCTGTTGACATAATACCCGTGCAGGTGTTATAATTTATTTAAGCTGCTTTTGCATAAGCACATAAGCTTTAGGAGATGAGATCATGAAAAACACCTTCGGTTCAAGCGTTTCCGTTACTGTATTCGGAGAAAGCCACGGCGCTGCAATAGGAGCCGTTCTTGACGGCCTTGCCCCCGGTATCCCGGTTGACGAGGAATTCATCGCTTTCCAGATGAAGCTCCGTCAGTCTGTCGGAGCACTCTCCACCGCACGCCGCGAGGCTGACAGCGTAAGGATAGTCAGCGGAGTTTTCAACGGCAGAACAACAGGTACTCCCATAACGTTCATCATAGAGAATCAGGACACAAGAAGCAAGGATTACGGCGAGCTCGCATACAAAGCCCGTCCGGGTCATGCGGACTTTTCCGCACAGATGAAGTATCACGGCTTTCAGGACTTCCGCGGCGGCGGACACTTCTCGGGCAGGATAACCGCAGGCATAGTTGCCGCGGGAGCCGTAGCTATAAGCGCACTCCGCGGCAGGGGTATAAGCATAGGCACCCATATACTCTCCTGCGGCGGCATATACGACCGTTCTTTCGGCGATATCAACGCAGATACAGCCAGACTTGGCAGTATGGAATTCGCAGTCCTCGATGACGCAAAAGCCCGGGAAATGCAGGCAGCAATAACAGCTGCAAAGCAGGACGGCGACAGCGTAGGCGGCAGACTTGAGACCATAGTCACAGGAGTTCCCGCAGGCGTCGGTGAGCCTTGGTTCGATACACTTGAGAGCATTCTCGCCCATGCGCTTTTCAGTATCCCCGCAGTAAAGGGCGTGGAATTCGGCGCAGGCTTTGCCGCAGCGGATATGCTGGGAAGTCAGTGCAACGACTGTTTCCGCTCCGAAAACGGCAGCGTTACCGCTCCCACCAATAATAACGGCGGCATAATCGGCGGTATCACCACAGGAATGCCCATTCTTTTCAGAACGGCGATAAAGCCTACTCCTTCAATATTCAGGGAGCAGCAGACCGTAGACCTGAACACACTGGAAAACACGACATTGCAGATAAAGGGACGCCACGACCCAGCAATAGTACATCGTGCAAGAGTCGTAGCGGACAGCGTTACCGCCCTTGTGCTCTGCGACCAGCTCGCAATACGCTTCGGCACTGACTGGCTCAAAGCTGAATAATACCCTTAACGGCGGACTTTTGTCCGTCGTTTTTTCAATCCTCAAAGCGGGCACATATATTATTCTTTATTTTTATATCAATCCCCGGCTGATAATCATATAATAAACAGTACCGCAGATTATGCCGGACTGTGCAGTACGCAGTGTCAGGGGTGATACATTTGACAAACTGTATGATAGATATGCCCTCATACACCTACGCCCTGAAAGCTCAGCGTCTGCTGAGAGCAAGGGGATATCCGTGTACTGTAAAAAGAAGAGACAGGAGCTCAGACAGAGGCTGCGGCTTTTCCCTCCTTATACAAAGGGATTGCAGCGCTGCACTTGAAGCTCTTGATACGTATGATATACCATACTCCATAAGGAACGGCGGTGAAACAGGCGATGATAAACTTTGACAATGCCGCCACCTCATTTCCCAAGCCGACAGCCGTCCGCAAAGCCGCCGCAGAAGCTATAAGCGTATACGGCGGCAATTCAGGCAGGGGAGGCCACGAGCTTGCCATGCGCACCTCGGAGGCGCTGTACTCCGCACGAGAGACTGCTGCTGCCTTTTTCGGCGCAGAGCCCGAAAACACCGTATTCACACTGAACTGCACCCACGCTCTCAATATGGCGATACAAGGTGTTATGGCAGAGGGTGGTCACCTCATCATCAGCAGCATGGAGCACAATTCCTCTGCCCGTCCCGCCGCAGCCCTTGCAATGAAAAAGCAGATAACACTATCCGTGGCAGAAGTCTTCCCGGACAGCGGACAGACAGCAGAAAGCTTCCGCAGGCTTATCCGCACGGATACAAAAGCCATAGTATGCACTCTTGCAAGCAACGTCACAGGACAGCTGCTCCCCTACAGGGAAATAGCGGAGCTCTGCCGCGAGAACGGTATCTGCTTCATAGCCGACGGCTCACAGGTATGCGGCATATTCGATATAAAACTATCCGACGGGATAAATATCCTCTGCACCTCGGGGCACAAGGGACTTTTTGGCATTACCGGCACGGGACTTCTCATAACTGACGGAAGATACCGCATAAAGCCGATTATACAGGGCGGTACGGGCAGCGATTCACTGAGCCTTTTCCAGCCGGATCTGCTCCCCGACAGCCTTGAAAGCGGCACTCCGAACATTATCGGTGCCATAACCGTAGGTGCAGGCATAAGGTTCATACGCTCCTACGGCATGGACAGACTCCGGGCCCATGAGGAGAAGCTGTGCAGCCTTTTTATAAAAGAGCTCCGCAGCATTGACGGTATAACGGTCTACCGCAACAGCGAAGCCTCCTATGCGCCTATAGTCTCCTTCAGCGCCGCAGGCATGACCTCAGAGGAAGCCGCAGCCATCCTTGCGGAAAAGGGCTTCTGTCTGCGTGCAGGCTACCACTGCGCAGCCCTTGCACACGCAACACTTGGCACAAAGGGCGGCACCGTCCGTTTCGCTCCTTCATTATTCAATTCCGAAGCCGAGACCGCAAGTCTTGTATGCTATGTTAAAATATTGAAAAATTTACTAAATTCTTAAAAAACTATTGAAATTATTTGAATTTGTGGTACAATATTAGTATATGCTGTATTGCACAGTCATTTATGAGGGCTGCTGTCCTCATAATTACATAAAAAGATAAACGAAAATAAATATGTGTAATTCTTCCCCGAGGGGGTGTTGTTTATATCCTGGCAAGAATTTTTTAGCGTTATCACTACATCTACCTACAGAGACGCCATCGACATTATCCTGCTTACATACGTGATCTATCTGCTTCTCAAGCTCATACGGGAGACACGTGCGGGACAGCTTGTAAAGGGTATCCTTTTCCTTGTAGCGGGCTACTATTTAAGCTATAAACTCGAACTCAAGGTCATGGAGTACCTGCTCAAAAAGGCTCTCGACGTAGGTATCATTGCAATGATAATACTCTTCCAGCCCGAGCTGAGAAGAGCTCTTGAAAAAGCAGGCCGAAGCAAATTCGGCATACGTCTGTTCGGACTCGGACAGAGCAAAAGTGAAATGAAGCTGATATGGGACAACGCCATAGAGGCTATATGCGATTCCTGCGTGGAGCTTTCCGCAAGCTGTACGGGCGCACTCATAGTTGTCGAGCGTCAGGTACGTCTCGGCGAACAGATCGAAACAGGTACTGTTCTCAACGCCACACCGAGCAAGGAGATCTTCGGCAACATCTTCTACCCGAAAACTCCTCTCCACGACGGCGCCGTCATAATGCGTGACGGTATTATACTGGCAGCAGCCTGCTTCCTGCCCAAGCCGCAGAAGGACGAGCTCATCAACAAAAAGCTGGGCTCACGCCACAGAGCGGCAATAGGCATGAGCGAGAACTCCGACGCGCTGGTCATCGTTGTTTCAGAGGAAACAGGTCAGATATCAGTTGCCCTGAACGGCAACCTCACAAGAGACTATACCCGTGAAAAGCTCAAGGCAGCTATTGAAAAAGCTCTGTATAAGGACAAAAAAGAGATAGATATCAGCAAGAATACTCTCTTTTCCTCATTCTCTGAAAGGAGGAAAAGAAAATGAAGTTCAAAAAGCTGAAAACCGCTAACAGGGGCGAAATAATCGAATCGAGAAACAACGCTATGAGGATAGCTTTAGCATTTATATGCGCACTTATAGCGTGGTTCTTCGTAACCATGAAGTTCTATCCCTCCAGGCCAAAAAGCTATTCAGGCGTGACACTCAGCACTGAACTGGAAGCAGACAGTCAGCTGGAGATCATGTCCGTTTCAAAGAACAATATCAAGGTTTTAACTGTAGATGTGGATTTTGAATGCAGCCGTTATGACTACAACAGCATAAAGCTCGGTAATCTTGAGGCTTATATCGATACCGCAGACATTACCAAACCTGGCAAATATTCCCTGGAGGTAAAGCTGCGATCCACAAAGGGTCACAAGCTCAGCAATATAGATATCAAGCCTGCCTTTGTGGATGTTGAGCTCGATATCATGGACACCAAGACAGTTTCATTGCTGGCTGATACCTCTACTCTCATAAAGGCCGAGGACAAGATATTCGGCGAAGTTAAATGTGACCCTCCGTCAATAGAGATAAAGGGGCCGTCTGAGAAGCTGAAGAAGGTAAATACTGTAATGGCTGTGTCGGATTACAGCGAGGTCATCGATTCATCGCGCCATATAACTTCCAGCAGGTATATACTATACGACGAAGAAGGCAAGGCGTTGTCCGATGTCTCAAAGCTCATCTTCTCCAGAAATACTGTAGATATGACCATCAACGTAAAAACCGAGAAGGAAGTCCCCATAGTGGCAAGCTTCCAGACCTCAGACCCGAATTTCGACAAGACCAGTATCAGCTATACCTTTGAGCCCGACAAGATCACACTTGCTGCCGAATCAGCCGACAGCATAAACGACCCATTCGAGATAAAGGTGCCCCTGAGCGATATTGACGATATCAGCTTTGAAGCTGACTACCCCATCAATAACGCAAAACTGGAGTCTGACAACATCGAAAACGTATCAAAGCTGGACAGCGTACACTTCACTCTTAACGGAAGCAGACTTGCTTCCAAGGAGCTGACGCTTTCAAACAGCAATATGCATCCCATGCAGATACCGGACGACGATTACGATTACAGCATAGTGACCGAATCACTCGTCATTAAGCTCATAGGTCCCAAGGAGCTCCTGAATGATATAACCGCTTCGGATCTTAATGCAAATGTATATCTTATCAACGGCGAGACCGAACCGATCGTATTCCCGAGAGATGTGGAGATAACATTCAAGAGCAAGTCCCACAACACTGTATGGGCAGTAACAGGCCAGAAGGTCAATATAAGGAAGACACCGAAAACAGGTTCTTCCTCACAGACTTCAAACAGAAACAGCTGAATAAAAAGCACTGACGTTATGTTTGATACGCATAGGAAAGTATAGGTGAGAATTTATTGAGGGATATCCTTTTGAAAAAGTTTTTCCCTAACAGGGATCTGTCCCCTCTGTCCTTCGGACATCTCCCGTACAACGGGGAGTAATCCTCAAACTCCTTTTCTAAATCTTCCATCTTAAATTTTTCAAAAAAGGACGCCCTCTGTAAGATATACAGAGGGCGTTTGTTTCATGTCGGGCGTCCTGTTTGGGAAAATAGGGGTTAAAAGTCTTTGGAAGTGTGGGGAGAGAACCTTTCCTCAGAAAGGTCGCAACCGGTAAGTCACGTATATATTTCTTTACGGGTACCGAACATATAACCACGCCCCTGATCTTATATTTCAGGATAGATAATCTCGTCTGTTACAGTTCGTACGTCGATTTTTTTCATTACAAATACTATGACAGCTACGCCTGTGGCTATGCTGACCATGTCTGAAAAAATCATGCTGCCGCTTAGTGAGGCAAGTCCGCTTAACTCGTTATGTGCTGTGTGAAGCAGTATTGCAAGTATAAGGCATTTTTTGTCGCGGCTGTCCTCCTGTAGCCTTCGGAATATAAAAAGCGTCAGCGCAATGTGAAATCCGAAGTTTGTGATGATATTAACTGAATCAAGCATGCTTATAAAAAGATTACGGTTCGCATAGCTGCTTAGCTGCCGCGTTATCTCCTCTGCCTGTATCTTTGTTTTGCCTTCGGTGAACGCGCTCAGGCCCTTGAGATTAAGCTCCTGACCTGTGTTTATCAGCTTGAAGGACTGTACTCCGCGTATCCAGCATTCAAGTCCTGCATGACCTATACCGCAGCATATGGCTTTTTCTGTGGTCTTCAGGTTGAAAACCGGGTACTTAAAGGCGAGCCAGCGCCCTGTTTCTTCAAAAATACCCACAAATTCTACAGACAATGCTGCTTTTACAGCATAAGGTACGGAACTGAAAAATATCCATACGCTCAGATCGCACATTTTGGTGGACAGGAAATATACAAGTATCCCGATCAATACAGGAAATATTTTTGCAGCCTTGTATTTGTACATCAGTAAAAATGCTGTAATGGGCAGTAGTATGTATAAAACTCCCGTTATTCCGTATCCGAGCAGCGTGCCTGCCGAAAATACTATTTCCTGTGCGTCCGCAAGCACTGGGGCTTCATTCATGGCCGTTCACCTGTCTTTGCTGAATAAATTACTTGTTTTTCTCATTAAATTATAGCGCGTAAAGGCTTTTTTGTCAATCATAGAGTTCTATGCGGAAAAGCCTGGAGGAATGGTGCGGATTTTGTTATAATATTATTTTTTTACTTTACTATTGATTTTGTTATTTCTTTATGATATAATATTATAGTGATTTTATGCAGTGGTATCGAAGTGGTCATAACGGACATGACTCGAAATCATGATGCCCCTTGAGGGACGTGGGTTCGAATCCCACCCACTGCGCCATATCTATGTTACAAAATAGATCCCAAGTCAAAAACTCCCGATTTTTCGGGAGCTTTTGCGTTACAAAGGCCCCAAAATTTTTATGTGTTACCGTAGATCCCAAACCGTTAAAATACGATTTGAACGCGCCAAAAGGCGTTTTGAGAGCTGATACAAAGTCGGTCAGGAATAAAAGTACGGAAAAGCTCAGAAAATAGCCGAAAACTGAATATAGAATTTTCAACCGATTTCAAAGCCGATTTTGTTGGTTTCGTACAGAAGCCATACAGAGTCGGCTTTTTTGCATATATAAATACTTTTATTAGACAAGGAGGTCGATAATACTGGCATGGAAGAAAAAACTCACGTCGCAGCAGAAAGCTGAATATAAGGCTGAAAAGCGTGAGGAAATGCAGAACTTATTCAAGAAGATCGATGACGGCGTTAAGGCTGTTTTCGAGTCCGACAGCTACAAGGAGTGCCTGCGGTATATGAGTAAATTTACGAACTATTCCGCAGGCAATTGTATTCTCATTATGCTTCAGAAGCCCGATGCAAGCCTTGTGGCAGCATTCGGCAAGTGGAAGGAGCTCGGCAGGACTATCAACAAAGGAGAAAAAGGCATAGCGATACTCGCCCCGATGCCCTTCAAGTGCAAAGAACTCAAGGAGCAGCCTGTCAAGGACGGCAGCGGCAATCAGGTTTACAATGCTGACGGCAGCGCGAAAAAGGAAAAGGTCGAGGTCGAACAAACCTCAATCGGCTTCAAGAAGGTATATGTATTTGACGTATCCCAGACCAGCGGAGATCCTGTTCCCGAATACGTTCATGAGCTGAATGAGGCTGTAGAGGACGAGCAAGTTGAAGCTGTAATTAACGCAGTCCACGATATAACAGGAATTCCTGTGGATTTTGAGGATATAAGAAGCGGAGCAAAGGGATATTACAGCTATGGCGAACAGCGAATAGTTATACAGGAGAATCTCAGCGGCGCACAAGCCGTAAAGACCGCTATTCATGAATGCGCTCATGCACTGCTGCACGATCCCGATAAAAAACTGCCGACTGCTGAATCTTCCCGAAGTGATAAGGAAGTTCAAGCCGAATCGGTGGCATATATCGTGGCTTCGAGGTACGGTATCGACACAAGTGATTACAGTTTCCCATATATAGCCTCATGGAGTCAGGGAAAGCAGCTTGAACAGCTTAACCGCTTCCTTAATGAGATACAGGAGACTGCGAGGACGATATGTGATGCCATAGACACGGAGCTTCAGGCTTTATGCGAAAACCAAACAGAAGAACAGACCGAGGACGAGTGCCTCGGTCTTGCTATGTAAGGAGTATAATTATGATAGGAATCCTTATAAAAAACAACGAAAAAACACTATTCACAGGACTTCCAAAGGAAACAGAAAAACTTGAAAAACAGCTTGCAGGTATAGGACTGAATGTACCACTGCAGGAAATAAACCTTTCAAATCATAATGATATCGGCTATGAGCTTGAGATATATGCCCAGAGTCAGATCGACATGGAGGTAGCTTCAAGAATAATTCTGCATGATAGTATCGGACAGCTTAATGACCTTATGCTGTACATTTCACAGGGAGATGCCGATAAAATGTATGACAGGATATGTAAAAGCCATGCTGAAACGATCTTAGACCTATATAATGAATTAACAACTCCGCCTGAGATCGAGACTACCGATAAGCTTGTTATAAGAACTACGATGAACTAGCCATTGTCCATTTACCCCTATCTTAACAAGTTGTATAGGAATATCTCCATAGATACAATTATAGCACAAAGCGGAAGAAAGGTCAATCTTTTTACCAATTATAAATTGACTTAATTATTGTCATGTGGTATAATATAGGTAATAAGATGTTTTGCTCGATCATCAATGAAATGGGGGAAAGCTATGCCGAAAACACCTTTAGAAAAGCAGCTTGAGAAACAAATGCGTCAAGAGAAACAGTTAGCGGATAGAAGGCGTAGGGACGAACAACAAGCTGAAAGAAAGCGAGAAGCTCAGGCACGTAAAGATGCTAATCGTGAACGTGCAGCTACCATTATAAGCAGCCAAAAAACAATAGACGGTTTCCGTATATTAGACTCAACCGCAGAAGAAGTACTATCCTGCCTATTGAAATGTGAGATTAAAAGTGGGAATGAAATCCATTTTACCGACAATATATTTCCGGAATACATAAGATATTCATCTGAATTAGAGCTTGAAAAACTTGTTCAGTATGGAATGGTTGCCAACGTTTTCACCTTCAATGGAGGAGGAATGCTTAATTTACTTCCACCAGCACTAACATATTTTGATGATAAAGAAATTATACTTCAAAAAGAAAGTGAGAAGAATGAAATGAGTACTCCTGAAAGAATAATCAGTAACAAGGTGTTCATCGTACATGGTCATGATGATACTGCTAAAATAGAAACAGCCCGTACTTTGGAAAAAGCAGGCTTTGAAGCTATTATTCTTCATGAACAAGCGGACGGTGGACTTACTATTATTGAAAAGATCGAGAAGTATACCGATGTGGATTTTGCGGTAGTACTTTATACTGAATGCGATAAAGGGCGAGCTAAAGGCGCAACTGTTGATGATGAAAGATTTAGAGCAAGGCAGAATGTTGTTTTTGAACATGGATATTTGATAGGAAAACTCGGCAGAAACAAAGTTTGCGCTCTTGTAAAAGGAAATGTGGAAACCCCTGGTGATATATCCGGTGTCGTTTACACTAAAATGGATGCCGATGGAGCATGGAAATATCAGCTCTTTAAGAATATGAAAGAAGCTGGTTTGGATGTGGATTTAAACAAAGCTTTGATGTAAAGTTGTTTTAGATTGTCACAAAACAAGCAGGGTAACAAACACGTAACTAACAAAACAATCTTAAAACAACGCATTTACGAGAATACACTTTATCAGAGAGTGAAAAAAAGCTTCTTGACACCATATCCAGTACCGCAGACAGGATAGCCACATTCGCACATCTCGGTCATAAGGACTTCACCATTGAAGATACACTGAAAGAACTTGACTGTTCTCTGGACGATGTACATGATATGCTGCTTAATGCTATCGCACAGAAAGTCAGAAATCTTGACGGGATAAGCTCTGTTGAAGTCAGTAATCTCAGCATTCCCCTGCAGCCCGAAATAACCGTTACAACAGAAGAAACAGAAGAACAGACCGCTGATGAAGAACTCAGCGGTCTTTCTTTGTAATATATAGGAGGTAAACTATGAAATTCATCAAATTAAAGCTCTTTTCACCGATAATGGCAAAGGGAGAAGCGCCATACGAAAATCCCTGGGACGGCGGCGATGACTACCGTATCTTTATCGAACGCGAAAAGAAGAAATGCAGAAACGAGATATATGTAAATTCTTGTAATGCACTTACTCCTGTTTCTCTTCCGCAGTGCTTTGAACGACGCATATATTCCGCAGTTCCAGCTATTGAGGAAAAGAACGGCAGACTTATGCTCTGCCTTAACTGTGAATGCTACCGTACACTTTCGGAATCAGAGCTTGATGAGCTCTGCGGTTGGTGGGAGAACAAGGTAGTCGAGGCTAATGAAAGGCTCAGTAAAATACGTATAAAAACCAAGAAACTCGGCAGGATAATCATTTACCTGTGGTTTATGAACGGATGGTCGGTAGAGCCTATATTTCCTGCCATGCAAAGGAGTTGATACTATGAAAACACCAAGTGAAAGTCAGCTGATATACTACCGCAGCCGTTATCCTGCAGGTACTCGTATCCAGCTCGACGCTGATTTGGACGATCCGCAGCCTATACTCGCAGGCACTAAAGGCACAATAATCGCAATTGATGATATGGCACAGGCAGTAATGAAATGGGATAACGGGCGCTGTTTATCCCTTATCTTAGGACATGACTCCTTTCATAAGCTGCAGCTTGAAAATAATGAAAAGCTCATCGGTCATGCAATTGACGGAAACAGGAATCTGCGTAATATAAATGATGTTGCAAGGTTCATTGTTGAACACGGAGCTTACAGTGATGTTGAGATAACTACAGAATGCGGAGAAAAAGTTATTGAAACTGAGAGCACTGAAATAAAATATGCAAGCGATAAGGAATACCTGGAAAAGCTACTTGAAGCAATGAAGCCTATTCAGGAGGCACAGGAAGAACCCGACATGGAGATACAGCTATGAAAGTTAACGCCGCAGAAGAAAGCTTCGAGCTTATGAATATGCTCGGACAGTATGTGCTGTTCACAAATATTCGTGTTGACCGTGATACTGTTCCTCAGGATCTGTATGTATATGATGTCAGACACGATGATGACTGTACAGGCGGGATATGTGAAATAAAGCCGTCTGTAATGGTAAATCATTGGGGTACGATAATCTGCAAAGAGCCTATTGAAATGGACGAGGTATGGCACAGTAAGTTCGTTGAAGAGGGCGATTATTGTTATCTCGGTGATACCGCAAAGCTCGATGAATATATTAATACGGACTATTCTGAGGAACAGTCCGAGGAAATGGAGATGAGATAATGGCAGAAGGAAAAAGACCAATGTGTCCCATAATCGGGGCTGACGGCAATATATTCAATTTGCTCGGAATAGCCTCAAGGACACTGAAAAACAACGGAATGGCTGATGAAGCTAGGGAGATGTATGATCGCGTGACTTCTTCGGGAAGCTATAACGAAGCTCTCTGCATCATTTCAGAGTACGTTGATCCCTGCAGAGAACAGGATATGAATGAGGAAGCCGAGGGCTTATCCCAGCAGTTCTGACTGCTGTTAATATAGATATCAGAAACAGCGACGGCTCGGCANNCGATGCTGCCAATATCGGAGCGATAAAGGAGGAATGAAATATGAATACGTCCTGATACTCTTTGAGGGAAGGAGGTATTATGCGTACAAGCAAAAGATATGAGAAAGCAACTGTTGTACTTAGCGGAGATGTGCCGTCAATGCTGAAAAGAGCAAAGACGGTCTTATCATGTAAGCAGTACCGTGAGCTTTGTTCAGCCGTTAATGATGCGGCGGACTATACTGAAAAGAAAGGAATGATATCAGCCTGTTTACAGGCAAAGAAAAATAATTTTTAAGCCGCCTGTCGGGAGCAGAAATGTTCCGTACAGGCGGCTTTTTTCTGTTTCCGACGTTTTGGCGGCGGAAAGGAGTTGTATGAATAGTTTTATGTCATGGGTGGGAGGCAAAAAGTCTCTCCGAGACAAGATATTGATACGATTTCCGCTTGATTATGGGCGGTATATAGAAGTTTTCGGTGGTGCAGGATGGGTGCTTTTCCATAAAACGCCCGAAGCCTTTGAAGTATTCAATGACGCCAACAGCAATCTTGTAAACCTTTATCGCTGTGTCAGACAGAATGCCCGAAAGCTCATATATAAGCTCAGATATATGATAAATGCCCGTGATGACTTCCGCTGTATAGTGCAGCAGCGCAGGAGAGGTCTTTTTACACGATTCCATGACTATGACAGAGCAGCTAAGTTCTATTATCTCATACAGTACAGCTACGGTCATAAAACTGACCAATACTGCTGTAAACCTGTTTCCATGTGGAAAAGATTTCCGCTTATTGAAAGGGCAGCTGAAAGACTGCAAAATGTAGTGATCGAGAATAAGGACTTTGAAGCTCTCATCGGGCTGTATGACAGACCTGACAGCTTCTTCTACTGCGATCCGCCGTATTACGATACTGAGAGCTTCTATAACGATGTTGATTTCACAAGAGAGGATCATATAAGGCTGAGGAATACCCTGCTTGAATGTGAGGGAAAGTTTCTTGTATCGTATAACGACTGCCCTGAGATAAGGGAACTGTGGGATATCCCCGGTATATACATTGAGGAAGTTGTAAGACCTAATAATCTTGCACTGCGGTATGAAAATGGCGCTGAATATCACGAAGTATTTATCAGCAATTACGATACGTCCGAAAGACGTAATTTAAACCGTCAGCTGTCATTTCTTGACGATGACGAGGAAGGAAATTGATATGAAACAGATAATACACACTCTCGGATATGTCGATGATAACGACGAGATCGTTATCATGGGCAGTATCCATAAAGATAACACTGAAAGGATCGTCCGCTTTACACTCGGCGAGGAAATAACGGCACAGGTACTTGAAGCAAGCGCCCATATTCCTGCAGGCTTTGTTGACCGTATATACAAAGGCGGTTCATGATGAACGATGAA
The DNA here is from genome assembly GCA_002309635.1 of Ruminococcus flavefaciens. Classification (GTDB taxonomy): domain Bacteria; phylum Bacillota; class Clostridia; order Oscillospirales; family Ruminococcaceae; genus Ruminococcus; species Ruminococcus flavefaciens_J. The sequence continues at coordinate 65,603 of DBXO01000011.1, read as the reverse complement.
CTGAAAATGCTCGACAGGAACAAGTGTATCGAAGATGATAACGAATATACAGGAAAGCTGCTGATAATAAAGCCGTCATCATTGAAAGAGGAATACAGACAGCCGTACTTTCAGTATTTCTATGCAGCAAGCGGATTCGGCTGTTATCCCGATAAGCTCGGCGGAAAGGTCTTCGGAAAGTTCCTCGCTGACGGTGAGGAATGCTGTTTCCGCAGAAGCGATTTTATTGGAGTGGCTGATAAAGAAAAACTGCCGCAGTGGGTGAAAACAAGGCTTGACCAGCTTACTGCTCCGAAAATGCGTATAAGGGTATTTCAGATCGACGACTGCAAGGATAAAGATAAGCGTATGTTTATGAGCTACGAAAATGTCATGAAAAGTGCAAACGTCGATCCTGAAATATATCGTCAGGTATACGGCGGATTAGTAAACTGCTCGGATATTGAAAGCATTTTCTCACTCTGCAATACTGAATATCCTCCCGGGTTTTACGGGCATTCAATGTCGGTAAGCGATGTCGTGGAGATATGTGACGGCAGCGATAAGGGCTTCTATTACTGCGACCATATCGGCTTTCAGAAGATAGACTTCTTTGATATATCAAAAGTCGACCGCAGCGATATGCTGAGAGTTCTTATCTGCGAGACAGGCAAAGAGCCTTATGAAGCCGAGATACGTGATGAGCTTAAAGCAAAGCAGAGTGTGGTCGGCGGTCTTATCGAGCCTGTATACTTCACACGGGACGATAATGTCCTCGTCTATTGCGATGAGGAGTTCCTGCTGAAAGGCTATGAGCCTAACCGAAAAGTTGGAGATACAATAATACACGGCACTTTTATGGTTGTCGGAAATGGCGAAAACAAATATCATGAGGGTATCGAGATATCACTTACCGATGAGCAGATAGAAAGATACTCAGAAATGTTCAGATATCCGCTGATATATATGACAAATGAAGAACTTGCCGAAAATCAGGCAGAAGAACCCGACGAGGGCATTTCGCAGATATAGGAGGTGTCAATGAAAGAAGAAATATTTATACCGTCTCCCCTTGCAGAGCAGCTTGAGGAAGCTGCTGCAGAACAGGGCGTGACGGCAGATGAGTTCGCTGAAAATGCGATAAGAAAATTTTTGAGGAGTGAAAATTATGGCAGATGAGAAAAAAGGTATAACCGTCAGGATAGATGCCGACTTACACGCAGAGATCAGAGAATATATAGAGTCAAAGGGAATGACAATGGCTGAATTCGTATCACAGGCGCTCTACAATGAACTGCACCCGAAGATACAGCCGCAGGAGGTGAAAAATATGGGTCCCATGAGAACAATGGCATTCCAGATGCCTGAAGATATGTTTCAGAGGCTGAAGGACTATCTGCATGAGCATAACATGACACAGAAGGAGTTTGTCCTCGGACTTGTAGAGGCGGAACTCAACAGGGATCAGGAGCTGAAAAATGCTCACACAGCCGTCGCCGATGAAACTGTAAGCGATGAAAAAGATGAGATCATCGGCGAGGAACTTGAAGATATCGAAGAACCTGACGAGGATGAAGAACTCGACGATGACGAATCTGAGGACGAGGACTTCGACGAGGATATGGACGATATCGAGGAACCTGACGAGGACGAAGAACTCGATGATGAGGAATCTGAGGATGAGGACTTTGATGAGGATATGGACGATACCGAAGAAGCCGACGAGGACGAAGAACATGATGAAACAGAGAGCCTTGAGGACAGCGGCGAAGCCGAGGAAAATGATGAACTCAGCGAGGATGAAGCTGAGGACGAGGAACTCTCAATGGCTATGTAAGGCATCGGATATACAGCGGAGGGAGGTGGTAAATATACATATCAGAGACAGAACAAACCGCAAAATTAATGTATCGGTTTCAAGGGGCAAGCTCACTTTTGCCGTGATACTGATAGCTTCGGGTATCTTAATGATAACAAAGGCTGTATTCAGGGAAAAAGAAGAAACAGAAGATGACGAACCTGAGCTCTGCCCCTATTTTATCGAAAGAGGAAGCTGATGAATAATAAGAAAAAATTAAGTTTTACCCTGATAGCTCTTGCTGCTGTAACAGTATCAGTGATCATTTATCTGATATTATGCAGCGGAGCTTCAGAAGAAATGAAAGCATTTATGCCGATGCCGAGAGTTCTTGTGCTTACAAGGTACATAATGCTTTCAGGATCATAAAAAAAACCTGTATGCAAGTAATATCCTGCGGATATACTTGTGAATTTAAGGAGGATTGATACATTGAAGAAAAGTATTAAAAGAGCTATCGCCTGTGAGCTCGCGTCAGTAATGGCATTTGTAAACCTTGCAGTAATTACGGCACACGCCGAGGGCGATGTTGCAGGTGCGGTAACAGGTACATGGAACACCGCAAAAGGACAGATAAAATCAGTGGTCGATAATGTCATATTTCCTGTAATAGACGTAATACTCGCTATACTGTTGTTTGTGAAGATAGGTCTTGCATATATGGAATACCGTAAGCACGGACAGCTTGAGTGGACACCTATTGCGATCATTTTCGCCTGCCTCATATTCACCCTTACCGCTCCACTGTATATCTGGTCGGTTGTCAGTATATGACGTTCTTTGAATCTGTACTGCGAAAAATCATATCGGACTGCGAATACATAAACGATCCAAAATTTGTCGGCAGAGCCTGCGTATGCAGGCTCACCGATGATACATCAGTCAAGCTGTCATTTTCAGAGTGCGGCTATGCAGATCATTACTCCGCTCTGCTGATAGAGCTTATGAATATACACAACGGCAGGATAGACGCACAGTTGATAAAATTTGCAGATATATGGGGAAAGCAAAAATTAAACAATGATTTTATCTCTCCATACGCATGGACATATCGCGGAGAAACAGCATGGTACGGTTCGCCGCCGAATGATAAGCAGTACAAGCTGCTGTCAGGTATGATAGATGAGTACCTTTCCTGTTTTGCCGACCCCGTGCAGGAAATTGTTCATGATGAAGGCATTTCTTTGAATTGACAGTGGAGTAAACATAAGGGAGGTGAATCATGCCATACATACAATTCACAGATGAACAGAAACAGCAGGCAAACAATACTGAATTAGCTGATTTCCTGCAGATGCGCGGCGAGAAGCTTGAACGCGCAGGACGGGAATACAAGCTCATATATACCGACGGCGGCGGTAAGCATGACAGCATCACACTGTCAGGGAACAGATGGTTCGACCATAAGAATCAGACAGGCGGCGGAGCTATAAAGTTTATGCAGTATTTTTACGGTATGAACTTTGTCGATGCAGTACAAAGCCTTCTCGGATATTCGGTAGAACCGCAGCAGCACAGCCCTCCCCATAAAGCGGAGACAGCTGTAAAGAAAAAGGACTTCGAGCTCCCCGAAGCCAATGAGGATATGCACCGTGTATATGCTTATCTCATAAAGCAGCGATATATCTCCCCTGAGATAATCACTCATTTCGCAAGAGCTCATACCCTGTATGAGGATAAGGCTCACCATAACGCTGTATTCGTCGGACTTAACGAGAACGGAAAACCAAGACAGGCAAGCAAACGCTCTACATCCACATACGGAAACTCGTTCCGTATAACTGTGGAAGGCTCTGATACAAGATACAGCTTTTCGCACTTCGGTACATCGGACAAGCTGTACGTCTTTGAAGCGCCTATTGATATGCTCAGTTTCATAACACTGTATCCCGATAACTGGCAGGAGCACAGCTACATAGCACTTAACGGCGTATATGAGAATCCGCTGCTGCAGGTACTGGAGACACATGATAATCTGCAGAAAATTTGTATCTGTACCGATAACGATGAGGGCGGTATTGACGGATATGAAAGGCTCAGGGATATTCTCACAGATAAAGGATATACCGATATACAGCGATGCACTCCCGAATACAAGGACTTCAACGAAGCGCTTAAAGCAATGAACGGAGCAGAGGCTCTCCCTGCCGTACCTCACTTCCGAAAAAATAAATACCATGAAATAACAGAAGATCTCCGTGAGCTGACCTTTGATCCTTGCGGCTTTATGAATGAGCTGCGAAAGGCGTACAGAAGCGGAGATACAGATTTTATGACCGAGCTTGCAGTAACAGGCTCGGTTTTCTATTTACAGCAGGCAGGGTATAACAGCGATTTTAAAGGGCTCTGTGCCAAGCTGAGGAAAGAATACAGGGCGTATGCCGACAAGGGCAGAATAGGGCAAAAACAGCGCGATATGAGCAATATTTTCAAGGCGGTGGAGAGCGATTTCAGACAAACGGCACGAACAAGGGATCAGTCTGTCCGGACGGCGAAACTGCTGTATCAGCTTGCGGACTCGGCTATAAGGGTGACGGTGGAGGAATGCTGTCAGGAACAGGAGCAGAGCGAAGAACAGGCCGAGGAAGCTGAAGCGGTCATGGCACTTTAAGACGACACCCCCTGTTGTCGTGGGCAACAGGCTTTGAATATACCAGTTTATTTTATTATTAATAGCAAAAGAAAGAATATATGGAGGACTGTAATTGAATGAAAAACAGATAGTTATTTTAGTTCTGCTGTCTGCTGCTTTTATCGGCTGTATGATTCTTGCAACAGTTCTTGATAACAAGAGCATAAACGGCATAAAATCAAAGACAGTCGGTGACGGACAGTACGGAACGGCTCGGTGGGCAACAAAGAACGAGATACGGCGGACTTTTTCCTTTCTGCCATTCGAGCCTCAGAAATGGCGCAAGGGAGAAGATCTGCCGAAGATACAGGGAACGATAATCGGCTGTCGGGGAAACAGTAATACGACTGCAATTATCGATACAGGCGATGTGCATACACTGATGATAGGCGCAGCAGGCGTGGGCAAGACAGCATATTTTCTTTATCCAAATATCGAGTTCTGCTGTGCAAGCGGAATGTCGTTCATATCCTCGGACACTAAGGGTGACATAGCCCGAAACTACGGTGAGATAGCTCAGAAATACTACGGCTACAATGTGTCGGTGCTTGACCTGAGAAAGCCTACAAGGAGCGACGAGAACAATATACTTCACCTTGTGAACAAGTACATGGATGTATATTTATCCGACAGGACTCAGCTTTCGGCAAAGGCTAAGGCTGAGAAATATGCTAAGATAACCGCGAAAACCATAATAAACATCGGCGGCGGTGACAGTGTTAATTACGGACAGAACGCATACTTCTACGACGCAGCCGAGGGCTTGCTGAGTTCGATAATACTGCTTCTTTCGGAATTCGGAGAAAAGAACGAAAGGCATATCGTGTCGGTATTCAAGCTGATACAAGACCTAATAGCAAAGCAACCTTCCAAAAGTACAAAGGACAAACAGCCTATGTATTTCACAAAGCTCATGGAAAAGCTGCCCAGCGATCATAAAGCCAAATGGCTTGCAGGAGCTGCCCTCAATACAGCAGATCAGTCCATGCTGTCTGTCATGAGTACAGCATTATCAAGACTAAACAGCTTCCTTGACAGCGAGCTTGAACAGATGTTGTGTTTCGGTACAGCTATCGATGCTGAGAAGTTCTGTTCGGAAAAATCAGCCATATTTATTATCCTTCCTGAAGAAGATCAGAGCAAATACTTCATGGTTTCACTGCTTGTACAGCAGCTATACCGTGAGATACTCGTTATAGCAGATGAGAAAGGCGGAGCGCTTGACAACCGCGTGATGTTCATGCTTGACGAAATGGGTACATTCCCGAAAATAGAGGGTATTGAAGCCATGTTCTCCGCAGGACGTTCAAGAAAAATATCCATAGTTGCGATAATACAGTCATTTGCACAGCTTGAACAGAAATATGGAAAAGAGGGCATGGAGATAATCACGGATAATACACAGCTTACTGTATTCGGCGGCTTCGCACCTAATTCACAGTCAGCGGAAGTGCTCTCAAAAGCATTGGGAGAACAGACTGTACAGAGCGGTTCGGTATCGACAGGAAAAGAAAAATCACAATCCCTGCAGATGATAGGCAGACCACTTATGACAGTAGATGAGCTCAAATCCATGCCCAAAGGACAGTTCATTGTCATGAAAACAGGCGCACATCCTATGATTTCGCCATTAAAGCTGTATTTCAAGTGGGGCATAGAATTTGAAGAACCATACATTCTTCCAGACAAGGGGGCAAGAACGGTGGCATATATGGAGCGTGACGAGCTGTTCAGAGCTATTGAACACAAATATCCGCAGAAGCATAAAGCTCCGCCTGCGGAGGAATATGATTATTCTGAAATATCGGAAGCAAAGCCGAAAATAAACATAAAAACCAACGGAGGTGGTACATAATGATAGTACCCGAAAAGATATATAAGCTGAAGCTGACTTCAACGGAGATAAACATCTACCAGTATCTGTGCAGCAGAGCCAACAAGCAGGGAGAATGCTTCCCGTCGCAGACTACAATTGCAAAAGCTGTGAATATGCACAGGTCCACTGTGAATCAGGCTATACGGAGACTTCAGGACAAGAATCTCCTTATCATAGAGCAGCGCAGGCGTGATAACGGCGGTACTTCTTCAAATCTATACAGGATAGGGGTGATGTAGCTTGTTCGGTTGGGTAGAAGATGTAGTTGACTGGATAAGCAACGGCGTATCATCAGCATGGGATCATACCGTAGGAACAGTAACAAGTGAAGCTTCAAGGATGATATTTGATGCCATGTTCAACTGGATATTCATGACCATATATGACGGTATAGCTGATGTATTCACCTGGATAAACGAAACATCAGCTGATATATTCAGTCTTGCATGGATAAATGCCTTTATCTCACTTTTTCATAATATAGGGTGGATACTATTTGCCTGTGGTATGGTCGTTGCGGTATTTGATACGGCAGTAAGCTGCGAAAACGGTCATGCAAATATTAAGGACACCTGTCTGAATGTACTTAAAGGCTTCTTTGCGGCAAGCCTGATAACGGTAGTTCCGCAGAGGCTGTATTCATTCAGTGTATCACTGCAGAATACCTTTGCAGGAGATCTTGTGGGAGCGCTTATTCAAAACAGGAACGCTTCCCTTACAGATTCGGGCATGAAGGTAATGGAAGCTCTTTCAGAGGATGTATCGCTGTCGAGCCTTTTCTTTATCATCCTCTTCGGTTACTGCGTAATAAAGATCGTATTTGCGAATATAAAGAGAGGCGGCATACTGCTGTGTCAGATAGCGGTCGGCAGCCTGTATATGTTTTCAGTACCGAGAGGATATACAGACGGTTTCATGGGCTGGTGCAAACAGGTCATAGCTACCTGTCTTACTGCCTTTCTACAGACAACAATACTGTATTTAGGCTTGCTTACATTCCCGGAGCATCAGATAATTGCCGCAGGTATCTGCCTTTCAGCTAATGAAGTACCGCGTATAGCTCAGATGTTCGGACTTGATACAAGCGTAAGAGTAAATATGATGAGCATAAGCAGTACTGTGTCTATGGGTTCAAGAATGATAAGAGCCGTCGGCAGGAAATGACATTTTTCCCTTGACACAGCCTGCAGGCGGTGATATAATGAAGTTATCAATTCAGGAAGGACGGTGTTATCATGCCGAAAAAAACAAAAGAATCCACCAAAATAGTACCGACACTCAGAACCATAGTTCAGGCGAATGGCAGAGAGATCGATGTTACAAATATCGCAGCAGATGCATTAAAGGCTTACAAATCCGTTCATAAAAGAAAAGTTGTCAGCGACTTCGTTATCTATGTAAAGCCTGAAGAAAACGCTGCATACTTTACGATAAACGGCGAAGGCTCGGACGAATACAAAATCAACCTTTGATACTGAAACTCAGTCGGACGATAGTTCGGCTGTTTTTTTATGGAGGAATAACAATTGAAAACATACATCTATCCCGAAAATCTCAGGGCTACAGTCAGGCTGTGGTTCTGGAATATTCGGGATTTTATTATTATCTGCGCGGGCGTTATCATTTCGGTAATGCTCTTTGCAAAGCTGTGGACTCCTGTGCCTATGGCATTTACAGCCTGCTATGCATTCATAACGCTCAGAGCTGAGGACACGGCTATAATAGACTACATATCAAATGCCTTCAGATATTTCTGTACCACACAGCAGGAGTATCACTGGCAGAACGGAGAAGATAATGGCAAAAAAGAATAATAAGAACAGCCTTCAAAAGCTCATAGGCTTTCAGACATTTACGAAATACGGCGTAAAGACTGATAAATATGAATTTATTTTCTATCATGTAGAGCCTACAAATATATCGGTGCTTCCACCGGAGGTCATCGCAAACAAGATGCATGACCTTGCAATGGTACTGAGCGTAGTCCCTGAACTTGAGATAATGGCTCTTGACAGCTGCGAATGCTTTGACGGCAACAAGGACTATGTAAGGAAAAGGCTTTCGGAAGAAAACAATGAGGCTGTACGGAAGCTCCTTGAAGCAGACCTTGCATTCCTTGACGAGATACAGACTGGAATGTCATCGGCAAGAGAGTTCCTTTTCATATACCGTTTCCGAAAAGAAAAGGAAGAACAGGTATTCGGTCTGATAAACCGCATAAGCAAGGCTATCTCGGATCACGGCTTCATATCTCACAGACTTGAAAAGCCTGAAATAAAAAGAATGCTTGCACTGTACTTCGGAACAAGCATTACAGGTGATGAGATACCCGATACCGAGGGAGAGGAATATGTAAAGGAGAACGCAGATGGGAATAATTAAGAACCTACTAAGAAAAATATCCAGGCGCAGGAAAAAGGAATTAACTCCAGAGCAGCTTGAAGTAATACAGACTAAGGATTACTTTGACAGGACGCTCCCCGGTACAGTTAAATTCTACACCGATCACTATATATGCGGCAATTACTATAAGAGTATATGGGCTATAACTGAATATCCGCCGAATACCGATGAAATGGCACTTCTTTCTCATCTTGCGGACAGAAGCGGCGTCGCACTGAGGATATATAACAGGCTGGTATCAGCCCTTGAACAGAAGAAGATAATGCAGCAGGCGGCACGGAAGAACCATATGCTTTCTACCACCAATGATATAAATGCTTCTGTAAAAGCAGAGGAAAACATGACAGATATCGTCAATCTGCTTGCGGAGCTTAAACGTGACCGAGAAACGCTTCTGCATACAGCTGTTTTCATAGAGCTCAGAGCCGATACCGAAGAAAAGCTGAGAGAACTGCAGGCTGATATCCAGATGGAGCTTACCCGTTCAAAGATAACATTTGACCGCTTGCTCTTAAGACAGCAGGAAGGCTTCCTGTCAGTTCTCCCCTGCGGCAATAACGTATTCGGAGTACAGCATGAACGTGTAATGCCGTCAAGCTCATCAGCCAATCTGTATCCGCTGAATTACAGCGGAAAGACTGACTCAAACGGCTTCTACATAGGACGGGACAAGTTCGGCGCTAATATACTTGTTGACTTTGATAAGCGCACCGATGACAAGACAAACAGCAATATACTTATCCTCGGAAACAGCGGTCAGGGTAAATCCTACCTTATGAAGCTGCTTCTCTGCAATATGCGTGAATCGGGAAAAAGTGTTATCTGCCTTGATCCCGAAAGCGAATATGAGGACTTATGCAATAACCTTGGCGGCACATATATCGACATGATGTCGGGGGAATATATGATAAATCCACTTGAACCCAAATCATTCGGCGAAGCTGACAGGAGCGAGGACGCTCCTGATACATTCCGAAAAGTAACAAGGTTGAGCCAGCACATAAGCTATTTAAAGGACTTTTTCAGAGCCTACAAGGATTTTACGGACAGTGATATAGATACTCTTGAGATAATGCTCATAAAGCTGTACAATCGCTTCGGCATTGACGACAGTACGGACTATTCACAGCTTTCAGCTGCGGACTATCCTACAATGGCAGAACTTTATGAGCTTATTGAAAAGGAATACGGAGCTTATGACAGGGAGAAAAAGAATCTCTATACCGAAGAAACGCTTCAGAATATATGCCTCGGCATTTACAGTATGTGCAAGGGTGCAGAGGCTCAGTATTTCTGCGGTCATACCAACATCAAGGACGGCGATTTTATCTGTTTCGGTGTAAAGGGTATTATGGACACCAACAGGCAGCTCAAAAGTACGCTTCTTTTCAATATCCTGTCATACATGAGCAGTCAGCTTCTCGGCAAGGGAAACACAGTAGCCGCCATAGACGAGCTGTACCTCTTTCTGACAAATATGACAGCTATCGAATACATCCGAAACGGTATGAAGCGTGTGCGTAAAAAGGAATCGGCTTTCATTCTTGCCACGCAGAACATAGAGGACTTCCTGATACCTGAGATACGGGAATTTACTAAGCCGCTGTTCAGTATTCCCACTCATTCCTTTTATTTTAATCCGGGAAACATAAATCCTGACGAGTTTATCGATACGGTTCAGCTTCTCAAGCCTGAATATGACCTAATTTCACATCCTGAAAGAGGTACTTGCATTTATCGCTGCGGCAATGAGCGTTATCTGTTACAGGTCCATGCTCCAGCGTATAAGGAGGCTCTCTTCGGAAAGGCGGGAGGAAGATAAATTAACCACCTTAACATATTCTAATCAATAAAATCGATAAGATCAGACACGTATTGAATTGTTCCCTTTCTACTTGACTTTTCACTGAATTTATGATAAAATGTAAGCCCTACTTCGTATTGCGAAAGGAATACAACATGAAAGAATTAGAAAAATTTTATCGCTTTGAACGTATTGAACGGCATAAAGGTTTTTATAATCATGACAAGAATTATAAAGCATTATCTGATATTAATTACATAGATTTTTTCCCACCATTAGAAGATGATGAATTCCCATTAGATTCCGCTTTTTGGCTATTGTATGGTTCTTGTAACCACTTTGCATTATCATTAAAAAATGTATTGAACTATACGCCTTACATTATAGAAAATAAAAACAAATCAGGATTTCATGCTTTTTGCCAAGTTTATAAAGGTGGAAAGCAGTATTATGTAGACGCAAGAGGTGTAACTTCGTGTTTTGACGAGTTTATGGAAATAGCTAATGATTTTGTTAATGGTGAATTTATTATCAGACCTGTTACGGAAGATGATATTTCAGAATGGGAAAAAGGTTTTGATTATAATGACGAAGCATATATGTTTTCAGAAGCGATAATCAAAAAATACAAATCTTATTATACGATTTGATAACACGTCGCTTTATTTTATTGTATGTAGACTGTGAATGAATTTTTGCTACACATAAAAAGTTATTATAAGTGTTAATTTACAAATATGATAGTGGTACAATAGTAATAATAATTCATGTGGAGGGACGAATATGAGTGATAATCCTGTACTTGACAGGGAAACTTACCGAAAGATCAAGAAGATGAACCGCGAGGAAATGCACAACTTCCTTATGCGCTACGCTGATGGTCTTATGGCAGATGAGGATAACAAAACTATTGACCTTCCTGCTCTTGAAAACGAGCTCAGGCAGGTAAAAGGTATAGGCTCAAAACGCCTTGAAGAGATAATGATAATAATCGAAAAACATCTGAATATATGAGAAGGAGTCGCATCATTATGCGGCTCTTTTTATTTGAGGAGATGAACAATGGGAAAAATAGTAATGGCACTTTTAAAGAATCTGACTGCCGGTGTCGCTGCCGATAAAAACAAGCGCAGTAAATTCCTGACTCTGTTAGGAAGCATAATAGTCGGTACAGTATTGCTTTTGTTTGCGCCTTTGGCTGTATTTATTTCAATGGGTAAAACAGAATCGCCGCCTGTCGATGTTCAATTCGACGAGGCGGCTTTTTTGTCGAAGCTCTCACCTGAGCAGCAGGAGAACATCGCAGCAGTTGAAGCTGACGGCCAGGCAATAGCAGATGCGATGGCGGCAAGAGGCTTACAGGAGCAGACTATAAAGGCACAGCTCATATATATGTCATACTTCGGAGAAAACAGGCTGAGTGACTTCGCATATTACGCAGACCTGTTCTATCAGAGCAATGAACAGCTCATACAGAGCCTTAACGATACTTATGGTCTCGGAATCAATTATGATGAGTTCATGCGGACATATATCTTCGTTATGAACTCAACTATAAACGAGTATATGTTCACAGACAGCGGCAGTAAAAAAGCTGCCGATCTTGCCGCATGGTGCAGGAACGCCTGTGAATCCTGCTGGAGCTACGCAGATTACTGCATAGGTGAAAGAACAGGTGAAAACCGCCTCCGCAGTGCTGATAATATAGGGCTTATCATGGGCTACATAAGGTATGATACATACAATAAGGTCTTTACCTCTGACACAGTGGATATGTACTATACAGAACAAGGCAGCATAGATACTATGCCCGATGTACAAGGAGTAGGCGTATCAAACGGTGATGACTTCGGAGTTTATGTCGGCGGAGGACAGATCGTTTTCTCCTCTGCTATTGGCGGCTGCGTTCAGCAGGAGGCTCTTGAATACGGTAACTGGACATCATGGTGTACCTTTGACGCGGTAAGTTATCCGCAGGAGGTATGGGACAGGGTAAACGAGCTTCACAGCGAAGAAGAAAATGAGGGAGAGTGATATTTTGAGAGTTAAGATACGGAACAAATATGATGATAAGCACAGCATAAATGTGTATCTGCCTGCAGAGCCTATGGAGCTTTACGATATGCTTGACATGATCGGTTCGGATAATAAATACTGCAACGTGTATATGAACATCGATGATGAGCGTATTCCGAAAGCAATGTGCGACGGCGGCTTTTACGATGATATATTCAAGCTGAACTTGCTTGCACAGCGGCTTGAACAAATGTCCCCTGCCTATACCGCAGGATTTAAAGCCGTGCTTATGGCGCATGAGGACTACAACCTTGACGACCTGATACTTGTGACATACGGACTGGAAGCATATCCGATATATCCCTGCAAGGATTTTGAAGAGCTTGGCGAAGTTGTTATTGACAATGATATGATATCCGAAGTTGAAAATTGTCCCGATGAACTTGTGGAATGTCTTGATAAGGCTGCGATAGGCAGACTGGCTGCGGAGCAGTTCAGAGGCACATTCGTTGGCGGTTACTACTGTGAGGTTGCTGACTATGAACCGCCTGACATGAATATCACTATCAGTAAACCTAAGAGGAATGAGTTTCAGATACTTGCAGGAACGAATGAACATTCGGCACAGTGGATAACGCTTCCATGTGATAAGGAAATATATAATAATGTTATTTATGAAGTCAGGCCTCCGCTTCCTTACATAGAAGATATCGATGACACTTCAAGGCTGAACGAACTTGCTGAAAAGGTCGCGGCACTTGACAGGGCTGACTTGGTAAAGCTGAAAGCTCTTATGGAGCTCGCGGAGGTAGAGGATATATCAGGAACAATAGATGCCATAGACAGTCTGTCTGAATTTGATTTTGATCCGAATCCACGTAATGAAAGTGAGTTTGGCAGAGAATATCTGCTTAAAATATTGCCGCAGGATTTTAAGGCGGAGATATTTGACTCGTTAAATATGAGAGACTTCGGCAAGCGTATTCTTGATGCAAAGGAAGGTCTTGCGACTTCGTATGGAATAATATCAGGCTACGGACAAGAGCTCTATACTCCGATATTTACCGAACAGGAGCATATCGAGGACGAAACTGAAACAGAGGAATTGGGAGTGAGTTTAACATGAAAGACAAGATAATTTTATCCATGAGTGAAGAAAAGCTGTCGGCACTGGAGATGTATCTGGCACAGCGAAACACAACACTGACGGCTGAGATCGACAAATATGCAGAGCAACTGTATAACAAAAATGTTCCGCAGAATGTCCGTGAGTACATAGAGCTTACGTCGGACAGCAAGCCTGTGCGGAAACTCAAACCTTCCAAAAACTCCGAGGGCAGACCGCCTTCGGAGCAGTGAGGAAAGTGTTGCAAGATAAAACCGCGTGGTCGCGGCGATCACAGCGGACGGCGAAGCCGACCGCATATTAAGCAAAACAGCATTTGCATTTAGGGGTTGCAATTACAGCAAAATGGAAATTTAGGGGTTGCAGCTCCGCAGATGCCAGTTTATTGGCAAAAACTTAGGAGTCGGAGGCATAAAAATGGCATTTGACAACAAAATAAAATTTCCGCTGTGGGTATATCCGCAGACGATAGAAAATGTGAGAACACATTACAAACACGACAACTGCAAATCGCAGAGTGAGTTCATAGAGAAAGCAATCTCGTTCTATATCGGTTATCTTGATGAAGAAAGATCTGTCAACTATATATCGCCGCTTATAACGGAAACTGTGAAAGCTACTATTGCAGGAACGGAACAAAGATTATCTCGACTTCTGTTCAAGGTCGCAGTAGAACTTGGAAAAATTTCAAATATGCTTGCGGCAGTAAATGATATAGACGATGAAACCTTGAGACAGCTGCAGTCGATGTGCGTTAATGAGGTGAGAAAAATAAACGGCATCATCAGTTACGAAGATGCAGTTGAGTTCCAGAAGGAGTAAGCGTTGCCGAGGTTAGTTGTGGTGAGCCGTTACCTCAAAAGCGGCAGCAGTAAAAATCTTTCCAACTACGTTAAGTACATCGCTACACGTGAGGGAGCAGCTACAGTAAAAGAGAATAACGGAACAGCTCCAGCTACAAAAAAACAGCAGGAGCTTATTTCTTCTCTGTTGAAAGATTTCTCGGACAGCAAAAAAAGTTTCTCTTATGAGGAATACAAAAACAGTCCTACGCAGAAGAACGCGTCCAAATTTATTGAAGAAACTATCGAGCATAATGCAGATATAGTGTCGAACAAGAAAAACTATATGGGTTATCTTGCCAATCGTCCTGGAGCAGTAAAATTTGGATCGCACGGATTATTTTCACAGACTGACGAGCCGATATCGCTTAAAAAAGTTGCAAAGGAAGTTTCGGAACACAACGGAAATGTATGGACTCACGTTGTATCTCTTCGCAGGGACGATGCTCAGAAAATGGGTTACGATAATCTGACGGCTTGGCGAGAGCTTATAAAGCGGCAGATACCAAACATAGCCAAGCAGTCAAAAATAGACATGGCAAATCTGAAATGGTATGCTGCCTTTCACGATAAGGAAACAAATCCCCATGTTCATATAGTCGTGTACTCGACAAATGAACGTGAGGGATTTCTTACAAAGCAGGGCTGCGATAAGATACGGAGCGGCTTTATGAATGATATTTACGCAGATGAGCTGAAACATCTTTATCAGCAGCAGACAGATACTCGTGACCTTCTGAAAGCTGAGAGCGCAAAGCTTATGAAACAGCTTTCATGCGATATTACTAACAATAACTGTATTGATACAGAGATAGTTGATCTTATGCGGAAGCTCCACGGACAGCTTCAGAATACAAAAGGAAAAAAAGTCTATGGCTACCTGAATAAGGATACCAAGCAGACTGTTGACGAAATATTCCTCAGACTTTCGCAGAATGAGTCAATACAGAAAATATACAAGCTGTGGTGTGATATGGAGCAGAGCAAGCACGACTTTTATTCTTCGGCAAAGGTGGATTTCCATGCGATGGTCGATAACGAGCATTTCAAGTCAGTGAAGAATATGATAATACGTTCTGCGGCAGAGATAGTTCCAGTTGTTACTGTTGCCGCAAGAAAAGGCACTGTTGAAGATAAGTCCGATAATATAGCTGTTGAAAACGATAGTATCAGCGAAAATGTTGGCAAAACAGCCGTTCCGCCTGTTGTAGGTAATGATAACAGCGCATTTGCCTGTGCTGCGTTTGGACTTATGGTTAATATCAGTCGTATTATATATGATGATTATGACCGAGAGCAGCGAAAGTTACGCTCAAAGGTCGATAAGAAGCTTAGAAAAGCTATTGACAGAAAGAAACAGGAAATGGGAATTAAGTCAGAATATGGTCAATCTTACTAATTGGAATACAAAAAGGGCGTATCAACGTAATATTGGTGCGCCCGTAAATAACTACTCTTTTATTTTTCCATCATTTATTTCAATTATACGTTTACACTGCCGTGCAATTTCCATATCATGAGTTACAATTATAATTGTAGCTCCATTTGAATTAAGTTCACGAAAAACATTCATTATTTCTTGTGATGTTTTTGAATCTAAAGCTCCTGTAGGTTCATCAGCAAGAATAATAGAAGGATTATTAACTATTGCTCTCGCAATTGCAACACGCTGTTTTTGACCACCGGATAGTTTACTTATAGGTTTGTTAGATAATTGTTCGATGCCCATTTTTTTTAGTGCTTCTATCGACATTTTTTTTGCTTTTTTTAAAGTAGTTTTATTGTTAAAATAAAATGGAAGCATAACATTTTCAATAACAGTGTCTTCATTAATAAGTGCAAAATTCTGCATTACAAAACCAATTTTGGCATTTCTAAGTTCAGAAAGTTTATGATCATTAGCTTTTGAAACATTTTTACTATCTAAGTAATAAGTTCCTGTTTCAAATCCGTCAATACAGCCTATAATATTCAGCAAAGTTGTTTTACCAGATCCAGATCTTCCAATTATAGCAGTTAATTCGCCTTGAATTATGTGCAAGGAAATACTATCAAGTGCTTTTACTGCGCTATTTTTCCCTTTATCATAGGTTTTGGATAGATTTTCTATCTTTATCATTGTATATTCCTCCTGAGTTGATCTGCAAGACATTTTTTTCTTGTGATTATATATGGCGCGGTAATACTTAGTGCTATCAATAAAATTATTAAGGCTACAGAGAGCATTATATTGTTTGTAGAAAATAATAAGCCGTATTTTGCGTGTTTTCCCTTTACTTTAGTAATAAAATAAATAATGTAAGTAATTGCTCCACAAAGAAACATCAACAGTCCATATTCACTTAAATTAATCATCAGCCGTTTCTTACGGTTCATTCCACATAATCCATATATTGAAAATAACTTTTCATCATTGAATGTTTGTATTGCACTTGCACATATTATGCCAAAAAGCGTTATTGTAATTTGTGCAATTAAAAGAGGCAGGAAACGTCGCAAGTTATCATTCAGTTCAAAGCGTGACTGAGATTTAATCTTTGACATGGGTATCTGTGGACTACCAAATTGCCTAAATACTTCATCATTATAAGTTTTTTCCTCTTCACTAAGTTTGTGTTTGGGAAGAATTATACCATAACGTGACTTATATGTCAATTCATTAGACAAACCTATTTTTTTCCACTGTGATTCTGGCATTAGGATAAATATTTGTTCATCTCGTTCATATGAATATTTTTTATAAAAATTATCTTTTATTGAACTATTACAGTTCCAACTTGTCATTATTGGAATATAACAAAGATTCCCCATAATCCCATTAACCTTAATCTTCTCGTTTGCGCCAGGCAATAATATTTCATTATTTATAATATTAGGAGTTGCAACACACCATATACCTTTTTCAGAATAATCACTCTTAAACCACTTTCCACTTTGCATTACAGGAGTATAATTGTTCCAAAAATTATTATCATATATAATTATTTTAATAGGATAAGTGATGTTACCTTGCTGAACATTAAAAACTGCTTCGCGAAAAAAAGAAATACGTTCCCATTCACCTTTCAATTCATCAAGAATATTGTTTTCATCATTAGTAATTTTAAAATTCGGCGAGTCAAGGCCAGTTACATAAAATCCGTCTGAATTCAGCCATTCAGAAAAAGGTTTAATAAGAATATATTGTTGATTATAACTTGAAAGAAGCATATTAGATCCAATAAGAATACATATTACTTGTAAAATGATAAATACAGATATGCTGAGATGCCTTGCAACTGAAATTTTACCAAGTACGAATATTTTTTTCATAGTTTATCCTCCTTTTCAGCTGTAACCACTTCTTGGCTAACAAACCTCTTTAGAGGTAAGCTGATAATAATAAGTTGGAGTATAAAATAAGCTATACCAAACAACATATAATATTTTGTGGTATAAAGAGAGTCTACACTTTCATACCATAATGAAATACTATTTTTGAAAAGGTAATTAAACACAATTGTACCCAAAGTATACAATAAAATTGAAGTAATTAATATTTCTGAATAACATAAGGAGCATATATTTTTGACGGAACACCCAACCAATCTGAATACAGAAAATGATAACTTTGAAAGGCGGAAACGATATAGTTGAGCGTAACAAATATTGATCAAAACTGCAATTAACATAAGAAAAGTGCATAGTATTGCCATATAATTAAATTGAGCAGTTAACGGATCGACAGTTTCAGGTATATATAATTCATTACAATCGAAATACTTCATTAGAAGAGATTTCATTTTTTCAGCTTGCTCAGTAGTTGGAGCAGTACTATAAATAAAACGTATATTATATCCTAACCATTCGTTTGGAATATCGGTTGATGAAACCAGCATATCTGTAATAAGATTATCCACAATATTAGTGATTATTAAACATTTATCGCCGATTTTATAGCTTTCTCCTATTTTGTATCCAGGAATTCTTTTACAATTCAATGTTATTTCGCCTGTTTCAATTCCCGAATCATCCAAGAGATATGTTCCTATTCTATAATCGTTGTAATATCCGTATATTCTAACAATAGGTCGATCATCAATAGGATTTTCGGCAATAATAGTTTTAACACGGTCTGTAACTTCCTTAATAGAAAGTCCGCTGCTTAAATCAACTTTATTACGTGTTCCATAAATAGGTTCACTTTTACCGTCAACTTCATTGTAGCCCATAATTATTTCTTCTTGTTCATCCAAATATTTTAGGGTGCTTACTTCAAAAAACAATGACATTTCATCCAATTTCTTTTGCTTAACTGATATACTCTGTATAGTGGCAGCAGAAAAAAGTAAAATCAGTATTCCCAAAAGCTGCGCTGTTACAAGCAAAATACTGAACGCTTTATGATTTTTAATAAGATCTTGAATCTGATGTATTATTAAGAGCAGTGATTTCATATGTTTGTTTCTCCTTTAATACTAAGACAACTTCCCCCATCGTACCCAAATGTTATTATTTAATATAAACGACGATATGGTATCTTTTATGATAAAGATACCATATCGTTGCTTATATCTTTTACAAATTACTGTTTATAAACATGTACAACATATGATTCTCTTGGGGAAGAATTTGGATCAGAAGTGTTAGATATACTTCCAGCATGATATCTATACGCAACTGAGGAATCAACCAATAACGGAGGGGTTAAAGCTGTATCTGTGCTGCTACCTACACTATCTCTGTAGAACTGATAAATGCCGTTAACTTCTTTATACTGAGCATAATATGCATACTTATATGAAGAAGAATAACCAGGTACAGATGATGCTACTGCAGAATCATTTGGCCTCGCATAAAATGAACCATATGATCCGGTATACTTACCACTATATGTCGTTACATCCGTATAGATAGTATATGGAACATAAGGAATAGTAGAATATGCACTTGCAGCCAACGAACCGAGTGAAGCAATAGTTATAAGAGATGTTGCAATAGCAACGATGCTTTTTTTGATATTCATAATAACACTCCTTTAATTGTAGATTAAGCATATGCTCGTTTTTAATTATATAATTATGCATAATAAAACTGACCACAGCAATTGCTTTTTATTATGACATAATATTTAAAGAATAAAATATATACACTGATTATTCGTATTATAAAATTCAATTGGCAAAATGGTCAGTTTTTTGCATTTTGGTAGACGTTTTTATAATAACAGGATATACTTCTTTTTATTATAATAGTCTATAAGTTAAGCAAAACGAAAGAGTATATAATGATGTGTTGAACTGGTAAAAATATTGGTGCTTTCGACCATGATTGTATGTTATCATATCGTATTGCTAAAAGCAACTGTTTTGCACCGAATTGTTGAAAATCTTTACCGAGATGTGCATATCATTATAAGCATGATAACATATTTTTTTGAGAAAGTCAAGCTAAAAACCAACGATATATTTGCATTTCTTAAAAAACGCAAATATATCGTTGGTTTACATGAATACTTATTTTTGATATAATCAATTTAGCGATATAAGACGGGAGAATAATAAATGAATATTATATTAAAAGAAATAGGCGAACGTCTTAGAGCAGCTCGCAAAGCAAAAGGGTTAACGCAAGCTCAGGCGGCGGATTTACTTGACATGTCTTGTAATTTTTATGGTGAAATTGAAAGAGGAAACTGTAGATTATCAATCGAAAAGTTGATGTTAGTACACAAACAATTGGATATTGATTTAACATATTTGATAACGGGAGAGATTTCTCCAACAGTAAGCTTCTATGATATTATTTCTGATTGCCCCAAGGATAAGGTATTTGATATGGAACAAATCGTAAGATATGCTAGTCACTTATATAGAAAGGATAATTAAAAAGTGATCTCTATTGCCTTTTGTGATGATGATAGGACATATGTGGAACAAACATTTAAAAAAAAGATATATACTGTTCAAAAATTAATTGGCATAGATATACAAGTATCTTTCTTTGCTGATGGGAATGAACTGATAGCATGTTATAATAATAATAAACGGTATGATATTGTTATGTTAGATATTGATATGCCTATAATCAATGGCAAAGAAATTGCTGAAAAACTTAGATTGATTGATTCCAGTTTCTTTCTTGTCTTTATTACATCTTATAAAGCTGAAATTTATAATACTCTTCCATACAGAATAAATGCATTTATTCCCAAAGATAGTGATGATGATTTTTATATTGCTGAGCTTGCAAGAGTTATAAAAGAATATGAAAGATATCAGCCAAATTTCGAGATATTTCAAATCTTAAAAAATGGTGAAAAACAGGTGCTAAAAGTGTTAATAAATGATATTTTATATTTTTATTGTACAAATAAAACTGCCTTTTTGGTAACGTATAATTCGGAATTTCAATTAATAAGTAAAATAACAGATATAGCTAATAAGTATATAAAAAAGAATTTCTTTGAGATTTGTCGTGGATATATAGTTAACATTGTAAAAGTTAAAATGGTTAAGAAACATGAAGTTATCCTTGACAATGATGCACGCCTTCCATTAAGTAGAGGCCGTGACAAAATCTTACTAAATGAACTTACGGAATATATATCTTCAAGGATTTAAAAACATGGAAATGATTGTTCTAGATTTTTTTCTTTCATTAATAGAAAATTTTATAATTTTTATCTTTGCTGATAATTTATTAAACAAAAGGTTTAAAGCAAAAATGGCTTGTCTATTTCCCGCTTTGATGTGTTCTTCTATTTCATTATTACTTGATAATATAAATTTTTATTTAAAGTCATTGATGGGTACTGCTTTGCTCTTAATATCATTCTTGATGCTATACAAAGATAGCATTTTTATTAAAGTAGGTATTGTAGTAACAAGTTTATATCTTTTATATATTACGGATATTGTGATAGGAAACATTTTGACTATAGTATTGGGTGTGCAATTATATAATGTGTTTTATAGCAATTTTATTAATAGAATTATTGTTTGTTTTGCTATAAAGCTAATCAATGTTTGTTTGTTTTGGAGCATTTACAAAATGTTTTCAAAGGTTGAAGTCGCTCTTGCAAAAAAGAAGTGGGTTTTGTATGATATAATTGTTTTGGTTTTTATGGCTATATCAGTTATGTTTATACATCTTTATTCATTTGCCGAAATAGAGTTCCTCACATCTGTTTTGTTTATTGGTATATCTACCGTTTTTTTTATAATGAGCATAATTGTAATATATTTTTTTACTGAAATATGTTCGAGTTTTCAACGAGAGAAAAAGATGTATGAAATGCAGGCAAGTTTTGATTCGATGCGTAATATAATTGTTATGCAAGATCAAACAAATCATCGCTTACGAAAAATCAAACACGATATGAAAAATCATCTTCTAAGTGTAAATCAATTAATTGATAAAGGAAATACAGAAGAAGCGCATAAGCTTTTATTACAAACAGAAGATTTTGTTAGCAATATGGATTTCAACTTGAAAAGCTTAACCGGAAATTCTTTAATTGATGCTAAAATTGCTTCAGTTGTCGCGAGATGTGAAAATGAACATATTATTTTTAATTATATACTTGAAGCTTTACCAGAACTGAAAATCACACTTTTGGATCTATCGGCGTTATTATCTAATTTATTTGATAATGCAATTGAAGCGTCAAAAAATAGTGATAAACCTCAGATAAATGTAAAAATCTTTTTTTATAAACAATATATGTATATAAATATGAGTAATTCTTTTTCTGGTAAAATTAAAACAGAAAATGACAATTTATATTCAACTAAAGCTAATAAACATGAACACGGTTACGGAATAAACATAATTAAGGAAATATGCGAAAAATATAACGGAACTTTTACATGGAAATGTCAAAATAATTTATTTACTTCTAATGTGATTCTATTGAACGAATAATGAGTGATCAACCTTTTACATCTCGGTGTCAATTTTTGACATCTGAGACGTAAAAGGTTGATTTTTTTTATGTTAAAGGCTATACTTTATGTGAAATGAAACTTGAATTGAGGCTAAAAGTATGGTAAATAATTTGGCTCGAATAATAGCAACAAAAATGGTAAATAAAAAAATCGTTGAAAATGAGGATAAAGAGTGCTATATATATGGCCTGGAATTACTAATATCAAAAGTTATAGTTTTATCTATTATTTTTATTATAGCTATAGGAATCAAGCTAATAATTCCAAGTATAATATTTACATTCTTTTATTTGCTTCTTAGACAATATACAGGAGGATTTCACTGTCAAACTGCTGAACGATGTATTTGTTTATCTATAGTTATTTATATTATATATGCTTTTATTTGTAAATGCGAATTAAATAATCACTTTATAATTATATTTATAATGAGTGTGGTATCATACATATCTATATTAGTTTTTTCACCATTAGCAGATGCAAATAAAGAAATAGATGATTATGAAAAAGATAAATATCGTAAAATTGCTATCATTTTAGGAAGCATAATGTTTGTTATTGAGATATTATCATTTATTTTAAATTATCATTATATATTTGTATCTATTGCTTTTTCACTTTTAGCGGATGCTATTCTATTAGTAATAGCAATATTACAAAGAGAAAGGAGGAGCAAAAAAAAATGTTAGAAATAATTGCAGCATTAACATTACTTACAATTAAGACATCAGTTAACACAACGTGTTATGGCTTAAGTTATCAGCCAAAGATGCCCAAAAACATTATTAAATTCAAAAAGTAATGTAACCGTTAAGGATGATGAGATATGACTCGTATTATATATCATATCTCATCTCCCATTTTATAATATAATTCTTGCAAAAAGTTGATTAATATAGTTGAATAGTAGGAAAGGATATAAAGACAATACTAAATGATCTCACATACTGATTTTGGTCAGTTCATATCCGAACAAAAACGTAAACATTCCCTGCAAAGCAAGGAACTTGCAGAAATGCTTGGCATTTCAATGGGATATCTCAGTCAGCTTGAACATGGAAAGAGAGTATGCCCGGATCAGGAATTACTTAAAAAGATGATTGAGGTATTCAATTTGAATGAAGAGGAACGATGCATAATTTTCGATTTGTATGAGAAAGCTTCAGGAAACCTATCCCCTGATATAGTTGAATATGTGCATTCAAAGGAAGTTGTAAAAAGGGCATTGAGGGTAGCAAAAGCTGTAAACGCAACTGACAGCGATTGGGAAATGTTTATTAATGTAATAAGAAAATGAACAATAATTTTGCGGTTAACACCGCAAAATTATTGCAAAAAAGTTAGCTGTTCAGCTAAATGCAAAGGAGAGATGATAAAAAATTATGCATCGACATTCATATCATTGCCCATATTGCAATGGGCGATTATTTGATGTTGTATGTTATCCGTCAAAAAAAATAGAAAACAACAGCAATTTTGCTATAATGATAAAATGTTGGAAATGTCATAAAATAATAGAAATAATAGGTAAAACCTTAGTACAAACATCACCTTGAGTAAAGAGTAGGAGTTTGACAGGCTTTTGAAGCATTGTCATACCCTACTCTTTTATATTTTATAAAAGGACTCCATTCTGCTTTGAAAGCGGAATGGAGCTTTATGTTTTTAGCGAATAAGTGGCTATGTATAGCTGCTAAGTATCCATAATCCTTTGTTTTGATCTGACAAGAAAGAATCAAAACGGAGGAAATAATGAAAACAATAAAAGTATATGATACGATCAGTAAGGAAATGGTCGATGTTGAAGTAAGCGATGAGGTGTATGTACACTTCAATCGCACAAAATGGAATATCGAGGATAATAACGAGTCGTTCTATAAGCATGAAATACAGTTTTCTCAGCTTTTAGACGAGCTGAATTTTAGCACACTTGTTGACACTGGAACAGAGGAGAAAGCTATAAATGATGTAATTATCTCTAAGCTGATATCCTGTATAAAAGCTCTGTATCCGAAGGAACAGGAATTAATACATATGATTTACTATGAGGGAAAAACAGAAAGGGAATGCGCTAATTATTTTGGAATCAGCCAGAAAAACGTACACAGAAACAAGGAACATATCCTGTGCAAATTAAACAAACTTTTAGGTAAAACAAAAAAATAAGGGTATCAAAAGACTTCTAACTACCCTTTATATTATTGTAAGGGGAAATAAGCTCTTTACTTAGTACCTTGAAAACAGAAGAACAGCAACAAGAATACGTTGATCCTGCGTCGGACTAAAATTCGGCAGCCAAAGAAACCATACGCTTGCGGTAAATATGACGTTTCAGAATGCGGAGCAGCTCTCTGCAAGGCGATGAAAGCAGGAATATAATGATACTTCCGTCCAGTCACAGACTCACGCAATGAGGGCGGCTCTATGCGAACCATAGAGGGATGAGATCTCCATGAGGTCAGCAGCTACTGATCGTTCTTGTTGTTCCGCCGTGACGGGTGCGAGGTCAAATATCACGGAAATATGCCTGAAATCAGAATCAGGCGAAGGCTTAAGAGTTATATAATTCTGCGCCTGACAGCAATGTCAGGCGCAGATATAACGCAAGTGCATAAGGACAATTATGCATTTACGTTATATATTAATGATACAGGGAGCGTGATAGCTTGGAAGATAGCCTTGAATGGGATAAACTCAGGAAAAAGCTTAAAACAGCAGAATTAAAGCCTGAATATAAATGTAAAAGCTGTGTTTGGGCTGACAATACATCGGGATACATACTATGTACGCGACAAAAATGTGTAAAGGAGCGAAAAAATGAAAAAATACGGTCAGGCTGATGTTATGTGTGCTTTTATACATATCTTTCTTGAACAGCAGAAAAAATTGACAGAGGATCAAAAGAAAAAGATCGAGGAAAAATGCTACGATGATATAAAGAATAAATATCCGACTGCTGCCGAATGGGAGCTTAATATATAAGCCATTTTTGATGAATAAAAGCACAACTGCAATGTTGAAGCCAACGGACAGTAGTCGGTTCTGCACAGTTTCAACACCGAAAAATAGGTGGTTGTGGTGATTACTTTTTGAGGGGAAAAACGATATAATGTGGCTGAGACAGGAGGTGGCAGAAATGCCAACAGTTACGGTTATACAGCCGCAAGTCACAGATGATGTACGGCGCTTATTGCGAGTAGCTGCATATTGCAGGGTATCATCGAGCAGTGACGATCAGCTCAATTCATATAACTCTCAGCTGACATATTACAGCCATAAATTCGAGGACTCCGAAACTGAGACTCTCATTGATATTTACGCAGATGAGGGCATCACAGGTACATCCACGGAAAAGAGGACAGAGTTCCTACGCTTGATAGCCGATTGTAGAAAAGGAAGAATAGATCGAGTTTATACGAAATCTATCAGCCGCTTCGCCCGTAACACAAGAGACTGCTTGAAAAATATCAGGGAACTGACATCACTTGGTATCACTGTTATGTTTGAAAAAGAGAACATTGATACCGCGAATATTAACGACGAACTTATGATTACAATTATGGGCGGACTGGCACAGGAAGAATCCATTTCTATTTCAGAGAACATGAAATGGAGCATACGCAGAAAGATGAAAAACGGAACCTATTCTCAGGTCCATGCTCCTTTTGGGTATATACTTAAAAATAAAGGATTAGCAGTTAATGAAAATGAAGCTGTTATCGTACGGGATATATTTAATAATTATGTAAATGGAAAAGGTATTCAAAGTACTGTCGATTTTATCAATAAGAAATATGCAGGGATAGTAAAGCTTTCATATTCTACGATCGGCTATATCCTGAGAAATGAAAGGTATATTGGTGATTCGTTGTTTCAAAAAACTTTTTGTCCTGATATTTTTGCACGGAAAAGGTGCTTGAATAAAGGCGAAAAGGATATGTACTATATCGAAAACACTCATGAACCGATAATTTCAAGAGAAACATTTGAAATTGCTCAGAAGATATTGGAGCAGCGTTTTATAAATAACACAGAGAGAAAAGAGCATCCATTTTCAAAAAAGATAGTATGCGGTAAATGTAATAGCAATTTCCATCGAAAAAAGTGCAGGGATAAGTTTTATTGGGTATGCAATAAGCATGATTACAGCGCAAGACTGTGTGAAGCAAAAAAAATATCAGAAGACAGCGTGAAAGATGCTTTTATAAGGCTATTCAATATACTGTATTCAAATTATTCGGAATTGATAATTTCTATGCATAAGTCACTGCAGGAAGCAATGACTAAAAAAGCAAACGGCAGTGCAAATATCATTGAACTGCGTCGAAACGTATTGAAGTTAAAGGAACAGCTGAAAGTTTTAGCAGCGCTTCGGACAAAGGGATTTCTTAATGAAGCTAAACTTATAGATCAAAATATAGAGGTAAATGTAAGGATTAATAAGCTGTACAAAGATATCCGTTTGTTATCGCAGTCAGATGATACTATGCTGAACAACATAGAAATGCTCATAGGGTATTTTGAAAAGCGTGAGAATATAATGATCGAATTCGAGCCGCAGGCTTTTGAATTTTTAATAGATAAGATCATTGTCAATGACAGCATACTCGAATTTTACATTGTTGGAAGCTTGATATTTACTGAGGAATTATAACATAGATTGCTGTAACACATTAGTATTTATAGAAAGAGTGTGCCATAGAGGCAATTAATTACGATTTGTAAGATTGTAAAGGATTAATCTTCGATATATTCATAAATTTGGTGCTTTTTCCATTGATATATCATATAAAATATGTTACAATAAAATTGCAAAATATGGTATCAATCGGGAGGTATATATTATGGAGTTCAACTTGTTAGCAAGAATAAAAAACATCTTTAAACATGAAGAATCCAATAAGTCAATCGATGAAAATAATTTGGATTATGTTGATTTGGCACCAATAGATAATATACCGGATAAATCAGAATATTTTTATGCTTTCAATATAGCATTAAAAAATGATAAAGTGAGAAACATTGCTATATCAGGTCCATACGGTTCGGGAAAGAGTAGTATTATTGAAACATTTTTAAAGAATAATCCCAAAGTTAATAAGAAGGCGATTAATATATCAATAGCTTCATTTGAATCAGGAGATAATATGAATGATAATAATGCACCTTCAATGGGATTGTTGGAGAAAAGTATACTGAAACAACTTTTTTATAAAGTAGATTATAGCGAGATACCTCAAAGCAGATATAGGAAACTACATAAGATTAGTAAGTGTAAAGTTTTTTCTTATTTAGTAGCTTTAATAATTTTAGTAGCTTTTTTCGTATACATATTCGCTCCATATATAATAAAGGGGATTTCAGATAAAATTATCGAGGCTGGCAATAAATATAGTTTCCCATCTGTCATGTCGTGGTTTGTATTTATTGCAGTTATTTTAATTTCTGTATTTATGGTGTCCAAATTAACGTTCAAATTATTATCAAATGCTCAAATAAAAGAAATAAAACTGCCTGCTGATACCAAAGTAGAAAGCAAAGTCGATCCAGATACTATTTTTAATAAAAATTTAGATGAAATTATGTATTTCTTTGAAGCGACGGATTATTGTTATGTTTTTTTTGAAGATTTAGATCGGTTCAATGATATTGAATTATTTGAAAAAATAAGAGAATTGAATACGTTATTAAACAATTATGATAATATAAGGAAACGTAAGATCATAAAATTTATTTATGCTGTCAGAGATGACATTTTTTCCAATGAGGACAGAACTAAGTTCTTCGATTATATAATACCTGTAATCCCAGTAATGAATTCGACAAATTCAGCTGATGTATTAATAGAAATGCTTCATATTAATGATAAGGATAAGAAACATGGTATTTCCCAGGAATACATATTTGACGTTGCACCTTATATTACCGATATGAGAGTGCTTCATAATATTTACAATGAATTTATACTTTACAGAAGAACATTGCGTAATAGACAGAACCTTAAACTAAAAGATGAAGAAATGATGTCCTTAATAATATTTAAGAATCTTTATCCAAAGGATTTTGCAGATCTTCAAGCTGAAACAGGCATTGTAAAAGAAGCTTTTAGTAAAATTAATCAGAGTAAAAGAGAGGTAACAAAAGAATTAGTATTACAGATAGAAAGATATGAGCAACAGATTGATGAAGCTGAAAACGAAGTATTAAATGAAAAACGCGAAATAAAAATTGCTATGTTGTCAGCTTTAACAGGTTGGAACGGTCAAGTTTATAGGTTAAGAATTGGAGATATTCACAATCGCACAGAGTATAGTATAAATTCTATCATGAATGATAGTTTTGATATTAATAAGTTGTACGGTCAACACGTGATTATTGATTATCGAGTGTGGAATGGTAATAACGACTCTATTAATTGCAAAAATGAAATTCTAGAATCATACATAAAAAGATGGAATAATCTTTTTGAATCAAAAAAACATGAAGCATTAAAGGCTATAGAGAATAATAAAAACAAAATACGAGAAATTAATACATATTCTTTAAAAAAGTTAATTGAAGTATTTGATGTTGAAAAAGTATTACCTGAAAAAGTACGAGCAAATAAATTGTTGACATTTTTATTGCGACGAGGCTATATTAACGAGAAATATGCTAATTATATCAATTATTTTAAGGGGATAAGTCTGACCATAGATGACATGAACTTTATTTTATCTGTGAAGAATCATGTTAAATTAGATTATGTGTATTCATTAACCAAAACTAATATGATTATCTCTCAACTTCAGGAATTTGAATTTCATTCAAGGGAAATATATAATTATGATTTATTAAATAGCTTGCTATCTTCTGATAAAAACAATAGTAAGCTAGAGGCCTTTATTGAACAGTTATCAAATGACGATGAAGTGCCGTGGGAGTTTATAGATGGATTTATTGAAAATTGTAAGAATAAAGCTAAATTTATAAAGATTTTATCACATATATGGCAAGAGATGTGGGAGGTAATATATAACAATTCTAAAATAACATATGAAAGAAAGACTTTTTATTTAAGGTTAATCTTTGCCTATGCTGATATAGAAGATATAAAAGAGCAGGAGGATTCGAGTTGCTATTTTTATGATGATTCAAACGATAAAGGACTAATTAGTAAATTTATGATCGAGCACAGCGATATTATTCATGATTTGATTGATAAATCACAGGAGACTGTTTTGGAAAATGAAAAACTGAAGAAAATAATCTCTGAATTGAGTATAGAATTTGAAAAAATATCATCTGAAAATGTTGATACTGATATTATAGACTTTATTTTTGATAATGACTATTATGTA
Source organism: Ruminococcus flavefaciens (assembly GCA_002309635.1). Classification (GTDB taxonomy): domain Bacteria; phylum Bacillota; class Clostridia; order Oscillospirales; family Ruminococcaceae; genus Ruminococcus; species Ruminococcus flavefaciens_J. The sequence goes on along the minus strand of DBXO01000011.1, from coordinate 35,799 downwards.
ATTAATAGTTACATGATAAGAGAAATAGTAAAATATAAAAATGCTACATTGTTGGATGAATTAACCACTAAGAATTATTCTACCATTTTAAAGCTTAATTATGAACCTCTTCTTACTTACATACATGAAAAATTTGGTATATATATGAGCTCTATTTTCTTTGATGAGAAGAACATACATGAGGATATTGATAGTATAATTATACTAACTAAAGAATATCTGGAAGATAACGAAATGAGAACTCATATTATTAACCATGAAGAATTTTGTGTTTCCGATATTAGCCAGTTTTGTGGAGACTTAATAGATGACAAACCTGAATGTGTTAAGTTAATATGGGGTCAGTTATTTAAAGATAGTAAAGTTGCTGCCAACTGTGGGAACATTAATATATATCATGATAACTTTGGTTTTTCTAATGAATTAAAAGCGTTCATTTCTTCTCATTGTGATTCGATTGTGCAATCTGAGGGCAGGGAGGTTACAGATAAGCTAAAGGAAGATATAATAACAAGCGACATTGAGGATAACGTATTTAGTAAGCTGATTAGTTCTTTAAATATCAGTAGCTTTTCTTCCACATATGATACAATTTCTGATAGTAAAATGAAGATTTTGATTGAAAAGAAAGCAGTTCCATTTTCAACTGAGAATTATGAGGCCATTTCAGAAGCACATCCTGATTTGAGGCTGGAATTCTTGATTATTAATCAGAATGATTACATTAGTAATATGGATGATATTACTATAAATGAGGATTTATTATATGATCTGGTTATTAGTCCCCAAATTCCACATAATACGAAACAGACATTGATCAGTAAATATGCCTGTGATTTTATGAGTAAAAGCCTTGCACAAATAATAGTTGGCAATGCTTACGTGATCAATAAGGAGATATTTTTTAAAGCCTGGGAAGAACTTGATGAAAATAATCAAAACAAGTTATTGCTTAATAATTATAGGCTCTTAGGGTGTGATGACTTGGAACGATGCTTCAAAAAGCTTAATAAAATCTATAAAGACCTTGATGATAGAACAAGACGTCACGATGTTAAGCTGAGGTATTCTATTGAGAATGAAAAACTGGCAGAATATTTGGAGAAAAAAGAATATATTACCAGTTTTTCTATTCAAGACAGTCATAATAAGAGCGACGTGCGAAAACTATTGAAAGATAAGATTGAAACTAGAATAATAGTATGCAAAGTTAAAAACATGGGTCAATCTACAAAAACATCATTGTAAGCAAAAAATAACAAATCATGCTCCTTGCTCAAAAACAGGGAGCATTTTTATTGTCAAACTATTGAAATTCTGCTCGTAATAATGTATAATTATAGTAAGATCCAGCTGTAATACAGCTTTCTGAATTAGTATGTTATATATATAAACTGACAGGAAGGATGGCTGAAAATGAAATCTGTAGATATGAATGATGCATTTATAAATCACAATACCCTATACATAATAGGAAATGGCTTTGATATGCATCATAATCTGCATACAGGCACATCCGATTATTATAAACTCCTTTCAAAAAAGAGAATATATGGCAGTTTTGATAATGCTTATGATTTGTTTGAGAGTTACGGCATCAACTGGGGAGAATATGAGAAATCTTTCAGTGAGCTTAATTTGGATGAAATAGAAGAGCAAATTGTCACCTTCCCCGATTATCTGTCCGACCATGAATCCGATAGAGATGATACAATTTGGAATGTTAATGAACATTTAAAGAGTTTAAGGCAGGCTATATTCGGAAGCTTACGTGAGATGGTTGAAACAGCGAATAAGGATATTGATAAATCTAATACACGAATATATAATGTATTTCAAAATGTAGCAGCCATTATTAACTTCAATTATACTTCTACGATTGAAAAACTGTATGATCCGAAGAATATTCCAATATTTCATATTCATGGATATTACGCATCGGGCGAGGAGCTGTTGTTCGGGTATAAAGATGGCAATAATTCTAATAAGTATCGAGATCACAATTTTGATCCATCGGATGATGGTCGAGATTACTATATTGACACTCAAAGAGAAAGTATCGCCGAATTTTACGATGGCTTAAAGAAAGAGCTGCAACTTAAGCGATTAGAAGATTTCTTGAAGAGTATTCCTGATAAAGTTGATCAAATTTGTGTCATGGGACATTCCATGTCTGATGTAGATGGCGACTATATGGAAATTATAGATAGCATAACCAATCCTAGAACATGGTTCATTTCACAGTTTGATGGTAAACCAAGTATAGACGATTTGAAGATATATTCTTTTTCAAATAAAATCGTTTTTTATTCACTAAATGATCTATTAATCTAAACTAAGGGGGCGTGTTTATGGCTGGAGCATATAAATGGAAGAAATTATCTGAGCTCGATATTAATGATAGCTTTTTTAATTCTTTAAAAGAGGATTATCCCGAATTTGAAGAATGGTATAACAAAAAGGCTAATGAGGGCAAACAAGCCTTTGCATACATAGATGATAATGGTATCGGAGCATTTGTTATGCTTAAAGTTGGGGAGTGCGAAGAAATTCCTCTGGCTAATCAAATACTCCCAAAGTGCAGCAGACTTAAAATAAGCACGTTAAAGCTCTCTGATCGAGTTGAAGGTAATAGATTAGGAGAAGGAGCTATCGGAATTGCTTTGTGGAACTGGCTCGAATCTGATGATGAGGAAATATATGTTACAGTTTTTGATAAGCATAGAAAATTGATTGAAATGCTTCAAAAGTTTGGCTTTGAACTCGCAGGATATAATTCGAGAAACGAAGGCGTTTATATTAGAAGCAAGAATGCAATCAATTTTATGACTCCATACACTTCCTTCCCTTTTATCAATAAAGAAACAAGAGCTTTTGCAATGCTTCCAATTGAAGCGGAATGGCATGATAAAATATTTCCATATTCAGAGTTGAAGAACACAAAACAGGATACTGAAGAATTCGCTGCTGCTAATGGGATGACAAAAACATATATCGGTTTCTCATACAGTATCCCTGCATATTCTCCGGGTATGCCAATAATGATTTATCGAATAAGCGAAGAGCAAAAAACCTTCAAATCTGTTGTCACTTCATACGGAACAATAGTGCGTTTTGAAATAATAAAGCAAAACTGGGATTATATTAAATCATTCGATGAGTATGTTAAACTAGTAGGTAACAAATCTGTATTTACATATAATAAAATAAAAGAGTTTTATGAAAAACAAAAGAATGTTTTTGTTTTGGAATTGGTCTATAATCATGCATTTGGTGAGGGCTGTAATGTAAATCATTATACACTTAATAGTTGTGGAATATGGGAAAATATACATCCTTATCAAGCAATATACTCGATGAATGATTTCAGGGCAATTCTATCACTAGCAAAACAAGATGAAAACAAACTGATTAAATAAAATAGAAACTAATATATAATTGGAGGCGGTATTGTGTGTAAGGTTTTGATGTCCATCAATCCTGAACATGTCAGCAATATTCTTGCTGGTACTAAAAAATATGAATTCAGAAAAATAAAATGTAAACGAAAGATTGAAAGTATAATTATTTATTCTACTGCTCCTGAAATGAAAGTAGTTGCCGAAGTCGAAGTTACTGATCTTATTCAGGGAACTCCTAATGATGTTTGGAAAAAAACTTCAAAAAATGCAGGTATAAAAAAGAGATTTTTTGACTCATATTTTCATAATCGTGAAACAGCATTTGCTTACTGTCTTGGAAAAGTGAAAAAGTATTCACAGTCAAAAAAGTTACAGGATTTTGGAGTAAAAGCAGCTCCGCAGTCGTTTGTTTACATAGACAATTAAAATAAAGCTGTACTTCAATTATGGCTGATAAGTAACCAGATTACATAGTGCTTCCTGACCAAAACACAGGGAGCATTTTTGTCGGTTGTGGTGAATAGAAAAAACGCCTCCTTTGTGGTATAGTGGTGTCGGAAAGGAGGTGCAGAAGATGAGTAAAAACAGAAGAATACCATTCGGTTACATGATGCAGAACGGTATAATAACCACTAACCCTGCGGAGGTGCTTGCTGTGCTGACTATTTTCAGCGAGTATATGGTGGGAAAGAGTCTTGAAAGTATCGCGATCAATATGAAAGTCCCATATAGCGAGGATAAGATATGGAACAAGAATATGGTAAAGCGAGTGCTTGAGAACGAAAAATATCTCGGTACGGATGTTTACCCACAACTTATAAGTGAAGATGTATTCAGGAAAGTAAATGAGCACAAGAGTGCAAAAGCTACTTCCCTTTGCATAATTCCTGACGAGTTGCAGGAAGTCCGCAACCTTACAGTATGCAAAGAGTGCGGTAAGCGGCTGTTCCGAACAAAAGCTGAATTATGGGACTGCCGAAATCATGAATGCCGTCCATTCTTATTCAAAATGACAGATGAACTGCTGATAGGTGCGATACTGGATATTCTGAATACTGTAATTGCAAATCATGTGCTTATTGAAGCAGAAGCAACAGTAAGCGAGTATATTCCGATTTCTGAAATTCGCTGCAAACAATCTGAAATTGATCGTGCCATTGATAATGGCACTAAAACTGCTGAGGAAATAAGAAACGATATTCTCAGACTTGCAGAACTGAAATACAAGCACTGCACGTACAGTGATGTTAATCAGAAAACAGAACTTTTGAAGTCTCTGATTGATAACAGGGATCAACTTAATAATCTTGACATTGGCTTGCTGAAATCCTGCGTAAAGCGTATAACGGTGAGCCATTTTTGCGTTATAGAAGCCGAGTTTATTAACGGCGTTATTATCAAAAATGAAACGGAAAGGAGCGATGACAATGGAAGCGGCAGCAAATGTAAGGATAATTCCTGCCAAGCAACAAGTAGTTGATGGGAAGCTTCAGTACAAGCGGCTTAATGTTGCTGCCTATTGCCGTGTAAGTACCGAGCAGGAAGAACAGCAGAACAGTTATCAGGTACAAATAGAATACTATACCAATTACATCAACTCTAATCCTGAGTGGACACTCGCGGGAATATTTGCGGATGAGGGCATCAGCGGAACTCAGACGAAGAACAGGACAGAGTTCAACCGAATGATAAGAATGTGCAAAAAGAAGAAGATAGACCTTGTTTTATGTAAATCAACAAGCCGTTTTGCAAGAAATACTGTTGATTGCCTTGATCATATAAGACTTCTGAAAAGTCTCGGCATAGGCGTTATATTCGAGAAAGAGAATATAAATACGCTGACAGCACAAAGCGAATTCATATTATCGTTGTACAGCAGCTTCGCGCAGGCAGAAAGCGAGTCTATAAGCAAGAATATCACTCTTGGTAATCAAATGGCTTTCAAAGAGGGAAAAGTTCGATATAACTACAAGTATCTTCTCGGCTATAAAAAGGGAGATGACGGAAAGCCTGTTATTATACCAGAAGAAGCTGAGGTAATACAGCTTATTTTCAAACTATACATCGACGGCGGATCGACACATACAATTGCACAGGAGCTAAATAATAAAAAGTATCCGACGCGCTCTAAAAGTGGCAAATGGAGTGCGATGCTTATAAAAAGGATACTTCAGAACGAGAAATATATCGGAGACTGCCTACTGCAAAAGACATATACTATTGACTGCATATCACATAAGGCGGTCAAAAATAATGGTGAACGTCCAATGTACTATGTAAGCGACTGTCACCCTGCGATTATTGATAAGAATACTTTTAATCGAGTTCAGCAGGAGATCGCTCGCCGTAATGCCAAAAGAAGCGTTTGTACAAATACTATTACGGAGCAAGGACGGTATAACAGTAAATACGCCCTGACTGAGCTTCTTATATGCGGCGAGTGCGGTACAGCTTGTAGGCGTTGCCGTTGGACTTCACATAACAGGAACAGAACGGTATGGAGGTGCATTAATCGCTTGGAACACGGTCCGAAATACTGTAAGTCCCCTACTATTGATGAAGAATCGCTTCATAATGCTATTGTGAGAGTTATAAATGAGTTTTATAACTGCAGCGATGATGTTGCCAATATATTGAAATCAGCAGCTGATGCTGTCCTTTCAGGATCAAACGATAATGAAATAAAGCAAATTGAGCAGCGACTCAAGGATATAGACCAAGCTCGTAACGACTTTGTGAATCTTATAGCAACAGGAGCTTGTGCTCCCGATTCACTCGATGATGAGTTTGCAAGGCTATATAGCGAAGAAGAAAGGCTGAGTCAGAAGCTCATTTCGCTAAAAGCTCAGGCAAATACAGAATCAAATGAGCTTGCAGCTACGATAAAAGCTGATATTGACAACAGCAGTTTTGAACTTCAACAATACGATGATGTATTGGTACGAAAAGTTGTTGAATGTGTTAAAATACTCAACAAAGAAGAAATAACCGTCACTTTTAAGGGCGGATATGAGATAAAGGTTGAATTATATACTTGAATTTAATTTGTTTATGCTTATTGCCGCTTGCTATGCAGGCGGTATTTTCATATAACGGAGAACGCCAAAATCACACAAGAGCAGCTATTTTATGGGTATAAAGCCATAAAATAGGGGGGATACCACCGGCAAGAGAAGAAGCCAATAAAAGCGGTTTGTGCGGCAGTGTGGGGCATAGCAGATCTAAAGGCAGTGCAAACGCCTATTTTTCTAAAAACAGTTGATTTTTTTAGCGATATAGAGTATAATAGAGGTAATATAAGTGCAAAGGAGGAACGGCAATGGGAATATACCTTAATCCTGATAATACAGACTTTAAAAAATCTCTCAATTCCGAGATATATGTAGATAAAACAGAACTTATAAAGCATACTAATAGAGTTATCAATACCGAACAGCAGTTTATCAGTGTAAGTCGACCAAGACGTTTTGGAAAATCAATGGCTGCGAATATGCTTGCTGCTTATTATAGCAGAGGTTGTGACTCTAAAGAAATGTTCAGTAAATATAAAATATCGTCCGCTCCAACCTTTGAAAAGCATTTGAATAAATATAATGTTATTCATATCAATATGGTGAATTTTCTTGGCGAATCAAAGAATATTAATGAAATGATACATTTCATATGCGATGATATTATCGACGAGGTCATTGAACAGTATCCTGATTTGAATATGCCAAGAAGAAAGACACTGCTTAATGTTTTGAATAAAGCTTTTGTGCAGTACAAGATACCATTTATATTCATAATAGATGAATGGGACTGCGTATTCAGAGAACTGAAAAATGATAAGGAATCTCAGGAGAAGTATCTTGATTTTTTAAGGGATACACTGAAAGATCAAAGCTATGTTGCTCTTGCATATATGACTGGAATACTGCCGATAAAAAAATATGGCAAGCACTCAGCACTCAATATGTTCACTGAGATAGCAATGACAAATACTCGTGAATACGCAGAGTTCACTGGATTTACCGAAGCAGAGGTTCAGGAGCTTTGTGAAAAATACGATATGCCGTTTGAGGAAACCAAGCGTTGGTACGATGGATATGATTTAAAGGGCGTTTCAATATATAATCCGCGTTCTGTTGTGATGTCTATGACAGGACACGATTTTGACAGCTACTGGACATCAACCGAAACCTATGAAGCACTAAAGGTATATATCCAGATGAATTTTGACGGACTTCGCGAAAAGGTTGTCGATATGATAGCAGGAGAAAAAGTCAGCGTAAACACTGGAAAGTTTCAGAACGACATGAGTACCTTTAATAGCGCAGATGATGTACTCACATTACTTATTCACCTTGGATACCTAACCTATAATGACGGAAAGGTATGGATACCAAACAGCGAAGTACAGCAGGAGTTTATTAATTCTATCGAGGACGGCGGTTGGGAAACTGTCATGAATGCGATACGTTCCTCCGATGAACTGATAGAAGCGACGATCAACGGTGATGAGGAAAATGTTGCTCGGATGGTTGAAAAGGCTCACGACGAGAATGCTTCTATCATAGGATATAACAATGAAACATCATTGAGCTGCGTGATCTCGCTTGCCTACTATTCAGCAAGGAAAGAATATATAATCCACAGAGAGCTTGCGACAGGGAAAGGCTTTGCAGATCTCGTTTTTATACCGCGAAAGACTTCTGATAAGCTTGCTATGGTCATAGAGCTTAAATGGGATAAATCCGCTGATACAGCCATTGAACAGATCAAGCGCAAGCAATACACAGATAAAATCTCCGAATATGCAGGAGATATTCTTCTTGTGGGAATAAACTATGATACTGAAACTAAAAAACATTCTTGTATAATCGAAAAAATAGAGAAATAAGTTGTTTCCTACAAGAGTAGCAGGATAGTTTTGAGAGGGTGATTGTTAGAGAGAGTTTATTCTTCATTGAACCATTTTTTGCGTTCATAGCGTTTAATTACTTTCATAAATTTTTTTAGTTCTGAACAAGCTTTTGGGTACATCGCTTGACGTTTATCCATATCGAAAGGTATATAAATGCTTTGATAGAAAAGCAATATATTCAAATTAGTAAATTAACACTATTGTGAATTAACGGAGGCTAAAATGATAAAAAAAATAACTATGAACAATCTCTTTGGAAGGTTTTATTATGAAATTAATACCAAAGACGGAGGAGTAACTATTATTACCGGACCTAACGGCTTTGGAAAGTCTACAATATTAAAAGTGATTGATGCACTTAGTAGCATGAATTTTTATTATTTTTATCAAATAGACTTTAATGAAATTATAATTGAGTTTGATAATGGAGAGTTTTTTAATGTATTAAAGAAGAATAATAGTATTTCTTATGACGGAATTATTTTAAACTATGATGAATTGATAAATGATGAGTCGATTCTTGATGATTATAGAAGATATACAAGGTTTATTTCAAAACAATCAAAAGAATTCTATATAGATCGCAGAAACGGAAACAAAATACCAAATGATGAATTATTAGATTACATTATATCTAATGATGATAATTCTTTCAAATATTTAATGATGGAAAAAACGGATATCTATGAGCAATTAATAGATTCATTAAAAAAGGTTAAAGCGTGGTGTGGAGAAGTCCGTTTTATTTCGGAACAAAGATTAATTAAGAGAGAAAATATAAGACGTGACGAAGAAAAAGTTATAGATGTTATATCAGAATTACCCAATCAATTAAAAGAAGAAATTAATCTTGTGTATTCTGAATACTCGAAGGTTGCTAATTCTTTAGATGGTTCATACCCTAAAAGACTTTTTGCAGCAAAAGAGGGAATATCAAATGAAAGAGATTTTAAAAAGAAACTTGAAGAAACAAATGTTAAATTCAACAATTTGATAAAATATGGTTTGGTCGACATGAAAATTATAGAGCAAACAAGTTATAATGATAAGTTTTCTGAAGCTTTAAAAATTTACTTTGACGATTTTTCAGAAAAGTATGCTGTATTTGAAGGATTAATAAAAAAGCTTGACATTTTTACACAAATAATAAATCAACGATTGTCATTTAAAGAGATACAGATTTCTCGTCAAAATGGATTTGAAGTGGTTGATGTCGATAACAGTAACCGTAAGCTAAAACTTTCACAATTGTCTTCAGGTGAAAAACAAGAAATCGTTCTTTTTTATGATCTTATTTTCAATACTAAGTCTGAATTGTTACTTCTAATTGACGAACCAGAGATATCTCTGCATATTTCTTGGCAAAAAAAGTTTATGGATGATTTATTAAAAGTTGCTGAAGATAATAATATTCAAATAATAGTTGCAACTCATTCACCTCAGATTATTAATAATCATTGGGATATTCAAATAGACTTGGGGGATAAGTATTATGAGCAACTCAATAAGAAATTATCTTGATAAAGAAACGGCTATTTCCGAGATTAGATTATTGCTATATAGTGACTATGAACGTAAAAAAACATTTATTGTTGTTGAAGGCGAAGATGATTGCCGTTTTTTAAAGGGAATAGTAAATGAAGATGTAGATATTATTGAATCTTTCTCAGGTAAACATGGTGTTTTAGAGATTCTATCAGAATTTAATGATGATAGAGTAATCGGAGTACGAGACAAAGATTGTGATTCGATAATTGAGTATCCAAGAATGTTTTATTATGATTATTCTTGTCTTGAAGTAATGTTAATCATGAATGATTTGACTTGGCAATCATTATGCAATCAGTTTTATGATGGCGAGCTAAACGCCAAAGAATTAAGGTCAAAAGTGTTTAATGATCTTAAATGGTTGACATTATTTAGGAAACTTGATAGTGAAAAAGCATGGGGCATAAGATTTAATGGTTTTTCATATTCAAATGCGTGGGATGATGATGAGTGCTGTTTTGATAATGAATTAGGGTTTATCGCATTAAAGAAAATAAATGCAGACAAACGAGAAGAACAGTTAATTCAATACAAAATTGATGTTGATGGACAATTAGCTTATTTCGATAATTGCGATTTACCTTTCTTTACACAAGGGCATGATTGTATTAACTATTTCAAATGTATTTGCGATAGAGGAAATGGCATAGTTATCAAAACTATTGGACAAGTATTAAGAGGGGCATATAGAATGGATGATTTTGAAAAAAGCAATCTGTATGAAAGCTTAATTAGATATTCAAATAATACTGGAATTTGGATATTTAAAACCAATAGAACTCGAACTTGTACATAAATACACGCTGTTTTCTGGGCTTTACCTCATTAATAAACCAGTTTATCGAAAACAAAAACTTCAAAAAATGAATATGGAATTTCCCAAAATATAACATCTTAAGTAAAGCAAAAGTTGAACAGATATGTTTTGACCTTGAACGCTTTAAAAATTTCTTTTTTAAGAATGTTCATACATATACCGAAACTGAATTTGAAGATTTTTTGGTTAAAAACAATATTGAATAAACCCTGTATGGCAAAATATTGCAGTTTTTTTGAAGCTCGCAAGGTAGCGATATTGTTTCACCTTGCCAGCGGAGAGCACCCACAGGTAAGGTCGCGTCTAAGTAAAACTGGGTGGCAAATTAATTTTCCGCGCATGAAGCGGTATCTAAATTGTAACACACACACAGCGGGGAACCCCCGCAGCCGGGTTCGCGTTTCAGTAAAACTGGGACGCGATTTTTTTGCGCATGAAATGGTATCTTAATTTTAATGCATACATGAGCAATCGACATCATTAAGATATGGTGTCGATTTTTATTTTTTACATAGTCGGCTTTATGTGAGACATATTGACAAAGAAATCAATATGTGATATAATCAATTACAAGTTATCACACGCTAACAGTTTGCTTATTCCATATTTACTGAAGTGGACGAACATTGAGCGGAGTTAAGGTTGTAAAAAAATGAGAAAGGCGGTGCTTCATGCAAAAGGAAATAATCAGCGGTCTGCTGCTGCCTTTTCTCGGCACGGCGGCAGGCTCAGGCTGCGTGTTTTTTATGAAGCGTGCCTTCAGCAGGGGTGTGCAGCGAGCATTGACAGGCTTTGCTGCTGGTGTGATGACAGCTGCTTCTATATGGAGCCTTATTATTCCAGCGATGGATATGGCTGACGGTATGGGTAAGCTGGCATTTCTGCCTGCTGTAGCGGGATTTTGGTTCGGTATCCTGTTCCTTTTGCTGCTTGACAGCGTTATACCTCATCTGCATATGAATGCGGAAAAAGCAGAAGGACCTGAAAGCAGGCTTGCGAAAACGACAATGATGATACTTGCGGTAACTCTGCATAATATACCAGAGGGAATGGCTGTGGGAATAGTTTATGCAGGTTTTGTAACAGGCTCTGCTGATATGACAGCCGGCGGAGCTTTAGCACTTGCTCTTGGTATCGCGATTCAGAATTTCCCTGAAGGCGCTATAATATCCATGCCGCTTCACGGCGAGGGAAAAAGCAAAACAAAAGCCTTTGCGGGAGGCGTTTTATCGGGAGCGGTTGAACCGGTAGGAGCACTTCTCACAATACTGTTTGCAAGTCATCTTCTGCCTGTAATGCCATATCTGCTCAGCTTTGCCGCAGGAGCTATGATATATGTTGTCGTAGAGGAGCTGATCCCCGAAATGTCGGAGGGGGAGCATTCAAACATAGGCGTGGTGATGTTTTCGGTCGGTTTTACGCTTATGATGGCGCTGGACGTTGCGCTTGGCTAAAGGTAAAGCGTTTATAACAAGGTTGTAACCCATAAAAAGTTTAAAGCATAATAATATATGTTTGTATAGTATAACAAAAATGCATTGGTTCTATTGACATTAAAGGGGCTCTGTGATAATATATACAACGGCGCAAATACAGCAAAGAGCGATAATAAGCTCTTTGCTTATTATTTGACATTAACGTTAGTATAATATAACAAAAAGGAGAAGAATAAATGAAAAGATTACTGACTATATCAGCAGTCCTTGCAATGGCGGTATCATTATGTGCCTGCGGCTCTGAAGCAAGCAATACAGACTCTGCTAAAACAGAGACAACGACGGTAGCCGAAAAACTTTCGCCTGCCGATCAGCTTCTTGAAGATGTAAAGGGAACTTATGACGAGTTGTTCACCGTTATCTGTGATCCTAAATACGATCAGATATGGCTCGATAACTGCGAAAAATTCGTAGGCAAGGATATGGCTGAAAGTACAGCTGAAATGCTGAAAAACTCCTGTACGGGTAATGTTTATGGCGAAGAAGCTGTAAAAGCTTATGCAAACACTGAAAATATTCAGTTCGACTGCTTTTTCATTAACGGCGTAAAGCAGTTCGTTTTTAACGGCAGCAATATCTCAGGACTTGATGACAGCGGGAAAAAGGTGTTCGAGCACGAATACAAATTCGTTAAGGACTTTTCTTTCGGCGGCATGATGGATGGTTATCTCTATGAGACCTCAGATAAGGACGCAGGCGAGTTCAGATACTTTCTGATGATGCCAGATACTCCTGCTACAACATATCACATTGAATTCCGTTACGGAAGCGATCTGGACGCACTTGCGGAGTACAACAAGGGCGCTTACGCATACTGGCTGGCAGCAGGTATACCTGCTGATTGTGATGAAAAGCTCATCACCGATTGTATTGCACTTTTCGCAGAGGAAAATCTTTCCGAAATGGCTGAACAGGAAAGCGGTGATAAGATCGAAATAGGAACTGCCGAGGAGCTCACAGCCTTTGCAAAGAGCGTATCTGACGGTTCAAAGGACGGATATGCAGGAAAAACTGTTGTACTTACCAACGATATTGACTGCACTGATATTGAATGGACTCCTATTGGTACAATGAACCTTGAGAACATGGAAGATCATTCCTGTATGTTTCAGGGCGTGTTTGACGGTCAGGGACACAAGATATCAAACGTAACTTATACAACTAATACTCCTGTTTGCGGTGCAGGCATAATCGGTATGAATCTTGGCGAAGTAAAGAATTTTACTGCCGAAAATATCAATATCAAATGCACTGATACATTTTCAATGGCTGTTGGCGCTGTTGTAGGCTACAATATGGGTGAAGTGCACGATATTGTCCTTACGGGCGAAAATGAAATTGCAGGTGTAAATGCTGTAGGCGGTATTGCAGGCGGTTCTACAAATCACGTTCACGACTGCAAGGTAGACGGCACTACGGTAAAAGTCCTCGGCGATAATGATTTCTCATCAGGCAGGATAATCCAGTGTGATATTGCAGAGTGCGGCGGTCTTATCATAGGAGGAAGCTTCGGCGGTACCATGGAAAACTGTACAGCAAAGGGAAAGATCGTTGCAGAGGGCAATGAACCAGTAGGCCTTGGCGGCATTGCAGGCTGCCTTGAAATGATGGACAGTGTCAGCGATTGTACAGCAGATGTTGAGATAATCTCAGCAAAGGGCGGCCATGCTATCGGCGGTCTCTGCGGATACAGCGGAACACATTCAAAAGGTGATGTAGCTCTTGCGACTGAGGGTATCGAAACCCATGAATATCCCGGTATTATCAGTAACTGCAAGGTCACTGTGAAAATGAATGTGCCGAATGCAACTCATGTTGGAGGACTTATCGGTACTGGACTCTATTACTACGGAGAAGAAACTGCTTTCAAGATAATTGACTGCTCTGTAAATGGCGAGATCACAGGCGCTGTAACTCCCGGAGCTGTTGCAGGCCGTGCTGAGAACAGCGTTATCGAAAGCTGTGAGGCAAGTGTTACATATGATGGTTCCGAACTTACAGATAAAATAGGAAAGACCGATAAGATGTACGAAAGTGCCGATCAGGGAGAGAATGAGGAAGAAAAATCCGCAGCCTGACCTAAAGGATTTTATAAACGAAAAAAGAGCTTATGCGGAAGTATAAGCTCTTTTATCTGATTACGAACGGAGGAAAGCATGAAAACAGAAAGCAACCCTAAAGTAATGAAAATTCTGAACGAATATGCAGGCGGACACCGACACCTTATCACTGTCGGACGTATACTTGCGGCGGTCAGTGCGTTTATGGGACTTGTTCCTTTTTACGATCTTTGGAAGATAATCCGTATAGCTGTAAAGGGCGAGGAATTATCAAAGATTGCAGATATAGCATGGCAGGCAGTAGGCATAACTGTGGCTGCTCTGCTTGTCTATATTGCCGCCCTGATGTGTACTCATATCGCGGCATTCCGTGTTCAGGCTAATATGAGGAGCAGACTTATGCGCCGTATCCTCACTCTGCCCCTTGGAGTATTCGACGAGGACGGCACGGGAAAAATACGCCGTACTGTCAACGAATCAACTGCCGCAACCGAGAGCTTCATTGCACATAATCTGCCCGATAAGGCTGTTGCAGCGGCTACCCCTGTGGGATTGCTGATACTTCTCGGAGCGTTCAACTGGAAATTAGGACTCATCTGCCTTATACCTGCCCTTATCGGCTTCGGCTTTATGATGAGCATGATGGGCAAGGGAATGCAGGAGAAAATGGCAGAGTACCAGAACGCGCTTGATACTATGAGCAGCGAAGCTACGGAATATGTCCGTGGAGTGCCTGTTGTAAAGGTGTTTGGTCAGTCCGTACATTCATTCCGCCGCTTCAAGGAGGCTATCGACGGCTACAGCAAGTGGGTAACTGCCTACACTTTAATGCTCCGTATGCCTATGACCATGTTTATGACCTGCATAAATGCGGTATTTGCCTTTCTCGTTCTCGGAGCTTATGTGCTTTCAAAGGGCAGCGTTACCTCGGAAATGATACTCAATGTGATGTATTACATCATTGTAACGCCGCTTCTGACAGTTACTCTCACAAAGATAGCCTATTCGGGAGAGCA
The DNA here is from genome assembly GCA_002309635.1 of Ruminococcus flavefaciens. Lineage (GTDB taxonomy): Bacteria > Bacillota > Clostridia > Oscillospirales > Ruminococcaceae > Ruminococcus > Ruminococcus flavefaciens_J. The sequence goes on along the minus strand of DBXO01000011.1, from coordinate 20,555 downwards.
GGAAATGGTGGTCGTAGACGCTCTGAAGCGCATGGACAGTATCCTGGATATACAGCCTCTTGCAGAAGCAAAAAAAGTGGAGCTGCCCAAAGATAACTCAGTTGAGCTTAAAAACGTGAGCTTTAAGTATAAGGATTCTGCGGATTATGCCGTAAAAGACTTGAATATAAAAATCGGCAGCGGTGAGCACATCGCACTTGTTGGTCCCTCGGGCGGAGGAAAGACCACAACCGCGGAGCTTATAGCCCGTTTCTTTGATGTTACGGAGGGTTCTGTACTCATAGGCGGCGCGGATATCCGAAATATCCCGCAGGAGGAGCTTATGAAGCAGGTGTCGTTCGTTTTTCAGGACAGCCGCCTGCTGAAAGCGTCGATACTTGAAAACGTGCGTCTTGCCCGTCCCGAAGCTACAGAAGCAGAGGTAATGCAGGCTCTCGAAACGGCACAGTGCATGGATATCATCGAAAAGCTGCCACAGGGCATACATACGGTCATCGGTGCAAAGGGCATATATCTCTCGGGCGGTGAGCAGCAGAGAATATCAATTGCAAGAGCAATACTGAAAAACGCTCCTATAATCATTCTTGACGAGGCTACAGCCTTTGCCGATCCCGACAACGAGAACAAAGTGCAGGCGGCTTTCGGCGAGCTTGCAAAGGGCAGGACCGTTATCATGATAGCTCATAGGTTAAGTACAGTTGTGAACACCAACTGCATTTATGTACTGAAAGACGGCAGCGTCTGCGAAAAGGGCTCTCACAGTGAACTCATGGAGCAAAACGGACTTTACAGGCAGATGTTTGACGAATATAGCCACTCTATAAACTGGAAGGTGGGTGCATGAAAGTGAAGATAATTGAAAAATTACAGCATACATTCGCCCTTTCCCATGAGGGCGCGGTTGATATGGTAAAAGCTTGCATCAGCGTTACGGTCACGAATATGTCATTTATGATGACCGCGGGCGTACTGTACACGCTGATAAAGGATATGCTGAATGATAATCTTACAAAGGAACGCATACCCTTTTATGTGATTGCCTCAATAATTGTTCTTGCACTTATCGCACTGACGAATTTTATCCAGTACAACGCTACATTTCTTTCTACCTACAAGGAAAGCGGTATAAGAAGAACTTCTCTTGCGGAAAAGCTTAGAAAGCTGCCACTTTCCTACTTTGGCAAGAAGAATATCGCCGACCTGACAACAACTATCATGGCGGACTGCGCTATGATCGAGACGGCTTCCAGCCACTGGATACCCGAGCTTATCGGTGCGATAATTTCAACTTCACTTGTGGGAATAAGCATGTTCATCTTCTTTGACTGGCGCATGGTTTTGGCAAGCTTCTGGGTGATACCTGCTTCATTCCTGCTTGTATGGGCTTCGGCAGGCTATCAGAAAAGGGCTGTCAGAAAGAATAACGGCGTTAAACTGGAGCTTGCAGACGGCATACAGGAGTGCCTTGAGACCGTCCGCGACCTTCGCGCAAATAACGCACAGGACAGCTACATGGATGGACTCGACGTCAAGATAAAAAGAGTAGAAAAAGAAGCCCTTTTCACGGAACTGAAGCTTGCAGTATGCGTTAATTCGGCAGCCATCATCTTAAAGCTCGGAATAGCGACTACTGCTCTTGTAGGTGGAGTATTGCTTTCAAAGGGCTCTATAGACCTGCTGACGTTCTTCATGTTCCTTATGCTGGTATCAAGACTTTATGATCCTATGCAGATAACATTGCAAAATTTTGCGGCTATAATTGCAACTTTGGTACAGTGTGAGCGACTTGACGAGGTGCTTTCACATGAGGTGCAGACGGGCTCCGAGCAGATGACGAACAAGGGTTATGATATCACATTCGACCACGTTTCATTTGCATACAATGACGATACGGCAGTTCTTGAAGATGTGTCCTTCACCGCAAAGCAAGGAGAAGTAACTGCTCTTATAGGTCCGTCGGGAGGCGGTAAGACAACGGTTTCACGGCTTGCGGCAAGGTTCTGGGACATTACGGGCGGAAAGATAACTCTCGGCGGAATGGATATCTCAAAAATTGATCCCGAAACGCTTTTCTCTGCCTATTCTATTGTGTTTCAGGACGTTACCCTGTTCAATCAGAGCATAATGGACAATATCCGCATAGGCAGAAAGAACGCAACTGACGAAGAAGTAATACAGGCAGCAAGACTTGCCAACTGCGAGGAGTTCGTAAGCCGCCTGCCGCAGGGCTATGATACTGTTATAGGCGAAAATGGAAGTGAGCTCTCGGGCGGCGAGCGCCAGCGTATCTCCATTGCAAGAGCATTCCTCAAGGACGCTCCCATAATACTCCTTGACGAGGCTTCGGCAAGCCTTGACGTAGAGAATGAAACCGCAATACAGACGGCTCTTTCACGGCTTATCAAGGACAAGACCGTTATGGTCATAGCTCACAGAATGAGAACAGTTTCCGGAGCAGACAAGATAGTTGTCCTGTCAGACGGCGTCGTAAAGGAGTCGGGCAAGCCGGCGGAGCTTATGCAGAAGAACGGCATATTTGCCAAAATGGTAAAAACTCAGACAGAGGATCAGAAATGGGCTTTCAGCTAAGCAGAAAGCAATATTTATAATTATTCAGGAGGTTTTAAAATGAACGACAAGAAACTTAAAGCAAAGGATTTTATTACAATAGGCATATTCTCGGCGCTTATCTTTGCGGTCGAGTTTGCCTGCGGAATGTTAGGCTTCATTCACCCGTATATCGTTGCCGCTTTTGTGGTACTGATACCGCTTGTAGGCTCGATACCAATGATGCTGTTTTATACCAAGATAGAGAAGTTCGGTAAGCAGTATGCGGACAAACTTATAGCCGAGCTTGGTCTTGCAGGCTTTGAGGATACCCACCCGATGGCGTTGTCCGGCGGACAAAAACAGCGCACGGCTATTTGCTCAGCACTTGCTGCAAATGCTGAAATACTTCTTTTCGATGAACCTACATCGGGGCTTGACCACAGACACATGAAAATAGTCGGCGGTCTGCTGCGAAAGCTTGCAGAACATGGAAAAACAGTTATCGTTTCCACTCACGATCCAGAGCTGATCTCCCTTTGCTGTCAGTATCTTATATGCCTTGAAAAGGGGCGTATAAAGTATTTCCGTGAAGTACAATAAAAGTAAAAACTCGCCTGTGCCGGAAAAAGCAGGCGAGTTTTTGTATTGAAAGGAAGGTTCGTGAAGCTTTCGTTATTTTATGCTCACTTTTTTACATTGAATGCGCCCATTTGCGGATAGCAGGCAGAAGCACCGAGCTGTTCTTCAATACGGAGAAGCTGATTGTACTTGGCAACACGCTCAGAACGTGAGGGAGCGCCTGTTTTGATCTGGCAGGTGTTAAGTGCAATTGCAAGGTCTGCGATAGTTGTATCGGCAGTCTCGCCCGAGCGGTGAGAAGAAATAGCAGTATATCCTGCCTTGTGAGCCATTTTGACAGCTTCCAGGGTTTCAGAGACTGAACCTATCTGATTGAGCTTGATGAGTATAGAGTTACCTGCACCCAGCGAGATACCCTTTGCAAGACGCTCTGTATTTGTAACGAAAAGATCGTCGCCGACCAGCTGTACCTTGTGACCGATCTTTGCAGTCATCTTCTGCCAGCCTTCCCAGTCCTCCTCGTCGAGACCGTCCTCGATAGAGATGATGGGATACTTGTCAACAAGAGCCTCCCAGTGAGCGATAAGCTCGTCGGATGTGAACTCCCTGCCGCTCTTGGGCTGCTTGTAGAAGCCCTTGCCCTTTTCGCTCTTCCACTCGGATGAAGCAGCATCCATAGCTATCATGAAGTCCCTGCCCGGCTCAAATCCGGCAGCCTTTACAGCTTCGAGTATCTTTTCGATAGCCTCCTCATCGCTTGTGAGCTTATTGGGGGCAAAGCCGCCTTCGTCACCGACAGCGGTAACGTCGCCCATGTCCTTGATGAGCTTTTTCAGTGTATGGAACACCTCAGCGCACCAGCGGAGTGCCTCACTGAATGTGGGAGCTCCGACTGGCATTATCATGAATTCCTGAGTATCAACGGCGCTGTCGGCATGAGCTCCACCGTTGAGGATATTCATCATGGGTACCGGGAGCTTTGTGCCCTGAATGCCACCGAGGAAGCGGTAAAGCGGGATATCAAGAGATGCGGCAGCAGCTCTGGCACAGGCGATGGATACTGCAAGTATAGCGTTTGCACCGAGGCTGGACTTGTCCTTTGTACCGTCGGCCTTTATCATAGCTGCGTCAACAGCGTAGATGTCGGAGGCGTCCATACCTGTGATAGTATCGGCAATGACAGTGTTGATGTTGTTTACAGCTTTGGTTACACCCTTACCAAGGTAGCGCTTGCCGCCGTCACGAAGCTCAAGAGCTTCAAATTCGCCTGTCGAGGCACCGCTTGGTGCGGTTCCTCTTGCGACTGTACCGTCTGCGAGAGTTATCTCAGCTTCAACTGTCGGATTTCCGCGGGAGTCAAGGATCTCACGTCCCACAACTTTTTCAATTTCTAAATAGTCCATAGTTTTCTCCTGTAAAATATATTTAATGTGACTTATCACATTATTGGCGTGAGCAGGCTCTGTAATACAGAATATTCGCACTTATTCCGTATAACTGAAAGGAGCCTGCTATAATGATTTATTCGTGTTAGATATATCTAACATATAAGATTATATCATTGCGGATTTACTGTGTCAATTGATGTTAAAGATATTTGTATATACTAACATCTTGTTATTGATATTTGGAACTTTTAGTGTTGAACATGAACAATTATTCATTCAGACATTAATAATTCTTCTGAAATGAGAAGTGCAATGTTGCTTCAGGTTTACAGCCGAAGCTTTTCGGCTGGTTAAGAGAGGCCGTTTTTTTATTTACAACAAAATATTGGTTAGTCAACACTTACAAATTGTTATTATATACAAACTTCTTATATGCGTCTTTTCAAATCATTGACAAATCAAATCCAAGGTGATATTATATATCCGTTATAAAACACTAACAATCTCTGTATATATATCACACTACCATATGATAAAAAATCAACTGAAATGGAAGGATGAGAAATGATGCCGCTAAGTTTGGCAGAGCCTGAAAAAGAGCTGACTATCAAGAAGCTGGGAGGGACTCCTGCGATACGTCAGCACCTTGAAAATCTTGGTTTTACCGTGGGCGGAAAGGTAACGCTGATAAACGTTCTCGGCGAAAATGTCATTGTTAAGGTAAAGGAGTCACGTATCGCTATCGGTGCGGACATGGCCCGCAGAATAATGGTATGATAGGAGAGAGAAGATGAAAACACTCAGAGAAACAGCTGTTGGTTCTACAGCAAAGGTGAAGAAGCTTCACGGTGAAGGAGCCATAAAACGCCGCATCATGGACATGGGACTTACCAAGGGAACGGAAGTATTTGTCCGCAAGGTAGCTCCGCTCGGCGATCCGATTGAGATAAAGGTGCGCGGCTATGAGCTTTCGCTCAGAAAAGCAGATGCAGAATTGATAGAAGTCGAATAATTTCAAAAAAAGGACGGACAGTCCTTGAGTTTTTGGCTTATTGTTAGTGATTAATAACGTGAAAGGAAGATATAAATGGAACTGCGAATAGCACTTGCAGGCAACCCGAATGCAGGTAAGACCACCCTGTTCAATGCACTCACGGGTTCTAATCAGTTTGTGGGAAACTGGCCGGGCGTTACTGTTGAAAAGAAAGAGGGAAAGCTTAAGAAGCACAGTGACGTTATCGTTACCGATCTCCCGGGAATCTACTCGTTATCGCCGTATACCCTTGAAGAAGTCGTAGCAAGAAAATACCTCATCGAAACAAGACCGGACGCTATTCTTAACATCATCGACGGCACAAATCTTGAACGAAACCTTTACCTCACAACTCAGCTTGTTGAGCTTGGAATACCTGTTGTCTGTGCGATAAATATGATGGACGTCGTGAATAAAAACGGCGACAAGATCAGGATAGAAGAACTGTCAAAGCAGCTGGGCTGCAGGATAGTTGAGATCTCGGCACTGAAAGGCACAGGAGTTGACGAGGCTGCGGAGGCTGCTATAGCTGCTGCAAAGAACAGCAGAACTATCCCTCAGCATACATTCAGCGGACCTGTTGAGCATGCTATTGCTCATATCGAAGAAGCTGTTCTTCATGATATGCCTGAGGAACAGCAGCGCTGGTACGCTATCAAGGTCTTCGAGCGTGACGAAAAGGTGCTCGAAAAGCTTAACATACCCGACAGTATTCAGAAGCACATTGAGAACGATATAAAGGACGCGGAAAAAGAGCTTGACGACGACGCTGAGAGTATAATCACCAATGAGCGCTACATTTACATAGCCGATGTTATCAAGGCCTGCTATAAGAAGAAAAACGCGGGCAGTCTTACAGCTTCCGATAAGATAGACAAGATAGTTACTAACCGCTGGCTTGGCCTTCCTATCTTTGCGGTAATTATGACTCTTGTTTATCTCATAGCAATGAAGGGACCCGGTGCCTGGGCTACCGACTGGACTAACGATAATCTCTTCGGCGACGGTTTCCACCTGTTTGGCATCTCGGGAGATTATGAAGACGTTTCCGAAAGATATGCAGGCGCACAGCAGATAATCGACGGCTATGACGCTTACGTTGAGGAAAACGGCAGCGCTCCCGTTGGCGAGTTCACATACTCGGTCGAGGACGAGGAGACACTGGAAACTACGGAGGAAACAGCTTCAATCGCTGATTACGAAGCAGCTTTAAGGACAGTGGAGGAAATAGGCGATGAGCCCGATCCTGCCGACTACGGCGTATTCGTACCGAGTATCCCTGCGATAATCGAAAGCGGTCTTGACAAGGTGGGCGCAGCTGACTGGCTGAAAGGCCTTATACTTGACGGTATCGTTGCAGGTGTGGGAGCGGTTCTCGGATTCGTTCCGCAGATGCTGGTTCTGTTCTTCCTGCTTGCTTTTCTTGAAGCCTGCGGATATATGGCCCGTATCGCATTCGTACTTGACCGTGTTTTCAGAAAGTTCGGCCTCTCGGGCAAGTCTTTCATACCTATGCTTGTTGGCGTAGGCTGCGGCGTTCCCGGTATCATGGCTTCGAGAACTATCGAAAACGAGCGCGACAGACGTATGACGATAATGACTACCACATTCATTCCCTGCGGAGCTAAGGTACCGTTCATTGCAATGATCGCAGGCGCTATCTTCGGCGGCTCACCTCTCATCTCGGTATCAGCCTATTTCATCGGTATGGCAGCTATCATCGTTTCGGGTATCATGCTGAAAAAGACAGCGATGTTCTCTGGCGAGCCTGCACCGTTCGTTATGGAGCTCCCTGCATACCATATGCCGACCATGAGCAACGTTCTCCGTTCAATGTGGGAGCGCGGCTGGTCATTTATCAAGAAAGCAGGTTCCATCATACTCATTTCCACTATCGTTGTATGGTTCCTGTCACGTTTCGGAACAGTTGACGGCAGCTTCGGAATGCTTGAAGAGGATCAGCTTGACAAGTCACTTCTTGCAGGCTTCGGCTCACTTATCGCATGGATATTCACACCTCTCGGCTGGGGCAACTGGCAGGCAGCGGTCGCTTCTATCACAGGCCTCGTTGCAAAGGAGAATATCGTCGGAACTATGGGCGTGCTTTACGGCGGCGGTGACGGCACTGTATGGCAGAATATCGGCGCGGTATTCACAAGTATAACAGGTTTCTCTTTCCTTGTTTTCAATCTGCTCTGCGCTCCCTGCTTTGCCGCTATCGGAGCTATCAAGCGTGAGATGAACAATGCAAAGTGGACAGCTTTCGCTATACTTTATCAGTGCGGCTTTGCTTACGCGATAGCCCTTATGATAACACAGTTCGGCAGACTTTTCACCGGTGACGCAAATGCTATCGGCGTTATCGCAGCGGCTCTTATACTTGCATTCATGTGCTATATGCTCTTTGTCAAGAAGTATCATGAGGCTTCAAAGTTCAAGGGCAACGTAAAGGTAAAGGCATAAAGGAGTGGTAATATGCTCGCATGGTTTGCTGATAATCTGGGAACTATAGTCGTATCCCTTATACTTATCGCCATTGTTGCGCTTATCATCGCAAAAATGGTAAAGGACAGGAAAAACGGCAAAAGTCCGGGAGGCTGCGGCTGTGGCTGCGAGCACTGTGCAATGCGCGGGAAATGCCATAAGTAAATAATTATCACAACAAACATCGGGGCGATGTATTCATCGCCCCATACATAAGCACAGATGTTAGCAATAACTAATACAATAAAGGAGGAATTTATGAGCATAGTAATCGTTGGCGGCAATGACCGCATGGCAACACGTTATCAGGATATCTGCAAATCGTTCAATCACAAGTCCAAGGTTTTCACTCAAATGCCTGCGGACTTCGAGAACAAGCTTGGTACTCCTGATCTTATGGTGGTATTTACGGGGACCTGTTCCCATAAAATGCTGGGAGCTGTTAAGAAAAGCTCCGAGAAAAATGGCGTACCGGTAGAGCATGTTCACAGCTCGAGTGTAAGTGCGCTTAAGCAGCTTTTGTCAGAAATCAAGGGGAGAAAATATGTCCGAAGTTGAACGCAGAAGCATAGACGGTTTAATGGCTTTTCACAGCGCACCGACCCTGTTGGGAGTGAAGTGTGCGAATCTTGTTTCGTTTGACAGGAATGAGCATATAATAGCAGAATATCTGCATGAATTTGCCTCTGAACTGTCAGACAGCGGGCTGTGTGCGAAACAGCTCTGCAGGTGCAGAAAGCGTACTCTTGTTTACATCTACAATGAAAAAATGCTGAATGCATGGCTCGGCATGCCGCAGGTTACTGACTTCCTGGGCGAGTACGGCTACACTGCGGATATGAGTATCGATGAAAGGCTTGATATACTAGCTCTGCGTATGAACTGCGGCAGCTTTCCGCATGAGATAGGTGCATTTCTCGGCTATCCCGTGGAAGATGTCAGGGGTTTTATCAGCAACAGCGGCAGGAACTGCCTGCTGTGCGGCTACTGGAAGGTCTATGAAAACGCCGAAAAAGCGCGGCAGACTTTCAAAACTTACGATCGCTGCAGGGAGATCCTGTTCGATAGATTAAATCATGGCTTGGAGCTATTTCAAGCTGTAAAATAGGAGGAAATGTTATGAAAACAGCAGTAATTTATTGGAGCGGCACAGGCAACACCGAGGCAATGGCCAAGGCGGCTGCCGAGGGTGCAAATGCAGAGCTATTTGAAGTATCTGAGTTCAAAGGCAATGTCGCAGACTACGATGCATTCGCATTCGGCTGCCCTGCAATGGGTGCAGAGGTACTCGAAGAGGACATATTCGAGCCCTTCTTTACATCAATAGAGGCTTCGCTCAGCGGTAAAAAGGTCCTTCTTTTCGGCTCATACGGCTGGGGCGACGGCGAGTGGATGAGAAACTGGTACGATCGTACAAAGGCAGCAGGAGCAGAGCTTATCGGAGACGAGGGCTTTATCGTAAACGAAGCTGCTTCCGATGACGATCTTGCAAAGCTTAAAGAGCTTGCAGCAAAGCTTGCATAAGGAGAAATAAGGACATGAAGAAGTTTACAACAGTTTTATGTGCCGCTGCCTGCGTTCTGGGCGCAGTTCCGTATACAGCAAACGCAGCCGACGGCGATAAGGTCTACGGCACAATGAATATCCCATACGCTGATTTCTATGCAGCAGAGCTGAAAAACAGCGTTCCGGTCGATGCAGTTTCTTCCGCTACACAGAACAAGTGGAAGGGCAACAGTACAGGAAAAATGGGCGATGACGGCAAGTGGCAGAGTGGCGGACTTGCAGCAGGCACTTTCAACGAAGAAGGCGAGAACGGCGGCGGTAAGATCCTCGGAGTTATCTATCCTGTTGAGATTGCAAAGGCTGACCTTGAAAAGCTCAGCGATAAGATGAACTTCACAGAGCTCTCCGAGAAGCCTGTTGCTTACAAGCCTGTTACTGTCGAGAATGGCAAGGCTTCCTTCGGCAAGCTTGTTGACAGTGACGGTGAGGAAAAGCTCAGCGGCGAGATGACGGTATCGAGCCTTTCAAGCTGGGGCGACTATCAGATAAATGTCAAGGGTATACCTGAGAACTGCGATATCTACGGCGTTATCGTCAAGACAAAAGAGGGCGGCGACTACGGTATGCGTGCTCTTGAGAATATCTGGCGCAATGGTGCTATCTCATGGGGCGCTGGCGTAAAGGAGAAGGAGCCTCACGGCAACGTTCTCTCCTCCGAGCACTACAAGTCTTCACAGGGACAGACTATCACCGACGTAACATTCATCACTCTGAGTGGCTACAGCACACTTTCCGGACAGAACGGATATCTTCCTGTTAAGTTTGCGGACAGCATCAGCGTTGAGAACGGCAAGTCAGGCAAGGGCTCGACAACATTTGACAACTCTGTTCTTCCTGCTGATTTTAAGGTAAAGGGCGAGGTAGCTGACGGCTTCAGCGTATCAGGAAATACCGTAAGCTACAATAACGCACAACCCGGTAATTATACACTTACGGTTTCCGATGAGAACGGTAAGTATTCATCTGTAAGAGGCAGCTTTACACTTTCAACAGACTCTATACCTGTTAAGTATTCCAACGGTAAGCTTGTTGCTGCTGATGGGGCTTCATTAACTGACGCAGCAAACTATCTCAAGAACATCTCTGCCGTAACAGTTGGCGGGAAGAGTTACGCCGCAGGCAGACGAGGAGCTACGATCATCGACTCTCAGACAGGAGAGGTAAAGCTTGACGCCAAGTCAGGGGAGGAGAATGTTTTCGACGGTTCGGGCAAGTACAAGCTCACTGTTGAAGCTACAGGATATGAGAAGAATTACGAATTTGAGATAAACGAGCAGGCAACCGAAGCAACTACCACAACTTCCAAATCGACTACAACAACCAAATCAACTACCGCAGCAAACAATACATCAGCTTCAAACAGCCCTAAAACAGGCGTAAACGGCGCAGCACTGCCGCTTTCTTTCCTTGCGCTCGCAGGAATCTCCGCAATCGCATTCAGAAAGAAGGAAGACTAACCATTATTTCCATTATAAAATATGACCTCTGCGACTTCGGGCGCAGAGGTCAAATACTGCAAAGAGGTAGATTTTATGTTATTTTTGACCGCTCTTTTTATAGCGCTCCTTATCGCTTTTTGCCTTGACAAACCGCTGAAAAAATGTCCTGCGGCTTTCTATATTCCGGCGGCTGTGCTTACTGTAGCTTCTGTAGTTATTGCCCAGTCCGACATAAATATTTCAAGCAGATTTGTTCGTGACTATTTTCTTGGTATATTCTCCCGCGGAGCTCTCGGTACTGCTTTCTGGGCAGTTGTAATGTGGGCGGGAGCACTTCCGAACGGCTCGGCTCCGATCAGGAAGCTCATGCCGGTACGCGGTGAATTGTCAATTACTGCGGCTATACTCACGTTCTCACATATCATCACATACGGCGTGCAGTACATAACAAATCTCATAAAAGGAAGAACAGGTTCGGACTTCGTTATAACAAGTATCGTATGTCTTGCAATGGTGCTGATAATGGTACCGCTGACGGTAATGTCATTCAAGAAGATACGTAAAAAAATGAACGCAAGGACATGGAAAAAGATACAGCGTCTTGCGTATATTTTCTATTCTTGCATATATATCCATATCTTGGTGCTTTTTGTGCCGAAGGCTCAGAAGGGCAGGGAAGGCTATTTCCTAAGTATTCTTGTATACAGTGCTGTTTTCATCGGTTATGCAGTCATGCGTATCAGAAAGTACTATATCGCAAATAAAAAGCCCGAAAAGAAGCTTGTGCCCAATACTGCCTGCGCCTTTGCATTTGCTCTGCCCGTAGTTCTTTTGGGATATGTTGCACATAATGACGGTATGGAATCTGCTAAGCCCTCATTGGTTACAGATGATAAGGCTGCAACATTCTCATTTGCTCCTGAAACTACAGCTGTTTCGGTATCAGCTGTAACTACTGTCAATGAAAGCAGGAAGATTACTGAAACCGCAATAGTTACTGATAAAGCTTCAAAAACTACAACAGCACAGGCTGAAACAGATAATAAAACGGAAGAAAACAAAGCATCGGAGGAAGTAAAACAGGAGGAAAAGCAGGAAGAGCAGGAAGAGCAGTCACAAAACGACGAGCCTTCACAGGAGCACCATGAAGAAGCTGCTGCAGCTGAGCCGCAGTCTGAATACAAATATAAAAACGGGGAATACGAAACGGAAGCCGAGGGATACGCGGGAAAGGTACACGTGAAGCTCTACGTTGAAAATGATGCGATAACAAGCATTTCCGCATGGGCTGATGATGACGATCCGGAGTATTTCAGCGACGCCATGAATACGGTGATACCGCAGATAGGCGCAAAGGTCAGCGCAGACGGTATCGACGCCTGCTCTGGTGCCACCTACAGCTCAAAAGGCATTATCGAAGCAGTGCGGAAGGCTCTTGAACAGGCGATGAACTGACATGAAACAAGAAATACAATTATTTCCCGATATAAGGTTGATATGCGGAGAAGCTCCGGAACCAGCCGGTGAAAATGTACTTGAGATAAGCTTCTGTATAAGCGGTATCAGCGAATACTTCATAAACGGAGAATACTGCTATCTGACGGCAAACAACTGTCTTATTGCCCGGCATGACAATATTTCTGACTGCCATATCGTCTATTCGCAGGACTATTGCGGTATCACCCTGCTGATAGATTCAAGCTATAACTGCAAGGCTTTATCGGAGCTCCTTGATATGCCCGATATACTGTATAATATGCAGAGCTGCGAACAGTGCCTGTTCAGCTCGGACGATACTTTTAAAAGGCTGTTTTCGGAGATATATGGTACCTCCGGCATTTCTATGCTGAGAATAAAGGTAATGGAACTACTCGTGCTTATGGGAGAGAAAAAAGGCTGTGTCTGCGAAAAAAGCGGACGTATCAGAAAAATCGGCAGCTTTATATGTGAAAATCTCTGCGAGCATTACACTATCGCACAGCTTTCGGAGCTGTTTGAGATCGACCAGACTACGCTGAAGAATGTTTTCAGGCAGACTATGGGCTGTCCTGTTTACACCTACGCAAAAAACAGGAAAATGTTTTGTGCTGCCGAGCTCCTCAGGGATACAGAGATGAAGATAATAGACATTCCCGTGAATGAGGTACGCAGGGGCGATATGGTAGTTGTGAGAACAGGTTCCATGATACCTCTCGACGGAAAGGTGATATCAGGCGACGCAATGGTAAATCAGGCTTCAATGACAGGCGAATCAGTGCCTGTACACAAGTCTGCCGGAGCTTACGTCTACGCAGGTACTGTGGTCGAGGACGGCGAATGTACCATAATCGTTGAGAATACCGCAGGCGGCGGCCGCTATGACCGCATCGTGAAGATGATAGAGGAATCGGAAAAGATGAAATCCGCCGCAGAGGACAAGGCTTCTCACCTTGCGGATAAGCTTGTGCCCTGGAGCCTTGGCGGAACTCTTCTCACATGGCTGCTGACAAGAAACGTCACAAAGGCGTTGTCGATACTCATGGTCGATTTCTCCTGTGCGCTGAAGCTTGCTATGCCTATCTCAGTATTGTCAGCAATGCGTGATTGCAGCCGTGCAGGCATAACTGTCAAGGGCGGACGCTTCATGGAGGCTATTGCCGAGGCTGACACCATAGTCTTCGACAAAACGGGAACTCTGACGCATTCTGCTCCCAAGGTCGCAAAGGTCATAACCTTCGACGGACGTGACGAGGACGAAATGCTGCGGCTCGCAGCCTGCCTTGAGGAGCACTATCCTCACTCCATAGCCAATGCGGTAGTTGCCGAGGCTGCTAAGAAAGGACTTATCCATGAGGAGTTCCACTCAAAGGTGGAATACGTTGTTGCACATGGTATTTCCAGCATGGTTGAGGGTGAGCGTGTACTTATCGGAAGTCATCATTTCATCATAGAGGATGAGAAGTGTGCCGAGCCGGATGACAGGAGATACCATGAACTTCCTGCGGAGTATTCGCACCTGTATCTTGCCATAGGCGGTGAGGTGGCAGCCGTTATCTGCATTGAAGATCCTCTCCGTGAGGAGGCTGCTGACGTTATTGAAAAGCTGCACGGATACGGCATATCGCGGATAGTTATGATGACAGGCGATAACGAGCGCACAGCACGGGCAGTTGCCGAAAAGGTAGGCGTTGACGAGTATCATGCGGAGGTGATTCCCGAGGACAAGGCAGCTTTCATACGCGCTGAGCATGAAGCAGGACGCAAGGTGGTAATGATAGGTGACGGAGTAAATGATTCACCTGCCCTCAGCGAAGCCGACGCAGGTATCGCTATAAGCACAGGAGCTGCTATAGCCCGTGAGATAGCGGACATTACCATATCTGCCGATGATATGTATGCTCTTGTTGAGCTGAAACGCCTCAGCAATGCGCTGATGTCACGTATTGGCAGGAACTATCATACTATCATAGGCTTCAACGGCGGACTTATCGGACTTGGAGTTCTTGGGGCATTGCCGCCTGCAACTTCAGCTCTTTTGCATAATGCTTCGACGCTTGCAATAGGTCTCAGGAGCATGACCGAACTGAAATAGGGAAAAAGGGAGATACTCGGTATCTCCCTTTTGATCTTACAGTAAAGCATAATTTCTCAGCAATAAGCGATGCATGTCATATGTGCTGTTTGTTAAGCTGATGCAACTGTATTCTATATATTATTTGTATATGCTAACTTTAATAAATGAACTGTATTGCCTTATAATATCAAAAATGCTGAAACATCTGAAAAGCCCTTGACATTTCAGCAATATTATGATAACATATGAATAGGTATTCAAGTGTTCACACATACATGATACTGAGATGGATATTAATAAAGACATAAGGAGAGAATGGTTATGAGTGAGAAAGAGAGAAAATTCCTTGAAGTCCGCGGCCTGAAAAAGAGTTTCGGCAGCGGCGAAACAAGGCAGGACGTGCTGAAAGAGCTTGACTTCACAGTGGGTAAGGGAGAGTTCTGCGTGCTTCTCGGACCTTCGGGTTCGGGCAAATCAACTCTGCTTAATATCCTTGGAGGGATCGACAGCGCCGATGCAGGAGAAATAACCATAAACGGTGACAAGCTGGCTGAAATGGACGAAAAGAGCCTTACACGCTACCGCAGAAAGCATTTGGGATATGTTTTCCAGATGTACAATCTTATTCCGAACCTGAACGTAAAGGAAAATATAGAAACAGGCGCTTATCTCTCGGATAAGCCTCTTGATATCGACGAATTGCTTAAGATTCTCGGACTTTACGAGCACCGCTATAAGCTGCCGAATCAGCTTTCCGGCGGCCAGCAGCAAAGGGTGTCGATAGGCCGTGCTATCGTAAAGAACCCGGATATACTGCTCTGCGACGAGCCTACGGGAGCTCTTGACTACAAGACCTCCAAGGAGATATTGCAGCTCATCGAGGAGGTCAACAAGAAATATGGCAATACTGTCATCATGGTAACCCATAATGAAGCTATAAAGCAAATGGCTGACCATGTGATAAAGCTCCGCGACGGCAGGATAAGACATGATACCGTCAATAAGGAAAAGCTGACTGCTGCTGAAATTGAGTGGTAAGGGGGATTATTTATGGATAAGAATATATCATTCGGCAAGCGCCCGAAAAATCCCCTCCACAGGCGCGTCTGGAAGGATATGCTCCGCGACTGGAAGCGCTATCTGATGATATGTCTCATGCTTATCGTAACTATCGGTTTCGTTTCGGGAATGTACGTTGCAAATAACAGTATGCTCAACACTCTTGACAATAACGTTGTAAAAATGAAGCGTGAGGACGGACATTTCACACTTTCCAAAAAAGCTGACGAAGCCACTGTGAAGGCGGTTGAAACGGGCAAAATGGCTGATGTACCATCGGTATACCGTGAACGTGCCTATGATGAAGCCTCTGACAAGGTGGAAAAGGCGGTCAGCGAAGCTATGGAAGAAAAGGTGGCTGAACAGGTAAAGGAAGCTGTAAGAACTCAGGTAATTGCTGCTGTTGACGAGAAGATCAACGCTGCAAAGACTATGGGAGCTGATATACCTGAGGCTCAGCGCGAGACAATGATAAGCTCAGCATATGATACTGCCATTGAAGAGAGCTACGATAAGGCTTACAATGAAGCTGTCAGGAAGGCCAGGGACTCAGATGACTACAGAAACGCCCTGTCAGACGCAATGGATGAGGCAAAAAAGAAAATAGACAAGGAAATAGATGAAAAATACGCCGAAATTGAAGAACGCTACGAGCTGAACGAGAAATTCGACGCGGTGCCCGTTACTGTTTATGAGCTTTTCTACAAGGACACTGAAGAAGCTCTGCCTTCAAAAAGTGATTATTCGGGAACTATACGCATTTACGGCGAGCGCAGTGACACAGACCTATATGATATTTTAAAGGGGCGGGCTCCCGAAAACGAGAATGAGATAATAATTGACCGTATGCATGCCGACAATGCTAAAATCAAGGTCGGCGATATCATAAAGGCAGGCAATTTGGATTTTGAAGTAGTGGGACTTGCAGCTTTTGTGGATTACAGCGCACTTTACGAGAGCAATACCGACACCATGTTCGATGCCCTTACCTTTGATGTGGGCATGGCCACAAACGAGGGCTTGGCGCGTATCCGAGCAAATACCGTTGCAAACTATGCGTTCACCTACAATAAAAAGCCTGCTGACGAGTACGAGGAAAAGGAAATGTCCGAGCACTTCCTTAAAGCTCTCATCACACAGACAGCAGTCTCCGATACCGAGGACCTTGAAATAAAGGATTACGTTCCTGCCTATGTAAATCAGTCCATGAGCTTCGCAAGAAGCGATATAGGCAAGGATAAGGCTATGGGCGGAGTTCTCCTGTACATACTCACCGCCGTGCTGGCGTTTATCTTTGCAGTAACTATCAGCACTACTCTTGAACAGGAAGCCTCTGTTATCGGTACTCTCAGAGCTTCGGGCTATACAAGGGGCGAGCTTCTGCGCTACTATATGAGCGCTCCGTTGCTCATCGTGGTTATAGCTTCTGTTATCGGTAATGTGCTTGGCTATACGGTGTTAAAGAATACAGTTGCAGATATGTACTACAGCAGCTACAGCCTGCCGGGCTTTGAAACCTTGTGGACTCCCGAGGCGTTTATAAAAACAACTGTGATTCCTATAGTACTGATGCTTATTATCAACGCATTCGTCATCACAAAAACGCTGAAGCTCTCGCCGCTGCGCTTCCTGCGGCATGATCTTAAGCAGAAAAAAAGGAAAAAGGCGATAAGACTGCCAGGATGGAGGTTCCTTAAACGTTTCAGAATGCGCGTTTTCTTGCAGAATATCCCTAATTATATCATGCTTTTCGTGGGTATAACCTTTGTTATGCTGCTTATCTCAATGGCTGTGGGAATGCCCGAGACCCTGTCCTATTATCAGGAAAAAATGGGCGATATGGTGTTCGCTGAGGATCAGATAATACTCAGCAGCGTTGAGGACGAGGACGGCAATATCATCACGACAGATACCGAAGGTGCAGAGCGTTTTTCAATAACATCTCTTGAACGCAGGTCCGAGAGCTACAACGAAGAAGTTGCTGTTTACGGCATAGAAAAAGGCAGCAAATATGTAAATATCGGTGGAACTGATGACGGTTCAGTATATATTTCCAAGGCTTTTGCTGAAAAGTACGGCATTCACGCAGGTGATACGATTACCCTATCAGAGAAATACGAGCACAGGGACTATAACTGGAAAGTGCAGGACATCTGTGATTACTCTGCAGGAGTTGCCGTATTCATGGAAAATGAACAGTTCAACAGGGTGTTTGACAGGGACGAGGGCGATTTCAGCGGATATATGTCCAATAAAATGATAAAGGACATAGACAGTGAATACATAGCCAAGGAAATAACAGGTCAGGATATGATGAAGGTGGCAGACCAGCTTGACCACTCAATGGGCTCATATATGCTGTATTTCCAGTATGTATGCTTTATAGTGGCGGCGATAATACTTTATCTGCTGACGAAAATAATCATCGAGAAAAACGAGCGTTCTATCTCAATGACCAAGATACTTGGCTATGAAAACGGCGAGATAGCGTCACTTTATCTCATACCCACAGCGATAGTTGTATTCTTCTCGGAGTTCCTTGCAATGTACATCGGTTACAAGCTCATGCAGTTCTTCTGGAAGCTGATAATGATGAAAATGAGCGGCTGGTTCGCATTTATAATGCCTGTATCAGGCTTTGTCAAGGAGTTCCTCCTTGTATTCGCGGCATATCTTGTCATTACTGTTATTGATTTTATCCGCATACGTAAAATTCCTAAGGTACTTGCACTTAAGAATATGGAATAAAATCTGGTTAAAAATGAAAAATGCTGTGTCCGGCAGTTAAGTGTTCTGTCAGACACAGCATTTTTATGCTTTTCTCATTCCTTCACGATAACAGCGATTGCACAGGGCATTCTTCCGTCCACTACATGGTATTCAACATTTTTATAGCCCATATCTGCGAAAAACTGCTTATATGAATCTATATCAAACTGCTTTTTAAAGTCTGCTCCCAGGATTTCTATGAGCTTAACCGCTATTCTTCCTGTTTTCCTTGACATGTTGATGTAAGTGGGAATTATGATCTTACCGCGCTTTTTCACAACACGTTCAAGTTCATGCAAAGCCTTTTCGGGGGAGGGGAGCAGGTGGATGACATTGCCTGCTACAACCTTATCGAAGCTTTCGGCTCTACACTTCAGATTCATGATATCAGCTTTTTTGAATGTGGTATTTGAGTACATCCGGCACTTTTTTGACGCCTGCTTCAGCATTCCGGCAGAATGGTCCGTTGCAACGAGCCTCCGGCATTTTGGAGCGATATGAACGCTTATAGCTCCTGTTCCGCAGGCGCATTCCAATACATTATCAGAGGAGCCGATCATCTCAGCCACCTTAGCACCTGTTCCGATAAATACCTTTCTGTTGTAAATGTTCTCGAACAGGTCATATATAGGTGAGATCCTGTCCCAGAATCCTTTTTTGTCCATTATATCAGCCTCCTGTTTATGATCTGTAACAAATGATTATATGAACATCTATTCATATAATATCATATTATCGGCAGTTTGTCAATATGCATTTTAATAATTATTGCAGGTTCGGGATAAGACATTATTGTTTTGTATTGCTTTTGCATTGTTTTCTGATATTGTATGCAATGTTTTTCACATTTCAGCGGGAGCAGAAGCATTCAGACGCCGTGAATGCTTCTGACTGATTTATGACAGGCAGTATGCTGTATATCAAGGCAGTTGATACGTGCTTTATAGCCATTTCCGGATATGCTTGACGGGTATATTTGAGAATAGTATAATGTAAGTATATTAATTGCAGGTACTGCGCTGTTTTTTCATTGTTGCAGGTATCGCAGAACAGCTCCATATAACACAGCCTGCTCTGTCACTGCGGATAAAGTATCGGGTGGACGGGCTGCGGCAGAGCTGTTCTTTGGAGAAAGTTGGAATCTAAGAGGTGTAACTTATGAAGATCGGATTTATAGGAGCGGGAAAGGTAGGTTTTTCGCTGGGAAAATACTTTTCAGAAAATGGCCTTGAGATATCGGGATATTACAGCCGCTCGGAGAGCTCTGCCCGTGGGGCTGCTGCTTTCACAGGCTCGGCGCTGTTTGTTTCTGCGGAAGAACTTGTTTCCTCTGTGGACACTGTATTTCTTACAGTTCCCGACAGCACCATAAAAGCGACATACAATAGCCTGCCAAAGGAGCTGCTCTGCGGCAGGCAGATATGCCATTGCAGCGGAGCAATGTCAGTAATGGAGACATTTCCAAATATAGCGGAATATGGTGCAAAAGGCACATCAATACACCCGCTTTTCCCAATAAGCAGTAAAACGGAGTCATACAAGGAGCTTTCAAATGCATTTTTCTGCATAGAGGGGGACTGCGCCGGGGAGTGGAGCGCTGTTCTTTCGGGTATGGGCAATCCCACGCGCATTATCACAAGTGAAATCAAGAGCCGTTATCATGCGTCCTGCTCTGTTGCGAGCAACCTTGTCTGCGGACTTATGGCGGAAAGTGTGGAGCTCCTTGAACAGTGCGGCTTTACCGCAGATGAAGCTCTTGCTGCACTTGAACCCCTTGCAATGAGCAATATGAAGCGTATCTTTGATGTGGGGCCGATTTCCGCGCTGACGGGTCCTGTGGAGCGGAACGATGTATCTACAGTGAAAAAGCATATCGCCTGTATAAGCGGCGGGACCAATGCCGATATCTACAGAGCGGTCTCGGAAAAGCTTACAGAAATGGCTAAGGAACGCCATCCTCAGGCAGATTATACAGAAATGGAGAAGATCCTCAGGTAATTGTCACCAAAGGGAAATCTCACATTCATATTTTGTTCATATTTATGTGCTATACTTCTTCTTGTATCTTATCCGAGAAATCGGAAAGGTAACATCTTTTAAGGAGAAAACTGAATATGAAGAACACTGTTTCAACC
>DBXO01000025.1 GCA_002309635.1 Ruminococcus flavefaciens | reverse complement strand
GGCTTCCGAAGCTCCCAAGCAGGAAGTAAAGGCAGAAGAAAAGAACCCCGAACCCCAAAAACAGGAGATAAAAACGGAGATACCGTCTGCTGCAGAGCTGCCCAAAGCCGAAGCCAAAAGTGATTATGAGAAGTATGGCGACCTCATACACGATGAAAACATCGAGATAGACGACGTAAACAACATGGCTATCGACAAAAACGGCACTCTCGTGAAATACGTAGGAACCACCGAGTCCATAACTATACCGGACAAAGTCAATGTTATCGGAAAATACGCATTCCGCGGCAATGAGACCGTAAAGCGCATAGTTATGTCGGACAGCGTACGTATGATAGACAAGTTCGCTTTCTGTCACTGCTTCAACCTTGAAGAGATAGTATTCTCGAAAAACCTCGAATCTATCGGCGAAAATGCATTCCTGAAATGCCTTAATCTCAAGGAGATAAACTTTCCCGAGTCACTCAAGAGGATAGGAAAGGGCGCATTCGGCCGCTGCAACGGACTTGAAAGCGTTGTTCTTCCCGCATATCTGCAAAGGATAAGCGACCTCATGTTCTTCTCATGCAAGCGCCTGAGAAGAATAGTAATATCAGGTTCAGTGGAAGCTATCGGCAATGCAGCATTTTCCGAGTGCTACAGCCTTAAAAAGGTTATAATTTCCGATTCTGTGGTATCTATCGGTGAAAGTGCGTTCTCATGGTGCAGATCGCTGGAGTCCATAGCAATACCTACAAATGTGAAGACTATCAGCAACTGGGCATTTTACGGCTGTCAGAACCTTATGGATCTGAGGATAAGCATGTACACAAAGGACATCAAGGAGGACGCTTTCTGCGGCTGCGAGAGTCTTTGCAACATAAACATAATCGAGTTTGACGATGAGAATATCCCTATAGACAGCATAAGAAAAGGACATAAGCAGACTATAAGGATACTTAAGCAGATAAACCGCAAAAAGGCGGAGCGTTATGCCCGCGAGCACGGTTTCAGTACATTATTCATATAACAGCAAAACAGGAGCTTTTAAAGCTCCTGTTTTTGTATTTATTAAGAGAGGAATGAAGTGAAACTGTCATGTTCTTTCGATAAATCCGCCTGTTTCGGACTTATCCTTTTCGCCGAAGCCGCCGCCCTGACCGCCTCTGAAGCCGCCGCGTCTGCTGCCTGATTGGTCCCCGCTGTTTTCATCGGGATTAAAGTTTCCGTCGGGCTTGCCGCCGAAGCTGCCGCGTTCGCCGAACTTTTCCGTAGCACCTGATTCACCGTCAAAACCAGTGGGAGGAGTAAAATCACCGTCTGTGAAGCCCTCGGGCGGCGTGAAATCACCGTCGTGCATACCGCTGAATCCGTCAAAGCCGCCATGGCCGCCCATGCCTGCGGTGCCGCCCATCATGGACTGCGGGATCTCATCGACCTCCTTACCGTTAACGATAACAGTGCCGCCGTTAAGCTCAGCAGAGCTGTCGTAGTCAAAGGAGGACATCTGTGCGGTAACGTCGATAGTACCGCCGTTTATGATTATTTTTCCGTTTGAGTCAACGCCGTCGGTATCGCCCTGACCCATGGTTATCTTTGTGTTTCCGCCGTTGAACTCAACGACCACATCGCATGCCGAACTCTTGCGCGAAGCGTTTATACCGTCGTCAGAGGCGTCAATGGTGATATCTCCGCCGTTTATCTGTACATATGAAGCCTCTATGCCCTCGGAGGAGGTGATGCTGAATGTACCGCCGTCTATCTGAACGTAGGTGGTTCCCTGTATACCGTCGCTCTTGGCGTTTATAACGAAGCTGCCGCCTGCGATGTATATCTGGCCGAGAGTATCGTCATCGCTGTTTTCACAGTGGAAGGCGTCCTTGTTGGTATTTACTGTGAAGTCTCCGTCACAGACTGAGATGGAATCATTGGCTTCAAATGCGTCCTTAGCGGAGGTTATTCTGTAAGTACCGCCTGTTATCCTGAGGTCGTCCTTGGTGGAAATACCGTTTCCATATGCGGAATAGACCGTAAGAGTTCCGGTGCCGTTGAGGACGATGTCCTCCTTTGAGTAAATGACAGCATCAGTATTGGTCTCGCCGTCAGAGGTGAACTCCTTGTTTACTGCAAGTGAGCCGCCGTTCTCAGTAGTGGTTATGAAGACCTTGTCCGCAGAGACCACATATACAGCGGGAAAATCATCATTTTCTATTTCGGCTCCGTCAAGAACCAGCTGTATCTTGGCGTTTTCGTCCGCATTTATCTTTAAAGTGCAGTTTTTGGCGCTGCCGCTTATGATATAGACTCCTTCATCGGTGATATCTATGGTCTTTCCGTCGGAAACAGTTATTTTTTTTGCTTCTGATGTATCCGCAGTCTGTGAAAGATCGCGTTCGGAGAATATATCCGATGTATTTATCACTGCCGCAGAGGTGCCCTTTGAGGCAGCCTTTACGGATTTTTCAGACTTGCTGCTCTTTTCACTCTTTGTGACCTCCTCAACTGTTTCAGTTGAGCTTATGTTCCTTTTCTGATATTCCTGACTGCCGCCGTTGTCCGAGCAGCCTGCAAAGGAGCTGAGTGCCATTATAAGTACTGCGAGACCCGCAGCCGTTTTCTTCATTGTATTATTCATAAATCATCCGACCTTTCTGGATTCTGGGAGTGTTGTTCGTTCCTTTAATCATAATATACACCTTTATTTTGTAAATTCAGGAAAAGCAGTGTGAAATAAGCCGGAAAGCTTTGTGTGAAAAAGCCACGTAATGTGGAATTATCTGCATGAAATCTGATAATCCTGTGAAAAAAATACGGATTTATGTGAATTTAACTATTGACAAAACTATTTTTAAGTGATATAATACAAACAATAAATGCGAAGACAGAGAGAAGTAGCACGGAAATTCGTTTTCAGAGAGTGCGGGCAAGGTGTGAGCCGCATATCAGAGTCTGTGTGAATAACACTCCCGAGCAGCAAACCGAAAGGGTGCAGGTATAAGAAGACAGCGTATGTTTTCAGGAGCAGCGCATGTATTCTATCAGCGTTTGAGTAGGGGCGACGTATTCCGCACGTTACAGCGGCTCAAAAGTGATCGCTTTTGCGGTAATTCAGGTGGCACCACGGGTATTATGCCCCGTCCTGTAGTTTCAGGACGGGGCTTTTTGTATTCCTGCTCGTCCTGTGCAGAATCATATTATTTTATGAAAGGAAATATCATTATGAAGCACATTGATGTCAAGGAAATTATCAACTCTAAGGACTATGTCGGCAAAGAGGTAACTGTATGCGGCTGGGTCCGTACATCACGCAACTCAAAGAGCGTTGCTTTCGTCGAGGTAAACGACGGAACCTCACTTAAGAATATACAGGTCGTAGTCGATAAGGGCGACAGCGACTTCAAGGAGCCGAGAGTTGGCATGTCCGTAAAGGTAACGGGTACTGTCGTTGAGGGAAGAAACGAAACTGTCGAGATAAATGCAGTTCCCGATGGTATAACTGTTCTCGGTGACGCCCCCACAGACTATCCTCTCCAGAAAAAGGGACATACCCTCGAATTTCTCCGTACTATCCCTCACCTCAGAGGCAGAACGAATACCTTCAACGCAGTATGGCGTGTACGTTCGGTGCTTGCAGCCGCTATACACGAGTACTTCCAGAAAAACAACTATGTATACGTAAATACTCCCCTTATCACAGGCAGCGACTGTGAGGGCGCGGGCGAAATGTTCCAGGTAACGACTATAGGCTACAGCAAGGACTACAAGAGCGAGGATGAGTACTATGCTGACGACTTCTTCGGCAGGAAGGCAGGTCTTTCGGTTTCGGGACAGCTTGAGGGCGAAATGGCTGCAATGGCAATGGGCAAGATTTATACATTTGGTCCCTCATTCAGAGCCGAGAACTCCAATACTCCAAAGCACCTTGCCGAGTTCTGGCACGTTGAGCCCGAGGTCGCTTTCGCAGAGCTTGACGATGTTATTGAGATCGCTGAGAATATGCTTAAGTACGTTATCCGCAAGCTACTCGACACATGTCCCGACGATATGAAGTTCTTCGATGCTCACTTTGAAAAGGGTCTTATCGCACGTCTTGAGGAACTCATCTCCCACGACTTTGCAAGAGTTACCTACACAGAGGCTATCGAGCTTCTCAAGAAGTCGGGAGAGAACTTCGTTTATCCTGTAGAATGGGGCTGCGACCTTCAGACCGAGCATGAGAGATACCTCTCGGAAAAGGTGTTCGGAAAGGCTGTATTCGTAACAGACTATCCTAAGGAGATCAAGTCCTTCTACATGAAGCAGAATCCCGACGGCAAGACTGTTGCGGCTGTTGACCTCCTTGTTCCGGGCGTCGGCGAGATCATCGGCGGCAGCGAGCGTGAAGCTGACTACGATAAGCTCATTGCTGCTATGAATGACAGAAAGATGAACCTGGATCTCTACAGCGACTACCTCGACCTGAGAAAGTTCGGTTCGGTGCCTCACGGCGGCTTCGGCCTCGGCTTTGAGAGACTTATAATGTATACAACAGGTATGGCTAATATCCGTGACGTAATACTGTTCCCGAGAACAGTCGGCTCTATCAGATGATTTAACGGCAAAGCCGTTAAAAGTTCATAGTTGAAAGCGGAGAGCTGAGAGTTGATGTGTTCGCTATTCTCGCATTATTTGAATAATGTCGCCGCAGGCTGCACCACAACTGTAAACTCTGAACTCTCAACTGACAAACGTACAGCACAGAGGGCATCAATGGCGCTGTTCTCTGTTCAAATATCAAGTAAAGGAAAGTGATCTATCATGTCAAAAAAGCTGTATATCCCCGAGGGCTATAAATCGGCTCTCACACTGAGAGAAACCCAGCACGCTATCAAGTACATCAAGGACATATTCCAGCAGGCGCTCTCGTTTGCCCTTACTCTCGACAGAGTATCAGCTCCGCTTATCGTTAAAAAGGGAAGCGGTATCAACGACGACCTTAACGGCGTTGAGCGCAAGGTGGATTTCGACATAAAGGAGATCGCCGCAGAAGCAGAGGTAGTTCAGTCACTGGCCAAGTGGAAGCGTATGGCTCTCTACCGTTACGGCTACAGCGCAGGCGAGGGTATATATACCGATATGAACGCTATCCGCCGCGATGACGATACAGATAATACCCATTCCATTTTCGTTGACCAGTGGGACTGGGAAAAGGTGATAACTCCCGAGCAGAGAAACATACAGTTCCTTAAGGAGACTGTAAAGTCCGTAGTAAAGGCTATCGCTTATACAAAGAGAAAGGTAAGTCTCCGCTATCCTCAGCTTGCGGCTAAGGTATGCGACGAGCCTTACTTCATAACTACTCAGGAGCTTGAGGATATGTATCCCGATAAGACAGGCCATGAGCGCGAGCGCCTTATCACAAAGGAGCACAAGACAGTTTTCCTTATGGGTATCGGCGGCAAGCTGGCAAGCGGTGAGAAGCACGACGGAAGAGCTCCCGACTATGACGACTGGGCTCTCAACGGCGATATCCTCTTCTGGGACGAGGTACTCGACGATTCCCTCGAAATTTCTTCAATGGGTATCCGTGTTGACGCAGAGTCACTGAAAAAGCAGCTGGCTGAGTGCGGCGCAGAGGACAGAATGCAGTACAAGTATCATCAGATGATAGCCGACGGTACACTTCCGCTCACTATCGGCGGCGGTATCGGTCAGTCAAGACTTTGTATGTTCATGCTTGAAAAGGCTCATATCGGCGAGGTACAGTCCTCAATATGGTCAGACGAGATGATAGAGAAGTGTGCTCAGAACGGGATCACACTGCTCTGATAATAAATAACTCCCGAAAGATAAATCCTTTCGGGAGTTATTTTATTTGTAGTCTTGTACTTTTATAAAATAAAAAGGGCTGCCTTTGGCAGCCCTTGATTGGCTTATTTAGGTTATTGCGTTGAATCAGGCTCAGCCTCGGAGCTCTGCTCCGATAGCGCTGAGAGCTTTCAGTACGCGCTTCATAGCGCCGTCTGCCTGCTCATCGGTGAGAGTGCCCTCGTGTGAACGCATTGAGATAGAGTAAGCGATACTCTTCTTGCCGTTCTTCTTCATGTCGTCGCTGCGGTATACGTCAAAGAGAGTTACCTTTTCAAGTATCTTTCCTACTGCGCCCTTGATAGCCTTTTCAAGCTCTGCAACAGGAATATCCTCGTCCACAAGGAGGCTGAGGTCGCGGGTCGTTGCAGGGAACTTCGGCAGTGGCTGGTAGGTTATCTTCTCTGCGGCTGCTGCCATGAGCTCGGGGATATTGAGCTTTGCTACGTATGTCTTTACGCCTATCTCATAGGTCTCCTGTACCTCGGGGTGAACCTCTCCCATGATACCGAGATGTGCGCCGTTTCTGAGTATAACTGCGCTTCTGCCCGGGTGGAGGGCATATTTTTCGTCAAATACCTCGCAGTCGCCTGCGCGTACATACTCGATGTCATCTATCTTGAGCTCTGCGAGGAGCTGCTCTATCATGCCCTTGAGGGTATAGAAATCAGCGTCGCCGCCGTACATGCCTATGGTAAGTCTCTGGGGTTCGTCGGGGAGCGAGTAGCTGTATCTGTGCTTCTGCTTGCCGCTGTTTGCAAGAGTATCGCCGTTGATGAAGGGCTTTTCCTCCTCAGCGGGGAGGTACTCTTTTGATATCTCAAAGAGGCATGCTTTTTCGTTGCGGTTGTTGTAGTTGAATGATAGTACGTCAAGCATAGAGGGGATAGTTGATGTTCTCATAACGCTTGTGTCCTCGCCGAGAGGATTAACTATCCTTACTACCTTGCGGAGCTTACTGTCGGCAGGGAGCTTTATCTTGTCGAAGTACTTGGGCGATACGAATGAGTAGGTAGCTATCTCGTAGCCGCCGAGAGCAACTGCCGCATTCCTCAGTGTGCGGACAAACTTCTGCTCATCTGTGAACTCTGCTCTTGCAACGCCGCGGAAATCTGTTGAGGGGATATTGTTGTAGCCGTAGATACGAGCTACCTCCTCTGCGATATCTGCCTTGCAGCCGATATCTATACGGAACGATGGAGCTATTACCTTGCCGTTTTCCACCTTGAAGTCAAGACGCTCGAGGTACTTTATCATGTCTGCCTCTGAGATATCAGTGCCGAGGAAGCCGTTTATCCAGTCTGCGCTGAAATCAACAGCTGAAGGAGTCTTGTCTGTGTAGTCGCAGTCTATTACAGTGTTGAGGACCTCGCCTGCGCCGAGGAGCTCGACCAGCTCGAATGCTCTCTTTAAGCAGGTCATGGAGATAAGTCTGTCAACACCCTTTTCGTAGCGTGAGGAGGCGTCGGACTTGAGGCGGAGAGCCTTTGATGTGCGCCTTACCTGTGTGGGCTCGAAGTATGCGGACTCGAACACGACGGTTGTGGTGTCGTCCATGATACCGCTGTATTCGCCGCCCATGATTCCTGCAACTGCTACGGGCTTCTTCTCGTCTGCGATAACGAGCATATCCTCTGTGAGCTCACGCTCAACGCCGTCGAGAGTCATTATCTTCTCGCCGTTCTCAGCGTTGCGGACATTGATATGTGCTCCCTCAACGTAGCGGAGGTCGAAAGCGTGCATTGGCTGACCGTATTCGAGCATTACGTAGTTTGTGATATCTACGAAGTTGTTGATAGGACGGACGCCGCTTGCACGGAGACGCTCCCTCATCCAGCGGGGGGAAGGACCTATCTTTACGTTCTTTACGATACCTGCGCAGTATCTCTGACACTTTTCTGTGTTGTGGATATCGACTTTCAGCATTGAGTTGATATCGCCGTCAACGCCTCTGAACTCGGGAGCCTTTACCTTTAACTCTGTACCGTAGGTAGCGGCAGTCTCTCTTGCAAGGCCGATAACGCTGAGGCAGTCGGGGCGGTTGGAGGTTATCTCGAACTCAACGGAAGTATCGTCCAGACCGATAGCTGTGTGGATATCCTCGCCCGGCCTGCAGTCCTCCTCGATGACGAATACGCCCTCGGGGTCTGCATATGGGAAGTCATGAGCTGTGAGGCCGAGAGTATCAAGTCCGCAGAACATACCGAAGCTCTCAACTCCGCGCATCTTGCACTTCTTTATCCTGCCCTCGGGGAGTACGGCTCCGTCAAGAGCAACGGGAACGAGGTCGCCCTCTTTTACGTTCTTTGCGTTGGTAACTATCTGTATGGGAGCCTCTGCGCCGATGTCCACCTGACAAACGAACAGGGCGTCTGCGTTTTCGTGAGGTCCTTTTGAGAGTATCTTACCTACTACAACGTTGGAGATACTGCTTCCCTCTTTTTCGTAGCATTCTACCTTGGAGCCGCTCATTGTGAGGGCGTGGCAGAAATCCTTTATTGGCATATCGGCTTTTACGTAGTCGCCGAGCCATTTCATAGATAAATTCATATCTTTTTTCCTTTCGATTTATTCAGAAAAACATTATTGTTTCGTAAGCCGTCATAATTTATTGGTGACGTGGCAAGGGTGCAGCGTCACGCAGTTTTTTTATTTGAACCTTACTCATATTGCGCTGTAAGCGATGTATAAGCATGGGCTTTGATATCAGTGAGCGAGTTTACGAGCGACACCGTGGCAAGGGTGCAGCGTCACGCTGCTCAGAACTGCTCTAAGAAACGTACATCGTTTTCATAGAGGAGACGAAGGTCGTTGATATCGTAGCGTCCCATTACCATACGCTCAAGACCGAGACCGAATGCGAAGCCTGAGTACTCCTCAGGGTCGATACCGCAGTTCTCCAGCACCTTGGGGTGTACCATGCCTGCGCCGAGAAGCTCGATATATCCCTCGTCCTTACACATTGAGCAGCCCTTGCCGCCGCAGTTGAAGCAGCTTATATCTACCTCACAGCTTGGCTCGGTGAATGGAAAGTGATGAGGACGGAAACGGAGCTTGCAGTCGTTGCCGTAGAGCTTCTTCATAAGCATTTCGAGAGTTCCCTTGAGGTCGCTCATGGTTATGCCCTTGTCAACTACGAGACCCTCTATCTGGTGGAACAGGGGAGAATGTGTGGCGTCAACGGCGTCTGAACGGAAAACTCTTCCGGGAGAGATGATACGGATAGGCGGCTTCTGGTTCTCCATAACGTGTACCTGTACAGAAGAGGTCTGTGTACGGAGAAGTACTGACTCGTCTGTGCCCTCGATGTAGAATGTGTCCTGCGTGTCTCTTGCAGGGTGATCGGGAGGAAGATTGAGCGCCTCGAATACGTGGTAGTCGTCGTCGATCTCGGGACCGTCGGCGATATTGAAGCCCATGCCGATGAAGATCTCCCTGATCTCGTTCTCAACCTTGGTGAGGGGGTGGAGCTTGCCGAAGGGAGCATGTTTGCCGGGGAGGGTTATGTCAATCTTTTCCTCTGCGAGCCTGGCTGCCTGTGCGTTCGCTTTCAGTGAAGCGAGCTTGCTGCCGAGAGCTTCTTCAATATCTGCTCTTACCTTGTTTGCAAGCTGTCCTATTACGGGTCTTTCTTCTGCGGAGAGCTGTCCCATCTGTTTGAGTATGGCTGTGAGCTCACCCTTTTTGCCGAGGAATCTTATCCTCAGGTCGTCCAGCGCCTTGATCTCTGTGCAGGCTTCCAGCTCCTGCTTTGCAAGGGCTTCGATCTTTTCAAGCTGTTCTTTCATTGTTTCACCTCATAATAATGCTTAATTCTTAATGCATAATGCATAACTGCGGTGTCCGCTTCGCGGACAGATCAAAAGAATACTGAAAAACTATGATCATTGCCTGTGCTTCAATTCTGCGTATTTCTGCACAATGCCGGAGCAATTCCCGATAATTATGAATTATGTATTCTGAATTATGAATTAAAAAAAGTCCTGTCCAACAGGACAAGACTTAAACCTTGCTTTTATACCACCCATTGTCAGGAGAGCCGACACTCTCTTGTCTTTAACGCAGACCTACGTCGCCAGCCTACAACAGCGCTTACTGCGCCGCTTCCGCTCCGCCCCTCGTGAGTGAACTTCGGAATGTATCGTTACGGGACGCTTTCACCTTGCCGCCCCTCTCTGAAGAAACTCCTGCATTCTTACTCTCTCAGTCATCGGGTTATAAACCTATTATATACGCCGTTTCAGAAAAAATCAAGTGCTTTTTTGAATTTTTTTATCCCATACCCCAACACTTGTGAAAAAAAGATGAAGCAATTGAAAATTTTAGAGGGATTTGTTGCAATCTGACGGAAAATGTGGTATCATATAATTACATGACCAATAAACAGGAAACGGAGAATAAAAAATGGATAATTTTGCAGAACAGCTCGTAAAAAAGAACGAAACAGGTGCTGATAAGACAAGAAGGATAGTTCTGACGATCATCGGCATACTTATTGCCACCGTGCTTGTGCTCATGGGTTTTCTTCAGGCGGGAAGGCCCACGCTTATGCTGCTGGATTTTGTTCTTGCCGTTGCCGCAGGCTTCGGTACCTATTGCATCGTACAGAACACCTATGTGGAGTATGAGTACACCTTTACCAACGGCGACCTCGATGTGGATAAGATAATCGCAAAGAAAAAGCGCAAGGAAATGCTTTCCACAAGCATAAGGCAGTTCACCGACTTCGGCAAATATGACGACAGTATGGAGGAGGCCGACGGTATGACCGTTATCATGGCTACCGATAATATCGCTTCACATGAATACTATGCCGATTTTACTGACGAGACCGTTGGCCCGGCAAGACTGATATTCGTTCCCGACGAGAGAATGCTTGAGAATATCACGAAGTTTCTGCCTGCCAAAATAAGGGCAAAGCAGCAGTAAAAAGCGGAAAAATACAATATCTCAGCGTTATACGCTAAAAAGGGAGGTCATATATATGCAGATCGTTACACCAAAGCAGATGAGCAGACTGGAGGAGCGCTCCGAGAAGCTGGGAGTTACCAGGAGACAGCTCATGGAGAATGCGGGAAAGAAACTGGCGGAGCTCATTGACGGCTACTGCCGCGGGGAGGCTAAGCTTGAGCCCGAAAAGTGCTCGGTAGTATTCCTCGCGGGTACGGGCAATAACGGCGGAGACTGCTTTGCGGCAGCTGAATTGCTCGTCTACAGGGGCTACAGGATCACGGTGATCCATATCGGCGGGCTTCCGAAGTCACCGCTGGCTCAGGAAATGCTGAGCAGGCTGCCGAGAGAGCGGATAAGCTTTATAGAGGGCTTCCGGAGCGGTAACGTTGAAGCGGCTATAGAAGCGGCAGAGCTGGATTATATGACCATTCAGCCAAGGAGCAGCGACGGCTCGGACGACAGTCAAAACAGAAACCCGCTCGATGATATACTCTTTGCGGAAAAGCGCAGAATGGGACTCATCAAGGGTGCGGTAGTTGAGGCGCAGGTCCTTGTTGACGGCGTTTTCGGCACCGGCTTCCACGGTCAGCTGGACAAGGATACTATCGGTATCTTCGGTATCGGCTCAGGGGCTTACCGTGTGGCAGTGGACGTTCCGAGCGGCGGAAACAGCGCTACCGGTACTGCGGCGGCAGGCATATTCAAGGCTGACGAAACTCTCACCTTCGGCTTTATAAAGTCGGGAATGTCGCAGTTCCCGCTGAAAAAGTTCTGCGGAAAGGTTACCATTGCTGATATCGGCATACCGAAGAAAGCACTGGATATTCTCGACGGCGAAAGAAAGTATATCCGTATCGAAAGAAACTTCCTTGCGGCTTATCCTCCCAAGCGTGAAAGGGACGCCCATAAGGGCTGCTTCGGAAACGTTCTCGTTATCGCGGGAAGCTCGTCTATGCGTGGGGCAGCGGCGTTTGCCGTACTCGGTGCCCTGCGGAGCGGAGCAGGTCTTGTGAGACTGGCTTCTGTTGAGAAGTGTATCGATACGGTATCGGTGCTTGCTCCCGAGGCTACGTTCATCGAGCTGGAATGCGACGATTACGGCTTCATGCTCTATGACAGCAGCAGGGACGTGCTGGCTGAGGCTATGAAAAAAGCGGACGCTGTTGTTATCGGCTGCGGCATGGGAGTTACTCCCGACACTATCGAGCTTACGAAATTTGTGGCTCAGACGGCGGAGTGCCCAGTTATTATCGATGCAGATGGAATAAACTGCATACCCAGGGACATAAATATACTAATGAAGAAGCAGACTGACATAGTTATCACTCCCCATATGGGCGAAATGGCTCGTCTGCTCAGTTGCAGCACGGATATGATCGCCGAGAACAGGCTCATTGCTGCGGAAAAGTATGCAGAGCAGTTCGGCATAACCGTTGTGCTCAAGGGTGCAGGCACAGTTGTTGCGGACAGCCACTCCACAGCTGCCAATCATACAGGCAATGCGGGTATGAGTGTCGGAGGCAGCGGTGATGTTCTTGCAGGAATGATAGGAGCTGCTATAGCACAGGGCTGCGGAATATTCGACGGTACCTGCGCAGGAGTGTACATGCACGGCCTTGCAGGCGACGCAGCCGCTCAGAAGCTGGGCATGGAGGCAATGCTGCCAAGGGATATAATCGGCAATCTGCCGGCTGCTTTCGGGATACTAAGGGAAAAGAAGAATAATATGACCGTATGACGCAGCGGTCGGATGTGAAAATATATTTTCTGTACTATGATCGGAGCTGGTATTATGAAAAGGATATTCACATTCGTACTTACTGCGGCAGCGGCGGTGTGCCTGACAGCCTGTACTCTTTCGGGAGGCGGCAGTGTATCACGCAGGAACGGGCTCGGAATGGGCTTTTCGGCGCAGGCAGGCATTACCGTTGACCGCCTTGAAGCCGAGGGAAATGTTAAACGCTACGGCGAGGGCCTTTGGGAGATAGAATTCTCGGCGCCCAATACTCTCAGCGGAGTAAAGCTGGAATTCAGCGAGGGCAGTGTTCTTGCGTCCTACAAGGGACTGAGCTTTTCGGTGCCTCAGTCGGCTGTGCCCGTAAAGGCTATGATGCTGAATCTCATCAAAGCTGTTGATGATAATGCCAAGGCTGAGGAGCTGACAGGCGAGGAGAGCGACGGGCTTCTAAGGGTTAAGGGCAGTCTTGACGGCGGGGAGTATATGCTTACCGTCGACGAAAACGGGCTGCTCAGCGCCTTTGAGATGCCGAACAACAAGCTGACCATGCGTTTTACCGATATGAAAACTGTGGAGACAGCCGCGGAGAAGATCCCGGAGGAGGAAACTTCGGAGGCTGAAACCGGAAAAGAATAACAGATAAAAGGCTGTGAGCGATCACAGCCTTTATTGTTTTGGTATTGCAGCCCTGAAGTGTCAGGCATTTTACGGGTAATAGTAGTCGAGCAGGAGCTGTACCACGAGCGAATATGTCCGTATGCCTTCTTCTCTGCCGTTGAACTTTATGTTGGTGTCAAGAAAGGTCTCGGAGGCTTCGCTGACGGCCTCGGTCGGGATTATCTCTTTTTCGGCGTTGTCCTCCCAGTAGTTATCGGGAAGGAAACAGTTCATGTCGTTTATGACCTGATCGGACATGGGGTAATCCATTGCCGAAAAGTACATGCCGTTGTTGTACAGGGCGCTGTCTACGTATTCAAGGGCGGCTATGTAGCCTGCATACCGGAATTCCACATTGTCGCTGCCGGTTGCGGCTATATATGCAAGGAAATTGGCTTCGTCCTCCTGTATGAAGCCTTTCAGGTGACAAAGCTCGTGGCATACGGTGAAGGGGAGCTCCGTTCTGACCATATCGTCGTTGTAGTTGGCTTCAACAGTGTAGGGAAGGTATATTCCCGAGATATAGGTCTGGCTCATAAAGTAGGAGAACTGTATGGGCTTTGCGTTGGGATAGTAGCCTTTCAGCTGAGGGTAGATCCCGCCTGCGCGTTTCATCGCCTTTTTGGCTTCGGTCTGAAAGTCGCAGGTCAGCATGAAGCGGTCGTTCTCGTCGCGGGGGACCTGCTTTGAGAGAGAGTTGCATTTATCAACGAGCATGCCGTAAAGCTCAAGTATCTCATCGTCTGTGTGCTCGTGGGAGTTGGGAAAGTACCTCTCCGCAAGAGGCGTACACTGATACATTATAAAGCAGTTCATGGTCTCGGTGACAGTGACGTAACAAAGTATCCACAGGAAGAGCGTTCCTGCGAATGCAGCTGTCTTGCGGCGCCTGTTCTTTCCGAATATGATAAGTATAATGAATAACGGTATGCCTGTGACAGCGAGAATAACTGCGGCAACAGTAAGCATTTCGCCGAGAGAAAAGGGAAATACTCCGGTTACAAAGGATATGGCGGCAGATATGTGCGGGAATATGCGGCTTGCGTAAAAGTCCGCAAAGGGGCGGCAGAAGCGTGCAAGCACGTTGAGCAGCACCATTACGCCTATGATAACAAGGGGAATGCTGTATCTTTTTTTCATGGCTGCGTCCTCTTTCGTGATTTGTGTACAATAATTATACCATGAGAGTGGCAATAAATCAATGATTATGCAGAAAAAGGAGAAATTTAACAGAGGTGTAACCGCTTTTTAATTGACTTCAACAGGCAATTGTGGTATAGTTTAAATATTAACAAAGGGTAAGACCCGATAAGGAGGAAATATTTTGAAAAAGATATTGGCAGGGGTCACTGCATTTGCAGCTGTATTATGCATGTTTGCAGGCTGCGGCAAGACCGAGGATAAAAAGAAAAACGACAAGGACAATGCTGCCGTGACGACCGAGGCAGGCGACAGCTCCGGCAAAAAGGATGACAAGGACAATGATAAGGACTCCAAGACAGATAATAAGGACAAGGACGAAAAGAAGGAAGACAAAAAAGACGACAAGAAGGACGGCGGAAACAGCTCTGACACTTCATACGAGGAGGCTGTCAATGAGTATTTCGACGCTGTGAATTCGGGGGATTTCAGAAAGCTCCTTGAAATGCAGATGCCCGAGGGCGGTATCGATGTTCTTAAGCTCATGTACATGGAACAGCAGACAGATGACGGAGAGAAGCAGGACGTTGACGCCATGATCGACGAATATGCTCAGATGATGGTAGGCTCGGAGTCAAAGATCAAGTTCAACAGGATAGTTGAGACCGAGGAGCTCGGCGAGGATGATATCGAGTCTCTTAAGGAGGCCTGCGCTGCCTATACAATGATAATCGACTATATCAATGACAAGGGCGGCGTTGACAAGGTTGATCTCGCGGAAATGGAGAAGGAGTTCGAGGATCTCGACCCCAAGGACCTTGCTTCAAATGTTATTATCGACGACGCAAAATACGTTACCATCGAATACACTGAGGACGGCAGGGACGAGCCCGAGGAGGAGGAATTCTGCCTTTATCGCGTAAACGGCGGTGAATGGCGTGTTGATAACTCCATGATGGCTTATATGAGAAAGGCAAAGAAGGCTTCTGCAAACAGCAGGGCAAGTTCGCTTAGCAAGGCGGGAAATACCGCACTGGTCGAAATGGACGAGGAGAATGTGCTGCCCCAAATGAAAAACGCGATCATCTGCTCCGATCCTGCAAAGAACCTGAACTTACCCGACAGCTTCGATACGGATCTGTTCTATAAGAAGGTAGAAAAATATTTCTCCGATAATTCAAAGCTTGACTGGTTCATGGCTGTAAATGACGGATGCGTTATCTATACTGTTGCTGTTCAAAAGGACATGACACAGTTGGGTATCTATCCAGCTAACAGAATACTCAATGCAAACGGCAGTACCGACAGCGACGAGAGCGTTGGAAAGAAGTCATTTGACGAGTTATACGATATCTGCGCCGGAATAGTAAAATAATAACATAAAGAATGCAGTGTAAAAGGCATAAAGAAGTTCTTTCTTTATGCCTTTTAATATTAATAAGCAGGTGTATGCCTGCTGCATATCCTGCAGCTTACAAGAATAGAATTAAAGTATCAAATACGGGAGGTATGACCATGCAGGACAAGATAGTGAAGCAAAACCATAATCTTATACTTGAAAACCGAAAAAGTCTGAGTATTTCGGGAATAACCGATGTTGACAGCTTCGATGAAAAGGAGATAAGCCTTTATACTCAGCTTGGCGAGCTGACTGTTCAGGGACGGGAGCTGCATATCGACGCGATGAGCGTCGAAACAGGAGATATGACCATAACGGGCGATATATGGGCGCTGATTTACGGCGACCGTGATAAAAAGGGCCCTATTTCCGCACTTGGCAGGCTGTTCAGATGATCGTTCCCGAAACCTATTTTACCGTCAGTGAAGAGATGCGGCTTTTCGGGGAGTCATGCCTTTTAGGCGGTGCTGCTGGGGCTGCCTTTGATACAGTAAGGGCTTTAAGACTGATAACGCCTCATAACAGAATGCTTGTCGCCTTTGAGGACGCAGGCTTCCTTGCGCTGTGCGGCGCGGCGGCCAAAGTATTTTCCATGGGGGCTGCAAGAGGGGAGATGAGGCTGTATTTTGTTATCGGCGCCCTGCTTGGGTTTACTGTTTATTTTGTGACGCTGGGAAGTATCGTAATGGGCACCATGAGAAAGCTATTTCTTTTCGCAGCTGCGTGCATTAAGCTGATTTTTCGTCCTGTGAGGACTTTTTTTGCACCGTTGTATAAAAAACTAAAGGTTGAATTTGTTAGAAATCTCCAAATTATCGTTAAACGATTTAAAAAAATAAAAATAGTATTGCTAAACGGGCCGTTTCTGTTGTATAATAAAATGGAAAATAAAAAGAGAAAGAACGTGAAAAACGTTGTCGAAAAAAATGAAACACGAAAAGCAGAATAAAAAAGGTCTGTTCAACAGCTGGCTCGTGAAACTCGCTGCTGTAGCCGCTATTATAGGCTGCGGTGTCCTTATTGCTTCTACTCAGAAGGATTGCAGCGAAAAGGAAGAGCAGATGAAGCTCATTCAGACTAAAATAAACGCTTATGAGACCGAAAATGCCGAGCTGCAGCGTGTTCTGGAAAGTGACGATCTCAGCGCCTATATGGAAAAGGTCGCACTGGAGGACAGAGGCTATGCCTATCCTGACGAGCGCAGATTCTACGACACTACGAGGGACTAATCGGGTCTGCTGTGACGGATCCATTAAAAAGGAGTTATAAATAAATATGCAGCTGGAAATTGGTAAGATCTATAATGGCAAGGTCAAGGGAATAACACAGTACGGCGCTTTTGTTGATATCGAGGGCGGCGGTACGGGTATGGTGCATATTTCCGAGATCGCAAATACATATGTCAGCGACATACATGAGCATCTTTCTGAGGATCAGGAGGTAAAGGTTAAGGTCATCGGCATAAATGAGGCAGGCAAGGTGAGCCTTTCCATAAAAAAAGCTTCCGAAAACGGTGACGCTCAGCCCCGTCAGCGCAGATTCGACAAGGGTCAGGGAAAGTTCGACAGAAACGGCGGAGATAAAGGCTACGACAAGGGCGATAAAGGCGACCACGGCTTCGATAAGGGCGAAAAGAACAATGAACGTCAGAGAAGCAAGCCTGTGGTATGGGAACCCAAAAAGCCTGTCCCTCAGTCGGAAATGACATTCGAGGATATGATGTCACGCTTCAAGCAGACCAGTGAGGAGCGTATGTGTGACCTTAAGCGTAGCACTGACAGAAAAAACGGTACAAGAAGGAAATAAGTACAGTATATAAGCAGGAGCCGTCCTTTTGGACGGCTCCTTTTTCGTTATTCTCTGACTTTTCCGCTTTTTAGTCTTGCAAAGTAGTCCTTTGTCTCTGAGGAGACAACTCCCGAGAGGAGTATTATTGCTGTAACATTTGGGATAGCCATTAGTCCGTTGAATATGTCGGCTATGTTCCATACGGCTTCCACTGTGAGGTAGGGGCCTGTGAAAACTGCGGCTATATATATCCATCTGTAAATATTTGTCACTCTTTTGCTGGCTCCCGTAAGATATGAGAGACAGCGCTCGGAATAGTAGTTCCAGCCGAGGATGGTAGTGAATGCAAATACTGTAAGACACGACATGAGTATGAATGATGATACCCTGCCGCTGAACGGGAGACCGTAGTCAAAGGCGTCCATTGTTATCATTACGCCCTTAAGCTCGGAGGTATTGTGGCTGCCGGACATGATTATGGCAAGTCCTGTCATTGTGCACACTATTATGGTATCGATAAAGGTACCCGTCATGGTGACAAGTCCCTGACGGACGGGCTCGTTTGTTCTGGCTGCTGCCGCCGCTATAGGTGCGGAGCCGAGACCGGCCTCGTTGGAGAATATTCCCCTTGCTACGCCGTTCCTCATGGCGCACATCATTACTGTTCCAGCTGCGCCGCCTGCTGCCGCTTTAAGGCTGAATGCTCCTTTTATTATTGCGGCTATGGCGGCAGGTATCTCGGTGATGTGGCAGAAGATTATGGTCAGGCAGCAGCCTGCATAGGCGATTATCATAACCGGAACCACTATCTCGGAAACTGTGGCTATACGCTTTATGCCTCCGATGATTATGAGGGCGGTGAGCAGAGTTATCACTGCTCCTGCGATTATGGTAGTCCATGTGTACTCGATGCCGAATATCGACACGGTGCTGCTCTGCCCGGGGTCAAAGAAATTGTTGGCCGCAGAGGTTATGCCGTTTATCTGTGTTATGGTGCCGATTCCCATAAGTCCTGCAAGAAGACCGAACAGGGCGAAGAGCTTGCCGAGCCATTTCCAGTTTTTGCCGAGACCGTTTTCAATATAGTAAAACGGACCGCCGAGGATATTGCCGTTTTCTTCCTTTATCCTGTACTTTACTGCGAGAAGTCCTTCGGCATATTTGGTAGCCATGCCTAAAAACGCAGCAAGCTCCATCCAGAAAAGGGCGCCTGCGCCGCCTGCTGCTATTGCTGTGGCAACTCCTACGATATTACCGGTTCCCACAGTGGCGGAAAGAGCTGTACACAGGGCTGCAAAGCTTGATACCTCGCCGCTGCCGTCCTTTTCGTTCCTTACCATATATTTCAGCGCCGTACCGAGCCTGCGGAGCTGCAAGAATCCAAGCCTTGCCGAAAGCAGCACTCCGCATGCCATTATGAGGATTATGAGGGGAAGTCCCCATACATAATCGTCTATAGTGCTGATCATGTCGTTTATCCTGCTCATTGATACATCTCCTGTCAAAAAACTTCGTTAAAATTATATCATGCTCTGCACGGAATGTCAATCATATGTTTTTGCTGAGCCGGAAGAAAGCGACTGCGCTGGCGGCGGCTACGTTAAGGGAATCCACGCCGTGTGCCATGGGTATCTTTATGGTGTAGTCGCAGCGGTCTATGGTGGCGTCCTTAAGTCCGTCACCCTCAGTTCCGAGAATCACCGCAAGTTTTGGCTCGGCTCTCAGCTCAGGGGCATCTACGCGGACGGTGTCGCGGCGGAGCGCCATTGCGGCGCAGGCAAAGCCTGCTGCTTTAAGCTCGGAGATGTAGTCGGGGGAGCCTGAACCGAGATATGTCCACGGGATCTGAAAGACCGTTCCCATGCTGACGCGGACCGTTCTGCGGAAAAGAGGGTCGCTGCATGAGGGGGTAAGCAGTACGGCGTCAAAGCCGAGAGCGGCTGCGGAACGGAATACGGCGCCTGTGTTGGTCTGGTTCATTACGTCCTCGAGGACGGCGATACGCTCTGCCTTGGCGAGTATATCCTGCGGCGAGGGCAGTACCCTGCGGCGCATGGCACATAGGGCGCCCTGTGTAAGCCTGAAGCCGGTCAGCTTTTCAAGCACCGCGGAGGATGCGGTATATATGGGGATATCTCCGCAGCGGGCGATAATATCAGCTGCCTGACCGTTTATGTACTTTCGTTCCAGCAGCAGGGATACCGGCTCATAGCCCGAGTCGAGGGCAGTGCGTATGACTTTGGGGCTTTCGGCGGTGAAAATGCCATCTGCCATGAGTTTTTTTTCGGCAGTATCGGTGTATGGAAGGAGCTCCGCAGCGGAAAGATCCGTTATTTCGATTATATCTGCCATTATTTCACCTCATTTCCGGTGGTGAAACTGCTTATGATGTCAAGACATAAACCGAGAGCGGGTTCCAGTGAAGCTACGCCGAAATCACGCCTTTCGTAGTTGTTGAGGTCAGCAAGGGAATCGGCTGTGAAAAACAGCATTCCGAAGCTGGCTTCGCGGAATCTTGCGCAGGCAGCCATTGAGGCGCACTCCATATCAACGGTATCGCAGCCTTCGCTGCGGCGGTGTTCCACCATTTCCGGTGTTTCACGGAAAAGGCCGTCCGTAGTCCATGTGGTGCATTTTCTGCAGGCTATGCCGCGGGAGCCGAGAGTGTTGCAGATATGCTCCGTCATGCCCGCGTCAAGGTCAATATAGCGGGAGGGCGGCAGATATTTGTAGGAGGTTCCCTCGTCACGGAGGGCTCTCACGGGGACGATGAACTCGTTTTCGGGCATAGGGGTAAGAACTCCGCATGAGCCTGCGGAGATAATGTGCTTTACACCGCAGGCAAGGAGGATCTCCATGTTCTGCACAGCGGCGGGAGCTCCCATTGGTGCCTGACACAGACATACTTCCTCGCCCTTGTATTTTACGGTATATACGGGATAATTCCTTGTTATGGTCTGTATCACGGTGACTTCAGTGCCGCCGTTTGCTGCGGCGTATTCGTCTATACAGCTGCCAAGCAGCCCGTATATGGCTTTTTGCGGCAGCTTCAGACCCTGCTGCTCCTTTTTCAGACCGTAAAGTGCGGCAGAGGAGGTGTCGTATTCGAGAATTGGGATATCATTTTTATGTAAAGACATTTTTTTCTTCCTTTCAGCCGCCTGATTTGTCTCATTGGCGGCAGCTGCGAATGATTCGCTTCGTTTTTCCTGATTTTTAGACAGTTATGACATTATTATAATCCATTTGTACGAAAAAAACAATATATTCACAAAATTTTGGTTGAAATTTTTATTGGAATGTGGTATAATACTTACGATAAATTTGAACTATTGTAAAGGAGGTGCGCCATGAAAGAGCTGCTGGAGAACCTGTGTGACAAGTATCTGCTCAATCTTGGGCTTTTTACCGACTTTTACCCTCTCGAAAGGGACGTTCTTTACCCTGTGTGTGCAAATGTTTTCTGTGCTGCCGACGCAGTTTTTGACCTCGGGAAATTCAAGGACAGCATGAACCTTATAAAGGAAAATCCGAAAATGCTGTCGAGCTTCCGCAGTACGGTGCGGCCGCTCATTGCGTCGCTCATATCCATAAGCGACGATCCGCGGGGCGAAATGGAACGATATCTGCAATGCTATGAG
Source organism: Ruminococcus flavefaciens (assembly GCA_002309635.1). Taxonomy (GTDB): domain Bacteria; phylum Bacillota; class Clostridia; order Oscillospirales; family Ruminococcaceae; genus Ruminococcus; species Ruminococcus flavefaciens_J. Next base: position 6,363 of record DBXO01000025.1, on the reverse strand, counting down.
CTGCTGCGGAAATACTTCACCAACTCGGAGCACCTTGCGCTGCTTTCGGTGCTCATGGTGAGGATAACTTCTGCCGACAAGGCGGAGGGCTATATTTTGCGCGGCAGGCAGATATACGACCGGATGAAAAAGGAACACCGCATACTCACCACAAAGGAGGACGTGGCTTTTGCTGTCATGCTGGCGTTTTCGGACAAGACCGACGATGAACTCATCGAGGATATGGAGGCATGCTACAGGCTCCTGAAGCACAGAGCCGACAACAACAGCATACAGACCGTATCCCATGTTCTTGCAATGGTGAGCGGTCCTCCCGAGGAGAAATGTGAGAAATTCACGGAACTGTACGACAGCATGATAAAAAAAGGCAGGAAATACGGCAAACATTACGAGCTTGCGATGCTTGCGGCTCTGTCTATAACCAGATTCAGCAGCGCCGAGATACTTGACGATATAAGTGACAGTGAGGCATTCCTTGCTCAGCACAGTTCGGTAGGCGACCTTTCCGAATTCGGAAAGAGCGAACCTGTGAGCCATGCGTTCCTGCTGCTGACTATCGCATATGCAAGCGATGAGAACGTGAGCAGCGAAGCCGAAAGGCATGCGCTCCTTGCGGCAAGACAGGCAACTCTTTATTCGGTGCTGGTGTACAGTATGATGACCGTTGCACCGCTTGTTACCGAATAATACAACGATAAATCTACATAAAGAAACGGAGGTTTTTGAAATGAAGGCAGATAAATACATCATACAGGAAGGCAAAAAGACCGATATCCGCAAGCTGCCCACAAACAGCAGGGAGGATAAGGTCGATAAGGAAGAGATAATTGCCAGGTATGAGGAAAACAAGAGGGAGCTTATCCTGCTTCAGGACAAGTTCTACGCCGACGCAAGAGAGGGGCTTATCGTAGTCATACAAGCTCTTGACGCTTCTGGCAAGGACTCGGCCATAAAGTACGTTTTCAGCGGCATAAATCCTCAGGGCGTGAAGGTACACTACTACAAGGCGCCTACCTCGGAGGAACTGGCTCATGACTATCTTTGGAGGATCCATCAGAATGTTCCGCGCAGAGGAGAGATAGCAGTCTTCAACAGAAGCCACTACGAAGACCTCGTTACGGTTCAGGCTGAGGATATATGGAAAGGCTATCACATGTCCGGCAGAGTCCTTGACGATACAAAGAAGAAGTTTTTTGAGAAAAGATACGATCAGGTGAATAATTTCGAGGAGTATCTCTACGAAAACAGCTACCGTATGGTCAAAATTTTCCTGCATGTGTCAAAGGAGGAGCAGACCGGACAGCTTCTTGAACGTATAGAGCTGCCAGAGAAAAACTGGAAGTTCCGCGCCGACGACCTCAAGGTGAGAGACAAGTACGACGCTTATCTCAAATGCTTCAACGACGTGATAAACAAGACCTCGACAAAGCACAGCCCGTGGTATGTGCTTCCCGGAGATCAGAGGTGGTATACGAGATATCTTGTTACGGAAATACTCCTTGACGCCATTAGATCCTGTAAGCCCGAGTATCCGCAGCTCCCGCCGGAGGAAGCTGAGAAACTCCCCGAGTGCAGGAGAGTGCTCTCGGAGGCTTTGAAGGAGTACGAAAAGGGCGGAAAGGAAGAAAAAACAGCGGAGTCAAAGAAGAAACAGAAGAAAAAGAAAAAATGAGCTTTTGCACCTGCACAGGTGAATTATTGAATGTTTTTTCAATGGCTCATCATAAATTTAACCTTTTAAGGACTTTATAAAGAATAATACGCTGTTCTGTTGACTTGCGGCAGAAAGTGTGCTATAATTTTTATGTATAATTTAAGCTGAGGAGGAAGCTATGGGCAACAGTGAATACCGCAAGACTATCGACTATATTTTAGATCTTATCAGAAGCGGAATGCTGCAGGTAGGGGACAAGCTTCCGACAGAGCGCAGTATCTCGGAAAAGCTCGGCATAAGCCGGAATACTGTCCGCGAAGCGCTCAGGGGACTTGAGATCCTCGGCATAGTCAATGGGAAACAGGGTTCCGGGAATTACCTCACGGACAATATCTCGGATTCTATCGCCAAGGCTATGGACGTTATGCTGCTTATGAACAAGACTTCAAAGGAGGAGATATGCTCCTTCAGGCGCAGCATGGAAAAGACCGTGTGCAGCTATCTTATAGCAAGAGGCTGCTCTTCGGAGAACAAGCTCAAGATTGTTGCCGCTCTCAATAAGCTGAAAGAGTCTGAGGGAACGAGCAGACAGACCGTTTCGGACAGGGATTTCCACTATTCACTTATCTATGCAACGGAAAACAGTTTCTGGATAACCTTTATGAACGCAGTTTCGGAGGTGTATATGAGATGGATAGATGATTTTCTGACAACTTCGGGCATGGACGTGAAGGATCAGCTTCAGGACGCTCACGAAAAAATGGTGCAGGGCATCATTACGGGCGATACCGAGTTCTGCTTCCGCGCCATCGATGCACATTATGATATAATCGATAAAAGCTTCGGCTGATGAAAGGATTGCTATGAGTAGGGTACGTTTCTTTGCTGCTGTTTCTGCGGCTATAATTGCTTTCAGTGCTGTATCTTGTTCACATCAGATCCACGTCGACGACAGTGGCTCGAATGCAAGCACTACAGCGACCGGAGAAGGGGAAAAGGAAACTGCGTCAGCTAATACAGAAAAAAGAACTGACGATATCAACTCATACATCAAGGTGAAAAAATCAAAGCCCGTCATGTGGAAGGTAACTGACACGGATACGGGAAACGAGCTCTATATGTTCGGTATAATGCGTTTCGCTACCAAGTATACCTTCGAGCTGCCTGATTATGTCGATGAGGCGTATCAGAAATGCAGCGGCGTAGTCACGGAGTACGACTACATAATGACACCGGAGCAGATGGAGAAGTTCAACAGCAGCTTTGCCTATCACGACGGCACTACCGTCAGGGACCATATTTCCGAGAAGACCTATAAGGAGGCTATAGAGTATCTGTCCGAATATTCGTACTACAACGAGAACATGGACGGCTTTACTGCCAACGGCTGGGCGTCACAGGTGAACGGTGCGTCTATACAGAGGGTGGAGAACCTGCTGAACGAGAATATAGATACAAGGTATATGTCAAAGGCGAGAGCCGACGGCAAGGAGATACTCGGACTCGAGAATATCATGGTACAGCTCGATATCAATGACGCATGCTCTGATGCGCTGTCGGATTTCATGATATACGATACGGTGCGCAGGTCTCAGGATATAAGAGCGTTTACCGCCAATCTTGCTTATCAGTATGACTGCTGGGCAAGAGGAGATGTGGACACCCTTGATGAGGAGTACTACTGGAGCGAACGTTCGTCAGACCTTGACGATGATTATGCGGACTACCTTGAGGTCAGCCTGTATAAGCGAAACAGGAACATGGCTGACAAGCTCGCCGAATATATCAAGAGCGGGAAAAAGTACTTCGTTGTTATCGGAGTTACGCATTTCTCGGGAACAAAGGGTATCGACGACCTCCTTGCAGAAAAGGGATATAAGGTCGAAACGGTAAGCTGACATATGAAATGAAAACGGCGCTTGTGCAATACGCACAAGCGCCTTGTTGTATTTTGTGCATTCATACAAAGCTGAAAGAGAATGCGTGGTCTTAACTAAAGCAGATGAGATTGACAGAAAATCCAACAAAAAAAGCACCGATGTGTTTTTAAATTCGGCGCTTTTTGATAAATCGTTCCATAGCCCCTTGACACAGGGACAAAACTGTATTATAATGTTATAATGTATCAATATGGAATAGTATCGCTATTTTGCAAGATATTATAGCATACTTTGCAGCGGCTTGTCAATAGTTTTGCAGAAAAAATTTCACACGATACGTCAGGCTACAAACAGAACTGCCTGTACCTGCCTGTGTGCGCGGGGAAAAGCAGCAAAAAAATACAAGGAGGTTCCGCCTATGGTGAATGTTACACCTAAGCAGCTGGGAAAGAATGTCAGAATGAGCTTCGGTAAGATTACCGAGCCTCTTGAGATGCCGAACCTTATCGAGGTGCAGAAGAACTCGTACAAATGGTTCAAGGAGGAGGGTCTTCGTGAAGTATTCCGCGAGATGACTGCTATCACTGACTACAACGGCAATCTCGTCCTCAACTTCAAGGACTACCGCTTTGATGACACTCCCAAGTATTCTCTCGCAGAATGTAAATCAAGAGGAGCTACCTATCAGGTTTCGATGAAAGCTACCGCTACCCTTGCAAACAAGGAGACGGGCGCTGTAAGCGAAAGCGAGATATACATGGGCGACTTCCCTCTTATGACGGACAGCGGTACCTTCGTTATCAACGGCGCCGAGCGTGTTATCGTTTCACAGCTCGTCCGTTCCCCCGGTGTGTATTATGCATTCACAAAGGACAAGACAGGTAAAGACCTCTTCAGCTCGCAGATAATCCCTAACCGCGGCGCGTGGCTGGAGTATGAACAGGATTCAAACGACGTTGTTTACGTTCGTATAGATAAAAACAGAAAAATACCGCTCACTACATTCATCAGGGCTCTCGGCGAGGAGGGCACCGATGAGGAGATATACGAGATCTACGGCGACGACGAGCGCCTCAGACAGACTATCCTTCAGAAGGATCAGACCAAGAACCGCTCGGACGCTCTCATAGACGTGTACAAGAAGCTCCGCCCGGGCGAGCCTCCCACGGTGGAAAGTGCGGTAAGCCATCTCAACAACCTCTTCTTCGAGGCAAAGAGATACGATCTCTGCCGCTTCGGACGCTATAAGTACAACAAGAAGCTGGGCATCGCTTCACGTCTTTCGGGCAGAACTCTCGCTCAGCCTATCGTAAACGAGATGACAGGCGAGATACTGGCAGAAGCAGGCGAGACCCTTACCTACGACAAGGCCTGTGAGATAGAGCAGGCAGGCGTTTACAGCGCATTCGTAAACGTTGAGTCCAAGGAGTACTATACCGACGAGCGCGGCGAGACTTCAGTCCGCATGGTCGAGAAGACTGTTAAGGTCATCGGCAACGGTATGGTAGATATCAAGGGCTATGTTGATTTCGACGCAGAGAAGTACGGTATTAACGAGAAGGTATGCTTCAACGTGCTCAAGGACATAATCGACAATGCCGCTGATGCAGACGAGCTCGAGGAGACTATCAAGAAGAAGGCTGACGAGCTCTCGCCGAAGTACATCACTCTTGACGATATCAGAGCTTCTATCAGCTATTTCCTCAACCTCTGTGAGGGCGTTGGTACTGTTGACGATATCGACCACCTCGGAAACAGACGTATCCGCAGCGTGGGCGAGCTTCTCCAGAACCAGTTCCGCATAGGCTACACAAGAATGGAGCGCGGTATCCGCGAGAGAATGAACCTCCAGACTCAGGACGTGAATACCCTCACTCCTCAGACACTTATCAATATAAGACCTATTTCTTCGGCTATGAAGGAGTTCTTCTGCTCCTCACCTCTGTCACAGTTCATGGATCAGAACAACCCTCTTGCCGAGCTTACTCATAAGAGACGTCTCTCAGCTCTCGGACCCGGAGGCCTTTCAAGAGACCGTGCGGGATTCGAGGTACGTGACGTTCACTACAGCCACTACGGAAGAATGTGTCCTATTGAGACCCCCGAAGGTCCTAACATCGGACTTATCTCCTACCTTGCTACTTTTGCAAGGATCAATGAGTATGGCTTCGTTGAGGCTCCCTACAGAAAGGTAGACAAGGCTACAGGCGTTGTTACCAACGAAGTAGTTTACATGACTGCCGATATGGAGGACAACTTCGTGGTCGCTCAGGCCAATGAGCCTCTTACAGAGGACAACAAGCTGGCAAGACCACGTGTAAATGCACGTTTCCGTGAGCAGATACTCGAATGCGAGCGCGAAAAGGTGGACTACATGGACGTATCGCCTAAGATGGTCGTATCCGTAGCTACTTCAATGATCCCGTTCCTTGAGAACGATGACGCGAACCGTGCCCTCATGGGTTCTAACATGCAGCGTCAGGCTGTTCCGCTCCTCAAGACAGAGCGTCCTTTCGTCGGTACGGGCATGGAGTACAAGGCTGCCGTTGACTCAGGCGTATGCGTTGTTTCCGATTACGATGGAAAGGTAACATATGTTGACGCCGACAAGATCACTATGGTGGATACAGACGGCGTTGAGCACAAGTATGAGCTTATCAAGTTCAAGCGTTCCAACCAGGGCACCTGCGTAAATCAGAGACCTATCGTAACAGCAGGCGAGGAGGTAAGGAAAGGTCAGGTACTGGCTGACGGTCCCGCTACCGCTGACGGAGAGATCTCCCTCGGTAAGAATGCTCTCATCGGCTTCATGACCTGGGAAGGCTACAA
>DBXO01000019.1 GCA_002309635.1 Ruminococcus flavefaciens | reverse complement strand
GGGATACAGAAAGCCTGAAGTCCCTCGCCGATTGCAGCAGCAGCGTCAGCTGCTCTCTTGCAGCCCTTCTTTATAGCGATAGCGCAGCCTACTGTGTAAGCCCACTTTGCATTTTCAAAACAGATAGGCTGGATTCCCTCTACGAGCTTGTAGATATCGAGACCCTTAGCCTTACATACGTCAGCACACTCCTCAATAGAGCTGATGCCGTAGTTCTTAAGAACAGCGAGAATCTGCTTCTCACGTCTCTCATATGATTCAAATAAAGCCATTTTACAAGTCCTCCTTAGTCTTTTCTCGGATCAACGATCTTAACTGCGTCAGCAACTCTTCCGTACTGGCCCTGAGCCTTCTGGAAAGCTGTGTTTGCGTCATCGCCGGCCTTGATAAAGTCCATCATCTTACCGAAATTAATGAACTTGTAGCCGATGATCTCGTCGTCCTCATTAAGAGCGAGGCCTGTGATATAGCCGTCTGTGAGTTCGAGGTAGCGGGGGCCCTTCTTGAGAGTACCGTATGTAGTACCGATCTGTGAACGGAGGCCTTTTCCAAGATCCTCAAGGCCTGCGCCGATTACGAGACCGCCTTCAGAGAAAGCAGACTGTGAACGGCCGTATACGATCTGAAGGAAAAGCTCTCTCATAGCTGTATTGATAGCGTCACAAACGAGGTCTGTGTTAAGAGCTTCAAGAATAGTTCTGCCAGGAAGGATCTCAGCAGCCATAGCAGCAGAATGTGTCATACCTGAGCATCCGATAGTCTCAACGAGTGCTTCCTGAATAACGCCCTCCTTAACATTGAGTGTGAGCTTGCAGGTGCCCTGCTCAGGTGCGCACCAGCCTATACCGTGTGTAAAGCCGGAAATATCCTTTATCTCCTTAGCCTTTACCCACTTTGCTTCCTCAGGGATCGGAGCAGCGCCGTGAGCAACGCCCTGTGCGATAGGGCACATTGTTTCAACTTCGTGCGAATAAATCATTATAAATACTCCTTTCGGTTTTTAGGCAGCCCATATTGCATATCCCGCAACATCGGGACAATAAGCGGCTTTTCTGTTTCATGCACCGATACAGTGCGAATGTATCCTATTCCGTGCCGAACATACCTAATATATATAATACGACTTTTTCGCTTTAAAATCAAGTCTTTTTTGCAAAAATATTTCACCGATTATTGCTGCTTTCCTGCATACGGCTATTTTTCGGCATATATAGCGTTAAAAAAATAACGTGCTCCCCTGCTCTTGATTTTCCGCCCGTAATAAGGTATAATATAAATCATAATTTTGCGGAACTGAATGCTGATTTATATAAAGGAGAATAAGTATATGGAATACTGTCACGCTGATAAAGCCTGCGAACTATTTGCAGGAGGTCTGAACTGCGCACAGTCGGTATTTGTTGCATTTACCGACGTTACCGGCATTGATAAGGATCTTGCAATGCGCCTTTCCTCCTCTTTCGGCGGAGGTATGGGCAGAATGCGGGAAGTCTGCGGAGCCTGCTCGGCTATGTTCATGGTTGCAGGCATACTCTACGGAACGGGAGAAGGCTTTTCACACGAGGACAAGACCATGCATTACGAACGCATACAGTACCTTGCTGCTCAGTTCAAGGAAAAGTATGATACAATCGTTTGCAGGGAGCTGCTGAAAGGACTCTCCGTAACAAGTACTCCCGAGCCTGAAAAGCGTACGGAAAAGTACTACAAAGCGCGTCCCTGCATAAGATTTGTCAGAACTGCCGCCGAAATACTTGACAAATATATTTACGATAATCCTACAAAGCTTTAATTATAGCTATTTTTCCTTCTTTTGATGAACAATTATTTACAAAATCTCTTTATTAACAATTTATATATTGAAATCTGATACAATTTGGTGTATAATAAATCATAAACATACTTGAGGGGAAGTGACAATTGTATGGATTCCCAAAAGAGCACCAATTTCCTAAGAGAATTTGTTTCCGACCATAAGCAGCTCTTTGATAAAACAAACGAATTAGTAGCATTTTCTGTCGGACTTATAGCTTGCCTTTGCGCTCATGTAACATATCTTATAATGTTTCATATACTCGAAGTTAAGGAAATGGAAATATTCAATATTTTCAGCGTTCTTTTCTATGTTGCATGTCTGATCTCCGTACGCTATGTACACGAAAAGAGTATCATTATTTACCTTTGTGACCTTGAGATAATCGTACATGCCGCATATGCGACACACCTTATGGGATGGCAGCCCGATTTTGCAATGTTTTTCATACTGATAATACCGGCCACATTTCTTACCAGCACCAAACGATTGTATATCCCGTTTATTGTAGGAGGTATTTCTTTAGGATTCTTCTTGTATTTTAAGATAGCTCTGGATTACGACGCTGTAGGAAAATACAATTTCAAGGACAACAATCTCATCAGAGCCATGCAGATAACCAATGCCTTCATAGGTGTTTTCGTTCTGGTAAGCGCCGCTCTTACGAATATCCTTATCCGCGAATATATGGAGTTCCAGCTTGTGGATCAGCGTGAGACCTTCAAAAGGCTTGCTTCGATTGACCCGCTTACCAATCTCTACAACCGACGCGCTATGAACGAAAATATCCAAAGCATACGCAGAAGGAGCCGTTCACCCAAGAGTCAGTACGTCATCGGTATAGGAGATATTGACAACTTCAAGAAGATAAACGATACCTACGGTCACGACACCGGCGATAAGGTACTTGTTTACGTTTCAAATCTGTTCATAAGCACTATCCCCGACGACGGTTACGCTGCCCGCTGGGGAGGCGAGGAGTTCCTGTTTATTATCCCCGAATCCAGCATCGAGGAGGGACTTGCCTTTACCGAAAAGATTCACAAGTCGCTTAGAGCCCATACATTTGAGATCGACGACTGTGAATTCGGAGTTACCATGACATTTGGCATAAGCGTGGGCATTCCCGTTGATAAGATCGATACAGTTATCACAAAAGCCGACAAGCGCCTTTACAAAGGCAAGAACAACGGCAAGAACCACACGGAATACACAGACTGACATACAGCAAAACAGGCATAAAGGAGTTTCTTCTTTATGCCTGTTTCCAAAAGCGGACGCTTTTTTATCATTAAAATGGGTATGATAAAGAAACTTTATCATACCCATTGTCAGTTTTACCGAGTTCTCCGCTTATCAATGAACTCGTCAATATTAAGCGTTTGCGTATGCGTGGAAAGAAATGCATAGTAGCTGAGTATGCCTGAAGCATCCACGGCGTCTATCACACCGTCTTTATTTACATCGGCTGCTTTCCTCTGTCCGCTGTCGAAGCCATCGTTGCCGCCCGTCGAAGTGCTTGCGTAATACGAAAGTATCACTGAGGCGTCCACTGCATTTATCATACCGTCGTTGTCCAAATCTCCGTTCTTCCGCACTATTACGGGAAGTTTCGTTATGGCTGACGTTGTTACGGGAGGTGCCGCATCTGTGGATACCATTGCCGCAACAGTACGTCTTGTGACAGTTGTCTCACTTTTATACGTTGTTGTGGGCTTTCCGACAGTTGTCGCCGAAGTTGTCACCGCTGCATTTTCGGTTGTGGTCTCAGCGTGGATATCCGCTTCTGCCCTTATCCTTTCCTCAAAGTCAGAAATGGCTGCGCTGCTGTACTTTATAGGAACAGTCGCCCCTTTTCCAACGTGATGATACTCGGTATCAAGACCGTAGTACATGTTTTCGCCGTCGGAGTACATGCCATATATATAGCCTGTCTTCTTTTCGGCTTCGCTCAGCTCATAGACCTTGATATTTCTGCCTCCGCAATATGAATATATCGCCGAGGGGGTTGAATAGTAGAATATACCGTTGATTACCTCGGGCATTGCAAAGGATTCGGTCCAGTAGGAATAGGGATTTCCCCACACGTACCATGTAGCAAGTGACGAAGGGATAGCTGTCAGACACTTTTCTGCATTCCATTCCTGCTTTACGGGATCGTAGTCGTATATCTCCGCGCGGAGATCACCGGGAGTCCCGACTATCGCCGCCCATCCGTTTTCATAGGGTTTTATGGCTGCGCGTGAATCGAGCCAGAATGCGCTGCTGTAGGTATCGGGGACTTCCATATCATACAGGCTGTGACCGAATGCGTCCTTCCAGTCGGTGCAGTCGTGGTTCTCTTTCCTCATCTCGCGACCAGTCCGCAGGAAATTGGTATGCTTCACAATGCCGCTGTAGCCGTAAAAGCTGTCGTCCCATGCAACGTCAACATAATACATGCTGCCGTTTATGCTTACCATGTTCCATGCATGCTTCATCTCGTCGCTGGTAACAAGCTCAGTATGTATGCCCAGTCTGTTCATAAGCTTCGCATAAAGCTCGGAATAGCCCTCACAGACAGCCATGCCGTTCTTCAGCATTCCGTATGAGCTGTACTGTTCCCTGTTCTGACGGGTAACTTCTCCGTTATAGGCAGGATAGTCATAATCGAACCTTACTGATATGTAATCGTGAAGATAAAGGGCTTTTTCCACATCTGACCAGCTATAATCCACTCCCGAAAGGATATCGTCAAGCTTTGCGCTGTATTCCATATACATCTTTTCGTATTCGTTTCCGCTGTACAGGTAGGAAAGGTTGATGATACTGCTGCTTGGAATATAGGAAATGGTGCCTTTCTTTACAAGCAGCCCCACATCATAGCAGGCTGCAACATGCCTGTATATGGAGATAAGGCTGTCGGAATTCTCAGGGGTCATTCTGATACCGCATGTTTTGAAATCTATATCGTTCTTATGGAAGTAAATTGCGTCGTAAACCGTTTCGGCAGCCTTTCTGGTCTGCTCGGAGGTAAGCTTTCCTATCGGGCCAATATACGAAAAATCGGGCATGGTGGGGATAATATATTCAGCCGTTGCCGTACTATTCGGAAAAACATGTATAAGCGTAAAAACCGAAACAGCTGCTGCGATGACTTTTCTGTATCTCTGCTTGCCCGTCATATCCCTCACCTCTCAGATCTTTCATAGCATTTTATGGAATGTTTTAACACATTTCTTCAACTTATTATTCTATAATTGTATCATACCACAATAGCGAATTAATTTCAATTGTTATCCTGCATGAAAAAACAGTAAAATATGTATGCAAATTCACGGACAGAATTGCTATATGGAATTTTTGCCAATTTATAGGGGCATAGCGACTGCGGGAAAAGGTATTTTCATACAGCTGTCACATTTGTTCATATAGTATTTACAAAAAGCAAAAGGCAGAAAGAAGTTTAAACTTCTTTCTGCCTTTTACGCTATTGGAGAGGATATTAGAATAAAGTCCTGTCGTGAGATAATTATTCTTCCATTGGGAGCTGATCAATAAGATTCAGCTTATACAACTGTATTGCAAGCGCATCTTTTGTTGTCATGCCATCACCTGTTTTGTAACAGTCCGCGTTATAAAAACCCTTTTTTGTGAGATGGTGCTCATCGCTGCCGTCAATACCGAATTTATTCGGATTTCCCAGTGCCTGCATAATGAGCACTGCGTCTGCAAGGTCAATTGTTCCGTCACAGTTTGTGTCACCGTATACAGGCTTTTCAATGTCCGTAGATACTGTTGAAGCAGGCGCTGTTGTAACAGTAGTTGTTGCTGTTGATGTGGTAGTTGCAGTAGTCCTGGGAGCTGTTGTAGTGGTTGTCGTCTCTGAGACCGGAGCCTCCCCCTGTTCGTACTCGTATACTACCTGTATGCTTGAATACATGACCTCTATTTTGTCCTCGGCAGCAGCCTCGCTCTTTTCGGAAGCGTCCCACCACTTCTGAAGCTCTACCTTACCATCAGCAATAGCAGCTTCAAGCTCCTCGGATACCTTGTCTGCCCCCTCGCCTGTTGTCTTTGTGAGAGTTCCGTCAAACTTTACCGTAGCGGATACCTTGCTTCCGAGACCGAGACTGTAGTCCTTATATGTCCAGAAGCCTTCTCCGTCCTTTGAAACAGCGTTCATGCATACCGCACAGCCTGCTGTTCCCCAGCTTGAACCTGCGCTCGATGTTACGGCGCCGTTGATGATTATCTTTGAAAGGTGCTTTGCGTCCTCGATGGGAACTACAACGAAGCCTTTGTCGTTTGTAAGGGCCTCGATGTCTGTATATTCCTTTGTAACTGTATCCTTCCTTGTCTCATAGTAAGTCTTGAGACCGTCGAAAGCGTCTGCCTTATCGGAAACTACTACCATAGCAGCCGAGAAAGCAGGAAGTTCCACATTTACCTTGTTGTCCTTGACGTCCTTTACGATATCGATGAGCTTTATCTGCTCGTCTGTACCGAAAATCGCATATACAGCTGCTGATTTGTACTCATTTTCAGCATTTTTGAGGTCGATAACGGCATTTTCACTGTTTGCCTGATCCTTGTTTGTGACCATTACAGTTACCTTTGAATCGTCCTTTGCATTTACAGCTGCATATGCGCTTGACTTTGCAACATCATCAGTCTTTGCAGGGATAAGTGTATCACCGAAGCAGCCACCCTTGCCGTCATAGTTGGTGTATAGGTTGATTCCTGCCATGATGAACGGCTCACCGCCCCAGAGTGAAGCAAAGTAAACGCCCTGATCCGCATAGCAGCCCAGTGCCTCGGCCTGTGCGATAGTTCCCGAAGCGTCGCTGCCTCCGCCGAAATTGTACTCGGAGATTGCAAGCTTTGTGCCGGGATAATATGTATCTATGGACTTCTTTACTGTGGGAAGTATCGGAACGTTCTCCATGCACCACTGTCCTATCCAGCTGTTCTCAACGAAGCCCTCCTCGTAAAGGGTGCGGACAGACTGAAGTCTGTCATCAATGCCCTTTCTTGCTGACTCTGAGTAATAATGTATATCGAGAACATCAAGAAGTCTTGTACCGCTTTCCTCTGAAGCCTTCTTCATCTGATCGAGATAGCAGTCAAGATACCAGTGATAGTTGTTTTCCTTCTTAACTTTTTCCCATTCGTCGTGATCGTCGTCATCATCAAGGTGATCGAAGGCTGTGTAACCGTAAAGTGCAGGTCCGAATACCTCTGCATTGGGGTCAAGCTTCTTGACAGCCTTTGCCATTTCTATCGACTTGGTGCTGAGCTCCTCGATAGTTACAGGCTCGGGGTGCATTCTGCTGTGTGTATCGTTCCAGAGAACAGGCTCGTTATCAAGGCTGTAGCCCTGAATACCTGTCTTTGACTTTGAGTCGCCAAGCTTCTTGATGATGTAATTCACATATTCGTCCATGTATACTACTCCGTCTGTAAGATCGGGAGTATCTGCAAAAGGAGCGTCCTTTGTGAGTACTACCTTGTTCCAGCGCTTTGAGGGAGCCTTCTCCTCCTCTGATACAGGACCGTCCTTATCTGCCGAAACATAGCCTGCAAGCTGAAGAGTTGTAAGCTTATAGCCAACGCCGTACTTTTCTGCATCCTTTGAGAGGACCTGTACGCAGTCGGCAGGATCGTCGGATTCGGAAAGATTGGTATCCGAGCTGTGTTTCCAGTCCGAGCCTGCATTTGAAGCGTTCGTCTCCCAGTTGTAGGCTGTCATACGGTTTCCGCCCTGACGAACGGCATTTGCCCTGACGTCCTTAAGCGGAGAGGTGTACTGGTTTACGCCGTAGATAAGTGGCGAAATTTCCTTGCGCTCGCCTTTGAGGTCCACAGTGATTTTCATGTCATAACCGTCTGCCGCAAGAACAGAGCTGTTGTTCACGCCGTTCATTGGCGCTGTTGCCGCACAGCCTGTCATTACACAGGCTGCGATGAATGCTGCCGTTTTTTTCATGTTTTTTCCTCCGTTTTTTCCGCTGTAATGCCTCAGCGGTATAATTAACAGCTTATGCTGTTATGGAATTAAAGCTCTCCCTCGCTCCACCACGGTACCTGAGGTACAACCTCGTCCTGCTCACCGTCCCCGCGTCTGAACGCTCCCTGGGTCCATTCCTCAACGTTGGGATCCATGTATTTTATATAATTGGTAATGGTCTTGGCGAGGACAAGTATAAGGGTAAGGGGTATCTGATGTGTATAACCGTAAAGTATCACGGGCTGGTCGGAGATATCCGCCGAAACACGCCATACCAGACCGAACCTGTCAAGCCTGTCTATGATATGCTGGACCTTTTCAGGCGGTATCCCCAGCTTGTCGGATATCATAGCCGCGGAAAACATCTTGTTTCTGACGCTTGCGCCAAGATAGCTTATAATGCTTATGGCGTCGCCGTCTGCAAGAGTATTGAAAAGCCGTATCATATTGGTTGTGTCTCCGAAATAGGAGTTGACACCGTTTTCGGGGATCTCCAGGAAGCAGAAGTACCGAAGATCCCTGCTGAGCCGTGACAGTGCCAGCTCACGGTCAGTTTTCAGCCCCGCATATGTCTCATGCTCGTAGCCGTCGCGGAGCTTTGCAACGGTATCATTGTTTGGATTGCAGGCACAGAGAGCGGTGTACATTATTTTCATGAACTTTTCCGATCTGTCCTCAGGAAGAGTTGCCCTCATCTCATCGTCCACAAGCTGCTCGATATCTCTTTCGCTGCTCATTACCTTAACGCCGAAAAGCGAATCAAGCGAAGTATTCAGTTCCTTTGCGAGCTGCGGAAGAAGCTCGCCGTCCGGATAGCTTGTGTTTTCCCATTTTGAGACCGCCTGCGGTGAAACGTTCATGCGGACCGCAAGCTGTTCCTGTGTAAGTCCCAAAGCTTTTCTGCGCTTGACAAGATTGATTCTGAAAACGCTGTTTTTGTCCATGCTGTACCTCCTGTTCTCTGTACTTTCTACAGTTCTATTGTATCACAACATTTGGTTGAGTTCAAGCGAATATTAATAGATTATTTTCAACCGTCAGTTGTATTTGCAATAATACTCATACAAAGCCGTTGGTTTTATGTTATTATTCATTCCGGATTCAAATATCGGTTCATTTTTGCAGCTTTGTCCTCTATTCATACAAAAAAGACGTGCAGCTGACCTGTAAAGCCAACTGCACGGTGTTATTCATATTATTTTTCAATGACATCAAAGCTGTTCAGATGTACAACGGCATAATCTGCGTTGAACGCCCTCCAGAACCAGCCAACTTTTTCAGCAGTCAGCTGACAAATCTGCTTTCCGCTCACATCAGTCCATGCGTTGATGTGGTCGATAATATCGGCGCAGTTCTCAACAAATACTTCATCGTAGGAATTCTCCGAGAGATTGCGCAAAACGCTCCAGTATTCGGTATATTTCACCGTCTTTCCGTTCTTTGTCTTCTCCTTTGGGAGCATATAGATATCGTAGGTATAGCCATCAGACTCAAAACATGCCGAAGGCTCAATATCTCTGAAACGGCTGCTTCTGTGACTTGCCTCTGCAATATAGAACTCGTCATCGGAATCCACAAAGCTGCCGTGTATGCCGAATTCATAGCCCCCCTGCGTTTCCGGCACCTGAAGCTTCATATAGTATATGGCTTTCAGCGAATCAAGCTCATATACGGGGCGCGAAGCGTCAAGTATCACTCCGTTTTCAAAGCATGCGTCATCGGTGTGATTCAGCGTGCAGTTCATTATATTTAATTTGTCAGAAGTACAATTGGAATAACCGACAGAATTCTTGAAATATTCACTGTAATATCTTTTTCCTTCGGTAAATGAACTTTCCGTATCATCGAAGCAAACCTGTCTGCTCTTTCCTATAAGATAGAGACCGACCCTCACCATATCGGTGACGGTTATCTTACCGTCGCCGTCGATATCCGCGCATTTTCTGTAGTATTCGTTATACCTTGTTACCTTAAACTCTTCAAGCACAGCCTTTCGGTAGGTCACATAGTCAAGAGAATCCAGCCTGCCGTCCTCGTTTATATCTCCGTAGATAACAGCAGGACAAGCCTCGTTATCCATATCCTTGACGCCGTCCTTGAACTCGCTTGTAACCGAAAGTGAATTGAGCTTTACACTTGCGGGATTATCATACGCCTCAATATAAACTTCACAGGAGGTTATCTCGGGTACCTTGAAGCCCGCCTTTCTGATGGCTTCAAGATGAGCCTTTACATCTATCGAATTGCTGCATTTTATGTTCTTTCCGCTCTTAAACCCATCATCGAGCCGCAGGCATACCAGGCAGGGAACGCCCGAATCGTCAATGTATCGGTAGTTAATGGACTGTGAAAGAGCGTATTTTACTCCGTTAACCTCATATTTATATCTGCCGTTGCTGTAGCGTTCATAGCCAGCACCTACCTCTCTTATGGTAAGCACCTGATTTCCGCTGCTTTCGGTGCAGCAAACGCCTGTGTAGATATACGACGGATAATCCGGAAATTCAAATTCAAGGTCATAATCGACCGTAAGCTTTTCGATATTTTCCGCAGCTATAGCTTTCTTGAAGCGGAGCCCCTTTCTCAGTTCCACATCTTCAATGTCTTCCCAGCTTGCTTCAAATCCGTTGTTTCCGGTATTTTTATACGATATATCATCAATTGCGGGCTGATTGCCGTTGCATCCGAAAACATTGTAGTCATAGCCGCTGCATCTGCCGAAATTCTCAAAACGCGACTTTGCGTCCCAGTCTCCGTCGGAAGCTGCCGCTGTAGTTGTAGTAATCGTAACAGGTTGTGTAACTGCAGCAGTCGTAGCATAGGAAATACGGTCCTCGATCGTCACGTTCTTGACGAGGGCGCTGCCCCTGGACCTGTAGGCATTTATAAAATAATAGCAGTCCCTGAAATCCCCCACATCGGCGCCCAATGATTCCCATTTCCTAAGATGAGAACTGACATTGACCTTATCAATTATAAAATTTGTTGTATTATTGCGGCAGTCCGACTCGCATGCTACTGCCCAGTACTGTGTGAACTGTTCCTTTTCACCGTCCTCGTAAGGATCACGGCAGGTCTCGTACAGATCATACTGTTTTTCATCAACTTTATATGTTCCTCTGCGGCATACTTCCTTATATGACGGAGGTCTCCAGTCTCCCCAGCCCTCAACTATATAGCATTCAGCGCCCGGCTGTTCCATATTCAGGTATATCCCGTGGAAACTGTTGCCGCGTGGAGTGAATTCTGTCTCAATGGTTACCCTTACGGTAGAAGACTCGCTGTCAACAAGTCCTTTGTACTCCTTTCCTATAAACAGGGACGCTTTCTCGATATCCTCCCATGTGAAGGAATAGCCTCTTTCAGCTTTTTCAAAACTCACATTTCCCGTATCGGGCGTCTGAAAAACAGTGTAATCGGTGTTATTGAATACTTTTCCCTGCGAAACAGCCTCAACGTCCTCAAACTCGGTCATATGCTCGTCGATCCGCGCTGCGGCCGTCGTGGTGCTTTTGACCTCTCCGGAAACAGGAAATGCAGCAAAAATACTGACTGCTGCTGCGGTAACTGCTCTTATCAAATGCCTGTTCATCGCATTCCCTCCTAATAGTATCAGGCAGAACCGTAAAGCATATTTTTTACGGTTTGTCCTGTTGCTTTTATTTTAATATGACAACATGCTGAAAATCAAGTCGTTTATTGCTAAAACCGCTGTCGCCATAGTCGGAATTAACAAAATATTCAATATTTCAACGCAAAAATCAATAATTATATACGTATATTATATACAAGCAGACATGCTTATATGCTTTGAAGGAGGTAATAATATGAGACGCAGTACATAGCATTCTCACAGCGGGATCGGGAGTCAGAATGCAGAATCGCATCTGTCAAGAATAAAAATTTGACAAATATATACATTTAATGTTATAATAAAAAGCGGTAAGCTGTCAGATTATTACCACAATCAGCAGCACAGTTCTCCGCTCTTCAAGGGGAAAGATTGTCATTTATTTTACCGAGATCATGGTAAGTAACGTCATATAACCATACGCAGCACATATATTTCTGAAATATCATCGCATTACCAAAGGCATAATCTACTCGCAAATGAAAAGAATGGAGGATCCTTATGAATACAAAAAAACAAATCGCATGCGTATTGTCGGCAACGGTCATCATGTTCTCAGCTGTCGCCCCCGGCGCTGTGAACTATTCATCATTATGCAGACCTGTAACTGCTTACGCCGCTTCAAAATCAGCAGGCACGGTCAGTGCAATGTCTATTCCCGATTCGGATATAAATTTTTTCAGCGTTAACATGACCGAAGACGATGATCAGCCGATAGAATTCTCTTCAAAAGCGGACTGGAAGTATGAGCCGCCGTCAAAAACATATAACTGTCCCCGCGGCAAGCTGAAAGAACCATTGTCTATAAAGATATCCACCTATACCCTGAACAGGCAGACCTTTCATTGCATACTTACAGTGCCGAATAACAGCGAACTGAATACAGCCGAAAAAATAAAGAAGCTGGTCACTATCAGCGTGACCCATTCAAACGGCTCAAAATATGCTGTTTCCGACCAGTTCGGGCTTGAGGTAGAAAAGGATGAGAAAAGCTCCAGCAAGCGCAGGAACGTTTATATTTTAAAAAGTACGATCATATCCTATTACGGCGAATCGGATGTTGCACTGCATTTTGACAGTAAACTGAAAGAGTATGATATATCGGTATCCAAATGTACTCTCAGTGCCGCCGATAAGGGCTACAGCTACTCCACTGTCACCGACGGCAAGAGGCAGAGGCTTCATATTGCAATACAGAAGACCAAAGATGTTTCAGATGCAAAGTATGACGAATGGCTCCGCTCTCTCGGACGTTATATTTCGAGCCTTTCGGATATAACCTCGATAGAATATAAAGATATATATGTCATTTTTGATGATCCTACAGTAGGTCAGCCCACTTCATGCTGCGATTATAAGTACGACGCTTACGGACAGGCTGAGGGTATACTGATAAAATTCCCAAAGGATACCAGCAGCTTCTACTGCAAACAGATCAACGCGGGAAAGCTCGACTGGGGCATAATTCATGAGATATCCCACGCTTACAGCCGTCTGAACGGTATCAGCAGAAGCTATGAGCTTTTCAATACCGCAGGGGACGAGGGCCTTGTAAATGTTCGTGCTCTTACTGCCATACAGAACTGCTCTCAGCTGAAAAACAAGGGGATTACAATAAACGGAATGGATCTCGGCAATTATATGCATGCAATGAGAAATTCCGCCGACAGCTACAAATCGAACGCCCTGTTCAATCAGCTGTACATCTACGACAAATACGGAAACAGCTTCTCTGACGGCTGGGCTGTTATCGAAAAGATCATGCTCGGACAGTACGGCGAAATGAGCAGCGCTGCACTTAACGGTGCGATAGAATTTGTAAACGAAGCAGACGGTTATGAATACGGAAGTTCAATACGCTTTGATACAAGAGATACCTTACGTTTTATAAATGTTCTCTATACTTTGTGCATAAATCACCCCGAATTCGGACCATCTCGGGAGGATTTCAAGAGATTTCTAAGTGAATTCGCAGGTATCGGTATATTTGCTCATTATTACAATGAACGCACCAGAAACAGCAATTACTATATAAAGAACAATGTTTTCAGCGATATCAACGGAGACCGCGTTTTCAACGCCGACGATCTTCAGGCTCTTAAAGATTTCGTCAGCGGCAGCGGTACCCTTGCTCCCGAGGGAGTATATCAGGCAGATTATAACCAGGACGGCTACGTAAACGAAAAAGACGCCGCTGATCTTGAGGATATGTGGTTCTGATCAGATCAGAAAAAAGCTTGTATAAGCAACACGCTTATACAAGCTTTTTAAGTTATGGAAATAACGTCTTCTCCGTTATGGCAGAGAATAAATCTTCCGCTTTCCGAGAGTCTATCCTAAAATTTGTGTAAA
>DBXO01000007.1 GCA_002309635.1 Ruminococcus flavefaciens | reverse complement strand
AACATTAAACTACCATGAAAATCAGCTTCGGGATATTCTCCCTCAGCATTTACATTATATCACAGATTTATGTATTTTGTGTGAAAAAGTTGAACGGGCGGCAGAGAAAAAAATCAACGTAAGTGCCACTGTATTGTGCATATTAAACAGTGCGGCTTGGATATATCCACCATTTTTAAACTTGTAGTATTTTTTTGTAATCGGATTATCACCTGTATTTTACAGTTTCCGACTTTGCTGTAACCCGTAAAAAGTTCAAAGGAACGCCAGTAAATCAGTTAATTCTGCAACTGCTTCAACACCTGCCGGGACTTCCCTGCCTCCGCAGTTAAGCCGGACAGCATTTATCATTGTTTTTTCACATCACTTATCCTGAACCAGAATGTGGAGCCCTTTCCAATTGTGCTTCGCACTCCGTAATCATAGTTATGCAGCTTCAGCACAGCCTTTACTATAGAAAGTCCGAGTCCTGTGCCGACAACCTCGCGCTTGTGGTTCTCCGAGCGGTAGTACTTGTCGAAAATAAGTTTTATCTTGTCCTTTTCGATACCGTCGCCCGTGTCTTCGACCTCAACAAGAACTCCGTCCTCTGTGTTTATCTGGCGCACAAATACGTTTTTATCCTTGCCCGTATAGTTTATTGCATTATTTATAAGGTTATAGATGACCTGTTCTATCTTTACCACATCGCAGCATACTATCCTCTCCTCGTCGGGAGTGAACTGTATATGATAGCCGTTCTTATCGGAAAGTCCCTTGAAGCGGTCGATTATCTCGCTGAGCTTGCCGCTTATGCCGAATTCCGACGGTTCAAGCTTCTGCCTGCCGCTCTCCAGCTTGGAGAGATCCAGCATATCGTTGACAAGCAGGGCAAGTCTGTCAGTTTCGCTTATGATTATTTCAAGGTGTTCGTTGCGCTTTACGGGATTATCGCCCGAAAGGTCGCGTATCATCTCCGCATAGGCTTTCAGCATGGTCAGCGGGGTCCTCAGGTCGTGAGAAACGTTTGCGATAAGGTCTCTCTGCATCATATCGACCTTTGAAAGCTCTTTTTCCGCATAGGTCAGCGTATCCGCAAGCTTTTTCGCTTCAAGGTAGCCCCGTCCGTCGAATTTCGCGGTAAAATCTCCCTTTGCAAGCTTTTCGGCGGACTTTGTTATCCTGTCGATGGGCTTTGCGATGCGTCTTGCAAGGTAAAGCGATATAAGGAAAGCAAGTATCACCAGTATGACCGTGATAATCATGAGCTGACGCTTTATAATGGCTACCGTAGCTTCAACGGGAGCCAGCGCCGAGTTTATGAGCAGAAAGCCATAGGGCTCAATGGCAGGTCCAAGTCTCATGCCGCATACCAGCATCGGATTGCCGGTATTCCTGTTTTTCGGCATTTTTTTGATGATACCGTCCTCGGAATTCTTTATTTTTTCGATAAGGTCGGCATTTTCATTATTAAGATTATGAATTATGCAGTCACCGATAACATGCCTTTTGTATATCTGTCTGCCATACCTGTCGGTAACAAGGACGCACAGCTCATTATCATGGGCTACGTCGTTGACAGTGCGGTAGAATTCCTCTTTGTTATCGTTCATGAAGGACTCCGCAATGGTATTCATGCTCTCAACGGCAGTGCGGGCTTTCATGCCCTTGTAGAAGCGCTCGAGGAAGAATATCTGGAATATCCACAGCAGTGCGAAGACTATGACCGTGAATATTATAAAGTAAAGCCATATCTTGAACTTGAGCGATATCCTGCTGTTTGCGCTTTTGAAATGCTTAATCGGCTTCAAACTTGTATCCCATTCCTCTCAGCGTAACGATGAACTTTCTGTACTCGCCGAGGCTGTTTCTCAGCATTTTTATGTGCGTGTCCACCGTTCTGTCGTCACCGAAGAAGTCATAGCCCCATACCTCTTCAAGGAGCTTGTCTCTCGAAAGGGCGATATTCTTGTTCTTCACAAGATAGAACAGCAGGTCGTATTCCTTCGGCGTCATGGAAGCCTTTGTGCCGTTAACGTAGACCTCGCGTCCCGCAATATCCACGTCAAGTCCCTCAAAGCTGAATTTATCGGGCAATGCAGCCTCATCGCGGCAGGTGTTCCTCTTGAGCACCACCTTTACTCTTGCCATGAGCTCCTTCGGTGAAAATGGCTTTACTACGTAATCGTCAATGCCTATCTCAAATCCGAAGAGCTTGTCGTACTCCTCGCCCCTTGCAGACAGCATTATCACAGGGATATTCTTCGTCTTATGTATCTCCTTGCAGGCGGAATAGCCGTCAAGGCGCGGCATCATAACGTCCATTATGATAAGGTCATAGTCGTTTTCGTGGCAGAGATTCACAGCCTCCATGCCGTTTTCGGCTTCTGTCACCTCATAGCCCTCAAATTCGGCATATTCCCGAACCACCTTTCTTATGTTGATCTCGTCGTCCACAATAAGGATATGTGCCATATTATACCTCCGATTTGTTATTAGTAAGTCTCCAGCACTAAATTTGTAAAAATCATACAATATACAGCTTATGCTGTTCTCCGTTTATATTATAACATTATATTTGACAAAAGTGTATATTACGTGAAATTTTCTTGTAAATTTCCGTCAATTTTATCAAATTTGTTAGAGCAGTTAAATTTATAATTGACTTTTTCAGTCATTATTGCTATAATGTATATGGGTAATCATGTTTGAAGGGAGGCGGAGCCTTATGAGTAAAGAGACTGATAAAACAGATAAAAACAAAAACGGAAAAGTAAAATTTCTTTCAAGCAGCTTCAATCCGCTGGCTGCTGCGGTGATAATCGTCATTGCCAGCGTTCTCGTAATAGGCTACTGCATTCTTAATCCTGCCTACGCAAAGGCAACTCTTATAATATACGTATGCACCATGGTATGCGCCACTCTGATACTGGCCATATCGGGCTGGATATACAATAACAGAAAGACCTCTCTCGATGTTGTGGAGGTCATGAAGGTCACAGAAAACCTCAATACGGAAATGATAATATGGTCGGAGGACTTCTCTTTCGTTTACATAAACAAGAAGCTCCGCGACCTCCTCGGCATAACGCTGGACTATTCCGACAAAAAGGAGGGCGTATGGGCTGCATTCGGCATAAATACTCCCGACCCGACCGCTCTCGAAAAGATAGTCGGCAGCAATTCCTACGAATCCACATTCCGCAACCCAAGCGGTTCGCTTATATCGATAGCATGGAGCACCTCAAGGGTCAAGAGATATAAAAAGCGCGACGTTTACCTCAGCACAGGCTTCAACCTTACAGAGCTGAAGAAAATGCGTGTAAATCTCGCAAACGCCAACGATTTCTTCCATTCGTCAATGGAGCTTGCGGAGATCGGTCTCATAATGAGCACCGACAGAAAGGTATTCCGCGCTTCTCCCGAGCTCATCAGCATGCTGGGACTGAAAAGCGGCACTATCAACGTAAACGAGCTCCGCTCTATAATCCACCCCAACGACAGGATGCAGTTCGACGGGGCTATCCGCAATAAGGACCTGACAGTATCCAAGAACCTGGAAATGAGGCTGAAAAGCGCAGACGGCTCTTACCGATGGTTCTCCTTCCGCCTGAAATCCATTATCAGCTCCGGCGGCACGGCTCCCCTCTTCGGCGGCGCTGTCATCGACGTTACCCAGAAGCACGAAAAGGATATTCTCATCGAGCGCCTTGCGTATATTGACGACGTTACCGAGATAGCCAACCGCAACAAGCTTATGGTAACGGGTCAGGAGATTTACGATTCATGCAAGGTCGTTGACTACTCGTTCTGGATAATAGTTCTCGATATAGACCGCTTCCACATCATAAACGATACCTGCGGCTACAACAACGGAAACTATGTGCTGAAAAACTTCGCACATATTCTTTATAAATACGTTACTCAGGGCGGACTTGCTGCAAGAATAAGCGGCGATAACTTCGCTCTCCTCCTCAGGGACTACGGAGACGAGGACATGCCCACAAGAACGGTAAAGGCTATCCAGGAGGACTTCACAAGTCTTGCAGTGGACGATTTCGCTTCCATAAGTCTTACCTGCTCGGCAGGCTACTCGAAAATGCCCGAGGACGGCGGCTCGTTCCTTGAGGTAATGGAGCACGCCGAGTTCGCACTCAAGTCAAGCACGGGCATACAGAGCAGTATCTGCGGATACGAGCCCAGCATGCATGACTCCATAATAGGCAATACCGAGCTTGAAAAGTCTCTGGCACTGGCTATCGACAACAACGAGCTCCAGCTCTACTATCAGCCGAAGATAGACCTGGGCTCCGGCAAGATAATGGGCGTCGAGGCTCTCATACGCTGGATAAAGCCCGACGGTACGGTAATAACTCCGGATTCTTTCGTACCCATAGCAGAGAGCTCGCACCTCATAGGTAAAATAAGCGAATTCGTACTCAACGAGGGCTGCCGTCAGAACAAGCTGTGGCAGAAAATGGGCTATCCGCCCATAGTAATGTCCATAAATTTCGCCTCCTCGGACTTCTATCAGACCGACCTCAAGGAAAAGGTATTCGAGGCTCTCGCACGTTCAGCCCTGGATCCTCAGTGGCTGGAGGTAGAACTCACTGAAAGCCTCGCGCTCAGCGATATAGACTTCGCCGTGGATCAGATGAACAAGATCCGCGACCTGGGCGTAAAGCTGGCTATGGACGACTTCGGCAAGGGCTATTCATCACTGAGCTACTTGCAGGTGCTTCCTATCACGCTGCTCAAACTGGACCGCTCATTCATCACCGATATCGAACATGACAATATCGCATACGAAATAGTCTCCGCAGTAATACGCATCGCCAAGTCAAAGAAGATAGAGACTATCGCAGAGGGTATCGAGAACAACGTTCAGGAATCGATACTCCGCATGGCAGGCTGTGACTACGGTCAGGGCTACCTCTACGGACAGCCCATGCCCCCCGAGAAGATACTGGATTTCTTCGAGCAGAATTCAAAGCGCGATATGAAGCGATAATTCATAAACTACCACAGGGAGGTCATAATTATGAAAAGACGAATAGGCATCCTTACCAGCGGCGGTGACTGTCCTGGTCTCAACGCAACTATCAGAGGCGTAGCAAAGGCATGCTATGAACGTTTCGGCGAGGAAAACGTTGAGATAGTCGGAATTTCCAACGGCTACTACGGACTTATCAACAATCTCTGCAAGGATATGTCTCCCTCTTCGTTTTCTGGTATACTCACGCAGGGCGGAACCATTTTCGGCACCAAGCGTCAGCCCTTCAAGATGATGCAGGTCATCGGCGAGGATAATATCGACAAGGTCAAGAACATGAAAGAGACCTACAAGAAGCAGAAGCTGGACTGTCTCCTCACTCTCGGAGGAAACGGCACCCACAAGACCTCAAAGCTCCTTGCTGACGAAGGGCTCAACGTCATAGGACTTCCCAAGACCATCGACAACGACATATACGGCACAGATGTGACCTTCGGCTTCCATACGGCAGTTGACATAGCCACGGACGTGCTCGACAGGCTTCATACCACAGCCGCAAGCCACTCACGTGTGCTCCTCTGCGAGATAATGGGCAACAAAGCTGGCTGGCTGACACTCAACGCAGGTATCGCAGGCGGAGCCGACGTTATCATAATCCCCGAGATACCTTACGATATCGACAAGATTTGCGACGCCGTAATGGCAAGAAGCGCCAACGGCAAGACATTCTCCATAGTTGCCGTTGCAGAGGGAGCTTTCGACATAAACGAAGCCCAGCTGAAGAAAAAGGAACGTGCAAGGAAACGAGCCGAAGCGGGTATACTGACCGCTACGAACCGCATAGCCGCTCAGATACAGCACAATACGGGACTTGAAGCCCGTGTGTGCGTTCCGGGACATATGCTCAGAGGCGGTGCTCCCAGCGCCTACGACCGCGTACTTTCCACACAGTTCGGCGTACATGCCGCCTACCTCATTGCAAAGGAGCGCTACGGCAGAACAGTTGCCAAGATAGGCAACAAGATAACCTCCAACAAGCTGGAGGATATCGCCGGCAAGACCAAATTCGTCGATACTGAGAACCACCTTGTTATCGCAGCCCGCGATATCGGAGTTTCTTTCGGAGACTGATATACAAGCTATCACCCCCCGGGGCAGGAATGCTGCTCCGGGGCTTTTTGTCTGTACGTGATAAATCAGGAGACGTCCATTATATATAATATAAGATGATAATATAACAAATTGATATGGAAAGTGAAAACCGCGCTGAACAGGCGTAAACTCAGTGTTACTATGATTAAAACATTAAAAAATCCTCTTTTTTCAAAAAAACTATTCCCAAAAGTCTTGTAATGTGATATAATTATTATATATCTGTTCAGGAGGAATCACAAATGAAAGAAATGGAACTCTACAGTCTCTGGTGCGAAAATGCCAAGGAGGACAGCGATCTTCAGGCTGAGCTCTCAGGGATAAAGGGCGACAACGACGCTATAAGCGACAGGTTTTACCGCGATCTTGAATTCGGTACGGGCGGACTTAGGGGAG
This sequence comes from Ruminococcus flavefaciens, assembly GCA_002309635.1. Taxonomy (GTDB): domain Bacteria; phylum Bacillota; class Clostridia; order Oscillospirales; family Ruminococcaceae; genus Ruminococcus; species Ruminococcus flavefaciens_J. The sequence continues at coordinate 14,295 of DBXO01000007.1, read as the reverse complement.
TCATAGGCGCCGGTACCAACCGTATGAATATCTATACAGTAAGACGTGCTACACAGGGCTTTGCAGACTACCTCAACCAGGAATACAGCAACCCCAGCGTGGCTATCTCCTACGACAGCCGCATAAAGAGCGATGTTTTCTCAAAGGCTGCTGCTGAGGTCCTTGCCGCTAACGGCATAAAGGTGCATATATACAAGGAGCTTATGCCTACTCCCTGCCTTTCATGGGCTGTAAGAGCCCTTAAGTGCCAGGGCGGTATAATGGTTACAGCAAGCCACAACCCCGCCAAGTACAACGGCTACAAGGTTTACGGCGAGGACGGCTGCCAGATAACTCTCAGAGGAGCTGAGATCATCCTCGAAAAGATCAATTCTCTCGATATGTTCAGGGACGTAAAGAAGTCAAACTTCGACGAAGAACTGAAAAAGGGCAATATTTCCTACATCAGCGACGGGATCACAGAAGACTTCTATCAGCACGTTCTTGCAGAGGGCATAAACACCGACCTCTGCGCTTCAAGCGGACTCAAGGTGGTATACACTCCGCTTAACGGCACAGGAAACAAGCCCGTGCGCGAGATACTCAGGCGCATCGGCATCACAGACGTTACAGTCGTAAAGGAACAGGAGAATCCCGACGGAAACTTCACCACCTGCCCCTACCCGAACCCCGAGATACGCGAGGCTTTGCAGGTAGGTCTCAGCTACTGCGACAGTGTAAAGCCCGATCTTCTCCTTGCCACAGACCCCGACTGTGACCGCGTAGGCATCGCAGTTCCCGACGGAAAGGGCGGCTACGCTCTGTTCTCAGGCAATGAAGTAGGTGCCATGCTTCTCGAATACATCTGCGAGCAGCGTATAAGAAAGGGTACGATGCCAAAAAACCCCATTGCCGTAAAGACTATCGTTACCACGGATATCGTAAACCTCATCGGCAAGGAGTACGGCGTTGAGATAATCGACGTGCTCACAGGCTTCAAGTTCATAGGCGAGCAGATTGGCTTCCTTGAAGCCAAAGGCGAGGAAAAGCGCTATATATTCGGATTTGAGGAAAGCTACGGCTACCTCTCGGGCGGCTACGTAAGGGACAAGGACGCAGTTGACGCTTCCATGCTTATCTGCGAAATGGCTGCATACTACCGCACAAAGGGCATTACTCTCATTCAGGCAAGAGAGAATATGTACAAAAAATACGGCATGTTCCTCCAGACCCTCTACAGCTTTGAGTTTGACGGCGAGAGCGGCATGAAGCACATGGAAGAGATAATGGCCGACCTCCGTCAGAATCCTCCCGCAGTTATCGGCGGTCTCAGGGTAGAGCGCTTCGAGGACTACAAGGCAGGCACCTCAAAGGACATCGCAACAGGCAAGGTAAGTGAGCTTACACTTCCGAAGTCCAACGTGCTGGCATTCTACCTCGAGAACAACTGCAAGGCTATAGTACGTCCTTCGGGTACAGAGCCGAAGATAAAGACATACCTCACCGCAAAGGCTCCCACACGCGAGGAAGCCGAGGTCATCGAGCAGAAGATCTATGCGGATTTCACTCAGAGCATGAAATAAAACCAAGGCATAACAGGCATAAAGAGGCAAAAACTTCTTTATGCCTGTATTAAAGTAATACTGTAGGATCAATAAGGAAGAAAAATACTGTCCGTCGCCGTAAGGCGGCGTGATCATGACTGTCCGCAGAGCGGACACATTTTTTATTGCCGGTTCTTTTTTATGAATATTCTACATTACCATCAATTTTCCCTGTAAGGAACACATTATGACCGTAAATGAAATAAAATCACTGATAGACCGTTCCCTTTTCGCTTCTCTCGGATATACGGATGAAAACGGCAGACAGAACATACGCAGGGTATTCTGCGTATGGCACAGGGGACTCGGAACTCACCTCATATCCACCAATACAAGCTCCTCCCACGTAAAAAGCATTATAAACAGCGGCAATGCCTGCCTTTACTTCTCCGATGACAGCACCTTCGAGGCAGTCTGTCTGTTCGGAAATGCAGTGATAAGCACCGACAGGAAGCACAAGGAGCTCCTCTGGAACGAGGGCGATGAAAAGTACTACCCCAACGGCATAGACGATGAGGACTACTGCGTCATCGTTTTCAGTGCAGACAGCGGAAGATACTACAGATACGACGGAAAGGCAGACCTTTCCGCTGACGAAATAACAGAATTTGACAAGGAGTGCAGGCTTGAAAATGGCTATTTCAAAACCCACAGCTAAAAAAAACAACATATTTAAGGATCACGGCGACAGGACCGCATTTCTGATCGGAGCTATACTCGGCGCTGTCACGTTCATCGTGATATTCGGCGCTTCCATGATATCCCCTTCCAACACAAACTGGATATTCGCCTACACGGGCGACGCCACACAGCACCACCTCGGCTGGGTGTTCTTCAGGAATACCCCGTGGACCTTCCCGATAGGTCTCACTGACGGCCTTTGCTGCGATGGCAAGGTTTCGTGTATGTACTCGGATTCTATCCCGCTTTTCGGACTGATATTCAAGATACTCTCCCCCCTTCTCCCCGAAAACTTTCAGTTTCTCGGCCTGTGGGGAGTGATATGCTTCGCCCTCAACGGCGGATTCGGAGCTTCTCTGCTATACAGGATAAAACCCGATATCATATTCACATCTGTCGGCTCGCTGTTCTATTCAGCTTTCCCGCCGTCAATAAACCGTATCACCCACCACAACTCACTCGGCGCGATATGGCTTTTCATCATCGCAATGATACTCTGTCTCGACCATAAGAAGGAGTACAAGCACAAGTTCACTCCGATGATACTCTGGGCTGTGAACTGTATGCTGGCCGTCCTCATACACACCTATTTTGTTCCCATGGTGTTCATGGTCATGATGGGATACGTGATACTCGTCACATTCAGGGACAAGAAATTCATAAAGGCAGTTGCAGTATTCGGCACTTCGGTTGCTGCGACTCTGCTGACCCTGTTCATCATAGGAGCCTTCTACGGAAACGGCGGCTATATCGACGGCGGCTTCGGCGGATACTCCTCAAACCTCAATACCTTCTTCGACAGCCGCGGACTTTCAAAGTTCCTCCGCCCGCTCAACAGCTTTGACGGACAGGGCGAGGGCTTCGGATACCTCGGTCTCGGCATGATAGTATGTGTTATCATTGCAGTGATAATCCTTTTCAGCCTTATCGAAAAGAAGGAAGGCAGCTTCTTCAAGGCTGCCGGCGGACTGTTCAAAAAGTACAAAGTCGAGTTCTGGGCATTTGCAGCGGTATTCATGGTCAGCTTCTGCTGGGCTGTAAGCAACAGGATAACCCTCAACGGAAGACTGCTCCTCGAGATACCTCTCCCCCGTCTTGTAAGGGGATGCCTCAGTGTATTCCGTTGTTCGGGACGTTTCATCTGGGTCCCGGGCGTGCTTATCATGACCTCGGCTATGGCCCTCGTCTCAAAGCTTACCAGAAAGACTGCGATAGCCGCAGTCGGACTGTGCTTCCTCATTCAGGGCATGGATATCCGTGACTGGTGCAGGATACTCCACAGCCAGTACGCTCAGCCGCCCGCTTATGAATACGCCCTTAAGGACGAGAAATGGGAGGAGCTGACAAAGGATACAAAGGAGATAATCTTCCTCCCCATGAAGGACGCTTACGGCCTGTATATGCAGATGTACTTTGATTTTTCACAGATGGCTGCTAAAAAGCATATGAGCCTGAGCAGCTTCTACCTTGCACGTATGGAACTTAAATCCGTGCAGAAATACGCTCAGGAACAGTACGATCAGCTCAAAGCCGGAAACGGCAGAAAAGACGTCCTCTACGTATTCTTCGACAAGGAGGACGCTGTTGAGGAGACTGATAATACAAAGGTCTATGAGATAGACGGCTACACTGTTGCTAAAGTTAAATAAAAATAATATTTTCATTTTCTATTGACAAATCTGTTATCAGGTGATATAATTATCTTCATAATGTATAACTGCACTACTGTCTAAAGGAACTGATGGGCTGCACGGATACAGAAAAATCTGTGAAAGAGGTGACAATCGTGAAAGAGGGAATCCATCCTGAATTCAAGAAGACCACAATTACCTGCCACTGCGGTAATGTGATCGAGACTATGTCTACAAAGGAAAACATCAAGGTTGAAATCTGCTCAAAGTGCCATCCGTTCTATACCGGAAAGCAGAAGCTTGTTGATACAGGCGGACGTGTTGACAGATTCAAGAAGCGTTTCAATATGGACAAGTAAGTCACAAGCCCCGTCAATGACGGGGCTTTTCGTCAATAAGGTATGTATTTATGAACTATTACACTGTTTCAGACAGCGCAAAGGCTTCATTCATAGAAAAGCGCTCTGAGTTCATAGGCTGCATAGCTCCCGTAAAGACCAACGATGAAGCTGTAGCCTTTATAAATTCCATAAAAGCCGAACACCGCAAGGCTAAACACAACGTATACGCATATATCCTCCGCGCGGACAATATTTCCCGTTATTCCGACGACGGAGAGCCACAGGGAACCGCAGGCGTCCCCGTCCTCGACGTGCTGCAGAAGCACGGTCTCACCGATGTATGCATGGTTGTGACACGTTATTTCGGCGGCATACTCCTCGGCGGCGGAGGCCTCGTAAGAGCCTATTCCCACGCGGCTTCACTTGCCTGCGACGCTGCCCGCACTATGAATATGTGCATGTGCCACCGTCTTAAGATAACCGCCGACTACGGCATGTACGGAAAGATATCCTATCTCCTGCCGGGCTTCGACACGATCACGGTAAACTCGGACTTCGGCAGCGATGTGACGCTGGAGATCCTTGTACTCTCCGAAAAGCTGGACGCTCTTGTAAAGGAGCTCACAGAAGCCACCAACGGAGCTGTCGGTATCACCGACTGCGGCGAGCTTTTTGAGGATTTTTCCTCCGTAAAAAAAATTTCCGGATAAAAAAAGGGTTTTTTGTCCCAGGATAGTATAAGTATATAGACGCATTTTTTCAGGAGCATTTCCTGAACAGTTTTTATGTCAGGGGGAATAAGCATGACAGTACGCGAACAGATAGAGATAAGCGAGGCAGGCATTTTAAGCAAATTTGCCTGCGCAAGTATAGACACAAAGGCAACAGAGCGGGAACGCTATGAGGACAAATGCCCCTACAGAACTGAATTCCAGCGTGACCGCGACCGCATACTCCACTGCAATTCCTTCCGCAGACTCAAGCGCAAGACACAGGTATTCCTCTCACCTGTGGGCGACCACTACAGGACAAGGCTTACCCACACCCTTGAGGTATCGCAGATAGCAAGAACTATTGCAAGAGGCATGCGCCTCAACGAGGACCTTACAGAGGCCATAGCACTCGGACACGACCTGGGTCACTCCCCCTTCGGACACTGCGGCGAGAGAACTCTCGACGAGATATGTCCCCACGGCTTCAAGCACTATGAACAGAGCGTGCGCGTGGTCGAAGTCCTTGAAAAAAAGGGAAAGGGTCTGAACCTCACCCATGCAGTAAGAAACGGCATACTATGCCATACAAATATGATCGCTGATACCAAGGAGGGCAATATCGTCCGTCTTGCCGATACCATCGCCTACATAAACCACGATATCGAGGACTCTATCCGCGCAGGGATACTTGATCCCAACGATCTTCCCCGCGACTGCGTCATAACTCTCGGAAATACCAAGACGAAAAGGATAACCTCCCTTATAGCCTCCGTAATCGATCACGGAGCATTTGATATAGATTTCTCACCCGAGATCCGCAAAGCCCACGACGACCTGAAAGCCTTCATGTTTGAAAAGGTCTATACAAATCCTACCGCAAAGCAGGAGGAGGGCAAGGCTGAACAGCTCATACGCAAGCTGTATGCATACTTCATCGAGAACAGCAAAAAACTCCCCGATGAGTACCGCAGCATTATGAAGGCTTCTGACGCAGACAGAGCTGTATGCGACTACATATCGGGAATGAGCGACGAATACGCCGTCGATCTCTACACGGAGCTTTTTGTGCCGAAATTCTGGAAGTGAGGGAATATAATGCCTCAGAACGATGAATTTCTCTACAATCTCCGCAATGCCAACCCCATTGAGACGGTAATGGGCGGCTATGTGAACCTGATAAGACGAGGGCGCAACTACGTATGCTCATGCCCTTTTCATTCCGAAAAGACTCCCTCATGTACCATATTCACCGACACACAGAGCTTTTACTGCTTTGGCTGCGGTGCAGGCGGCGATGTCATAACCTTTGTTATGAAAGCCGAGAACCTGGATTTTTCCGAGGCTGTAAAGCTTCTCGCACAGCGCTCGGGCATGGAGGTACCCGAATACGGACATAAGGACAGCGGCTACACAAAACGCAAGACCCGCATATACGAAATGAATCGTATAGCCGCAAATCACTTCTACACAAACCTTTTCAAGGGGGCGGACAAAGCAGGTCTGCAGTACTTCGCAAGCCGCAGGCTCACCCCGCAGACTATCAGGAAGTACGGTCTCGGCTACGCTCCCGATTCGTGGAACGACCTGACCGATCTGCTGCGCTCAAAGGGCTACTCCGATGAAGAGATAGCTGACGCATGGCTGGGCGGTCAGAAAAACGGACGTACCTTCGATATGTTCAGAAAAAGGGTAATGTTCCCTATCATTGACCTGCGGGGCAATATAATCGGCTTCGGCGGACGGGTCCTCGACGACTCTCAGCCGAAATACCTCAATACGGGAAAAACGCCCGTATTCGACAAGGGCGCCAACCTGTTCTCCATGAACTTCGCCAAGAATTCCAACGCCAAAAGGCTGATACTCTGCGAGGGCTATATGGACGTTATCGCCGTGAATCAGGCCGGATTCGAGAACGTGGTCGCCACACTCGGAACTGCCATTACTCCCGACCAGGCACGGCTCATTAGCCATTACGCCGAGGAGGTGGTAGTCGCCTACGACAGCGACGGTGCAGGACAGAAAGCCACACAGAAGGCTATAAACCATTTTGCCGACGTGGGGCTCCGCACGAAGATACTCCACATGGAGGGCGCAAAGGATCCCGACGAATACATCAAAAAGTTCGGGCGCGACAGGTTCCGTATGCTCATAGACGACTCCAACGACGCCAACGACTTTATGCTGGACAAGTGTGAGGACGGCCTCGACCTTTCCACGGAGATAGGACGGGTAGAGCTTCTGAAACGTACCGCAAGAGTGCTTGCGGGAATAGAATCGCCACTTGAGCGTGAGGTATACATCTCACGCACCTCAAAGAAGTGCGATATCCCCGTACAGGTGCTCAAGACACATATAGACAGCATGCTTGAAAAGAACAGCCGCAGCGCCAAAAAGAACGAATGGCGTTCAATAAAGGCAAAAACAGCCTATATACGCGATGATATCAACCCCGACGCCGTCTCAAACAAAAAGGAGGCACGCGCCGAGGAGACCATAATAAGCTATCTGCTGAACCGTCCGCAGGAATGGGAAGACATCGTAAAGCTCGCTCCTCCCGAATGCTTTGTGACCGCTTTCAATAAAAAGGTCTACAGTGCTCTTGTGGAAAGAATGAAGAATTCCGATAAATTCTCCATTTCCATGCTCTCCGATGAATTTTCCACTGAGGAAACGGGAAGAATAAGCGGAATAGCCGCAAAAAAGCGCGAAGTCGCCGTAACGCTCGACGTTGTGGCAGACTGCGCGGAGGTACTGAAGCACAGCACACCTAAATCTGACGGAGAACTCAGCAATGATGAACTGCTTGAGCTGTTCCGTTCCAAAAACAAGTAGGAGGATAAATAAAATGGAAAAGAAAAATACCATCGAAGCCCTTATGGAACAGGGCAAGGCCAACGGCAAGCTCACCACAAAGGAGATCACAGACGCGCTGGAGGAGCTTGATTTCAACGTTGATCAGATCGATACCTTCTATGAAAACTGCGAAAACCTCAATATCGAGATAGTAGAGGATATGAATCTCGACGCCGACCTTAAGATAGGCCTCGATTCAAACCTGACCGACGACCTCGAAATGGCTCTTTCAACCGAGGGTATCGCTATCGATGACCCTGTAAAGATCTACCTCAAGGAGATAGGACGTGTCCCGCTCCTTACTACCGAGGAGGAGATAGAGCTTGCACAGAGAATGGCAAAGGGCGACCCCTACGCTAAAAAGCGCCTTTCCGAAGCAAATCTCCGTCTTGTCGTTTCCATCGCCAAAAAGTACGTGGGCAGGGGCATGCAGTTCCTCGACCTCATTCAGGAGGGCAATCTCGGTCTTATAAAGGCCGTTGAAAAGTTTGATTATACCAAGGGCTTCAAATTCTCCACATACGCTACATGGTGGATAAGACAGGCTATAACGCGTGCTATCGCCGATCAGGCAAGAACTATACGTATACCCGTTCATATGGTGGAGACTATAACCAAGGTTAAGAAGGTCTCAAGCCAGCTCCTCCATGAAAACGGTCACGACCCAAGCCCCGAGGAAATAGCCGAAAAGCTCAATATGCCCGTGGACAAGGTAAGAGAGATCATGCGTGTGGCTCAGGACCCCGTTTCCCTTGAAACTCCTATCGGTGAGGAGGAGGACAGCCACCTCGGCGACTTTATCCCCGATGATGACGCTCCCGCTCCTGCGGAGGCCGCTTCACATACTCTCCTTAAGGAGCAGCTCAACGAGGTGCTCTCAACTCTCACAGACCGCGAGGCAAAGGTGCTCAAGCTCCGTTTCGGCCTTGAGGACGGCAAGTCACGCACTCTTGAGGAGGTAGGCCAGCGTTTCGACGTTACCCGTGAGCGTATACGTCAGATCGAAGCAAAGGCGCTCAGAAAGCTCCGTCACCCCAGCAGAAGCAAAAAGGTCAAGGACTTCCTTGACTGATACCTACATAAGCATTTCAGAGCCGCCGGAAATGGCGGCTTTTTTATTGACATTTTTGCCCTCATGTAGTATAATAAAAGTGTATAAATGAACGTTATCACGGTCTCCTGCTGACCGTTAAACGCAGGTACGCACAGAAGCTGCTTTATCCCTGTATAAGGCAGTTTTCTCGGTATAAGGAGAAATATGGGTATATTTGATTTCAGCACAACTCCTCCCGCGCTAAGCCATGACTGGCAGGTCTTTCAGCAGTTTGTCGGCAACATAGGTGCATTTACCTATATAGCAAAGGAAAAAACCGCTTACCTCGACTCTGTTGCCTGTCATATCCTCGGCTGTCCAAGTGAAAAGATCAACGAATTCGAGTTTTTCGATCTCCTTGAAAAGATCTCGAAGAACCCTGTAGAGGGACAGAAGCATATCTATAAATTTACCGACGGAAATATCTCACGCTTTGTAAAAATGAACGTCTACGAAAGCAGCGACGTATGGCTTGGCTTTATCCAGGACTTTACAAGACAGATATCCGAAATAAGCGACCGTCAGGCTTTCGTGGAGTATGATCCTGTCACACGCCTGCCTTCCTTCCCCTCGTTCTCGCAGAAGATAAAGAAGATACTTCCCGATGTTCAGCAGGCCTGTCTTGCCACTATATTCATCAACGGCATAGACAAGCTGGGCTCGTATCTTACAGTTGACAATACCAACAGCTGTATCACTTCGGTGGCTGAGGCACTTAAAAGCTTTGAGAGCGATACTATCATCATCGGCTCAAAGTCAAATTACGAAATATGCGTATTTTTCTGCGACTGCGACAAAATGAGCATATACAATATCCTCAACAGCATGGGCGAGGCTGTTCAGAACTGTACTCTCACCGATGATTTCGGCGAAATAATAGATATTTCCGATAAGAGCCGCATAAGCCTGTCAACAGGCTGTGCCTCCTATCCCGAGGAAGCCTCCGACTTCAACATGCTGGTAAATTATTCCGAGTTCGCCCTCTTTGAGGCGAGAACGGACAAGCGCTCGGTCATAAACTGGTACTCAGAGGAGAACTATATCCGCGAAAAGGACTCATACCGCAATGCGCAGACCTTTTCACGCATCGTACAGGAAAATCTGCTCACCTATCACCTTCAGCCTATCGTTGAAACTCAGACAGGCGAGATTGTAGGCTATGAAGCACTTATGCGTACTGTCGGCGATATAAAAATGGCTCCTACCCAGATACTTAAGATAGCTGCCGCTCAGAACGACCTGTACGCTATCGAGAAGCTCACATTCTTCAACACTATGAAGCTTCTCAGCGACAATCAGCAGATATTCGACAAGCGCAAGCTGTTTATCAACTGCCTGCCGAGCCACCTCCTCACCGACGAGGACTTTAACGAGCTGTACCTGACATACGGCGAGCTTCTTGAAAAGACAGTCATCGAGATAGTTGAGCAGTCCGCCGCTTCAAACGAAAATATCGAGATACTGAAAAAGCGCTGCGGCTTTGCACACTGCACGCTCGCTATCGACGATTACGGAACAGGCTATTCAAATACCTCGAATCTGCTCCACTATTCGCCCGATTACATAAAGATAGACCGCTCGCTCATCAGCGATATCCACAACGACCTCAAAAAGCAGCAGCTCGTTACTTCCATTATCGAGTTCTGCCACGAGAACCAGCTGCAATCCCTTGCAGAGGGCGTGGAGACCGTTCAGGAGCTGAAGACGGTTATTCGACTTGGTGTTGACCTGGTTCAGGGCTATTATACCTCAAAGCCGAAGCCCCTGTTCCTCAACAGCATCTCTGCCGATATCAAGGACGAGATCATCAAGACCAATCTTGAGACACGTCCCGACGGCGTCAAGAAGATATATGCTGCTCAGAACGACACAGAGCTCGATCTCCTCAAGCTGGCCCTTGAAAAATACACCGATATCCATGTTTATCAGAGCAAGCTCACTATCGTGGGCGATCCCGATAAACAGGTCAAGATGAATATATCCGTCATGGATAACCACAGCTGTGAGCTGACGCTGAAAAACGTAAATATGATAAGCGGCAACAGCAAGCCAACTATCGTTGTGGGCGAATACGCAAGACTTGTCCTTAACGTTGTCAAGAACAACAAGCTCAGCTACTCGGGTATCTACGTTCCTATGGGCTCACAGTTCGAGCTCGGCGGCAAAGGCAACCTCACTATCGACTGCTACGCCTCCGAGGGTATCGGTATCGGAAACGACTACGACCACGGCTACGGCGATATCACTATCGACTTCGGCGGCACTCTCGAGATAATCTCCAACAGCGTTGAAGCCCTGTGTATCGGCGGCGGTCAGAACGATGACGACTCTGATATAAACCTCCGCTCTGGCAAGATAAAAATATTCATGTACTCACACAACGGTCTTGCTATCGGCAGCTTCAACGGCGACGCCAACATCGATATCGGCGAAAACTGCTCTCTCGATATTACCATATCCGGTATCAAGGTAACGGGTATAGGCAGCTGCAGAGGTATATCAACTATCAGCTCCGACGCTGATATTGTAATGTCCTGTACGGGCGCTCAGGCTGTCGGTATCGGCGTTCTTGAGGACGGCGAGGGCAGTATCTACATCAAGCAGGGCAAGATAAGCATGAAGATGCGCTCTGCTAAACACTCCTGTATCGGCGCTATCAGGGGCAATATCAATACAAAGATAAAGAATGCCTCTGTCACTATTGACTCTGAGGGCGATGAGGTCACAGGTATCGGCGACGCTCTCGGTACGGGCAATGTAACCATAATAGATTCCGAGGTTTCCATGACTGTTTATGCCGGAAATCCTAAGGATATCGGTACTGGTACCGGCGATGTTCAGATACAGAACTCAAACGTTACTTCACTTGTAAACAATAAGCGTACCACCTACGCTAATAATTAACTATTCTCCCCGCCTTGTGTTTTTTCTGCTGAGTATGTGTACTTTTATCGGGGAAAACCTTTCTGAGGAAAGGTTCTTCCCCGAGCCCCTTTTTCAAAAGGGTCCTCCTCAATAAAAATACATGTATTCACCCCGGAAACAACGCAAAGGTGGGGAAACATATGAGAAAGGTAAGAAATAAATATGAAGCTTGGCATGGTTGGTCTGCCCAATGTGGGCAAAAGTACTCTTTTCAACGCACTTACTAACGCAGGTGCTGAATCCGCAAACTACCCCTTCTGCACTATCGAGAAAAACGTTGGTATCGTTTCTGTTCCCGATGAAAGGCTCGACAAGCTGGCAGAAATGTATGAGCCTGATAAGTTCACACCCGCTACTCTTGAATTCGTGGACATTGCAGGTCTCGTAAAGGGCGCCTCAAAGGGCGAAGGTCTCGGAAACAAGTTCCTTGCGGATATCCGTGAGGTGGACGCTATCGTTCACGTTGTAAGATGCTTTGAGGACCCCAACATTATCCACGTTGACGGAAGCATCAATCCCCTCCGCGACATCGAAACTATCAATCTGGAGCTTATCTTCTCCGATATCGAAATGGTAGACAGACGTATCGACCGCGCTAAAAAGGCTGCAAAGGGCGATAAGAAGTACCTTGCGGAGGCTGAGTTCCTCGAAAGACTCAAGGCTCACCTTGAAAACGGCAAGTCAGCAAGAGGCTTTGATTTCACTGACGAGGAAAGAGAGCTTATAAAATCTACTCCCCTGCTATCTGCAAAGCCTGTTATCTATGCGGCTAACCTCAGCGAGGAGGACTTCACAAACAATATCGAGACCAATGAGAACTACAAGGCTGTATGCAAGCTTGCAGAGGAGGAGCACTCCGCTGTACTGCCTATCTGCGCTCAGATAGAGGCTGAGATATCGGATATGGGCGAGGAGGACAAGGCCATGTTCCTCAGCGAGCTGGGTCTTGAAGTATCAGGTCTCAACCGTATCATCAAGGAGGGCTATTCTCTCCTGGGACTTATCTCCTACCTCACCGCAGGAAAGCAGGAGGTCCGCGCATGGACTATCACCAAGGGCACTAAGGCTCCTCAGGCTGCGGGTAAGATACACACCGACTTCGAGAAGGGCTTTATCCGTGCAGAAGTCATCTCCTACGACGACCTTATGACCTGCGGAAGCATGGCTGCCGCCAAGGAAAAGGGTCTTGTACGCCTTGAAGGCAAGGAATACGTTATGCAGGACGGAGATATAGTTCTGTTCAGATTTAACGTTTAAGTGAACAGCTGAAAGCCAATACAAGCCAAATATGCAAACGATAAAAATATGGAAGCAGTTTTAAGACAATACTTTCAGGCATGGTTAGATTCTGATGTTTCTGTAATAAAAGATACATTTGCAGACAGTGTTATTTACAGTGAATGCTACGGCCCCGAATATCACGGTATATCACAGATAATACGCTGGTTCAATGAATGAAATCGCCGCGGCAGAGTTCTTGAATGGACTATAAAACGTACTATCGCTCGTGATAAAACCTTAGTAGCGGAATGGTACTTCAAATGCGTGTATGACGGAAATGTTGACGGCTTTGACGGTGTGACCATAGCTGATTTTGATAATGACGACAAAATTACAAGGCTGTCTGAATTTCAATCAAAGCCTGAGCATTATTTCCCATACGGTGAATAACGGGACATAGAAGACACCGCTCCCTAAATCAGGTAAGTTGCGGACTGTCAGAGACAGCCCCTGCATATTTTTTGTTCTTAGCTCTTAATTCCAATAGCAAAAAGCTAACGGCTAATGGCTTACGGAACGCCGTGAGCGGCGTCTCCTACAAATATAAACTGGAGGTCTTTCAATGAGCTTTTCTCCTAAAGAGATACTTAAATTCGTTGAAGAGAACGACGTAAAATTTATAAGACTTACTTTCTGCGATATGTTCGGCAATCTCAAAAACGTGGCTATAATGCCCAATGAACTGCCGAGAGCATTTGAATTCGGCATACCCTTCGACGCTTCATGCATCGCCGAGGGCTGCTCTGATCTTCTCCTCGTTCCCGATATTTCTACCCTGTCCGTTCTCCCCTGGAGACCCAAGTCGGGACGTGTTGTCCGCTTCTTCTGCTCGCTTAAGAACACGGACGGAAGCGACTACGTTGGCGATATGCGTACAGAACTGACAAGCTACATAAATCAGCTCCGACTTGACGGATATTCCTGCGAAATGGGCACCAAATGCGAATTTTACCTCTTTGAGCTCGACGAGCGCGGCGAGCCTACCAAGATCCCCCACGACAAGGGCGGCTATCTTGATGTTGCCCCGCTTGACAGATGCGAAAACGCAAGACGTGAGATATGCCTCTCCCTCGAAGAAATGGGCATGAGCCCAAAAAGCTCATGTCATAAACACGGTCCGGCTCAGAACGAGATAGAGTTCCGTGAAAGCGAACCTATCACCGCTGCCGACAATATGGTACACTATAAGACTGT
>DBXO01000034.1:37831-46385 GCA_002309635.1 Ruminococcus flavefaciens | reverse complement strand
AAGTCGAGGGTATCCACAAGTGTTTTGCGCGAAGCGCCCTCCCCTACTGAAATGTCCACGCCTTTTACCTTTAGCACGTCGAGGGGAGGCTCAACGGCGTATGTGAAGCGTATCTTCGCGTGTTTTGTGTCGTGGACGGGACGTTCTGTGCGCTCGATCTTCTCGAGCTGTTTTCTGCGGCTCTGTGCCATTTTTGTAGTTGACGCGCGGACGAGATTCCTTGCTACGTAATCCTCCAGCCGTGCAATCTGCTTCTGCTGGAGCTCGTACTCCTTCTCGCGGCGGGCGTCGTTCTCCTCACGCTGTCTCACGAAGGCGGTATAGTTGCCTCTGTAACGTGTGAGAGTACCTCTTTCTATCTCGCAGATCGAGGTACAGAGCCTGTCAAGGAAATATCTGTCATGTGAAACAATGAGGATAGCGCCCTTATATGATCGGAGGTAATCCTCGAGCCACATGATCGTCTTGAAATCAAGGTGGTTTGTCGGCTCATCAAGTATGAGCAGGTTAGGCTCCTCAAGCAGGAGCCTGGCGATACAAAGTCTGGTTTTTTCTCCGCCGCTGAAGCCCGATACGGTACGCTCGAGTTCTTCCCCCGAGAAGCCCATACCGTTGAGGACCATGCGTATCTTCACGTCTGTATTGTAGCCGTCGTTTGCTTCCACCCATGATGAAAGCTGCTGATACTCGTCCGCAGCGGAATCATCGCCCGTTTCTATTTCCGTCTCTATTTCACGGAGACGTTCTATAGCCTTGTGTATAGGCTCAAAAACGCTTCTCATCTCACTGATGACGGTATTCTCGGTATTGAGACCGCCCATCTGCTCGAGATAGCCTACAGTGGTCTTCGCAGCCATGGACACGATACCGTCCTTTTCGGTAAAGCGGTCGGGATCCACAGAGCCTGTGAGTATTTTCAGCAGCGTTGATTTTCCGCAGCCGTTGTTGCCCACGAGACCTATCCTGTCGTTCTCGTCGATAGTGAGGGAAACGTTGTTCAGGACCTGATTTCCGTTATAGAATTTATTGATGTTCGTTAAACTTGCAAGCATTGCAAAATTCCTTTTTCAGCCCTGTGTACAATGAGCATAAGGCTTTTTTGTACAGGCTGCATTCAAATATGAAGCTGTCTCCGCTTTGTTCCACAAAGAGGGCAGCATATATATACAATCATAATATCACTTTCAGTACAAAATGTCAATGGTCACGGTCAATATAATTATCATATAGGCAGTTGGCAAATTTATACAATATACATTAAAAATTGCAGATATGCACACTTAAATGAATAAAATCAGAAAAGGTCTCCCTGCACAGAGAGACCTTTTCACGGGAATTATAAAAAGTGAGAGGGTAAATAACGTGACCTGCAAGCTGAGAATAAAGTATATCCCACGCAGAGCAGCCCAGGCTCTGTCGGGGATACGCTCATCCCCCGAAAGGCGCGGTGTACGGGCGCAAACTCCGAAGTGCCCTGCTGTTGATTCCTGCCTTCGATAATCATTATAGCACAATTTATGGCAAATACAATGAAAAAAACTATTTTTTCAAGGAGATTTTTTGAAATTCCAACAACAAATATATATAATTGTCTTGCATTTGGCACATAATTATGATACAATAGTACATACAGATTATAATTATGCGTAACAAAATCATGAAGCTTTGAGTTAAGAACCGGAAGCTGAAAGTTACGGTGCCGCCTGCGGCAGCATTATAAATAATGTAAGCGGCCGCATTGACTACGGACTCAAAACCGATCAGGATTTTGCAAAGCTGAATCCTGATTTACAAAGACAGGGAGTGAGAGAATGAGCAGAAGAATACTTATGGGCGTTATAATCGCAGACTGTCATATCGACTTTCAGTGCGAGATACTACGCGGAATCATCACTCAGGCATTCAAGAGCAACTGCGATATCGCAGTTATAGCTCCCCTCCATGATTTCTCAGTCCGCTCTGTACACAAGGACGCGGAAAAGTCCATTCTCGACCTCATACTATCCGACAGAATCGACGGTCTCATCTACGACAGGAACACTTTTCACGACGAAGAGATATGCCGATATATCGACAATCTCTGCAAACGCTCCGAAAAGCCCGTAATGCTCCTTGACCACAACGGACACAACAGCTTCGAGACCACCTCTGTGGACGACCGCGAAGCCTTTGAGATAATCACCGACCACCTTATAAATGTTCACGGATACAAGAAAATATACTGCCTTACAGGTCCGAAAAATACATTCAGCGGCGAGGAAAGGCTCGCAGGCTACAAAAGCTCCATGAAGAAGCACGGTATCGCCGTCGGAAAGGACTGGTGCGAATACGGAGACTTCTGGCTGGAGGCTCCAAAGCGCTACGCCAGGCGCATACTCAGCGGCGAGCTCGAACGCCCCGAGGCTGTAGTCTGCGGCAACGACGTTATGGCAATAACTCTCACAAAGCTGCTCGGCGACGCAGGGCTGCGTGTTCCCGAGGATATAGCCGTAACGGGCTACGACGCCTCCATTGAGGGCTACCAGTCAACACCCTCAATAACCAGCTACAGCCGCCCCAATTTTCAGCTGGGCGCGGAGTCCGTAAGGAGGCTCTACCGCATAATCACGGGCAGGATATGCAGCAAGGTGCCCAACGAGAACGGAGAGCTCCGTATCGGCGAGAGCTGCGGCTGCTCCGAGAACCCGTCTCTCCGCCATAATATACAGCGAAATCTGAGCATAAACAGCCGTTTCGAGTCACAGCTCCTTTACGGCGACATGCTTTTTGATATAACAAATGCAGACAATATCGCCACCTTTGCCGACAGGCTGGATAATTACACCTACTTCCTGCATAAAATGAGAAGGGTGCGTATCTGCCTTACCAAAAGCTATGTGGACTCCACCGTGGACAAAAACGCAGAGGAGCTTAGTTTCCACGCAGGCGACGAGATGAAGGTAATACTTGCAAAGTCGGCGATATGGCGCGAATCGGAGAACAGGAGCTTTTTCAGCTCGTCGGACCTCCTGCCCGACTACAGTGAGGAGCGCAGCTATCCTTCCGCTTTCTTCATATCTCCCCTGCACTACAACAACAACTTCTTCGGCTACTGTGCAGTTTCATTCGGCAAGGAGCCGCGCTCGTTCAGCTCTCTCTATATGAAATGGATAAACTACGTCAACGTAGCTCTTGAGCAGGTGAGGATAAAGGCGATAATGAACCGCACTATCCTGAACACCAGCAAGGCTCTGCTCTACGACCATATAACAGGACTTCTCAACAGGAGCGGCATCGAGCAGGAATTCGGCACTAAGCTCTCCGCAGATTCGGGCAGCAGCTTCATCGAGTGCGCCGCCTTTGAGCTCCACGGACTGAAAAAGGCCTACTACCAGAGCGGCGAGGAAAAGTCAAACAGCATAATGGCTGCCTTTGCAAAGAAGCTCCGCTCATGTATCAGGGGCAGGGAGATATGCGGAGCATGGGCTTCCCAGACCCTGTGCGTCATAAGTCCCGAGCAGGGACGCACTCAGACGATATACGCCGAGCTCTGCGATAAGATAAAGGATACCCAGTTCAGCGGCGAAGAAAACTGCAATATCGATTTCACTGTTGGAGTGTGCGAGCTTGAAGCCTCCCGCTCAGCCGACCTCTCAGACGCCATGTACAAGGCTACGGTGAACCGCGTGTTCAGCTATACTATATCGGAGCCTACCTCCAATCCGCAGTTTGAGAAGCTCTGCCTGCTGAGGAACAGGATAAAGAAAAACCCCGAGCTGCCGTGGAAAGTCAGCGAGATAGCTGAGAGTCTCTATCTCAGCAAAAGCTATCTGCAAAAGATATACAAGTCATATTTCGGCAGGAGCATTATCGAGGAAATGATACAGTTCCGCATGGAAAACGCCAAGACCCTGCTCTCGCAGACGGATATGACCGTTACGGAGATATCCCGCGAGTGCGGCTACTCATCATACAACTATTTCGTCCGCCAGTTCAGAATGTTCGAGGGCTCCTCGCCGTCTGACTACCGTGATGAACAAAAAAGAAAGGCTGAAGAAAATGAAGGCTGAAGTAATACTTATGAAATGTCCTGAAGCTAACCGTATCTACGGCGTAAGAGTGGAGGAATGGCAGGATGACTGGTTCAGAACATGGGCTTTCCCCGTCGATCCGAGGCGAGCCGCTCACGAAGGCTTCGACAGGAACGAGATAAAGGGCAACCTTTACTACACAGACGAATACAACGGCTGTCCCTACTGCAGGTCAAAAAGCTTCGTACAGTGCAGTCACTGCGGAAAGCTGAGCTGCTGGAACAACGAGGAGCGCATAACCTGCGGCTGGTGCGGCAGAAAGGGCGTCGTTACCGCCACGGAAGACGAGATAGAAGTAAAAAGCGGAGATTATTGATAAAGGAGAACAGTTATTATGGCTTCTGTTATTGTTAAAGGTACGGGAAGTATCTCCGTAAAGCCCGATCTTATCCGCATAGACATAGATATGCAGACCCGAAGCATGGACTGCGGAGAGGCTATGGAAAAATCGGAGAAAGGCTTCGGTGAGCTCAGCGGCATACTGGAAAAACTGGGCTTTGAGGAAAGCTCTCTCAGAACCGCAAGCTTCAATGTCCGGTCCGAGTATGAATCAGTACCCGACGAGAACAATGTCTACCACAGCGTATTCAAGGGCTACTGCTGCGACCACTCGATGAAAACCGAATTCGGCATGGACACTGAACGCCTTGCGGCTGTACTCAGGGCGGTATCCGCCTCCGAGGCTGCTCCTTCGGTATCGGTATGCTTTACCGTCAGGGACGAGGAGGCTGCCCGTGAGGAACTTATACGTAAAACTGCCGCGGACGCCCGCAAAAAGGCGGAGCTCCTCTGCGAAGCCTCCGGCGTAAAGCTTGGAAAGCTGCTGAAAATAAGCTACGACCGCTCTGAAAGGCCGTTCATCTCGCCTACAGGCTTCGGTATGGATATGAACTGTCTCCGTGCAGAAGCAAAAGCCGTCAGCATAGCTCCGGACGATGTAAAGCTCACCGATTTTGCTGAATTTGAATGGGAAACCGTCTGAGAGGGTGTATTCAGCATGAACAGAGATAAGGTAATCATCAGAACAAGTATCATTGGAATACTCGCAAATATTTTTCTTGCCTCATTCAAGGCTGTGGTGGGAGTACTCAGCTCCTCCATCGCTATAGTGCTCGACGCAGTAAACAACCTCAGCGACGTTATGTCGTCAGTCATTACTATAATAGGTACAAAGCTTGCAAAAAAGCGTCCAGACAAAAAGCACCCCTACGGCTACGGGCGCGTGGAGAACCTCAGTACATCGCTTATTGCGGTAATAGTCCTCTATGCAGGCGTTACCTCCCTTGTTGAGTCTGTAAAAAAGATAATCTCTCCTCCTGTACCCGACTACTCCGCATCTGCTATAATAATAGTGGCTTCGGCTGTCATAGTGAAGATACTTCTCGGACATTACGTGAGAAAAAAGGGCGAGAGCGTAAACTCGGAATCCCTTATAGCTTCAGGCAGGGACGCGCTGCTTGATTCGGTAATATCCGCAGCCACTCTCCTTGCAGCGGCTGTATATCTTATTTTCGATATCCGCACGGAAGCCTGGCTGGGTGCTGTTATCTCCCTCGTTATCATAAAATCGGGCCTTGAGATACTGGGCGAGAGCCTTTCAAGCATAATCGGAAAGCGCATAAGCAGCGACCTGTCCAAAAAGATCAAGGACGCAGTTACCTCCTTCCCCGAGGTGCAGGGGGCTTACGACCTGATACTCCACAGCTACGGTCCCGACCTGCTCATCGGCTCAGTGCATATAGAGGTACCCGATACCCTGACGGTAGCGGAGCTCGACAAGCTGGAGCACCGCATAACAGAAAAGGTGCTCAGCGAACACAGGGTCATACTTGCAGGTATAAGCGTTTATGCAGTAAATACTCAGAACGACAGGGCTTCTCAGATGTACGGCGATATACGCAGGAACGTCATGTCCCACGAATATGTTTTACAGATACACGGCTTTTATCTTGACGAGAAGAAAATGACCATACATTTCGATATCATCATAGACTTTGCGGCTCCCGACACTGAGGAGCTGTACGAGCATATTCTCACGGAAACTCAGGAGGCTTACCCCGATTATAATGTAAGCATAACTCTCGATTCTGACGTCAGTGATTAAGTCAGCCCGCAGCAGTTTCCACCGGCAGTCCGGAATAAAAAAAACAAGCGCCCGAAAGCAGTCCTGTACCGCTTTCGGGCGCTGATATTTTTTAATAATTACAGGTTAGAATGGAATGTACGCGAAATAACGTCGTCCTGCTGTTCTTTAGTCAGTTTTACGAAGTTTACTGCGTAGCCTGAAACTCTTACAGTGAGCTGAGGGTACTTCTCGGGGTGAGCCTGAGCGTCAAGGAGAGTTTCACGTGTGAAAACGTTTACATTGAGGTGGTGTCCGCCCTTTTCAACGTAACCGTCAAGCAATTCAATAAGGTTGTCTACCTGTTTCTGGTTATCCATATTTATCCTCCCTTTCAGATAATTCCGAATTTTATATATCGTCTTCTTCGTCAACGGCGTTTTCGGTTGGCTGACAGCAGGCACCCTTTGTTCCGCAGATATCTGTGCTTTTTACGGTATCCACTTTAAGCTCAGCGTCCTCTGCCGCTGTTATATTTACATGACCGCTGCCCTGTGACATAAGCTGATCTATAAGGTCTGCCAGTTCCGCAGGGTCGTTTTTGTTTACCGGCACACACATATCATTCTCCTCTGAGTTTGTCCAGATCAAGGTCTCCAGCGAATACCTCCATGTCCTTGCCGAGTGCGTCGGGAACTATGGAGAATGTATTGGAGATACCGTCCTGTGCGTGTCTGAACGGCAGCTTAGCAACTGAAGAGAGTGAAGCTACAGCTCCGTGGGTGTCTCTGCCGTGCATCGGGTTAGCTCCCGGTGCAAGCGGAACTCCCTGCTTTCTGCCGTCAGGAGTATTTCCCGTCTTCTTACCGTAAACCACGTTTGAAGTAATTGTAAGGATAGACATTGTAGGCACGCTGTCACGGTAGGTGTGATGCTTTCTTATGCAGTCCATGAACTTGCGGACTACAGTTACCGCTATCTGATCGACACGGTCGTCATTGTTGCCGTACTTCGGGAAGTCTCCCTCTATCTCATAGTCGACTACCACGTTCTTTGCAATGCTTGTAACGTTGCCTGCCTTGTCCTTTATTTCGATATCCCTGCGGACAGGTTTTACTTTTGCATACTTTATTGCTGAGAGTGAATCGGCAACTACCGAAAGTCCTGCGATACCTGTTGCGAAGTAACGCTTTACATCACGGTCGTGGAGTGCCATCTGAAGTCTTTCGTAGCTGTATTTATCATGCATATAATGTATAACGTTCAGAGTGTTGACGTAAAGTCCTGCCAGCCACTCCATCATATCCATGTACTTTTCCCATACATCGTCAAAGTCAAGGTACTCACTGTCAACAGGTCTGAATTTCGGACCCACCTGTATGCCGAGGCGCTCGTCCACACCGCCGTTTATAGCGTAGAGGAGACACTTTGCAAGATTGGCTCTTGCTCCGAAGAACTGCATCTCCTTACCGACAACCATTGAGGATACACAGCAGGCGATAGCATAATCATCGCCGTGAACTACTCTCATCATGTCGTCGTTCTCATACTGGATAGAAGATGTTTTTATCGACATCTTAGCACAGTATTCCTTGAACTTTCTCGGGAGCTTTGTTGACCAGAGAATAGTCATATTCGGCTCGGGAGCTGTTCCGAGATTTTCGAGAGTATGAAGGTAACGGAAGCTGTTCTTTGTAACAAGGTGATGACCGTCAACATCAACGCCGCCGATGGATTCTGTTATCCATGTAGGATCACCCGAGAATAACTCGTTGTACTCGGGAGTACGGGCGAACTTGACTATGCGGAGCTTCATGATGAAGTGGTCGATTATCTCCTGTGCCTGTTCCTCGGTGAGAACACCGCGGTCAAGGTCACGCTGAATGAATATATCAAGGAAAGTAGATGTACGTCCAAGTGACATAGCGGCGCCGTTCTGCTCCTTGACTGCGGCAAGATAGCCGAAATAGAGCCACTGAACGGCTTCCTTTGCGTTAGCCGCAGGCTTTGAGATATCAAAACCGTATATGCTGCCAAGTTCCTTGAGGTCCTGCAATGCGCGTACCTGCTCTGCAAGCTCCTCGCGGAGACGGATATTCTTTGAAGTCATTCTCACTAACGATGTGTCTATCTGATGTTTTTTGTCCTCGATAAGCCTGTCCACTCCGTAGAGAGCAACTCTTCTGTAATCGCCGATGATACGTCCTCTGCCGTAAGCATCTGGAAGTCCTGTGAGTATTGCCGAATGACGTGCAAGTCTCATCTCGGGAGTGTATGCGTCGAATACACCCTGATTGTGAGTTTTTCTGTACCTGGTGAATATCTCAACCACCTTCGGGGAGACCTCATAGCCGTACTCCTTGCATGCCTGCTGAGCCATACGTATACCACCGAAGGGCTGCAATGCACGCTTGAACGGCTT
>DBXO01000034.1:429-37803 GCA_002309635.1 Ruminococcus flavefaciens | reverse complement strand
GCATTATGGGAGGTTATGGTCGATACAATCTCTGTATCCATGTCGAGAACTCCGCCTGCTTCCCGCTCCTGCCGTGAAAGCTCCATGACCTGCTCCCACAGCTTCTTTGTTGCGTCCGTAGGTCCTGAGAGAAAACTCTCGTCCCCGTCATATGGTGTATAATTCTTCTTGATGAAATCTCTGACATTTATGGAACTGCTGCTCCAGCGGCCTTCTGTAAAGCCGTCCCATTCCTTAGCCCATGAATTGACCATAACACATTCTCCTCCTAATATTTTAATATCTATAGTAATCTTACCACTTTGCACGGTGATTGTCAAACCTTAAGTTGCATGCAGAAAACTAAAAAAGCGGGGATTTCGTTTTATCAGATTACAAAGTCCGTTCCCCGCTGAAAAATACTGTTTTTTGTCTTACGGTAAATAGAAGATTTTCGCGGCATAAAATCAGCCGCGTATCAAAATGTTATGAAATTGTTCGAGCGATTTGTGCATTAAATAGAACTTGGAGCTAAGAACTGAGAACCAGGCATGGGACACCGTCACATACAGGATCAGCCGTTCATTCTCAGTCGCTGATGACCGATTCCCGGACCACCCTTGCTCCCGTGTCGAATACCCATACCCTGTTTTTTACAGTCCTGCCGTCTTCAAGTCGGAACGTGTCATAGGTCTCGCCGCGGCAGTCTCCGTTATAGTGTATGAGTTCGGAAGCAGATGAAATGCATCTGCTGATATACCATCTGCCGAGTATATGATATATACAG
Source organism: Ruminococcus flavefaciens (assembly GCA_002309635.1). Classification (GTDB taxonomy): domain Bacteria; phylum Bacillota; class Clostridia; order Oscillospirales; family Ruminococcaceae; genus Ruminococcus; species Ruminococcus flavefaciens_J. The sequence continues at coordinate 37,037 of DBXO01000034.1, read as the reverse complement.
CTTATATTCCCCCTGTTGTACAGTATTTCTATCTCTTCAATGTCCTTGCCGAAGAGAGCTTCAAGCTCACTGCCGGCAATGTATCTGTATCTGTCGGTGATGTTTTCGCAGCTGTTCATAACGCTCCTTTCTATATGGTTCGCCGTATGCATTGCTTTATTCATCGGCTGCGGCATCAGTGAGCGGATCAAACTTTTCCTTACAGCAGGCTGTAAGGAACGCGGCGCCCTGCACACGGTTACTTTCTGCTTGCTTTTTTAGGCTTTTGTGGCTTTTTTTGCTTCGGGAGCTTCTCCTGCTTCTTCTCCTCGGGAGAGGCTATGCCGAGCTCAGATTCCTTGCTCTCAAGGACGCGGAAGCTGAGCTTGTAAATGGTAGCTGTCAGCGGAACTCCGAGTATCATGCCGAGTACGCCGAAAAGTCCGCCGCCTATGGTAACGGCTGCAAGCGTCCATATACTGGGAAGTCCCACGCTGCCGCCCACAACTCTCGGATAAATGATGTTGCCCTCCAGCTGCTGGAGTATCACGAGGAATATCAGGAATATCAACGCCTGTGTGGGGTCAACGGTAAGTATGATGAATGCACTTATGCCTGCACCTATGAATGCTCCGACTATTGGGATAAACGCGGTAACTCCCACGAGAGTTCCCGACATGGCAGCATAGGGCAGCTTCAGTATCTTCATGCCTATGAAGCAGAGCGTGCCGAGGATTATAGCCTCAACGAACTGTCCCACAAAGAAGCTGCGGAATGTGGAATTTGCCGTTCTCAGCACTATGGAGCTCTTCTGATTGAACTCATCGCTGAAATATATACGTCTGATGCGGTTTCCGTCGTTTATGAGCTTATCCTTGCGAAGAAGAAGATATATCGCAAAAATTATGCCGAGAACAAGATTCGTAAGCGCAGAGGTAAGTCCTCCTATTATGCCCATTGCCGAGCTGAGTATTCCCGCAAGTCCCGAGGTGAGCAGCTTTGAGGTCTTTTCGGCTATGTTCGCCCAGTCAAATTCAAGGGAGCTTATCTGCTGCTGTATCTCGGGATACTCCTTTAGCTTTCCGGTCACGAAGTCCTTGGCGCTGGTGAACGCGGGAGGTATCTCTGCATAGAGTACGCCGAAGGCCTTGGCTATCTCGGGTACTACGATATACATTATGAGCACGATGGCCGCTATGGTTATGGCAAAGGTCGCCGTTATGCACACCGGGCGCCGCGTTGCCGCCGCAAGCTTTGAGGTGCTTTTCGGAAAGTACAGTTTCTCGAACCTGTTCATTACTATATTGAAGATGTAGGCTATGAAAAAGCCTATAACAAGGGATTTCAAGGCTCCCAGTACTACCATTGCAAAATTGGAAAGCACAGAAAAGTTCTGACTGATAACGCAGACCGCTATTGCAAGGACTGCAATAAAAATATACCGTTTTATCTCTTTCTTGTCCATAATCGCCGCCCTGCGGCTTATCCCTCCTTGATCGGTTAAATACTAACTTTATTATATATCAATGAGCTCCTTTTGTCAATTTGAAACTTGGAACCAGCAGTCAGACAGCGTAACTGCGTTCGGATCAACTCAGCCGGCCGGCAACGGCTGAAAAGGCTGAATTAACAAAATACTTGACCAACTGAAAGTTTCATGTTATAATGATAATAATTAGTTCCGTGATATGGGGACTCAGTTGAAAATAATGCCATTCGGCGATATTCGGGCGGTTTTATTATTCCCGCCCATATAAGCTATATGCGAACGGAGGTCATAGTAATGCCGGGTTTAGACGATTACGCTCCCGCTGTCAGAAAGGTAATGACTCTTTTTTATGTCATAGATACCTCAGGTAGTATGCAGGGAAGCAAAATTGGACAGGTGGAATCAGCTCTTGAGGAGGTAATGCAGACTCTTCAGGAGATCAGCGACGACAGCGACGACGCTGAGATAAAAATTGCAGTACTGGAGTTCTCTACCGGAGCTTCATGGGTAACTCCCGAGCCCGTATCCCCTGAGGGATACCGCTTCAAGACCTTTGAAGCCTGCGGTGTTACAGACCTCGGTGCTGCCTGCAAGGAGCTTGACAAGAAGCTCTCGAGAAATGAGTTCCTGCAAACTGCCGCAGGCGCTTATCCGCCCGTTATACTCCTTTTCAGTGACGGCGGTCCCACAGATAACTGGGAGAGCGGCCTCGACGCTCTCAAAAAGAATAACTGGTTCAAGCGCTCTATCAAGATAGCCTTTGCTATCGGCGAGGACGCAGACAAGGACATACTCGCACGTTTCTCCGGAAGCTCAGAGACTGTCCTCGACGTCAGGAACAAGGACCAGCTCCGCCTTATGATTGAAAAGGCAAGCGTTATCACCAGCGTTTTCGCAAGCCATTCAAGCACTGTTGACAGTGATACCGACCCGGTGGAGATATCAAAGCAGCTTGCGGAGGACGTTAAGACTCAGACTACCGAAGCTCTCAGCGACGCCAATACTGCCGACTGGGACGAATCCGACTGGTAAGGTGAGCTTATGCAGAGATTATCTTCCTTTGCTCAGACAAGCATCGGCGCTTCACATCTGAACCGAGGCCTTGTTTGCCAGGACAGCTCTGCTTGTGCGGATAACGAGAAATACTCCTTTGCGGCAGCGGCGGACGGTCACGGAAGCCTGTGCTATCTCCGCACCGACAGAGGCTCGAGATTAGCCGTTGAGTGCGCGGAGAGCTGTGTAAAGGAGTTCCTTGAGGGTATCGGAAATGCGGACGAGCTGCTCGCTGACGAGAAACAGCGTGAACAGCTCTTCAATCAGCTCTGGAGAGGTATCATAGCCCGCTGGCACGACCGTACCGAGCAGGACTTCATAAACGATCCCTTTTCCGAGGAGGAGCTTGACCGCATACCCGAAAAATTCGCCAATTACCGCACAAGATACGAAGCGGGCGACTATATCGGCGCTTACGGCACTACCCTGCTGTTTGCGGTAGTTACTGAGAATTACGCCTTCGGCGCTCAGATAGGCGACGGAAAATGCGTTGTCATCGACGGCGACAGCAATGTTTTTGCGCCTGTTCCCGAAGACCCGCGCTGCTATGAGAACGTAACCACTTCAATGTGTCAGGACGACGCGGCTCTCTCGGCAAGATTCTTCTATCTTCCCAAGGGGCTTATGCCTGCGGCTGTATTCCTTTGCTCGGACGGTGTTGAAAATTCCTACTGGAACGAAGAACAGCTTTTCTGCTTCTTCCGCGGACTTGCTCTGACTATCGTGGAAAACGGTATGGAGGAAGGCATCTCACAGCTTGCGGAATTCCTGCCTTCTATGACCAAAAAGGGCAGCGGCGACGACGTCACCTGCTCGGGTATAATCGATATGACCAAGCTCAGCTCATGCTCCGACGGTATCCGCGAGGATCTTGAGGAGGCCTCTCTTGCAGCTGCCGTTACAGTCGGCGAGGCTCTCGGGGCTGAGGAGATAGAGTACGACGACGAGGAGCTCCAACAGGTCATCTCGGACGTTGTGGCTGAGCCTGCGGAGGGCGATGGAGCGGCAGAAGAAGCTCCCGAGGAGCAATCAGAAATCAGTAAATAGTAAATATTGATTAGTCGGGAACGCCTTATCGGCGTTCCTTTTTTGTTGCTTAGTGAAAAGAAGTGACATATGTCATTCAGAAAAGGATAAATGTCACTGTGATAGTGACAGTTGTCATCTTCACAAGTTCATAGTAACGTGATAGAATAAGACCATGGAAGACACACAGTTTAAAATACGTTCAGGCGCCGAGCGTTTTTTATAAAAACAGTATAAACAATTATATTTTATTGAAAATGGAGGTTGTAATTATGAAAAATGTATTTAAGAAAACTTTATGTTTACTTTCAAGTGCTGTTCTTCTCTGCGGAGCAAGCAGCATGACTGCAAGTGCCAAAAGAATCCCTGCTGACATTCTTGACGGAAGACTGACTGATATCACAGATATAGCTGAACCTGACAAGATAGTTGATATCGGAAATAAAGCGCGTAACTTCGGCTATTATCTTAACGGCTACAATTTTGATATAACACCCTCTGAAACGGCAACGCTCGAAGCAAAGACTGACAGAATTATCGATAAATACACTGATGTGGAATATCAGTGGTACAGAAACAACAAGGCTATCGACGGAGCGACCAAAAAAACTTATTCTGCTTCATCAGCAGGCGAATACTACTGTGAGATAAAGGAGTACTCTATTTTTTCAGCAGCTAAAACAACCACTATAACATCAACATCATTCACTCCAAGAGGAACTTACGTAGCTCCAAAAACAACTACTACGGTATCAACATCATTCACTCCAAGAGGAACTCATGTAACTCCTAAAACAACATCAATAACACACTCGGAATTTCAATTTGCAGGCACAGGAATTGCAAAAGTGACAACATCAAGCGGAGACAGAGTCGCATTGGATTTTGGAGAAATTTATGCTCCGTTGGTAACTACAACCGCTCCGCAATTTAGTATAAGACCGGTCGAAAAATTTACGACGCCTAAAGCAACGGTAAAAGAATTACAAGAGTTAAGCATTGCGTCACAGTCATCAAAGTATCAATTATTGCAATACAATACCATCCTTTTTGTTAATCCGACAGGCGGTTCGGGAATATACTATTATACATGGAAAAAGGACGGCAAGCAAATAGGAAAATCCCAATATCAGCCTGCACCAAATATAGGAGTTTATATCTGCGAGGTCAGTGATTCAAGAGGCAGAAAAGTTGAAAGTGAACCGATCAGCGTTTATAAAAACAGTGATATGACCATAAACTATGTCAATTATCCGATTTATAATTTAAGTTTTCAGGAATCTGATAAACCCAATGCAACTATAACTATTAAAATCGAAGCATATTCCGGTACAGGAAAGTATTCATACAACTGGCAGAAGTATATTAACGGTCAATGGGTAAACATAGACTATCATTCAGAATCTCTGACGCTCAGAAAAGATGCGATCGCAGATCATGAGAGCCGATATGCCTCAAAGTCGCTTGGCGGAAATCAGTACATAATTCAGCATATGAAATATAATGATTACCGCTGTATAGTAAACAGTTTGAATTATTACGGAGATACATTAGAAACAAAGACAACATCTACCATACAGGTCAATGCCCTCTTAGATCATTATGTTGGTTATTGGTATTGAAATATCTCTTGATTTAAAGGAACTGCAATTGCAGTTCCTTTTTTTTGGAGCTTTTTCTTTTGTCGAATTATGTCACAATGAATATTTTTTGAAAAGCTATTGACAAATCAGAACAGATGTTCTATAATATAATCACAAGGAATGGAACGTTAGTTCTTAAAGCTATCTCATTCGTGCTTCTTTATTTATTTTTAAGGGGGCAAATCATGACAGATCTTATCAGAAACTATACTCACAGCCGCATTCTTGTCAAAAAGCGCATTGATGAGCTTCTTGCCTTGCGGAAATCGCTTTTGGAAAGGGGGGAATCTCTCCGCGCTGAACAGCTCGACCTCGACAGGCGCATACGGCTTCTCTATACGGAGCACCTTGAGCTTATGGAGGATATAGCTGCTCTTACCTCATATCAGAGGAGGCGTGAAGAAAGTGTCAAAGCGTAAAGTCTATTCCGACACCTTTACGGGGGAAGCTGACAGGGGCATAAGGGCTTTACTTGGCAGGGGCGAAAGAAACGAGACTGCCCGGAAGCTCCGCAAAGTAATGTTAAATGTTATTAATAATGAGCTCACCCCGAGACAAAAGGAGATAATTATGCTATACTATTTCAGGGACACGGACACTGTCACTATAAGCAGCATGCTGGGAATTTCTCCGCAGGCAGTTTCGGCAGCTATGTCCCGCGCCCGCATCAAAATGTACAACATACTCAAATACTATATCTGAGGAGGAAACAATGGATACTCCCATATATGACTTTCTGAGGAGCTATGCCGATTCCGGGACGCTCCGCGCTCATATGCCGGGACACAAGGGGAAGTCTCCCGCCGAGGCGCCTGAACTGCTCTATAAATACGATATCACAGAAATAAAAGGCGCTGACAGCCTGTTTGAATCCGACAGTATCATAGCACGGAGCGAGGCTAACGCTTCAAAGCTCTACGGCACTGCCGCCACGGTCTTCTCCGCAGGCGGCTCCACACTCTGCATACAGGCGATGCTCGCTCTTATGAAACAGGAAAACCGCCGTATCATAGCCGTCAGGAACGTACACCGCGCCTTTCTCAACGCAGCCGCCCTGCTTGGGCTCAATGTTCAGTGGCTGCTGCCCGAGTACAGCGGCGGTATCCTGTCAGGACGGATACTGCTGCCCGACGTTGAGGAGACTCTGGCTGCCTCTGAGGCGCCCTCATGCCTTTACGTGACCTCACCCGACTATACGGGAAGACTTGCGGATATTGCCGCACTGGCAGCTCTCTGCAAACGATACGGGGCAAGACTGCTGGTGGACAATGCACACGGGGCTCATCTTGCATTTTTCGCGGAAAACATGCACCCCATAGCCCTCGGAGCCGATCTTTGCTGCGATTCGGCGCATAAAATGCTGCCTGCTCTCACAGGAGCGGCCTTGCTCCACACCTCGCGGAAGGAATATGCACCGGGGCTCAAACAGGCTATGAGCCTTTTCGGCTCAACAAGCCCGTCTTATCTGATAATGGCTTCACTGGATCTATGCAACGCCTACCTCGCAGACAGGATAAAAGAGGATATAGCTGCGGCTCTGCCGCGGCTGAATGAACTGCGCAGCAGCCTTTCGGACAGGCTGGTTTTTGCGGAATCCGAGCCCTTCCATATCACCGTGAAAGCCGCTGAGAGCGGCTTCTGCGGCACTGAGCTTGCGGAGCTTCTCCGGAGCAGAGGTGTTGAATGCGAATACGCAGACGAGGAGCTTCTTGTGCTGCTCATGTCGCCTTTTTCAGCCGCAGAAGACTTCGGGCGGCTTCGCGCCGCGCTTGAAAGCGCGGTATCGGGAGCTTCCCGATACAAGAAACCCGCCAATACCTTTCGGCCGAAGCTCCCGAAGATGGCATGCGCCATCCGCGAAGCCGCCTTTGCGCCTGCTGAGGAGATACCCGTAGAAGAAGCAGAGGGACGCATATGCGCTTCAGTAAAGGTTCCCTGCCCGCCTGCGGTTCCAATAGCTGTCAGCGGAGAGGTCATAGACCGTGATTGCATCGGAATATTCCGCGCTTATGGCATAAAAACGGTCCTTGCGGTGAAAAAATAGCGTAAGCTATTGCAATTTACCGGGAGATATGTTAAAATGAGATATATTATTTTTGCGGAGGTACTGCCATGAGCGATATGAACGAAAAGGAACTCGACGAGCTCGAGGAAGAAGAGGAAATAGAAAACTACATCACCCTTACGGACGATGACGGCAACGAAGTCTCGTTTGAGATAATCGGAACTGTTGAATACAAAGAACACCTTTATGCAGTCCTTCTGCCATTTGATGACGAGGACGACGAGGTAGTCATTCTCGAGGTTATCCCCGGTGAAACTCCCGAGGAGGACGACTTTGTATCCGTAAATGATGACGAGCTTCTCGGAAAGGTATTCGAGGAGTTCAAGAAGAACTACGACGGTGAATATGAGTTTGAGTAATTCATGATGCATGATTAAAGGGCGCACAGTGTGCGCCCTTTTTGCCGGTATTTTCGTATTTACTTTATAGTGCCTGCCTTATAGGCTTCAAGAAGCTGACGGAGATCGTTTATCTTGTCAAGTATCTCCTCCCCCTTGTCAGTGTCGGAAATATTCGCACGGTGTTCGAGCTTTTCAACAAGGCGGATAGTGGGAGTGTTGCCGCTCTCACCTGCCACAAAGGGCTTGTGCTCCGCAAGATTGAGGCTGTGGGAGTCGTATATGAGCGTATATCCCGCGATACCCGTTGTGGACTGATACGCCTTGGAAATACCGCCGTCTATGACGAAAAGCTTTCCCTCTGCCTTTACAGGGCTTTCGCCGTTCTTTATCTTTACGGGAACGTGTCCGTTGATGATATGTCCTTTTTCAGGGTCAAGCCCGAAATGCTCCAGCAGCGCCATACAGACCTCGGCTTTTTCCGAAAAGGTATAGTATGCGTTGTAATTTTCAGTATGCAGGGACTTGTCTGCAAGCAGTCCACGCTCGAAGAAGGCCATTTTGTCCTTGCCGTAAAGCGGGGAGATAGCTCCGCACCAAAGATACCACATGAAGTCGCTTGCATACTCCTTTTCCTCGCCGCTGCTGAAATAAGCCTGATTTGCAAGCTCGCCCAGCTTGTCGAGGAGAGCCTTTCCCGAGTACTTTTCGCCCCGTATGTTTACGCTTTGCAGCTCCCCGTTCTCGTCCATGGGTATACAGCCGTGGAAAAGAAGATTGTTGTTGCAGGTCTTGTACATAGCTCCCTTTGCATAGATGAAGCGGATATGCCTTTGCAGCTTTTCACTGTGGCGGAAGGAGGCTTTCAGCACCTTCATCAGCTCTTCCTCTCCCTCGGAAAGGGTCAGCGGAGACTTGGGGTCTACTGTGGGGAAACTCCTGTCGAGGAGCTTATGGGTCCTGCCGTTGACAGTGACCGTGCCGTTTAAAAAGTCCGTCCTTCCGAAGAGGTCGCGTTCGGTCATTTCCCACTCGGGATGCTTTGCGATGAGTTGTCCTTCCAGCTTCATCTGTATAACGGCGATAGCCTTGTGCATTTTCGCGGCAAGCTTCAGGTCAACGGGATCGTAGATATTGTCATCGAGAGCGTTTGGCATATAAAGCCTGCAGTCATCATTTTCGTAGGTCTCGGCGGCAAATACCGCAAGAGCCCTCAGGTTCAGACCGTAGCCGTCTTCAAGCACATCGAAATTGTTATACCTCATGGCTATGCGGATAACATTTGCTATGAGGGTGGGATTGCCTGCGGCGGCTCCCATCCATGAGATATCATGGTTTCCCCACTGTATATCAACGTCGTGCATTTTCATGAGCTCGTCGAGAATAATATCCGCACGCGGTCCCCTGTCGAAGATATCTCCGATAATGTGGAGCTTGTCGATGCACACTGACTGTATGAGCTTGCACAGGGAGATTATAAAGGTCTCGGCAATGCCTGTGCTGATGATAGCGCTGATTATCTCGTCGTAGTAATAGTCCTTGTTGACGTCCTCCGTGACGTTGAGAAGCTCGTCAAGTATGTAGACCATATCCTCCGGGATACGCTTTCTGATACGGGAGCGTGTATACTTTGCGGAAACGGTCTCGCATACGAGTATGAGCCTGTATATGCTGAGTCTTTTCCACTCGTCTGACATCTCGCCGCTGTTTATAAGGCGGGTTATCTCCTTTTCGGGATAGTATATAAGCTCCGCAAGCTGTTCCCTGTCACGGGCGGAAACGGTCTTGCCGAGAACAAGATCGGTCTTTATCTTTATCATGCCCGAAGCGCTTCTGAGCATATGCAGAAAGGCTTCGTACTCGCCGTGGATATCGCTGAAAAAGTACTCTGTACCCTTCGGAAGGCTCCTTATGGCAGAAAGATTGATTATCTCGCTGGCTGCGCTTTCTATGGTGGGGTACTCCTTTGCAAGGAGAGAAAGGTATTTATTGTCCATAGCATGCTCCTTTCAGAGTTGTTTCATAAGTTCGTCTATAAGGCTTCGTCTGGCAAGTCCTTCTGAAAAGGCGGTGGCTCCGCCGCAGGCAGTACCCAATTTCAGGGCATAGGTGCAGCTGCCTTCCTCTATGCCTGCAATAAAGCCCGCAAGCATTGAATCTCCCGCACCCACGGAGTTTTTCAGCGTCCCCTTACATGCTCCGCACCTGTGAACGGCTCCGTTCCCGTCAAGGAGAAGGGCTCCCCTGTCTGCCATTGAGACGAGCACGTTCTCTGCCCCCATTTTTTGCAGCTCCGAAGCATATTTTATGATATCGTCACCGGTAACTGTCACGGCTCTGAAAAGTTCCCCAAGCTCATGGTCGTTGGGCTTTATAAGAAAGGGACGGTACTTTAGCACGTTAAGCAGAAGGTTTCCTGTTGCGTCAACGGCTGTCCTTATCCCGCGGCCCGCCAGACGGGCAAGTATCCTTTCATATATGTCAGCAGGCAGGCTTTTCGGTATACTGCCTGCAAGTATAAGCGTATCGCCGTTCCCGAGACTGTCAAGCTTAGCGAAAAGCGCTTCAAGGGCTTCACTGTCTATATCCGGTCCCTGACCGTTTATCTCTGTCTCCTCATCGGCTCTGAGCTTCACGTTTATGCGGGAATTGCCCTTGCTGAGCCTAATGAAATCGGCGTCAACGCCCATAGCCGCTACCCCCTTTTCAATGGCTTCACCCGTAAAGCCTGCCGTGAAGCCGAGAGCCCTGGACCTTACCCCAAGCTCCGCAAGAACGGCGGAAACGTTTATGCCCTTTCCGCCGAAATATATTGACTCTGATTCTGCGCGGTTGACGCTGCCCGCCTTCAGACTGCCGGTACTGATAACGTAATCTATGGCGGGATTGAATGTTACTGTGTATATCATGTCGGAACTTCCTTTACGTTCACAAATTGCCTGTATATCACGTATATTATAACATGAACAGTAAAAAAAATCAATTCACATGCAAATAAAAAGAATCCCCCCGCATTAAAACATTTCACATTGCCGGTACTTTCTCACCAAAATCGACTGTCTCTGTTTCTGACATTTTGTAAACTGTTCCAAAGTTTGAAAATGTTATTGACTTTTTCTTCACTCTGTGATAAAATTCAAAACAACGAAACCGTTGAAGCGGAGATAAAGTTAATTATGCTTCCACAGAGAGCCCGCGTTGCTGAGAGTCGGGTGAAAAACAGATTAGCAAATGGACCGCCGAGGGTGCAGTCAAATGATCGCTGATATGATGTTTGATCAGCGGCGGTCAGAGTATTCTGCAACGTCAGGATGTGCGTTAATCATCAGGGATATGACAGTATCCTGTTAAGCGCACGGCAATGCCGTGAATCAAGGTGGTACCGCGGATAAGATTATTCGTCCTTGACAGATCATTGAGGTCTGTCAAGGACTTTTTTGTTTCCCTGACAGGCTGCGGAGGTGCTTGAAATGAAATTTTTACCGGAATTTGACACAGTCAGAAGCTACGCCGAAAGCGGAAAGTACGACATTCTCCCCGTGAGCTGCGAGATACTGTCGGACATCTGCACTCCCATCGAAGCCATTATGAAGCTCAAAAGCATATCGACTCACTGCTATATGCTTGAATCAGTGGCTGAAAAGGAAAAATGGGGACGCTACACTTTCCTCGGCTATGACCCGAAGCTGCAGATCACGGCAGCAGGCAGCGAGCTGACAATCGGCGACGTTAAAATGACATCTGAGGATCCGTCAGTACAGATAAGACAGATACTTTCAAAATACAGAAGTCCCAAATTCGATTATCTCCCCACATTCACAGGCGGACTTGCAGGATATTTCTCCTATGATTTCCTTGCATACAGCGAAAAAACGCTCCGCACAGATGTGAACGATACCGAAAACTTCAAGGACGTAGACCTCATGCTCTTCGACAAAGTCATAGCTTTCGACAACTACCGTCAGAAGCTCATACTTATTGCGAATATGCGGCTCGAAGAGGGCGAAGCCGGCTACAACAAGGCTAAAATGGAACTCCAGCAGATGGCGGAGCTCCTCAGGAACGTAACTCCCAAGCAGGAGCCTGCGGGACACCTCAAAAGCGAGGTCACAGCCCTGTTCAGCAAGGAACAGTACTGCGATATGGTCGAAAAGGCAAAGCGCCATATCTACGAGGGCGATATCTTCCAGATAGTCCTTTCAAACCGCCTCAGTGCAGATTATGAGGGCAGCCTGCTGAACACCTACCGTGTGCTCAGAACTATCAATCCCTCCCCTTACATGTTCTACTTCTCGGGCACCGATGTGGAGATAGCAGGAGCTTCTCCCGAAACTCTCGTAAAGCTTGAAAACGGCGTTCTTCATACCTTCCCCCTTGCAGGCACACGTCCGAGAGGAAAGACTGACGCTGAAGACAAGGCTCTTGAAGCCGACCTCCTTGCCGATGAAAAGGAGCTTGCAGAACATAATATGCTTGTGGACCTCGGCAGGAACGACCTCGGCAGGATAAGCAAATTCGGCACCGTAGAGGTTGAAAAGCTCCACAGCATCGAGCGCTATTCCCACGTTATGCACATCGGCTCCACAGTACGCGGCGAGATAAGAGACGACCGTGACGGACTTGACGCAGTAAGCGCTGTTCTCCCCGCAGGCACTCTCTCGGGAGCACCAAAGCTCCGCGCCTGCCAGCTCATAGCCGAGCTGGAGAACAACAAGCGCGGTATCTACGGCGGGGCCATAGGCTATATCGACTTCACAGGAAATCTCGATACCTGTATCGCAATACGCATAGCCTACAAGAAGAACGGCAAGGTCTTCGTAAGGAGCGGCGCAGGAATAGTTGCCGACTCTGTTCCCGAAAAGGAATACCAGGAGTGCATAAACAAGGCTGCGGCAGTAGTAAACGCCCTTAAGCTTGCAGAGGAGGAAGAAATATGATACTTCTCATAGATAATTACGACAGCTTTTCATACAACCTTTATCAGATGATAGGCGCTATAGAGCCTGATATAAAGGTAATACGCAACGACGAAATGACTGTTGGGCAGATAGAAGAACTCTCTCCCGACAGGATCATCCTCTCCCCCGGTCCCGGACGCCCCGAGGACGCAGGTATAATAATCGAAGCTGCAAAGACAGTATGCCGCAGGATACCCACACTCGGCGTATGTCTCGGACATCAGGCAATATGCGCCGCTTACGGTGCAACAGTCACCTACGCAAAGCAGCTCATGCACGGAAAACAGTCCGTCATAAGCTTTATGAACGACAGTCCGCTTTTCAAGGGTATCAACGAGGGTGCTCCCGTAGCAAGATACCATTCCCTCGCAGCGGACGCAGCTACCATTCCCGACTGCTTCAATGTTACGGCTGTTGCCGATGACGGCGAGATAATGGCTGTACAGCACAAGGAATACCCGATATACGGCGTGCAGTTCCACCCCGAGTCGATAATGACTCCCGACGGACACATAATGCTGCGCAATTTCATAGAAATGTAAGTTAAGGAGTTGTTATTATGATAAAAGAAGCGATAGTAAAGATAGTAAACAAGGAAGACCTCACATACGACGAGGCTTATCAGGTAATATCGGAGATAATGGCAGGAGAGACCACTCCCACTCAGAATGCGGCTTTCCTCTCCGCTCTTTCCACAAAGAGCACCAAGGCTGAGACAATAGACGAGATAACCGGCTGTGCGGCTGCGATGCGCGACGCCGCAGTAAAATTCGAGAACGACATGGATCTTCTCGAAATAGTCGGAACAGGCGGTGACAACGCTCACAGCTTCAATATTTCCACTACCTCTGCATTCATTATAGCTGCTTCGGGTATAAAGGTATCCAAACACGGAAACCGCGCTGCCTCCTCCCTTTCGGGAACCGCAGACTGCCTTGAGGCTCTCGGCGCAAATATAAGCCTTGAACCCGACAAGTGCAGACAGCTCCTTGAAGATACGGGCTTCTGCTTCTTCTTTGCACAGAAGTACCATACCTCAATGAAGTACGTCGGACCTATCCGCAAGGAGCTTGGTTTCCGCACGGTATTCAATATACTTGGACCTCTTACAAATCCCGCATGCCCGAAACATCATCTTCTCGGAGTATATGACAGTATCCTCCTTGAGCCTGTAGCGGAGGTGCTCATGAAGCTTGGCTCAAAGAACGGCATGGTAGTCTTCGGCAAGGACAAGCTTGACGAGATATCGCTGAGCGCTCCCACAGAGGTATGCGAGTACAGGGACGGCTGGATGAAGAACTATGAGATAACTCCCGAACAGTTCGGCTTCGAGCGCTGCACAAAGGAGGACCTCAAGGGCGGCACTCCCGAGGAGAATGCGGCTATAACACGCGGTATCCTCGCAGGAGAAATAAAGGGTCACAAGAGAAACGCAGTTCTCCTCAATGCAGGCGCTGCAATATACATCGGCGGCAAGGCTGAGACTATTGCAGAGGGTATCAGAAAGGCGGCAGAGCTCATCGACAATGGCTCCGCACTTGCCGTACTGGATAAATTCATTGCAGAGTCAAGGAACTGAGGTGCGGCATGACTATTCTCGACCAGCTTGCAGACCACGCCCGTGAGCGTGTTGCGGCAGCTAAAAAAAAGCTCTCCGCAGATGAAGCAAAAAGACTTGCGGCGGAGCTTCCAAAGGGCAGCTTTGAGTTTGAAAAGGCTCTTAGGAAAGAGGATATCGCCTTTATCTGCGAGTGCAAGAAGGCTTCCCCCTCAAAGGGCATTATCGCCGAGGATTTCCCCTATCTTCAGATAGCCAGGGAATACGAAGCCGCAGGCGCGGACTGCATATCCGTCCTCACGGAGCCGAAATGGTTCCTCGGCAGCGACGAATACCTTCGCGAGATAGCCTCAGATGTAAGAATCCCCTGTATACGCAAGGACTTCACTGTTGACGAATACATGATATACGAAGCAAAGCTTCTCGGAGCAAAGGCAGTGCTACTGATATGCTCCATACTCTCTCAGCAGCAGATAAGCGAATACATCGGCATATGCGACGAGCTTGGTCTTTCAGCTCTCGTTGAAGCTCACGATGAAAATGAGCTCCGCACGGCTGTCGCAGCAGGAGCGCGTGTCATAGGCGTCAACAACCGCAATCTCAGGGACTTTTCCGTAGATACGGGCAACAGCCGCAGGCTCCGTGAGCTCGCTCCCGCGAATGTCAGCTTTGTCTCCGAGAGCGGAGTACAGACTGCGGAGGATATAAGGCTTCTCCGCGAATCAGGTGTGAATGCAGTGCTTATCGGTGAAACTCTTATGAGAGCCGCCGATAAAAAGGCAAAGCTCGCCGAATTGAAGGGTGAACAGCCATGACAAAAATAAAGATGTGCGGAATGATGCGGCCAAAGGACGTTATAAATGCCTGTGAGCTTGGCATGGACTATATCGGGTTCATACTGAGTGAGGGCTTTCGGCGCACGGTCGTTCTCGGTACCTTCTGTGAGCTGGAAAGCTATGCTCACGGCTATGATGTGCAGAAGGTCGGGGTGTTCGTGAATGAGCCGATAGACAATATCTGCGGATACTACGCCGAAATGCTTGATATGATACAGCTCCACGGAAATGAAAATGACAGATACATTGCCGAGCTCAGGCACCGCACTGGAAAGCCTGTGATAAAGGCATTCAAAATACACTCGGCAGAGGATGTCACAGCGGCAGAGAAAAGTACTGCGGACTATATCCTGCTTGATTCGGGCACTGGTACGGGAAAGACCTTTGACTGGTCGCTTATCAGCGGCATTAAGCGGAAATTCTTCCTTGCAGGCGGTCTAACGGCGGAAAATGTCGGCGAAGCCATAAAAAAACTTGCCCCATATGCTGTGGACGCAAGCTCGTGCCTCGAAACAGACGGCTTCAAGGACTTTGAAAAGATGAAAGCCTTTGTGGAGGCAGTAAGACAGGCAGGGTGATATATTGGACTTTCTTGAGACCTACTACAATACATTCAGCGAGGAGGAAAGGCTGCTTTCACAGCACGGTCAGGTGGAATATCTCACCACCATGAAATACATTCACGAATACCTCCCCGAGACGAATAATGCAAGGATACTGGAAATCGGAGCAGGCACGGGACGGTACAGCATCCCTCTTGCACAGGAGGGACACACAGTCACGGCTCTGGAACTGATAGGTCACAATCTTGACGTTCTTAAAAGCAAGCTCACAGGCAGCGAGTCCCTTGAAGCATTACAGGGAAACGCACTTGACCTGTCGCGCTTCGGCGATAACACCTTTGATATGACACTTGTCCTCGGTCCCATGTACCACCTGTACACAAAGGAGGACAAGATAAAGGCTCTGTCGGAAGCGGTGCGCGTTACGAAGCGGGGCGGCTGTCTGCTGGTCGCCTACTGTATGAACGAGCCTGTGATAATACGCTATGTATTCGGCAAGGACAATCTGCAAAGCTCCCTCGCCATGATAACTAACGAGTGGCACTGCAAAAGCGGGCCAAAGGAGCTTTTCGAGCTGGTCCGCACAGAGGATATAGCAGAGCTTGACAGTCATGTCAATGCAGTGCGTATAAAGCTTGTGGCAGCAGACGGAGCTGCAAACTATATGCGCGATAAGATAGATGAAATGGACAGTCATACATTTGAAAAATTTATGGAGTACCACCTTTCCACATGCGAGAGGCCCGATCTGACAGGAGCCTCCGACCATACACTGGATATACTCCGCAAGCTGTAAAAAGTAAAGAAAGGAAAGATATTATGTCACAGTCAAAAGGACGTTTCGGCGTACACGGCGGTCAGTACATTCCCGAAACACTTATGAATGCAGTTATAGAGCTTGAAAAGGCTTACGAGCATTATAAAAACGACCCCGAATTCAACCGTGAGCTCACAGAGCTCCTCAATAATTACGCAGGCAGACCCTCACTGCTCTACCGTGCTGACAAACTCACACGTGAGCTGGGCGGTGCTAAGATATACCTCAAGCGCGAGGACCTCAACCACACAGGCTCCCACAAGATAAACAACGTTCTCGGACAGGCTCTCCTTGCAAAGAAAATGGGCAAGACCCGTCTTATCGCCGAAACAGGCGCAGGTCAGCACGGAGTTGCAACAGCTACCGCTGCTGCTCTCCTTGATATGGAATGTGTTGTATTCATGGGCGAGGAGGATACAAAGCGTCAGGCTCTCAACGTTTACCGCATGAGACTTCTCGGCGCTGACGTTATCCCTGTCAAGAGCGGCACAGCTACCCTTAAGGACGCTGTATCAGAGGCTATGCGCGAGTGGACCTCACGTATCGACGATACCCACTACTGTCTCGGCTCCGTAATGGGTCCACACCCATTTCCCACTATAGTACGCGATTTTCAGGCTGTTATCTCCCGCGAGGCAAGAGCCCAGATACTTGAAGCAGAGGGCAGACTTCCCGACGCTGTCATCGCCTGTGTGGGAGGCGGCTCAAACGCTATAGGCAGCTTCTACCATTTCATTCCCGACGAGGGAGTACGCCTTATCGGCTGTGAAGCCGCAGGCAGAGGCATCGATACATTTGAGACGGCTGCAACTGTAAATACAGGAAGAATTGGTATATTCCACGGCATGAAGTCCTATTTCTGCCAGGACAAGTACGGTCAGATAGCTCCGGTTTACTCTATTTCAGCAGGTCTTGACTACCCCGGCGTAGGTCCCGAGCATGCACATCTCCACGATATCGGCAGGGCTGAATACGTGCCCGTTACCGATGACGAAGCTGTAAACGCTTTCGAGTACCTCTCACGCACCGAAGGCATAATCCCGGCTATCGAGTCGGCTCACGCCATTGCTTACGCTATGAAGCTGGCACCCACAATGGACAAGGGCAAAATAATCATCGTTACGGTATCGGGACGCGGCGACAAGGACTGCGCTGCTATAGCCCGCTACAGAGGGGAGGATATCCATGAGTAATATCAGATCAGCTTTTGCAGACGGAAAGGCTTTCATACCGTTCATAACCTGCGGCGACCCTGACCTTGAGACCACCGCAAAGGCAGTACGCGCCGCTGCCGGAAACGGCGCCGACCTTATAGAACTGGGCATACCATTCTCCGACCCCACAGCAGAGGGACCCGTTATACAGGGAGCAAACATCCGCGCACTTGCAGGCGGCGTTACCACAGACAAGATATTCGAGCTTGTAAAGGAGCTCCGCAAAGACGTAAAGATACCCTTTGTATTCATGACCTACGCAAATGTAGTATACTCCTACGATGCAGAGCGCTTCATGGCACGCTGCTGTGAATCCGGAGTTGACGGCATCATACTCCCCGACCTCCCCTTCGAGGAAAAAGACGAGTTCTCCGCCGTTGCAAGACAGTACGGCATTGACCTCATTTCACTGATAGCCCCCACCTCAGAGGACAGGATAGCAATGATAGCAAAGGAAGCCGAGGGCTTCATATACGTTGTGTCAAGTCTCGGAGTTACAGGCGAGAGAAGCAGTATCACCACCAATATAGGCGATATTGTCGGTATGATACGTAAAAACACCGATATTCCATGCGCAGTGGGCTTCGGCATATCAAAGCCCGAACAGGCAAAGGCTATGGCAGCTCTTTCCGACGGAGCTATCGTAGGCTCGGCTATAATAAAGCTGCTTGAAAAATACGGCAAGGACGCACCGCAGTATATCGGAGAGTACGTCAGAGAAATGAAAAACGCGGTATCAGCCGCAGAATAAAAGCTAACAGGGCATCCCGCAGGAACGGGAATGCCCTGTATTTATTGTTTACCGAAGCCTTATCAGTTTCCAAAGACCTTCTTAGCGATATCAACTGTCTCCTTTGCGTCGTTTGCGTAGAAATCCGCACCTATCTTCTCAGCGTAATCCGCAGTCAGCACAGCTCCGCCCACTACGGTCTGACACCACGGACAGCGCTCGCGCAGCAGCTTTATGGTACCCTCCATAGACGGAAGAGTTGTAGTCATAAGCGCCGAAAGCCCCACAAGCGGAGCGTGATACTGCTCTGTCGCCTCAACTACAGCCTCATACGGCACATCCTTGCCGAGATCGATGACCTGAAAACCGTAGTTTTCAAGGAGCACCTTTACGATGTTCTTACCTATATCGTGGATATCGCCCTTTACCGTCGCCAGAACTATAGTTCCGCGGTTGACGGTCTCGGTGCTGTTTTCAGCCAGGTACGCCTTTATAGCCTCAAAAGCTCCCTGTGCGGCAGAAGCCGCCGATATCAGCTGCGGCAGGGATATCTTTCCCTTTTCAAAGTCGCCGCCTGCTTTGTCAAGGGCGGGTATCAGCTGCTCGTTTACAAGCTTCATGGGTTCTGTTGTCTGCAGCAAAGCCTTTGTGAGCGAAGCCGCTTCGTTTTTCAAGCCTGCGGTTATAGCAGCTTCAAGTGTCATACTTCCTGCTTCGGCAGGCTTTGGTGCAGGAACAGCCGCCTGCGGCTCTCCGCCGTAGTGGGCGATGAAGTCCACCGCGTTCTTATCTATATTTGCAAGGAGCTTGTACGTGCGCACACAGCTCACCATGCTCTCGGTATTGGGGTTTATAATTGGCAGATCAAGTCCTGCGTAGAGAGCCATTGTCAGGAAATTCCTCGTGACGAGCTCGCGGTTAGGCAGTCCGAATGAAATATTCGATACACCCAGTACCGTGTGGAGCCCAAGCTCATTCCTTACTCGCGAAACGGCATGAAGAGTTTCCATAACTCCCGCCTGCTCGGCAGAAGCCGTAAGGGTAAGGCAGTCGATGTATACGTCCTCGCGGCGTATGCCCAGCGACAGAGCGCGGTCCAGTATCTTTTTCGCAAGCTCAAATCGTCCGTCGGCTGTCTTGGGTATACCGTTCTTGTCAAGAGTAAGGCCGACTACAGAGGCGCCATACTTTCTGACCAGCGGCAGCACCGTCTGCAAGGAATCCTCCTCGGCGTTGACGGAATTGACGATAGGCTTTCCGCAGTAAATGCGCAGTCCCGCTTCAAGAGCGTCGGGCTTTGTTGTATCGAGCTGCAGAGGCGTATCCGTAATGCTCTGTATAGCCTTTACGGCAGTCTGCATCATTTCCTTTTCATCTATCTCCGGAAGTCCAACGTTAACGTCAAGTATATCCGCGCCTGCGTCTATCTGCTGTATCGCCTGACTTAGTATATAGTCAGTATCGTGCTCTACAAGAGCCTGCTTGAAGCGTTTTTTGCCCGTAGGGTTTATCCTTTCGCCTATTATCCTCGGCTCACATATAACAACTGTCTTGTTTGCGGTACATACCGCAGAAGGTATACTTACGGTACGCTCAACAGGCTCTGACTTTTTCAGCAGCTCCGCAAGGGCTCTGATATGATCGGGAGTAGTACCGCAGCAGCCGCCGAAAATGACAGCTCCCATATCGATAAAGGGCTTCGTACACTCCGCAAAGCGCTCAGGCGGGAAATTGTATTCATTTGTAAGCGGGTCGGGAAGACCTGCATTTGGCTTTACTATGATCGGCAGCGAGGTCCACTCGCTGAATGTCTTTACTATGGGGATAAGTTCCTCAGGTCCGAGAGAGCAGTTCACGCCGATAGCGTCGATACCCAGTCCCTCAAGTGTAAGTGCCGCAGCCGGCACCTCACAGCCCGTAAATGTTCTTCCGTTAGCTTCAAAGCTCATGGTAACGAATATGGGCTTGTTTCCGTGCTCCTTTGCTGCAAGTACGCCTGCGCGCACCTCCTGCAGGTCGCTCATGGTCTCGAAGATGTAGAAGTCCACATCGTCCCCTGCCGCTTCGACCTGCTCCCTGTATATATCGTAAGCCTCTTCAAACTTAAGAGTGCCCGTAGGCTCCAGCATCTGACCGATAGGACCGATATCCAGCGCCACATATTTTGCACCCGAGGCTCTTGCATTCTTTATGGCAGACTTTATAAGTTCCTCTGCGGAATGCCCCGTTCTTGCCATTTTAAGGCGGTTGCAGCCGAAGGTATTGGTGTATACCGCGTCAGCGCCTGCCTCAACGTAAGCCCTGTGTATAGCGGTTATCTTCCCGGGGTGCTCAAGGTTCCACAGCTCGGGTATACCTCCCGGCTGCAAGCCCTGTGCCTGCAGCATAGTTCCCATACCTCCGTCAAGTATAAGAAACGATGACAGATCAATATTCATGAACAGTGTTCTCCTTTCACCCGATATGGGCAGCTTGCGGAAAGATTGCAGACAGCACAGCCCTTCTTTCCTTTTGGAACAGGTCTGTCCGACAGACCGATTATAGCCGTAACAGTTTTTGTCGGTATGAGCAGACTGCTCTCGCTGAGCGTCACACCGAGGCGTTTTGCGGCATTGAGCAGCTGAAGCAAAGGCTCCTGCACCGTTAAGGGCAGATCACCGTATCCGGGGCTGAAGCGCCATGTGGGGAACATATCCGGAAACTGCGAAAGCATTTCCCTCTCGGCAGTATCACAGAGCTGCTCCACAAGAGCATTTGCAATGGCGTCAGTCATAAGTCCCGAAAGAACATCGAGGGCGCTTGCCTGACGTATGGCAAGGTCGGCTCCCGCAGAGAGGGTAGCGCAGAAGATGACCGCCTGCTTACAGCCCTGCAAATGAGCAGCTATATCCTTTCCTTCAAGAAACACCTCGCCGCAGGATACTCCCTTTTCCGTCACACTTACGGGCAGTACCCTGTACAGATACTTAGGCGACACGGCTTTAAGGAGCTTTCTCTCGCACTCGTCCGCAAGCTTCTGCATATGAATATCGTTTTCGTCATACCGCATACCCATATAGCGGAAGACCTCGCGGCGGTCGGCAGGACTAAGCTCCGTCATCTTCCTAAGATACCCGAAACAGCGTCAGTGATACGCTTTGCAACGTCGGGATTGTTCATTGTATAAAGATGTATGCCGTCAACACCGTTTGCAGCAAGATCCACTATCTGATCCACCGCATAGGCGATACCTGCGTCGCGCATAGCCTCCGGACTGTGTCCGAAGCGCTGCATCATAGCCGTGAATTTTCTTGGCAGACTTGCTCCGCAGAGACTGACCATGCGCTGTATCTGAGCCGCATTCACCACAGGCATGATACCTGCCTCTATCGGCACATGTATACCTGCGATATCGCACTTTTCAAGGAAATCATAGAAGCAGCCGTTCTCGAAAAACAGCTGGGATATAAGGTGCGAAACGCCCATATCCACCTTTTCCCTGAGATGCCTGATATCCTCGGCAGCATTACGGGCTTCGGGGTGCACTTCGGGGTAGCAGGCTCCGAACTGAGTAAAATCACCGTTCCTGCGTATAAAGTCCACAAGCTCGGAGGCATAGTGAAAATCGTCCTTTTCGGGGCGCTCGGGGCTCTTATCGCCGCGGAGGGCAAGGATATCCTTTATTCCCTCTCTTCTGAACATCTCCAGCACATGGGATATCTCCTCCTTTGTATAGGAAATACAGGGAAGATGAGCCACAGGACGCATTCCGAACTCATTTTTTAGTCTTGCAGCGAGCTCACATGTGAGCTGACCTCCGCTGGTACCGCCGCCTGCACCGTAGGTAACGCTGATAAAATCGGGCTTCAGTGCGGCAAGCTCCGCAAAGCAGTCGGAAACGGCTTCAACGGGGGCATTCTTTTTAGGGGGGAAGACCTCAAAACTGTATATCATTTAACATTATTCCTTCCTACTTATTTATGTACTTAATTATAACATAAGCCCGAAAGGATTACAATAGTATCTGCCGAATTCGGGAGATTTTTCGGGAGAGATAAACATATCTGCCATATTCCGATGACATTGCTCAGGGAAAGTATTGATTCTAATCTCTACCACTATTGTAAAAAGCTTTTCTCAATTCAAGAAAATCTATTGACAAGCAGCATGAAAAGTAATATAATAATTAATAGTTGCAACGTTGATTAACTAATATTAGTGATATTGGATATGGTATTAAAACATTTATTTCGCAATGTTTATGCCGAATTTGAACTTATAATTATTGGAGGAAAAATGAAATGAAAAACTTAAAGAAAGTCATTGCAGGAGTTATGGCATCAGCTTTATGCTTCAGCATAGCCCCCTTATCCGCAACACATCTTTACGCATCAGCCAAATCATCGACCAGCGGAACAGCTGAAGCTCTGAACATCAATGATTCTGTAATCAGTCTGAGCTCTCAGGTGTGCCCTGATAAAGTAAGTGCAACCTATAAAATGCAGGAGGCAGCCTTAACCCAGTCCGAGAAAAGCTACGGCCTTAAGAAAAAATACGTTTCTCTCGGAAACAGCGATGGCTGGCTCGGAGCTTCTCCTTTAAGCAAAGAAAAAGTATCCTTCACCATAACTGTTGTAAATAATGAATATACAAATACTTCTGAAAAAATCCGCGATTTATTAAAACTGGATATTCATCTTCTCAACAAAACAGAAGACCGTCAGGAAGGAAGTCCTATAAATTACAGATATGACGGCAAACAAGGAAATAACTATTATTATAGTATAACAAAAGGCGGTTCATATTCTAATGGTACTGTTGATTACGAAATAGAACTTCCATATACTACTTGCGGAGACCAAAAGAGATTTGAACTCTTATTCTGGGGAGATGTCTCATACCTAAAAAAAGTATCTTCCTACGCATATATGGTAGGTAATGCTTCAGGTTATTACAAAATGAGCGCCAAATATAAAGAAGTGAAAATCAATCTTCTCATCAAGCCAAATACCAATCTTTGCAATTCAATTTCAGCGTCAATGTCCTGTTACTATGCATGGCTCAGGAATCTTTGCAGATATGCATACAGTCTTTATGATATTACCGGCATCAAACCTGAACAGTTATACATCTCAATAGGTGATGAAGAGGCAGTAGTACCAAATGCCGATCACTACAGAATTTCCAATGATCAGAACAGTGTACTTGTATCTTTTGGGCCTTGTGATTACCCTATGATCGAAGATACTATCAGGGATAACAAGATGGACTGGTCTGTAATGCATGAGATATCACATGCTTTCTCATATAAAGGCAACAGAGATGTAAACGGCTCAACTGTGACATTTGCAGAAGCTTATAATTACAGCCTTGATGACTCTCACACAAATGCACGCGGCGCAACGGCTATGCAGAATTGTCAGCAGCTTCAGAACATCGGCATAAAGATCGATTTCAAACAAGATCTGGGCACATATAAAAATGCTTTATCCAACGCATATGCATTCAAGAAGACACAAAAAGGCTGTGAAGGTGAATTACCGATCTATTCCGTAATAGATGTTATCGGCAAATACGCCAACACAGACGGAGGAAACGGCTGGATCAACCTTGAAAAGTATTTCAGCAATTATTTTAATGACGCTTCATCAATGCCGGTATATGCGGTTAATACAGCCATCAACTATATGCAGTCGAACAGCCCTTACAGCTATACTATCGACCCGCAGAACAACACTTTCGTATATATGCTCAATACAGGAGAGGCATATCGTTTCATAAACAGTCTGTATTATCTTTGCTCAAATACTAAAGACTACGGAAAGAACAGATTCTGGGATTTCCTGAACAATTTTGTTACACCTGATGTGTTTAAAACATATTCCGCTATAGTGAACTCAAATTATGAGATCTGGGAGGCAAATAAGAATAATATCCGCGGCGACGTTAATAATGACGGATATGTTAATGAAAACGATTACACGTTATTAAGGAATGTAATTAACGGCAACAGCTCTATAAAACCTTTAGGCTATTTAAACGCTGACTGCTATGGAGACTATACAAGTACAAGGTATATCAGAATGAACAATAATGATCTGGTTTCAACATACAGAGACGGATTCATTAACGATTTGGATCTGAAATCATTGAGATACTTCCTTAATTATGGAAGCTGGCCAGCAAATGGCACCTTAAGATAATAGTTGCCGTAACAGAATCTGCAAATATCGAACAATAAAAAATGATCCGCCTGAAATATTATGATCAGGCGGATTTTTTCTTTGAAATATGTGTTACGGTACAGATATTGCTTCATGCGCGAAAAAATCCGCGTCCCAGCTTTACTGAGACGCGGACCTGCCTGCGGGGGTCACCCGCTGAGAGCTGATGATCGGACTTGAACCGACGACCTACGCCTTACCAATGAAAGCTAAAGTATTTAACAGATTCTTCCAAACCGTAACAATCGGCTATATATAGAGTATATTCGGCATTTTATTCTTTGCGACTTATTACCTTTTTTACCCGTTTTTCATACCAACTATGACAGAAATATGACACTTTTTTCAGCCCTTAAACCTCTATATTTCGCAAAAGTGCCATCCCAACTATGATACTAAAAAAGGGACTTTCCATTTTCGGAGAAGTCCCTTTTAATTTATCCTATATGCTGTTTAATGTTTCCCTCTGCCTGCTCCTCAGAGTGTTTCTTGTGCGTGATAAACATACCTTGTAAGATGTTAGCCGCCTGTTCGTCTGCCTCCTGAACAACGTGCAAATACTTTTGTGTAGTTGATATATCAGCATGACCGAGCCTGTTTTGTACTGCCTTAATATCCAAACCGCCGAATAAAAGGAAAGTAGCGGAGCTATGGCGCAGGCTGTGAAATTTCTTATGAGGCAGATCATGCTTTTCGAGGAACTTGCCAAACTGTGCGCCTGCTGTATGAGGGTGCATTACAGAGCCGTAAATCTGCGTAAACAACCAATTGTCACTTTTCCATGCCGTACCGAGTCTTAATTGTTCATGTCGCTTTTCCTCCTGTAATTGCTTTACAAGGTCTATAACTTCTGTTGGTAATTTAATAGTACGCGTTTCATAATCTTTCGGCGGCTTTATCGCTATCGGTTGCCCTTTAAGTTTATATATGGAGCGTTCAACAGTCATTTGACAGTTATCATAATCAAAGTCCGAGAACTTCAAGCCTGTTATTTCGCCTGCGCGACAGCCGCTGCAAACAGCAATCCATATAAGCGTTTGAAACTGTAAGCTTTCGTCAACGAGACAAGATAACATTGTTTCCATTTCCTGCTTTGTAAATATCTCAATTTTGGGCGTTGGAACTTTCGGCAGGGTAAGTCTTTTTGAATCTGCTGGATTTTCGGCTATTATATCAAGCTTAACGGCTGTTCCTAATATGCTTTGCAGAATGGTTAAGCGGCGGCGAATCGTTGCAGGGGATAGCTTGTTATCACCGTCAATTTCGCCTGTTCTCCTGCGTTTTGGTACGTTTTGAAGCTGATTGACAAACTCCTGTATATGAGCAGGGCGAAGCTCCGAGAGCTTAAAATGTCCCAACGCAGGTAAAATAAAATCATTGATTGATCGTTCATACTCTGCGTGTATTCGTGGGGATAATGAGCCTTTTTTTACTTCAAGATACATAGGAATAAAATCGCATAGTTTCAAGCCTCTCTGAGAGCCAGCAAGTCCGTTCTTTACCTGCTCCTCAAACTCAACAGCGGCAGCCTGTGCGGATTTTATAGCCTGCTTCTCGGTCATTCCGTGCGGTACTTTCCAAGTCATTGTTTTAAAGCGCTGCTTTCCGTCCATGCCGCAACCGTCAGATACCCTAATGCGGTATGATATGATCTTACCGTCCTTACCCTTGTTTGCTTGCAGATTTGCCATTAACCCACCTTATTATGCACTTATATCCTGTATGGGATAGGTTTTATTTTTGTATCCTCAGCCGTTGTCACCGCTAACGAACAATTATTGAAGTAGTCAGCCACACTCTGCTGATTAATCAATATCTTATTTCCTGCCCTTGTTGCTTTTACTAATCCTTGCAAAGCAAGCTGGCGGGCATGGTGTTCGGCAATGCCAAAATTTTTAGCGGTTTGCTTTACACCTAACATTACGGGCAAATTATCAATTTGTACTTGTCGTATTTCTTCTTGCATTTTTCATATCTCCTTTTAGATTTTATATTATGGCAACTAAAATGCCATTAAGTCTTTAAAATGGCAGAGGGGGATTCGGATCAATAAAATTCTTTAACGCTCTTATTGAAAGCTTTAACTCCTCGCAGAACAGATTGATATTAAAAATTATTTCCTCGGCGCTTTTGTCATAAGCAGCAATGTCATATTCATTTTTTAGAAAATTAGCTAAAATGCTGTTATCTAAATTACACAACTCGGCAAAGTGATTAACGATGACACGCCTCAATGAAATATCACGAATATTATTAACATCACCATTATTAAGATAGCTAAATAATACGGTTATAGCCTCAAGTATGCGATGTTGATCTATCAAAGCTTCATTTTTGGATATTTCATTTTGTAATTTCTTGCGCTCTTGCACCGTAGCGAGATCGCTTCCGCTTAAAGTGCGGATTTGATACTCTTTTTTCAAGTTGTCCATAATTAGTTTGTCAACGTCACTAATTTCCTTTTCCCAAAGACTGCTGTCATAAGGAGGGAATATCTCCATCAATTGTGGTATACGATTTTTGGCAATGGGGCGCACTTGTTTTTCCCATTGCGATATAGTAGATGGCGTAACGCCTAATCTCTCGGCAAGTTCTTTGCCCGTAACGCCTTCAAGCTGCATTATGTATGTTAGTCCTATCATTGTAATATCTCCCACTCGCTAAATCATAAGCTTAATTATTAAGCTTATGTATATAGCATATCATAACTAAGTGTATTTGTCAATACTCTTTTATTATTAAAATAAAAAATTATATCATTTGTATCCACTTACTTATTATAAAGGGCTTCACCATGCCTGTAGGAGCAACCACAACACACCACAAGCCACTTTATCCTTTGAGGTAATAATCTTGTATTTACAAAAATAAAAGCCCGTAAAATGCGTTATGGAATTTACAACCCCAAAAAAGAAAAGAGCAGGTTGTCACGCCTGCCCTATGAATATGAATTTATATTGTGTATGCCGCTGCTTGTCCTTGGTTATTTTAATCATGTATGGTTTTCCCATTTCTTGAAGTCTCTTATTTATTGCGGACGCACTTTTTAACGGCATACGATTGTTGCCGAGAATATTTAATTTAGCCGTGAGCTCATTAAGATTTTTAGTAGTATATATTTTGTCCTCTGCTACTATTGCCTTTAGGCGGCTGTCTATATAGTCATCTTTTTTCTTGTGACGGATCGTCACATCATCTGCAATCTGCAATTTGTCTTTGAGATATTCCGCATAACTACGGGCTTTTTTGATTTCTCTCAAGATCTTACTTTGATACTCATAATAAGCCAAGACAAACTTATCTATTTTCAGGTATGGCTGAGGTATGCCGTTATTGTCAAGCCTGTAATCAAAAACCATGATATCATTTTTATCGTGGTATCTCTTGCGATATGCCTTTAAATATTCAAGTTCGCCCCTCTGCTGATAGAAATTATAGTCTTCAAATCTTTCTGCATTTCGGTCAATAGCATCGTCAATCTGATTTTGCGAATAGTCCCGTATATGCAGAGTTGCTTTGTCTTGCGGATTTACTTGACGTTTTCGCCCTATGCTCTGCACTAACTTAGTCCAGTTTTCTGGAGAAAATGTGCATATAATGTCTTTTACTTCTTCGTCCTCAATGCTGAATCCAACATCAAGCGCACTTGTGCAGATGAGATATTTGCAATCAAATCTGTGTGTTTTAATCATCTTGTCTCTGAGTTCTGTGTTTATGTATTGGCTGTATGTCTCGTTATGCTCGGAGCAGATAAAGAGACTTCTTTCCTTAAATTCGTCCATTAGGTAAAGCTCTTTCGCCATAGCTGCGGAGTTGCAGAAAATAATTGCTTTATCCTTTACATTTTGCATGATATCAATTAATATTTCTTTGGTTGTCTTAGTCTTATAGCTGCTGAAAAAATTAATATCACTGATAACTGTATTCTCGGGCGGTATCTTTATTTCATAAGTGTTTGGGTGAGGAAGATAATTAAAGATTAGCTCTATAAAAGGCTCGGGCGTTGCTGACATATATATTTTAAAGGCTCGGCTCTGATGTATCAAATCAAAACAAATATCCGTGCCTGTATTAATAAGGCTGTCCGTAATAAAAAAGTGACACTCGTCACAGATTATATAATCATAGTCAAGATCGCACTTGCCCTCTGTGATATATTGGTGTGTGATAGATTGATAAGTTTTGACCGTGATAACATCCGTTTTGTTTTTAGTGTCTTTGATGATTTGTGCTGTGGGAGCTGACCTCGGGAGCAGAAACAATATTTTATATCCTTTAGCTTTGCATGAATTATAAAACTGATTGATAAAAAAACTTGTCTTTCCGTGTCCTGTGGGAGCTTGCATTATATAAATATCATTCCGCCCATTTTTCTTACATTCCATGAGATAGTCAATTTCCCCTATTATGTCAAATTCTTCGTCGTAGTCTGAAATATATTTCTTTGGCATAGTCATTCTTTCCTTCACATCATTTATTAGCAAATCATAATATAGAGAGTTGCTCGCATTTAATGTAATTATAACAAATATGATTATTATTGTCAATAGCTGTTCGGACGTTCCCAAAATTCGCCGCTGAGCGTTTTGCATTACCTATACGGCTTTCCGCAAATTGGAACGCCCCGCAGAATATAAACCACCCCCGCCCTTATTCCGTCAAATAAAATAGGCGGCTTCGCTCTCGCTCCGCCGCCGCTGCTCTTATTATTCTTGGTTCTGTCTCTCTCTGATCTGAGCACGATAATATTTTATCTGTTGCTCGGGCGTGAAGCTTGAACACTCCATGTCCTTTTGTAGTTCGTCAAGGTATCTATACAACGTCATTCGTGATATATCATGCTGCTTTGCAAACTGTGAATGATTGAGAGCGCCGCCAAACATTTTGAGTTCCTTTAATATTGCTATTCTCAGCTCTAAGCCTTTAATAGTTGTAAAGGTTTGTCCTTGTCTCGCTGCGCTTATCTTTTCAGCTGCGCCCTTTGTAGCCATTCCCTCTTTTGTTCTCGTTCTGAGGTCGGCTACTTCTTTTTCTGACTGCTCAAATGCTATTTCTATCTGACGTCTTGCCAGTAATATGAGCACTTGGTTAGTTGCATTGATGTATATATCTGCTATCTCATTACCTGTCTCGGGTATGCTTGACTTTTCCGCCGCTCTGTATGTATCTGTATCAATATAGTGCTCGTTTAGGAATACAAGAGACACTCCCATATTGAACCATTTAAAATACTGTTCTACGCCCTCGGCGCTGTTGCGGCTCATTCTGCTGACGCTATCAAAAATGATTGTTACCGTATCACCGTTCTGTATGTCCTTGTTGACTGCCTTTACAAGCTTGTCAAACTCGGGGCGGCTCATGGTTGTTCCCGTCCATTTGTCCTCAAACTGTATCGAGCTTGCGCCTTTAAGAAAAGATGTGATATTCTTCTTTTGTCTTTCAAGGCTCTGTTTCGCCGTTGACACTCTCACGTAACTGTATATCTTGTTTGCCATACTTGACAGCCCCTTTATATAGATTTGTAACATCAGTCCAACGTCTCTTTGTTACAACTACATAATATCACGATCTGAAACGTAAGTCAATACTATTTGGCTAAGTTTGGGGCTTTGCATAATAAGCAGTAATTTTTATTGTTACATTTTTACAATACGTCTAAATGTTACACTTTTTTATCCGTATCGGTTAATTGCCTATTTTACGCCGCTTGCAGCTCTATTATTTTTCAATGCGTACCGGCTGCACCTGCTCCGATTTGCCTATTTTACGTTGTTTGCGGTTTATGTTGTTTCGGTACTTGGTTCGGTACACTTTAAAAGATAGACATAAAAATTCTCCCTCAATATATGAGGGAGAATAATGCTTAATATTCTGTCCAGTATTCTACATCATAACAATCAGATACATCATAGCTTCCCGCTTCAGTGTATATTGTTGTAGTTGTCCAGTATTCTTTTTTGTGATTAGTCCAAAGTACCTTACCACATTTTGTACACTTAACAGGCTGTTTATACCACCATTGCCAATTACCCCAAAGCCATCCTTTATGTGTTGTATCATATTTTTTCCATTCGCCAGCTGATCCTGCACCTACTGTATGACTACAAGCTGCACTTGCTGTAATAGAATTGTCAAACTGTGGAGCAATTGTTTTTGTTACGGCTGTACCTGCACCGAGCAGAGTAAATGCCATTGCTGTTGCTGCAATTTTTTTGATTATGTTCTTCATTTGTATCAAATCCTTTACATAAATTTAAGGCTAAATTAACCTTATCAGTTATATTATACAACGAACAGCACTGCTTGTCAAGTACTTAAACAAATTTTGCAAAATTTTTTTCTTTCTCTTTTGCTGTGGCTTCTGATCGGCGGCTCTCGTTGGTCACCGCCTTTTATTAACTTATTCTTCTGCTATATTTCTTCAACTATGACGGATTTATGACACTTCGCCATTTAGTAAAATAAATAAGCGTTTCATCACATAGAAGAAACGCCTATTTATCGTTGTTTGCACCACTGATAATTACATCCTTGCAAAAACTTCTGCTCAAATTTTGCTATTTATAGGCATTTATGGGCAGTGCGGTTTTCAGTATGCCGTTCAGCGCTTTAGTGCTGTAAAGCAAAACAGAATTGCTTACAATTAATAACTTATTAATAATTCGCCCTTGTTTGTTCAAACGAATTATTAATACCTCAAATTATATGTAACTGTATGATGTGTAAATGCCAGGAAAGCCAAAAAAATAATATAGAGTTTTGCACTGTCTCTTTTGAGTAGAAATAATTTTATGACATTTTGCACATTTGCATGTGCGTTCTTGATTATATATTACTGTCCGAATAGGAAATCCATGATCATCCTTTTCTTCTACTGTTTTCCATTTACTCCATGAGGTTGAATTTACTACGTGCTTACAGACAGCATTTGCTGTGATTGAATTGTCAAACTGTGGAGCAATCGTCTTTGTAACAGCCGTGCCCGTGCCAAGAAGAGTAAATGCCATAGCTGTTGCTACAAGCTTTTTGATAACATTTTTCATCGTTTTAAATCCTTTATGATAAGCTTAAGCTGAATAATTGCATATTAATAATATACATAGTCATCATATCCGTTATACACGTCAAAAAACCATTGGTCACGATATCTCCTTTGCGTAGAAAGAGTTTTACCACATTTTACGCATTTACATGTACGCTTATAGTACCTTCTGATTGTAAGAGGTACTAACACTACTATTTCTGAATCTGTTTTCTTCCATTCGCTCCATGAAGTTGAACCTACTACGTGATTACAAGCTGCACTTGCTGTGATTGAATTGTCAAACTGTGGAGCAATCGTCTTTGTTACGGCTGTGCCCGTGCCAAGAAGAGTAAATGCCATAGCAACTGCTGCTATTTTTTTGATAACATTTTTCATCGTTTTACATCCTTTAAAAAATATTTATAGTCAAATCTATGACCTTATGAAGACATTATACTTTAAAAGCTCAACTTTGTCAATACATTTCCGTTAAATCAGCAATAAATGCAAAATAGCTACGCCCTCATTCAAGCCGGCTACCTACGGATGCGCAAAAAATAAGCTCCCCTGAAAGGAGAGCCTTTTTTATTGACATTAATCATAAATCCATGGGTCACGTGTGGTTCTTTCTTCGCTAAAGTAGGTGGTGCGATGTCTCTTTTGCTTATAAAGGGTTCTACCACATTTTATACATTTGCATGTGCGTTCTTGATAGTCTGTCATTGTTATGGTGAAAATAGGAATCCAACCATAACGTGTATCTACTGTTTCCCAACTGCTCCACGAAGTTGAACCTACTACGTGATTACAAGCTGCACTTGCTGTGATTGAATTGTCAAACTGTGGAGCAATCGTCTTTGTTACGGCTGTGCCCGTGCCGAGAAGAGTAAATGCCATAGCAACTGCTGCTATTTTTTTGATTACGTTCTTCATTTTTATTACATCCTTTACCATAATATTTAAGGCTTAATACTGCCTTATGCGTATATAATAACTTGTTTTACTGATTTTGTCAAGTGGGCAGTAAGTATTATCTGAACTCTCAATCAAATTAGTTTCCTGACTAATAGAAAAGAAAAGCTCTCCTTTCGGAGAGCCTTTTTATTGACATTAATAATATACATAGTCAAAATATCCAGTACTTACGTCAACGCACCATTGATCACGATATCTCCTTTGTGTGGAAAGGGTTCTACCACATTTTATGCATTTACATGTACGCTTTTCGTAATGTCTGATTACTAAAAAAGGAAAATATTGTTGAACTGTTAATTCTGTACCATTACTCTCCCATGAGCTCCATGAAGTTGAACCTACTACGTGGTTGCATGCTGCACTTGCTGTGATAGAGTTGTCAAACTGTGGAGCAATCGTCTTTGTTACAACTGTACCTGCGCCAAGCAGAGTAATTGCCATTGCTGTTGCTGCAATCTTTTTGATTACGTTCTTCATTTTTATTACATCCTTTACCATAATATTTGAGGCTTAATATTACCTCATGTATATATAATATCTTATTTTACTAATTTTGTCAAGTGAACAGCAAAAAATGTACATAGAACCTGTACACATATTAATAACGTTACACTTATGTAATACATAACGCTGCTGTATTGTTTTCTATAAGCATCTAAATCAATTATTAAGACATTCATATAACTTTCTTCCCATAAACAATTAAGTGCCTAACTAAATATATATTTAAAATGGACTCAAAGTCAACTCACTACAAATTTAATATCTTTTACTCTGCAATTGTTGTAATCCCCCAAAAAACTGATAAAATTAAGATTACATTCAAAAGAAAGGAGTGAATACAATGGCTGACATTTGGTGGGAGATATTCAAATGGGTTTGTAACGGTGCATATAATGACGTATGCAACTGGATTGATAGTGTAATACGCTAATAAAAAGGCTCTCCAATATGGGGAGCTTTTGTCTTTAAAAACCATAGCCAAAAATGTCTTGACAAATATTGTAAAATCAGTTATTATATGTAAATGAGGCTGAATATGGCCTTAAAAATTAATGTAAAGGATGTAATACATATGAAAAAAACAATCAAAAAACTCGTATCAATAGCAATGGCTTTCACATTACTCGGAACAGGCACAGCTATAACAAAGTCAGTTTCTCCAACGTCAGATAATTCTATCACAGCACATGCAGGTATACCGCCCCAGTATTGTAATCATAACGCAAGGTGGTATTGGTATAACAATAATACACAGTTAATCTGCTCAGCTTGTGGCAGTCCAATGAGTTTAAAAAGTTGTTACAGATGATCATAAAAGATATGTACTGTATGTATAGTTGAACTATATATCTTAGAATGATTTTTTCAATGGATTAATAAGCTACTTCTATCTTAATTAATAAAACGCGCTCCTTACGGAGCGCGTTTCTATTTCCTTAACTAAAAGCTGCACTGAAATAAATCCTAATCTTTTTATTCTACTAATCTGAGATTCCTTCAACTATGACAGAAATATGACACTTTTCAATTTAGTAAAATAAATAAGCGTTCCCTCACATAGAAGAAACGCCTATTTACCGTTATTTGCATGGAGCTGATGATCGGACTTGAACCGACGACCTACGCCTTACCAAGGCGTTGCGCTACCGACTGTGCCACATCAGCACCAACAGTTAATATTATACACTAAAAGCAGGTGAAAGTCAATAGCAGCACAAATTATTTTTTATGTTAACTAAATATTTCTGAAAATTTTTTCAAAAAAGGCTTGACAAGCACAGTTAAATCTGATATAATATTAAAGCAGTCACGAAACACTGCAATGCGAGTGTGCTGGAATAGGCAGACAGGCACGTTTGAGGGGCGTGTGTCGAGAGACGTATGGGTTCAAGTCCCATTACTCGCACCAGGATCGCGGTTTAGGAAACTAAGCCGCGATTTTTTGTTTATAAGCATGCAAAATAAAAAACTATCCTCAGTCGATACTGAGGATAGTTTTTTGCATAAATACATAATTACTTGGGCATTGGTGATAGGAAAAGTTCCCCACCATTGTGCAAGAAGTCATGATTTCCCTAAAATTTGCGCAGTATATCATGTCGAAACCAGTAAATATACGTTGACATTTGCTCAATTTTGTGATATAATCAGGAAAATGTTGAATCATCATACCAATTCACAAATGGTAAATTTTTTTGACAAGGAGAGATAAAAAATGAAACTCAGTAAATTCACAGCACTGCTTCTCGCTGCGGTAATGTTCATATGCATTATCCCGTCGAACTGCTTCGTGCGCGATGAAGCAAAGGCAGCCACAAGGATCACCTACCAGAAGTACAGGTACGGCACCTACCCCAGCGGCGACTGCGGCTATGTTCTCGCTCCCGACGTGGAGGGCACCTACCCCGCAGGCATTTTCGTCCACGGAAACCATTCCTACTCGTCGGTAACAGACAATGTACGCAAGGCTATGGACGAGTGGGTAAACTCAGGCCTTATCGAGCCAATGATAGTGGTAACTCCGCATATCATGCAGACCTCAAGTACTACCGATCATCTTCACTTTGTAAGCGGCGGCGGACTTGCCAAGGTAATAAAGCGACTCGATGACGGTACATACGACAAACTCACAGGCTGCAAGGTGGATACAAGCAAGAAGTACGCCCTCACAGGCTGGTCATTCGGCGGAGCTGTGGCAGTCTACGGCGGAAGCAAGTACCGCGACAGCATATCATATGTGGGCTCTATCAGTCCTGCTGCACAGGGACACTTCCCCGGCGATCAGTACGGCTACCAGAGCTGGATGCTGGACGACCCCGAAACCAAGGACCTCCAGTTCACCAAGGACAAGGATCACTATTTCTACCTTGCCGCAAGCGCTACAGAGGAAAACTGCGGCCATAAGGAAGTTATAGACTGTCAGTACAACGAATTCGGTGAAGCACAGGGCTTCACATCAGTAACATGGAAAAACGGCAGCCACAGCTGGGCACTCTTCAAGGAAGAGCTGTTCTTCTTCCTCTACACTCTCCAGCAGGGCAAGGAGCCCTCTGACGAAGTATGGCAGCAGGTATTCGGAAAGGTACCCGACATAACAGTTGTCAATCCCGACACAGTTGTTGAAAAAGAACCTTTCAAAGCTGACGTAAGCTTCAGCACACCGCAGAAATACAGCTTCGCCCTTACAGCAAACGTTAAGAACTCCAACGCTGTCAAGTTCGCATTCCACTGGAAGAGAGACGGCGAAATAATCGAAGGCGCAAGAAACAACAATTTCATACTCAAGGAAGAGGACATCGGACATATCATCTCCTGCGACGTAAGCGACCTTCTCGGCCGCACATCGGGAAGTATCACCGTGACCTCCGACAAGATACAGAAGGCAGACGGTCCGGGCGCACCAAAGGGACTTGTTGCAGGCGACAACGGCAACATACTAAACGTTACCGACGCTATGGAGTACGCAACAAAGTCAGACTTCAGCAACAGCGTGCCCTGTACAGGAACCGAGATAACAGGACTTCCAAAGGGCAAATACTACGTAAGATACATGGAGACTGCTACTCACAAGAACGGTGCCATAGCAACAGTAACCGTTACACAGTCTGAGTTCACAACTCTCCCGACTGACACACCTGTTCCGTCAGTTACAACCACAGCAGCCACAACTACAAAGGCAGCCACAACAACAACGACAACTGCCAGGGCCTCAACCACAAAGGCATCAAAAACGACTACAAAGGCTTCAACTACAAAGACTTCAACAACTACGACAAAGGCAAAAACCACAAGCTCGTCAACCTCAAAGAAGTCAACGACTACAACTACAAAGACCTCCACTACGACTACAAAGGCGACAACTTCAACTGCCAAGGCAAGCACCACCAAGCTCACAACAAGTACAACCGCCAACAGGACCACAAGTGCCACATCAACATCAAGAACAAGAACAACAAGACGGCGCAGAACTACCACTACTACCACAAAATTGACCACAACAACACCTACTACAACATCAACAACCACCAAAGCTGCAACAACGCCCAAGGCTACTACTTCAACTACTGCCACTAAGGCTACAACTACAACACTCAAGGCAACAACAACCTCAACTACAACTACCAGGGCTAAAAC
>DBXO01000034.1:0-338 GCA_002309635.1 Ruminococcus flavefaciens | reverse complement strand
ACAACTACAACGCCCAAGGTAACAACAACCTCAACTACAACCACCAGGGCTAAAACAACTACAACGCCCAAGGTAACAACAACCTCAACTACAACCACCAGGGTTAAAACAACTACAACGCCTAAGGTAACAACTACTTCGACTACAACTACCAAAGCTAAAACAACTACAACGCCAAAGGTAACAACTACTTCGACTACAACTACCAAAGCTAAAACAACTACAACGCCTAAGGTAACAACTACTTCAACTACAACTACCAAGGCTACCACAACAACGCCTAAGGCTACAACTACTTCAACAACAACTACCAAGGCTACCACAACAACTCCAAAGGC
>DBXO01000004.1 GCA_002309635.1 Ruminococcus flavefaciens | reverse complement strand
TTTACACAAATTTTAGGATAGACTCACGGGCTATGTTCTCACCATTATCAAGAAGATACTGAACCGCAGCTCTGCGTCTATGACCACTGATTATTTCATAACCGCCAGTTTCGAGGGGCTTGACAATAAGGTTGTCCTTAACGCCACCTTGTCCGAGTATAGTCTGAGCGAAATGCTCTATATTCTCCACAACAAAGAAATTATCAGCCGACTCATGCAGTTCATCAATATCTATCATCTTTATATCATCGGTAAGTGTATTTGATACAACTGTTTTTAAGTTATCCAACATACTCTTTCTCATTATGCTTCAAACTCCTTAAGTATTTCGTCTGCCAGACTGTTATACGCATTGACTACCTTCCATGATGTTCCGATTTGCGGTACATTTCTTTCAATGAAGTACGCTTCTATCGGAAGTCCAGCTTTCTGAGACTCACGAACAGTGGTAGAAAAGGGAATAACTGCATTCATAAGGCGATTTTTGAGCACCGAGCGGAATTCCTCAATAAGCTCCTTATCATTCTTTGCCTGAAACATGGTAACAAAGATACCTCCGAGCTTCGTTCCTTGATTATTAATTTCGTCAGTAACCTTTTTTAAGCCCTGTATCTCAAATTCACCGAGCATAGTCGGTACATATACTGCATCGAGATGTTTTATTATCTGTTTAACTTCATCACTAAGAGCCGGGGGAAGGTCAAACAGAATATATTCATAGACGTTGTTACAAGTAGCAACGTCCAGTGCAGTGTATTTATGCCATGTAGTATGCGAAATACCGTCATATTCCGTGTTGAACACTTCATTGGATGACTGATTAGAAAAAAAGAATGAAAAACAGTTCTCCTGATTATCACAGTCCACCACAAGTATCCTCTTTCCTCTTTTGGCAAATGCGTAAGCAATATTAATAATTGATGTGGTTTTGGCGACACCGCTTTTTGTTGTTGTAAATGCCTATTCTCTGCGTTTTGTTCATAACGAGCCTTCTTTCTGCACTTATGTGCGTTATATTCTACCTTCTTTTGCGTATATAATCACGGAACAGGGCAGAGAAGGCTCAACTGCCCTTTGTGTGTTGCAACCACCGTCCGTGATGTTATAACCCCCATAAGGGATAATAAGCTTTTTAGTTGTTTCTAACAAGGTGGCACTATTATGAGTAAAAAAGAGTGCATTATTCCAGATCCGGATTTTGAAGGATTTGACGGAATTTATATTGGTTCAAAGGAAGGCATAAACCTTCCGCCTAACGAAATTGATTTCAAAAGAATCATTAAATATATGAAGACAAACAATAAAGAATTCCAGGACCTTACTCCTGAAGAAATAGAAATGTTCAAGTTTAAGGAATAATAATAATTTCATCAATTCTGTTATGCCATAACGGCGCAGAGCCTGCGCACCTAAGTTCGCGTTTCACTTTTTGCGGAACGCGATTTTTATTCTGCGCATTAACTGTTTAATATCACCCCGCCTTTACAACAGTGCCCCGCTAAAATATTAGAGGGGTTGAATTAATACATAAGAAAGAATAATCATCATGGCGCTGTTACTATCTGTATTTCCTTTCGGGATATTTTGCGTAATATTCTTCCTTATCCTTATACATAGCCTCGTCAGCTGCTCTCATAGCGTCGCGGATATCGCCTATTACCTCGTTTATGGTCGCTTTGAAGTCGTTTGTGCCGCGGAGCTTTATACAGGTTTTGAGAACATCGTTTGAGGTGGTGAGTGAGCTGGTCGAAGCCGAATCTATATCGTTGACGTCACATGGCTCTGTTGAGTATACACAGTAGCAGGTATCGCTGTCCTCATAGTCTATGGGGATGAAGAACATATTGAACCACATGTCGCACACATTAAGGTGTATATAGGTATGTACGGATTTTTTCTGTACAGCTGTACGGAAACATATGTCCTCAAAATCGGGAGTCCTCGGGAGGTACTTGTAATAAGGGCTGTCGGGTATGAATTTATCGGGATGAACGGTCGGATCCGTTATAAATGGCGGGTGCTCTGCCATTTGGATAAACATTTTATTGCCTGCAACAATGCGTATATCCTCACAGTTGCCGCCACTTTGCCTGTTTACTGAGACCACACAGGCGGTAGCAAGAAAACCGTCGATAAACTGCTGAAAATCCATAAATACACCTTCTTTATACTTTGATAGTTAAAAAAGCTGATGATATTATCGGCATTCTGCGCATACGACCTGCAAAAATCGCAGACTTTTTATTAATTTACTACAATTAATTGTGAAAGTCAATGAACAAAAGATAAAAAAGCCTGATAACGGTCTTTTTTGTTCAAGCTGCTGTGTTTTGTGCGTACTAATTGTGAACTGTTAATGTTCGATTATTTACGTTTTTTGTTTAACAGAGTTGACAAGCGGCGGACTGTGCTGTATCCTATAGACATAGGCTTATTACAGAAAGGAGTTTATCAGAATGAAGGATTTTATCAATAATCATTTAGACTGGCTGATCTACATTTTTTCTTTTTGACCCCCATCTTATACAAAAGGTCCTCCTCCCTCGGGAGGACTTTTTGTTTTATTGGAGAAAAAGCCGTTTACTGCAAAAACGAGGCTGTTCGCTCCGCTTTTGTTGCGAAAAAGAACTTCCAGGCATAAAATAGCAGATGTAAGGAAGATACGAACTGACAATATCACTTGTTCGTATTGAAAGAGCATAAAAAACTATTTTATTATGAAAGGAAGTAACTCAGATGAAAAACTCAGTTAAGAAATTCACAGCAGCGGCAATGGCATTTACTATCCTCGGAGCAGGAACAGCTACGATCAAAAAGATCGCACCAAAGACAGACAATTCAATAACAGTTCATGCGATATCTGCGAAAGAAGCGACTGAAAACAATAATAAAGTTGCTTCGTGGGGCAAGAGACTTATCAACATAATTTGCAGTTTTGGCGGCCCCGTTGCCGAGGGCGTAAAGCAGGAAGCAAATACGTATATTGATATAACTACAGCACAGTATAATTATTATAATGACATTCTCGCCTCTGTTGGCTACTGATCTGTATTATTATAATGAAAGGAAGTGTATAAAATGTTACCTGTTTTAATTCATGCATACATAGTTGGTTATACAGCAGGTCGTATTGTTGCTGCAATAATATCATAAGACAAAAGCTCTCCGAACGGAGAGCTTTTTCTTATCCCTTATACATCAGTGCCACCGCATGAGCGGACATACCAAGCTTTTCACCTGTGAAGCCGAGGTGCTCCTCAGTGGTAGCCTTAACGCTTATCTGCGATACATCGCAGCCGCATACTCTTGCTATATTTTCTCTCATATCCTTTATATGAGGAGCAAGCTTCGGAGCCTGAGCGATTATAGTTGCGTCGATATTGCCTATCTCCCAGCCTTCTGCTCTTACTCTGCGGCAGACCTCCTCCATGAGCTTCATGCTGTCAGCCCCCTTGAAGCTGTCGTCGCTGTCGGGAAAGAGGTGACCGATATCGCCCATAGCCAGTGCCCCCAGCATAGCGTCCATTATTGCATGTACGAGCACGTCTGCGTCGGAGTGACCGAGAAGACCCGTAACGTGCGGTATCTCAACTCCGCCGAGTATGAGCTTTCTGCCCTCCACGAGCTTGTGAACGTCGTAGCCGTGACCTATTCTGAACATATTTTTCTCCTTTCATTAATTACGCATTACGAATCAGATCGCTTCGCTGTCTGAACAGCTTTTTCATTTTTTTCTCCGTCCGTCTTACCGAAAAGCAGTTTCAATACTATCGGCGTAACGATGCTCGATACGATAATGAGCAGGATTACTGCCGTAAAGTAAGACGAATCGATGATGCCGAGGCCCAGTCCCTTGTTTGTGATGATGAGTGCGACTTCACCGCGGGTCATCATTCCCGCGCCTATCTTAAGGCAGTCCACCCAGCTGTACCTGAAGCACTTTGAAACCAGTCCGCAGCCGATTACCTTGCTGAGCATTGCAACTATGACAAAGCCTATGGAGAAGACTATCATACTGGAATCTATATTGCTGAAATTGGTTTTAAGGCCAATGCTTACGAAGAAAACAGGAGCAAAGAACATATAACCGTTGATATTTACGCGGCGGTCTATGTATTCGGCGTCGCGGACGTTGCAGAGGATTATTCCCGCGATATAGGCGCCCGTGATATCAGCTATGCCGAAGTACTTCTCGGCGATATAAGCCATAAGGAAGCACAGGGTTATAGCGATTATAGGTATACGTCTTGTGTGGGTATGCCTGTCATCGTATATCTTGAACAGCTTGTAAATAATGAAGCCCACCACAAGTGAGAGCACAAGGAACAGGAATATCTTTCCTGTAACGAGGAGGGTATTGCTGTCGGGGTCCTTGAAGCCGAGAACAAAGGTGAGGACGATGATACCGATAACGTCGTCGATGATAGCGGCGCTGAGTATGGTCTGTCCCACGCGGGTGCTCAGCTTGCCCATTTCCTTGAGGACCTCCACGGTGATACCCACAGAGGTAGCAGTCATTATACAGCCGATGAACACTGCCTTGAAGAACTCGTCCGTTCCGAATTCCGTGAAGCCGTAAATACCCATATACAGAAGACTTCCGCCCAAAAGCGGGACGAATACGCCCACGCAGGCGATGAGGAATGCGGCAAAGCCGGATTTTTTCAGCTCCTGTAAATTTGTCTCCAGACCTGCCGAGAACATTATGAGAATAACGCCTATCTCAGCCATCTGACTGATGAATTCCGAGGGCTGGACAAGATTAAGACCGAGGCAGGGACCTATAATAAGGCCTGCGATGATCTCACCAACGACCATGGGCGCCCTGCATTTCCGTGCAAGCAGACCTGCCGCCTTGGCAAAAATAAAGATAAGTGCAAGATCCTTCAAGATCTCATAGGTTTCCATTCATATCCATATCCTTTCATAAATAAAAGGAGCCATAAGCTCCCTGTTCATACTTATTATACTATGAAACTTTACGTTTGTCAATATTAGTGAACAGTGATTAGTGAGATTAGTAATCAGCAGGGGACGACGCCCCCTGGCGTTCCGCAAGTAATCAGAGAGCAGTGATCGGTAAGCAGTATAGGACTGGCGAAACGCAGCCTCTGCTTAGTTCTCGGTTCTTAGCTCCTGATACTGATAAATATAAAAACTTTTACGCAGCCGAAAAAATGCTTGACAAGCTCCGGAAGAAATGATATAATAATTGAGTATCGTGTGCAAACAGATACTATTATTATCCTTGCC
>DBXO01000008.1 GCA_002309635.1 Ruminococcus flavefaciens | reverse complement strand
AACTACAACTACAACAGCCACAACAACTAATTCATCTAAGGCTACTACAACTACAGTTGTTAATAACGGCGGTTAACATGACTGCTTTGATATCAAGCGGATGTTTCTTTTTTCTTACCTATTCTTACAACCCGTAAACGGGTCAATATACTCTTTGAATGTCAACTGATTGCCATGCAATCTTCTTGTATTCCGAACCCCCTGGCTATGCCAGGGGGTTCGGAATACAAAAAAGCTGCGGAAAGCCATATGCTTTCCGCAGTTTTTTCAAATTTCAATATCATATCTGCCTGCCCTGAGTCTTTGCTCAAACTCTTCAACAGGCAGCGGCTTATCAAACAGAAATCCCTGTGCAAGGTCGCATTTGTTCTTGCGCAGCGCTCTGACCTGAGCCTGAGTTTCTACGCCCTCTGCGATGCATTCAAGACCCATAGCTCTCGCCATACCCACAACATAATGAAACATTATGTCATTTGCGCACTTCTCACTGTTTTCGTCATCGGGTATAAAATTCTTGTCAACCTTCATGACGTTCCAGGGTATTTCCTTGATTAGATTCAAAGAAGAGTAACCCATTCCGAAATCGTCTACGGAAGTGCATATGCCCGCCTGCTGCAAGCCGCTTACAGTACGCTTGAGGTCACGGAACTCAACGTCCGTAGTGGTTTCCGTAAGCTCTATCTCTATGTATTCATGAGGAATATTATTCCTGTCGACGATCTCAAGGATATGCTCAAGAAGGTCGATATCTACCATATGCTTTCGCGACAGGTTCACGGATACTCTCACTACATTCCCGCCCTCGTCAAGCCATCTGCGCAGATCCTTGCAGACATGGTCCAGCATATAGAAGTCAAGCCTGCATATCTCAAGTCCCTGCTCCAGTACGGGAATAAACTCAGCAGGAAAAACTATCCTGCCTTCATGGAACCAGCGGCAAAGCGCCTCTGCTCCCACTATCTCACCTGTATTTATATTCACCTTGGGCTGATAGAACACGCGGAACTCCTCATTTTCCAAAGCGTCGGGGAAGATATGCTGTATACGCATGACCTTGCTCTTTTCAGCAAGCATCTCGTCACTGTAGAAAACGATATTCTGCTTTCCGCTGATTTTAGCCGCAGTTGATGCAGAGATTATCTTGTCAAGTATATCTCCCACATCATTCATCACGAAATCATCGGGGATAAGGAATACTCCCACAGAAGCGGATACCATTATCCTGTCCCCTGTTTTAACATCGTAAACAACTGCCGCACCGCTAAGATAACCAAGCACATCGTTAAGGCATTCACGCCCGCATAACAAAACGAAATTATCTCCTCCGAAACGGCAGATAACGCCGCTGCTGCCGA
The DNA here is from genome assembly GCA_002309635.1 of Ruminococcus flavefaciens. Taxonomy (GTDB): domain Bacteria; phylum Bacillota; class Clostridia; order Oscillospirales; family Ruminococcaceae; genus Ruminococcus; species Ruminococcus flavefaciens_J. The sequence continues at coordinate 11,904 of DBXO01000008.1, read as the reverse complement.
TCATTTCCTCCACAGTATTGAAAAAGCTGTGCATTACCATACTTCCGAGATTTCTTCCGATACGGCTGTTAACGAGAGCAAAGTGCTTAAGATTGAAATGTATAGCAGCCTTTCCTCCAAGCTTTTCCTCATCTGCAGCACGCTGGATATTACGTATAAAGTATCTGAAATTATGATAACCGTCGTCGTCGTAAAAAGCAAATCTTTTTGCAGCTTCGTCGATCCTGTTTCTGCTCATATAAACTGTAACGGTATCGAGGAAAAAGCTTACGGTTTCGGCCTCCTCGGCTGTCCATGGCTCAGCGCCGTCTATAAGAAAGACCTCACAGATAATAACGTTCATCATATCGGTAACGATACGGGTAGACAGAGCAATACTGCCGCTTTTACCGTTATCGTATGATATCAGAACATCACCCACTCCTTTTTCTTCACACTTTGAATTCTGATAAGTTTTGGTAACTATTTTTGATATTCGGAACATATCACAGATACTGCTCATTTCCTTTTCAACAAGCTGAAAATCTATTTTTTTCATGCTGTTGAGCTCACTGAGCATCTTTTCAAATATTACATGGAAATCCATTTTTTCACTTCCCATCCTAAAAATGATATCAAAATACCATTTCTTTAATCAGAACATCAACGAATCATCTTTATATCTATATCTTTTATCTATTATTCTTTTTGCTCCAATCCACTTTGTAAATACAACATATAATACTCTGTTACATTATACCACATTATAGCTAATTTGTCAATATTTGCAACTGCTCCATATAGTCTTTTTTCCGGGCAGCAAAAAGCGCGTGCAGACAGTACCTGAACGCGCTTTATCCGTTATTATCAGGGCAGACAGAATAATGTGCTACCTGTTATTGACAGTTTCGGGATACAGATCGTGATGTGCCAGCCTGTCCCATGCCAGCTGCTCCCACTTTGTGCCGGCAATTCCGTAATTGCAGTAGGGATCGATGGATATTCCTCCGCGTGGCAGAAATTTTCCCCATACCTCGATATATTTCGGCTCCATGAGCTTAATAAGATCCTTCATTATTATATTAACGCAGTCCTCATGGAAATCGCCATGGTTGCGAAAGCTGAAAAGATAAAGCTTAAGCGACTTGCTCTCCACCATTTTACCGGCGGGAACATAGGAAATATATATGGTCGCAAAGTCGGGCTGTCCTGTTATGGGGCAAAGGCTTGTAAACTCAGGACAGTTGAACTTCACGAAATAATCGTTATCGGGGTGCTTGTTGGGAAAGGTCTCCAGCACTGACGGGTCGTAATCCGCGGAATATGTTGTCTTATTGTTTCCGAGGAGCGAAATGCTGCCCTTTTCGTTGTCTTTTCTTCCTGTCATATTAAACTCCTTTCGCAAGTGCAGGGTCTTCTGTACCGTTTGCCGCAAATGCGGCTGCTCTGTCACGGCATGTACCGCATTTTCCGCAGGGCTTGTCCCCGCCCTCATAGCAGCTCCACGTAAGCTCATAGGGTACGTTCAGTTCAAGCCCCTTTTTCACCACCTGAGCCTTTGTAAGTCCGATAAACGGTGCTTCAACTCTCAGCTCACAACCGCTTCCCAGGTATATGGCGCGGTTTATTGCGTCGTTGAAGTCGCTGCTGCAGTCAGGATAGGCATTTCCCGCCGCATCATCGCTGTGAGCGCCGTAGTATATGACCTCGCAGCCGTTGGACAGTGCTATGCTCGCAGCCGACGAAAGGAAAAGCCCGTTTCTGAACGGTACATACGTGGAAACGGGAGCTCCGTCCGTATCCCTGAGCTGCTCTGCGTAGGACTCCTTGGGAATCTCCCTGTCCGAGCCCTTGAGCAATGAGCAGTCCGAATCCGCGAATATCAGAGCAAGATCAAGCTTTTTCAGCTTTACTCCGTAGTGAGCAGCTATTTTTTCCGCAGCCTCTATCTCCCTGCTGTGCTTCTGACCGTAATAAACGGACAGCGCAAGTACCTCATCCGCTCCATATTTATCAACAGCCATGCCGAGGCAGGTGGTGCTGTCCACACCGCCGCTGAACAAAACCAGTGCTTTCATATTTATCTCCTTATCAGTCCAGTAGTTTTCTCAGTTCGGGATCGTTTCTGAACTCTCCGCGCCATGTTTTGGTGACCGTCTTTGCGGAAGCATTCCTGATACCACGTGCAGTCATGCAGCTGTGACAGCCCTTTATGACTACTCCCACATCGGGAGAGCCCGAAGCTTCCGCGATTATCTCTGCGATATCGCTTCCCAGCTTTTCCTGAAGCTGCAGTCGCTTTGCGGCCATATCACATATCCTCGCTATCTTACTTAGCCCGAGGACACGTCCCCTCGGGATATAAGCCACGTCCACAGTCATATCGTACATAAGTGCCATATGGTGTTCGCAATGACTGAAGACCGTTATATCCTTCATGACAACTGCCGTATCGTCGGCAGCCTCAAAGGTCTTGCCGAACATCTGCGCTATATCATGGTTCGAGTAGGCTATGCCCTCGAATACTTCCTCCATCATACGCGCCACACGCTGAGGAGTTTCACGAAGCCCCTCACGCTCGGGATCCTCGCCGAGAGCTTCAAGAATACCTCTTATATGCATTTCTATCGCTTTAGTATCCATTTTTTCTCCTTTCAGACTCCCCTCTTGTCCGGATCCCATATGAATTTATGCAGCTGCAGCTGAAGCCTTGCCCCGTTAAGATGCTCAGCCGCCATGAAACCAACTATATCCGCAGGCTCTATCTTACCAAATACAGGACTTATATATACCCTGCACCTGCTGATGAGATCATGCTCTTTTATTATCTCTGCTGCTCTTTTAAGATCGCTTATGCTGCCCGAAACGAACTTTACCGTATCATTTTCTGTCAGAAAAGCGTAATTATCGGTGAGCATATGATTTTCCATACCACTGCCGGGCAGCTTGTAATCAAGAGTGAACGAGGGACGGTGTCCGGCAGTTGCAAGCTCCGCAACGGATATGCTGCCGTTTGTTTCTATCTCAACATTATGTCCAGAGCTTATTAACAGATCGGTGAGCGTACCGAGCCCGGGCTGCAAAAGAGGCTCTCCCCCTGTGAGAGTAACGTTCCTCACACCTGTTGCCGAAGCATATGAGGCTATTTCCTCAGCTGTCATCAGCTCCGCCTCAGCATCGTCAGTATTTGCCCACCTGGTATCACAGTAGCTGCATGCAAGATTACAGCCTCTGAAACGAATAAACACTGCAAGCTCACCTGCACGCTGTCCCTCACCGTTAATGCTGACGAATTTTTCAACTACGGGATATCTCATGGCGTTTCCTCATATACTGCACAGTTTTCGGGAGTTTCATATACGGCTGTACGCACTACAGGCAGACCCTTTGCTCTGAGCTGACCGTAAAAATACTCCGCAAACCTCTCCGCAGTAGGTCTGAAGCTTACAGGGATAAGCCTGAAATTCTCGGCATTGAGCGCAGAAACTGTCTCCGCTCTTAGGGAACCTTCCTCATATATCAGTGCATGATCGAAACTGTCCGCAAGTGCGCGTACAGCGCTTTTTATGTCGCCGAAATCTATGAGCATATCGCGCTCAGTCCCGCTGCTCACAAGCTCGCAGCCTGCGAATTCGGCTTCTATCTTCCAGCGATGTCCGTGAATATTGGCACACTTTCCCTCATAGCCTGCAAGGAAATGGGCACTGTCAAAGTCTGCCGAGGTCTTTAATCTGTACATATTATCACCCGAAATAAAAAGCACCTGCAATAAGCAGGTGCATCCTTACACTAAAATTTATACCGGCAGCATGAGCCGCAGTATATGGATGCCCTGGTTTTTATTAACGACAGGATGGCGCAAACGAACTGTCGGAGCAGTGCTCAAAGAAGATTATAACATCTGTTGATGACTTTGTCAAGCCATTTCAGCTGATATCATACTATTTCAAATACACGGTCTCCCTGCACGGGTATGTGCTCTGAGACCATATCGTCTATACTTCCCCATATATGACTTCTGAGCACATCTATAAGATCGTCAATGTCTCTCTCTGTACCCTCAGCCTCCATTTCAACGGAGCCGTCGTCAAGGTTGCGTACCCAGCCCGTAATACCGAATCTCTGTGCTGTGTGGGAAGCCCTCCAGCGAAAACCTACGCCCTGCACGTAGCCGTAAAATATAAAATGTCTGCGTATTCTTTCCATATCGAACCTCATAAAAAAACAAAAATTGCTCAGGATAAGCCAAGCTTTAAGCTTATTATATACCCAAAAGCACAAAAGGTCAAGACCGTACATACACTTTTTACACGAATTATTGAAACATTATTGCAAAATACAGTCCGATTTACATAATTATCGTTCTCATTCATTGACATATCGGGCAGTCGGTAGTATAATTAACTATATTTTGTAATGAAAGGACAGAATAAAATGAAAACAACTAAAACAGCTGCTTTCATCATGGCTCTCGCTATGACACTTACAGCAGCATCATGCAGCAAAAAGGAAGCTCCCGCTTCGGACTCTGATTCCGCAAATACAACAACAGCTGAACTCGCTACGGAAACAATATCTGACGATCCTACAGAAGCTGCTGCAGAGGAAAACACAGACGGTGAGGATATGGAGAATCCTTTCGGCAAAACAGCCGATATAAACGATTATATCAAGACTACAGATATCAATCCTCCTCTCTGGAAGGTAACGGACAACGAAAGTGGAAATACTCTCTATCTCCTTGGAACCATGCACGTTCTTCCCGTAAGCGCAGGCGATTATCCGCAGCAGATAATGGATATCTACAAGAACTGCGATTCCATCGCCGTTGAGTATGATACCGTCTCTCTTGCAGAGGATACTGCTGCTCAGTTAGATCTTGCAAAGGGCTTCATGTATGATGACGGTTCAAAGCTGACAGATCATATATCCGAAGGAACCCATACAAAGCTCAAGGATTACTTTACCAGCCTCGGCGGATACAACGAAATGTTCGATCAGTTCAACGCAGGCTACTTCATCAATCAGCTCAATAATATAATGCTCATGAGACTTGAGAACCTTGAGATAGCAGGTACAGATACTTATTTCATGAATCTTGCAAAGAAGGACAACAAGGAAGTCATCAGCATCGAAACCATTGATACTCAGGTAAAGGCGCTTTCCGCATATACCGACGACCTCGGCGATTACCTCCTCAAGGATTATCTTGATGATATGGACGCTATCGACGAATATGCTGATAATATCTCCCAATTATACGAGCAGTGGGCTAACGGAAGCGGAGATATACTGTTCGATTCCGATATGGACATTGACGAGCTTCCCGAGGATCTTGAGGATGATTACGCACAGTACAAAAATGTACTTCTCACCGATCGCAACAAGGGCATGGCTGAAAAGGCTTCAGAGCTTATCAAGTCAGGCAAGAACTGCCTGTTCATGGTAGGCGCTCTTCACTATTCTGAGGACGTCGGAGTAGACAACCTCCTCGAGGGAATGGGATACACAGTTGAGAAGATCGCCTGATAACGGATAAAATCCAATAACTACTGAGGTCTGCCTTTCGGCAGGCCTCTTTTTGTAAACTGTATATAACACGCTGTTTGACGTATACTTTAAACTGTGATATACTTACCTTAAGACATATGGGCAGAAGGAGTGAAAACATGAAGAAATACAACATAACAGGCATGAGCTGTGCCGCCTGCAGCGCAAGGGTCGAAAAGGCAGTATCCTCCATTGAGGGCGTCACCTCCTGCTCTGTAAGTCTTCTCACCAATTCAATGGGAGTTGAGGGCACAGCCTCCGATGCTGATGTAATAAAAGCTGTTTCCGATGCAGGCTACGGAGCAGCTCCTGCGGGCAAAGCCGCAGAAAATGCAGGAACTGACGACGATCTGTCAAACGACGGAGAGCTGCGCACGATGAAACACAGACTTGCAGCTTCGCTGGTGTTCCTGCTGATACTGATGTATATCTCAATGGGCCACACCATGCTCGGACTTCCGCTGCCGCAGTTCATGGCAGGCAATCATATGATGCAGGGGCTCGCACAGCTTCTCCTTGCTGCGGTAGTCATGGTGATAAATCAGAAATTCTTCATAAACGGAGCAAAGGGAATCATACACCGCTCTCCAAATATGGACACTCTCGTAGCTATGGGCTCTATGGCATCATTCGTATACAGTACATGGAGCCTGTTTGCGATGACAGACGCACAGGCAAAAGGCGACATAGCCCGAGCCGCAGGCTATTCCCACGAGTTTTACTTTGAGTCGGCGGCAATGATACTCACACTTATCACCGTAGGTAAGCTGCTTGAAACGCGATCCAAAGGCAAGACCACCGACGCGCTGAAAAGTCTCATAAAGCTGTCACCAAAGACCGCAAACGTCGTAAGGGGCGGGATTGAGATTGAAATTCCAGCCGATGACGTGATAAAGGGCGATATTTTCATAGTCCGACCCGGACAGAGCATTCCCGTGGACGGAATAGTCCTCGAGGGCGAGAGCGCCGTAAACGAAGCAGCAATAACAGGCGAAAGCATTCCTGTTGACAAAAAAGCAGGCTCTGCCGTAACCGCCGCTACTATAAACGATTCGGGCTATCTCAGATGCGAAGCCACAAGAGTAGGTGCAGACACCACACTTTCACAGATAATAAAGCTCGTATCCGACGCGGCAGCCACAAAAGCCCCAATAGCAAAGACTGCCGACAAGGTATCGGGTATTTTTGTTCCCGCTGTTATAATAATAGCTGTTTTGACTCTCGTTATCTGGCTTATTGCCGGCCAGACAGCAGGCTTTTCACTGGCAAGGGCTATATCTGTCCTTGTTATCAGCTGTCCCTGCGCCCTCGGACTTGCAACTCCTGTAGCCATAATGGTTGGAAGCGGCACAGGTGCAAGAAACGGCATACTTTTCAAGAACGCCGTATCCCTTGAGCAGACGGGCAAGGTCAGCATTGTGGCTCTCGACAAGACAGGCACCATAACCGCAGGCGAGCCAGTAGTTACAGACATTATCCCAGCAAAGGAATACAGCGAAAAAGAGCTTCTTACTCTTGCCCTTGCTCTCGAAGCTCACAGTGAGCACCCACTTGCAAGGGCTGTTATAAAGCGCTGCAGCGAGGAAAAACTGACTGCCGGAGAAATAACTGCCTTCAGGGCTGTTTCGGGCAACGGTCTCACCGCAGAGCGAAACGGGATCAAGATATCCGGAGGAAACTACAGCTTTATCAGTTCTGCCGCAGAAATCCCCGATGATATAGAAACAGCCGCCGATAGGCTTTCGGCAGCGGGAAAAACTCCCCTTTTCTTTGCTGAGGGAGACAAAGCAGCTGGACTTATCGCCGTTGCGGACGTTATCAAAGAGGACAGCCCCGAGGCCGTAAAACAGCTGAAAAATATGGGCATAAGAGTTGTAATGCTCACAGGCGACAACGAGACCACAGCAAGAGCTATCGGCGGGCAGGCAGGCGTTGACGAGGTCATCGCAGGAGTTCTTCCCGACGAAAAGGAAACAGCTGTCCGCAGGCTAAAAAAACAGGGCGTCACTGCAATGGTCGGGGACGGCATAAACGATGCTCCCGCCCTGACTTCCGCGGATATGGGCATAGCCGTAGGCGCAGGCACAGATGTTGCTATCGACGCGGCTGACGTAGTTCTTATGAAAAGCAGTCTCAGAGACGTTCCCGCAGCAATAAGGCTCAGCAGAGCTACTCTCAGGAACATAAAGCAGAATCTCTTCTGGGCGTTTTTCTACAATATCATCGGTATTCCCCTTGCCGCAGGAGCTTATATAAAGCTTTTCGGCTGGGAACTTAACCCAATGTTCGGAGCTGCCGCCATGAGCCTTTCAAGCTTCTGCGTAGTAACAAACGCTCTCAGGCTGAATATGTTCAGGCCCTATGACACAAGCCGCGACAGTAAGCGGAAAGCTCCCGTTAAATCGGCTGACAGCACCGATAGCAGCACAGAAAAGAACATAAAGATAAAGGGAATGATGTGCGGTCACTGTGAAGCCCGCGTAAAAAAGGCTCTTGAAGAGCTGGGTGCCGTGAAAACCGCAGAGGTGAGCCACAAAAGCGGAACGGCAATTGTTGAGCTATGCGGAGATATAAGCGACAGCGAGCTGAAACAGGCTGTGGAAAAAGCAGGCTACAAGGTCACTAAGATAGTATAAAAGGAAGGCAAGCATTCCGCTTGCCTTCTTGCTTTCTAATATTACCAATTATACTGTTCACGTTTTTCATAGGTGCTTATCTGAACATCATTGTTTAAATACAAATCCTTGTCAAGCTCGATTAAAATATGCCATTCAGCCATATCACAGGTACCGACCGCAGGAATTATTCGCTCGATCGTAATATTGATTCCGCCTACCTGCACGACTTTGTGACTGATAGAGCCGCTACCCTCCTCAAGAATTACCATTACGAGCTTATTGCTGCTGAACCAGTTATCATCATAACCTGCAACTTCCTCTTCTAAAGTTTTATTCATACCAAGTCCAATCATAGTTCCTGTTTTTTCCTTGTATTCATTAACATAACTGTCAAGTTCAGCACGGCTTGTGAATATCTTTTTCTTGGGTGAACCGCTATTTCTTCCTGTATAGTATGTGCGGACATACTTAGCATTGAAATCGTAGCTCTGAATAGGAACAGGAACACTGTACTGTGAAGGATACATACCTATCTCCTCGCCGTGTCTCTTGAGATACGCAGTCTGAGTTTTTGTCAGATATCCCTCTTCATTCTCAGTCGCAGGATCCATATCAGGAAGTCTCCGCCATACCCAGCCTGAACTGAAGTTAAAGTAGTATATCGTTCCGTCAGGAGCATTCAGCACATACTCGGGAAGTCCGTCACAGGTATAAGGAACGTAATTCAGCGATTTAAGACTCTCATATATATCAAAGTCATTAAAGCCCTCAGGGTCGTCAACAACCGTCTTTGTAGTCTTAACTGTGGTAGTTGCAGGCTCTGTGCGCTTGGTAGTTGCCTTTGTTGTTTTTGCAGTGGTTATCACTGTAGTCTTCGGTTTCTCTGTTTCTGCGGGCTTTCCGGTCTGCTGAACCGCCGTTTCTGTTGCCTGTACGGGCTTTTCACCGTTATCGGCAGCACTTGTGGGCTTTTCAGCGTCGTTTTTCTCCTCAGCCACGGAAGTCACCGTACTTTTCTCTTTATTGTCCTTAGCCTTTAAAGTCGTAACGGCTTCTTCCTTTATATCGTTGCTTTCCTTTGTTGATACTTCAGCCGCCATGCCCTCACTGGTCTCCTCTGTAGTTATCTCTGTTTCTTCATTTGGCAACGGAACGCGGTTCCTGAACATAGCATAGCCTGCAGAGCCCATACCCGCAGCAATGGCGAATACAGCCGCCGCAGCTGCTATCCTGCGCCATTTTATCTTACTGCTGTAGACCTCTACGCCTGATACGGTAACACCGTCATCTGTGTCCGTATCAGCCTTTGCAAGCTTTTCGGGACTTATCCCGGCTTCTCTGATAAGATCGTCGTCTATCAGGTCGATAGCCTCATAAAATTTCTTTTTATCCATAATCATAACCCTCTTTCTTCAAGTAGACCTTAAGCTTCTTTCTTGTCCGAAAAAGATAGGTTGCAACAGTTTTCCCGTTCATATCGTAATAACCCGCTATCTTTGAGATACTGTCGCCGTACCAGTAGCGCCTTACGAAGACCTTTCTGTGGAGCTCGTCCTGGGTCCTCAGAAAGCTGCTGATAACTTCCGCAAGCCTTTCCGCCGAGATATCGTCTCCGCTTCTGTCGGGTATGCACTCCGAAAGCTCGTCAAGCGAGACCTCGTACTGTGAGCCGCGCTTCTGTGCCGAATTGTACTTAAGGCGGTCTATAGCCTTATTTTTCACAATGCGGCAGAGATATGTCTTCAGATCATGAGGTTCTTCGGGGGGGATCTTGTTCCATATATCATAGTAAGCGGAATTTACGCACTCCTCGATATCCTCGCGGCGGAAAAGGATATTTCCCGCAATATAACAACACAGTCCGTCATACTTGCTTTTCAGCTCTTTCAAGGCGTTTTCGTCTCGTTTTCGGAACAGCTCCATAATCGATGCATCATTCATATGGGGAAAACCTCCTTTCCCGAGGTATGGATTTCCTCTTGTCTATATAGTCGATTTTTAAGGGGTAAATATTTCACTTTTCAAAAAATTCCCATAAAAATATTATACCGCCGCATATAATATTTTGCAAGGCAGTCATTAAGGTTTGACAGCCGAATATATTTGCTGTATAATGTATACACTAAAAAAAGGCAACGGAGACACGAAACATGAAGAATAAATGCACACTGTCGCTCATGCTGTTCACTGCTGCGGCTTTCCTTGCAGCTTGCAGCGATAACAATACGCCTGTCCTGTCCGAAGCTGTGACCACTTCTGCCGTCACAACAGCTGTAACGGCCTCAGCAGCGACTACTACAGCCTCTGTCACAACAGAGCCTCCCGCAGAAGAAGTCTTCGAGCCCATAACGGAGGAGTTCACGAGTTTAAGCTCAACTGACGATATAGAACTGCACTGTATTGACGAAAGGGGCGTTAATTACGTATTCAGCTACTCGGGAGAGGAGTTCAGCGCAAAATATACCCCCGACAACTGGCATATCACCGATTCATATTTAATAGAGAGCCACCGCGATCTCGTTATTATATGTCAGGCGCTCATAGATGAGCACCCCGTCCACAGCGCCGATATGGAAAGCTATCGTACTGCCGAAGATATGGCTTACGAATGGCACCGCCATAATATTGCATATTCCCTTCTCCCCGAGGGCAGCGAGTGGAAGGACAGCGCACGGGACGTAGACCTTGACTCAAAGGATCAGAACAAAAGCCTTTTTGACTTTTTTCTTGAAAGACTTGATAAAGTATAATATAAAAACAGGAGCAATACCCGCGTATTGCTCCTGTTTCGGTTTGGAAAAAAGTATTAAACTTGTGGTTTGGAAAATTACTGTTTATTGTAAGTAGCCCATTGATAACGAGCGGTAAGAGGTGTTCTTCCGTCGTAATGATTGAGCCATTCATCAACACCTGTACCGGGCCATACGTTCATCATAAGCTTTCCGGGTGTCTGGGGAATGTTGTCATATGCCGTATATACAGGCTTTCCGTCAACATACCATGTAATGTGGTCGCGCTGCCAGTCAAAGCCGTATGTATGGAAGCCCTGTGATGCGTCGAAGCCGAGGTCATAGAGCTTTTCATGGTCAGCCTTACCGTTAGTATAGTAGTTGAACTGAACCTTTGTAGTATCCTTGCCAAGGATCTCTATATCGATCTCGTCCCAAGGATTGCCGTCAGACTCACCTGTGTATGTGAAGAACGATGAAACAACACCGTTGTTCTTGATAGCCTGCATAGATGTCTCATAGTAACCGAAGCCATAGAAATCGTTGGTTCTGTACTCAGCACCTGCATAGTTATACTTGCCTGTGTTATCCTTGTCGATAGTGAGTTCGAGAGCGCCGTTTCTGAAAGCAGTCTGTGACTTATACCAGCCGCAGTCGAAAGGATTACCGTTTGTCCAGCCATCTGAAGCTATGAAGTAACGTGAGGAACCTGTTCTGAAGTCATCAGCCATCGTAGCAGAGCTGTTGAAGCTGCCTGTAGAAGCGTTTCCGCCGTTACTCTGCTGCTGGTTGTTGTTCTGGTTGTTCCAGTCATTATTCTGCTGACCGTTGTTCCAGTTGTTCCAGTCGTTGTTCTGCTGACCGTTGTTCCAGTTATTCCAGTCGTTGTTCTGCTGGTTGTTATTGTTCCAGTTGTTTACGTCCCAGTTATACCAGCCGTTGTTGTTCTGCTGACCGTTGCTCCAGTCATTCTGCTGACCGTTGTTCCAGTTGTTCCAGTCATTGTTCTGCTGATTCCAGTCATTATT
>DBXO01000053.1:387-69469 GCA_002309635.1 Ruminococcus flavefaciens | reverse complement strand
CCGTTCGAGCCGGGCAGGGGGAGCCATTAAAGTCCAAATCTTTGTGATTTGGACTTTTTTATTTGACATTTTATTATATTGGTGATATAATCTCCTTGTAAACCTACGATATATGCGAGGATAATATGAAGAAAACGATCAAAAAAGCATTTATAATCATCGGTATCTTTCTTTTGGCTTCAGCTGCCTCTCTTTGTATCTATAATATTGTTCAGGACAGGTCTGCAAGCAGAAGATCGCAGGAGGTACTGACAGAGCTAAGGAAGCTGATCCCCGTATCGACTGCTGCCGAAATCACTAAGCCGGCATATAACCCTGCTGATGATATATATACTCCTTATGAGGAGGAGAAATCCTCTGTAAGTGATATTCCCGAGCCTATCAATATCGACGGGAGACGGTACTGCGGACTTATCTCCATTCCTGCTCTCGGGCTTGAACTGCCGGTCAGTGATGATTGCAGCTATGACGAGCTGAATATGACCCCATGCCGCTACAGCGGAACCGCTGCGGGCAATGACCTGATGATAGCCGCTCATAATTACAACGGTCATTTTGGACGAATAGGTGAGCTTAACTCAGGTGACGAGCTCCTTTTCTTCGATACCGGAGGAAAGCTTTACACTTACCGTGTGGACGATATCAGAATTTTTGACGGCTCTGATTCCGAGGGAATGTTCAGCGGCAAGAGTTCCGACTGGGATATAACTCTTTTTACATGTACGCTCAGCGGTCGAAGCAGAGTGGCTGTCAGGGGCTGCAAAACAGAATAAAATAACAGGCGCAGAGAAGAATGACTTCTTTACGCCTGTTTTTTCGTTATTTCTCATCTTTTCTGGACTTTATCAGTGTTCCCAGTGATACAAGAAGTATACCGCCTGCGCCAAGGGGAATTACAGGCCACCATAGCTGTCCTGTCTGTACAAGTGGCGGCAGTTTTACAGATGTGGTTGTGGGAGGTATTACCGCTGTTGTTTGAGTTACTGCGGTTACTGTTGTTGTATCCTGTTCGTTGGTTGAGGATATATCAGATGTAGATATTACCGTTGTTGTGGCTGCGGGACCGGTCGTGGTCACGTTTGTACCCGTGGTAGTGGTTATGGGAGGTAATTCCTCTGTTCTGAAGCTGTTTTTTATAAGATACTGTGTACTGTTGAAGTCGATTATTACCGTGTAATCAGAGGGTATCTCACGTTCAACAACATGCCAGTCGTTAATAGGCTCAAGGTCACGCCAGCGATGCTCCCAGTTGTTTGCCTCGTTTAGGGTAACAGTGTCGTAAAGCTCGCCATTTTTGAAGAGATCCACAGTTACGTATGTAGGGTGGGCTACATTGTCAGCAGAGTCGTTGACCCAGACCTTTCTGACCATATAGGAGCCTACAGCTCCGCCGAGAGTTGCATATGAGAACTTGGGATAGGCGTCATAGCTGAATGAAACATCTGTCTCGTCGGCTTCGAGGAGGAGAGAGGAGGGAACATAGTATGTATTTCCGATTCTCAGTATACGTCCTACAGCAAGGTATATGCCGCTGGTGAGGCCGCTGAATTTCAGCTCGCCGTTCTTATCGGTCTCGCCGCTTCCAACGGGAGCTATCCCGTCGGCGACTGCATAACTTTCGAGAGTTTTTGCCTTTTCGGCTACGTTTTCTTCAGTTATTTCCTTGAAATTCACAGGATAACGGGCGAAGTCTCCGGTAAGTGCAAATCCGTTGCCTGTACGCTCGCCCACTTTGTACAGCTTCCACTTCATGCCTGTCAGGGTGATCTGCTCCTTTCGGCATATCAGTGTTATTGAGCGCTCACCGCTGTCTGCGCAGATACCGAAAGCAGGAATGCATATGAGCATTAACATCAGCGCCGTAAGTATACATATTGACAGCTTTAAACGTTTTTTGCCTGATTTTGGCATATCATCACCTCTTTATGATCTTCGTTCCTTTATCCTGCCAGAAATTATCCAGAATGCTACCAGCAGGACGATAACGGGTATTACAATGAATGGGAGCACCTTTATCTCATCAACGGGTACTGCATCGGCAGGGACCTTTACAACGTGAGGCTGTTCGCTCTCGATCCTGTGAGCCCTCACAAGCAGACGGTGAGTGTTTATGCCGTAGGGAGTGCAGGTCATAAGTGTAACGCAGTCCATATCGGGAACGGGTGCAAGTTTTTCCATTTCGTAGGGGAGCACAGTATTTATCTCGTCCACCTCATATTCGAGTACCTCGTCAAGTATGGTGATACTGAACGTATCGTTTTCCGTTAGTTTGTCGATATCCGTGAAAAGTCTTGCAGAGGGAAGCCCTCTGTGCGCTGATATCACTGCATGAGTGCCCTTTCCGCCGACAGGAAGGGAGGTGCCCTCCATATGACCTACGGCGATATTCAGCACTTCGGGACTTGTGCCGTGATATATGGGGAGGTATGCATTTATCTTGGGGATATCGATATACCCCATAATGCCTGTGCCTGTAATGTCAAGAGCCTGTTCGTAGCCCCTCACGTTTTTGTAGTCGCTGAGAGGAGCGCTGAGCTTTGCAAGCTCACGGTTGTATTTTTCTGCCCGTTCAAGCTGTCTTTCCTTTTCGGAATCGCCCATATCGCTTACAGTCTGATCGTATATTGCAATAGCTCTTGACAGCTTATTGGAATTCCACCAGTTGCTGAATGACGGGTAGAGCATTATGCAGAGTCCTGCGGCAAGTACGGCCACAAGGACGGTATTCATTATCAGATTCCGCTTGTTCTTCATTTTAGCTTACCGAATGAGCTGAGGGGGGATACTCTCATGTATACCCTGCCGATGATGTCCTCCTCGGCGACGCAGCCTACAGCAGAGGAGCGGCTGTCCACAGAGGATTCTCTTTCGTCACCCATTACGAAGTATCTGTTCTCGGGGACCGTGAACGGGAACTTCGTATCGCATTCGCCTACGGCAAAGCTGCGGACATAGGGCTCATCAAGCTTTGAACCGTTCAGTTCCACTGTGCCGTTGCCGAGAATATCAAGAGTATCTCCCGGAGAGGCGATAACGCGCTTTATCAGCACTTTTTTGTTATGATAAAAGGCGATGATATCGCCGTTTTTTATGTCCGGTGACTTGCTGCACAGCACCGTCTGCCCCTTTGACAAGGTCGGTTCCATGCTGCTTCCCGTAACTCTGAAAACCGGGAAAATGAAGTTGCAGACAAGAACTGTCACGGCAGCTGCGGTAACGAGGGAGCAGATCGTGCTGAGCAGAGCCCTTACGAAGGCTTTTTTGTATTTTTTCTGCCCGTTATTCTGTTCGGTAGTGTTTTTTTCGTCCATTATGTTGCGCACAGCCTTTCAAAAAATATACCAATCGTAATAAAAATACAGATTAATACAATAAATTTATTTGCTTCGATATATAGGAATATCTTTTAATTACAAGCTGAAAAAGTTAAATTTGTGCAGTACACTGCTCTATGTGTATATTATAATTGCCAAACAGCGGTCAAGTCAACCATAAAGTGTGAACAAACTTGATATATTGCAAAAATTCGGCATTGGTAACAATGCTTTAATTTCCTGTTTAGGCAAAATGACAAAAAATTACTGAATCAAAAACAAAGTATCAACAAATTGTTAACGTCAATTCGTATAGTATAAAACGCGAAAACTGTTCAAACTGTATAAAAAATAATGAACCTTACTATTGTTAAAGCGTACAAAGCAAGTTGAATGTATTAGTGCTATGTTACAAAAAATATGAATTCTTGTTAAAAAAAGACAAAAATTATTGACAGCTGTTCTCAACTAATGGTATAATGTGAATATGTAAAATAAACCTGATAATTTCAGCTTTAAACGGAGAAACAATATGACTGACAAAGAGTTCAAGCGCTTGAAAAGAAGCGATCTGATATATATAATATATGAATATCAAAAAAAGCAGGAGGAGCTGCTAAAAGAGAATCAGGAGCTTAGGGACAGGCTCGCAGAAAAGGAGCTGAAGATAACTACAGCAGGTTCCCTTGCCGATGTGGCGGCTAAGCTAAGCGGGCTTTTTGAAGCTGCTCAGAAGACGGCTGACGACTACATGGCTCAGCTTGAATACGCAGCCTCCGCAGAGGCTGAAAAAAAGGCTGAGGCTATAATAAGGGCGGCAGAGGAAAAAGCTGCAAGAATAACTGAGGACGCAGAAGGGAAAACAGCTGACGGAGACGGAAAGACCGTTGCTGCGGAGGAAAATGACGAAAAAAGGATAGATAGCAATGTCGGCGAATAAGAAGATACCACAGTCTATGCCCTCGGTCGAGCAGGTCGAGGCAGAGCTTAAAAATATAAATTACAGGAAAAAGTTCAGAAGTACTATGCTTAGCACAGTCTCCATACTTATCGTTGTGGCGGCAGTAGCTGTTCTTGTTTCTACCCTGTTCTTCCCCGTCGTACAGGTCGCGGGAAGCAGCATGGAGCCTACTCTTAAGGACGGAGATATACTGGTGCTCATCAAGTCGGATAATGTTGACTACGGCGACCTGTGCTGCATTTCATGGCAGAATAAAACGCTTTTAAAGAGAGTTATAGGACTTTCAGGGGACATGGTGGACATGGACGGCGACGGGAACGTCTTTGTCAACGGCAAAATGCTTGACGAGCCGTATGTAGAGGAGAAGGTTCCCGGAAGATGCGAGATCGAATTCCCGTATCAGGTGCCCGAAAACAAGATCTTTATCCTCGGCGATCAGAGAGAGGCGTCTGTGGACAGCAGAAGTGCCGCTATCGGTTCCGTCGGTGAGGATCAGATAATCGGAAGGGTCATATTCAAGGTATGGTCCAAAAAATGATTGCGAAAGGAGGACGGTGAAATAGTATGAAAAACTATTTCGATGTTTTTTATGAGATAATTCATAAAAACAGTGTTAAGCGACGGCGTATGGTATCGCTGCTGCTTGTATTGTCAGTATTTGTTTCATCGGGAGTCCTCTGGGAGCTTCGCGATACGGTCGTAACTTTGGTAAACGAGCCGCTGTGCGGAATCGATGAGCACGAGCACACCGATGAATGCTACGAATACAGGCTCGTTTGCGGACTTGAGGAAAACGAGGAGCATACTCATACCGAGGAGTGCTGGGAGAAGGTACTTGTCTGCGGATATGACGAGCATTTGCACACAACGCTTTGCTATACCGACGAGGATATTCCCGAAGCCGACATGGCAGAAGCAGACGAATTTGACGATACAGTCTGTGCAATAAGCAATGTGCTGGACGTGGACGATGCGGAGCTCTTAGCCGGGGATATGCCCGGGGTCGTTCTGGATAATGAACTCAGGGCGCTTGACGGCGAAAGTTCGCTTCCTCCGACAGTATCAACTATCGACAATATTGCCGAGGGTATCAAATTTACGCTGTTTGATTACGGCGGTGATACTCTTGAGTCACAGAATAATAATTACTTTTATAGATGGGATAACGAGAATAATGTTTGGACTCATCCGAATGCAAATACTACCGATGGAATAAATGCAGGAAGAAACATTAATGATGATATCCTGTTTCTTGCTTATGGTACACCAGTACACAAGGATTGCAATGATTCCAATGTCTATAATCATAATACACCAGTCTATGAATATGATGAAAATAATAATATTAAATTAGATGAAAAAGGTAATCCTGTTGTAATCGGATACAGAGTTACAGAGTATCAGCCTGACAAGAACAGCTATTCAGGAGATTACAATTCAACGCCTGTGTATTCAGGAAACAGACCTGTTTCAGGTATAGTAGAAAGCACGCTTGGTATTGATGGATATCCGCATATTGCAGGCTCGGGAAACAGTCTTTATTATCTTTTTGCTCCTACTACTAAGTATACAGTAAACGAGCAGGAGATAGATCAAAGTGCATATAAAACTGTTTACACTGATGTAAATCATTTTTTACAAAAAAAGAACGGACATCTTGTTTATAACAGTAATGAGAACTATGCATATTTCGATAATGATACCAACGAATTTATTGTATATGGTGATGACCCCGATACACCAACGGTAGAAAAGGGAACATTTGAGATAATCAATGATAATCATCACAGAATAAATGATGTTAACAACATTAAGTATGACAGCAATGAACAACCTTTAAAATATACTGATAACAAGGATCCCGGGTTCAAAATTGGTTTCTTTCCGTTTGATCAGTATGATGAAACAAGAAAAGACCCAAATTTTGACGGAAACGGTTACAATCACCATTTCGGCATGACAATGGAAGCAAGTTTTTCAAATTACGTAGACACAAATGATCAGTCAGCCGAGCCGATCGTATTCAAGTACAGCGGTGATGACGATATGTGGGTGTTTGTTGATGATGTTCTTGTTCTGGACATCGGCGGTATCCATGAACCTGCCGCAGGTATGATAGACTTTACCAACGGTCTCGTATGGACACAGGATAATGCACTCGGCGATACTGCCGAATCAGCATATAACACATTAAGAATTAATAATCCTGATTTACCTGCAACTGTTTTGCTGCCTGACAACGGTGTAAATACTGACGGTGAATCAGTATCAAAATGGAAAGTTGAAACCATTGCGAGCAAATTTGATGATATTGCTGGTAAGAACTGCGGACCTAATGACGGCGGAGCGCATACTATAAAAATGTTCTATCTTGAGCGAGGCGGTTGTTATTCAAACCTTGCTATGGATATGAATCTTCCTACTCTCAAGCCTCTGACTGTTATGAAAACTGTTGATTATCAGCAGCATTTGGTAAAGGATCCTGAAATCGACAATAAGTCATATGAGTTCCAGGTCTTGGAATGGATCGCAGATGATCCAAATACTCCTGAAAATGAAGAAGGATGGATAGAGCCGAATTTGCCAGAAACAGAACATGGACGCTTCACACTTAAAGACGGAGAGAGAAAGACCTTTGAAAATCTTGGACAGGACAGAATGTTTAAGGTAGTAGAGGTCGGAGTTGATCCGAATGTCTATGATAAGGTATCGGTCAACGGTGTTACTATGGCACAGTTCACAGCGGGCGGTGCAAATGCGGATGTCGATTCAAGTGCGAACGGCGTTGCACTAAGTGATACCAATTCCTATTTATTCAATAACAGAGTAATTCAGGATACGACAAAGATAAAGGTCAAAAAGGACTGGGATTGTGACGATAATAAAAAACCGGCTAACTTCACAATGAAGTACAAGATAATGCGTACCGACTCCGCAACAGGAGAGGTGAAGCAGGTAGCACTGAAGTATGATGTCACAGAGAACGGCGTAACCAAAACAAAGAAGAGACGAGTTTTCCTGCTTGAACCTGATGAACAGGTGAATGGTAAAACTATTGAAAATCTTCTTGCCCGTTACGGAAATCATGTATACACTTACTCTGTAGAGGAGCTCAATGTTCCATTCGGATTCAAGGCTTCTTACAGTGATACATATGATACCGATTTAAACGGCAAACAGTACAAGGTTCTTCAGGTTACCAATACAGATATTACCAAGACTGATATATATGTCAAGAAGGAATGGGAGAATATCCCGCCGACAGGACAACCTGCTGTAAAGCTCGTTCTCAAGCGTGAAAAGGTAGGTTTTTCGGATAGTACGCCGACCAGTTTGACGGTCAATATTCTTGACGAGGGCGGAAATCCGATAGCGTCCAAAACGATCAAGTCAACTGACGAACATCCTGTTTATGCGAACGGCAGCGCTGAAATATACTATCAGCTTCCTGAGGGAGTTGTATTATATAGAGGCGATACGCAGTATCCGCAGAAACAGATAGGTAGTAATGAAGTCATATATATGCCTGTGAATATCAGTTGCGGTCATAGGAACGATAACGAACACACGCATACCGACAGCTGTTATACAGATGATAATAAGCCAAACGGTGAGCTGTATGTCAAGTTTGAGGAAGATGAAAATATTCTTACAGTTCAGAACCTTTCTGCTTCTTCAAATACAGTAACATTTAAGGTAACGTCAGATAATGCCGAGGACAGCCTGCTGCTGCTCCATCATTCATTTACAAGAGGTACCAATAGCTGGAGCGTACAAAATGATGCTTCAAAGGGAACAAATGCCAAGGTAGAATCAAGCGGATACAATCCTTATGCAAAGGGAGACGCTCTTCGTGTATATGACAGAATCAAATCCTTTAACGGTGCAACACTGAAGCTTGATCCTGCAAAATTCAAAATGAACAAGACATATACTTTCAGTACTTACGTTTATTATGATGATACCGATAACACTAATGCTCCGGATTCGATTCAGTTTAATTTTACTTTTAATGACGGATTGAATAAGGAGAATAACGGAAGTTATCGTGGTATATCAAGTAAAACAGTACAGAAGGGACAATGGACTCAGCTTACCGGAAAAGTAACTCTTCCTGCTGAAATTGATCCATACAATATGTTCATTATTGTTGAAACAGCAAATCCTGATCGAAACAACGAACATGGACAATATGAGGCTCCTCTGATTTCTCAATTCTATATGGATGAGTTTACGGCTATCGAAGGAAATACCCAAGTTGATGTGGAAGAGGATACAGGAAGAGTTATTGTAAGCGGCGCGTCAGTGGCAAGTAATACGGAAGTATATAATATTACTTTCGGAACTACTTTACCAAGTGATTGGAGCCTAAATGGAAGTCCGAGTGTTGGTGAAGGTGATAATAATTTGCTGATTTATGGACGTGGAAGTGACAATGATGCAAGTATTAAGAAAAATGTAAATTCGATTCTTCTGCCTGGTCATAGGTACAGATTTGAGTTGGGTACTCAGCGACATGGAGCAAATGGTGCAGGAAATGTACATATATCTGTAGCTTATAATCGAAACGGTCAAGGTGAATGGTCTCCATGGATTTGTACTACACAGCTTAGTATACAAGGAGATGATCAATATAAGCATTATGACACTACTGGTGAGTTCTCAGTGCCTGCTGATGCTGATATGAGTAATGCAATATTGTACTTTGGAACAAATAATGATACAAGACCATTCAGATTAAGATATCTGAGAATCTATGATGTAACAGAAACAACGACACCTGTTTCTGGCAATAAGGACGGTTACGAAATAATCGGAGGCAAATATTACTCAGATTACAGCAACTACGATCTGGATCCGGACGAAAACTCTGTAACCAATCCGCTTCATCTGGACGGTCAGTATACTCTTGATAGCGATTTCTTAAGGGAGATCACACTTCCTATCACCAATGGCACACTGTATGACGGAATGGGTTATCACTGGGGGAAAGATAATCTCGCCGAGGCGCCACAAACCCTCTACAGATACTGGATCGAAGAACAGTGGATCGGTAGCGACGGTAATAAGGTAACCACCAGAATCGAACTGAACGGCGATGACAAGACTGTTATAAGTGAACATAATGACTACATCATTTCCTACGACAGACAGTTTGTTTCGACCAATACAGAACAGTCACCGATACTTGTCACAAACAAGTACATCTGGTACAAGCTCCCTGCAACGGGAGGACGAGGCACAACGGGTATATATATACTCGGAAGTATGCTGACAGCAATTGGAATACTAAGCGGATCCGCCTTGTACAGGCGTAAAAGGAGGCGAGTGTGAAATGGCTTCCTGAGATTTAGAACGGCGGATCGAAACGAAATCAATTCAATAAAAGAAAACGGAGGTAAAACATATGAAAACTAATAAAAGAACATTAGCTATACTGACAGCAGGTCTGTTAGCATTAACACCCATGGCAGCCACAGGAATGACGGCGTTTGCGGCAGATTATGATATTACTGTAAACAATTCTACGGCTGATTACGCTTATAAAGCTTATAAAATATTTGCTGGAAATCTGAATGGAACAACCCTTTCAAATATCGTTTGGGCATCAGGCTTTGGCAGTGACGCATTTGTTACGGCATTAAAAGCAGACAGTATTCTGGGAACCGATTTTGCTTCAGTTACCGATGCAGAGTCCGTAGCAAAAAAATTAGTTGATCTGAACGGTAACAATGAGAAGCTTGCACAGTTTGCAAAGCTTGCTTATGCTAATAAAGGAGGTACATCTTCAGTGACTTCCGGCGAATTGGCTGGCGGCAAGTATACAATTCCTGTAACAGAAGCTGGTTATTACCTTGTTGAAGAATCAAGTGCTCCAACAGGTGCTATCATATCTCGTTATATGCTTAAAGTTGCAGGCCCTACAGATGTAACGCCGAAGAAACCGACACCTACACTGGATAAAGTTATTACTTCACCTGATCCTAAAGATTCAGGAAAGGCAAATAATGTAAGCATAGGCGATGCAGTTGGATATACTATCACATCTGCTGTTCCCGATATGACAGGATATTCAAAGTATTTCTTCGTTATTAACGATGATCTTGCAGCGGGACTTACATTTAACGATGATGTTGTTATTACATTAACTGATAAGGATACTAATGCGGTTACTAATTTGGTTGCAGGTACTGATTACGTAGTTCAGACTGATTCTTCTCAGACAGACAATCATACATTCCAAATTGTTTTCAAAGATTTTTACAACAAGCGTAAAGGCGATGCAGGAGATACAATTACAGTTACATATTCAGCAACGCTTAATGAAAATGCTGATCGAACAACTGCAGGTAATCTGAATACTGCTAATCTTACATATTCAAATAATCCCAATGTTACTCCTGCCGGTGAATCGGCTGAAAATCCTGATGAACCAAAGCCTCCTACGCCTGATAATCCTGATACGCCTGAAGACGAGAGTTCACCCGGGGATTCTGTAGGTACAACACCTGATAAGCAGACAAAAACTTACACAGCTAATATCAAGCTTACAAAGATAAAGGGCTCTGATGGTTCAGTTCTAACTGGTGCAAAATTCCAGATCAGCGGAACTTCAAATACTGTAGTGCTGATAAATGGAGAGGCGTTTGAAGAATCAGCAACAGGAACATACTATAAATTAAAAGATGGAACTTATGCTTTAGTATCTTCTAATCCAGCGGCAGCTGACATTGATGACAGCTCAAAGAAGTATAATAAGGTTACTAATGTTAGTTCAACTGCTGATAAAACTAATATATGCAAAGAAGCATATGTAAAAGATGATGGTACATTGGAATTTGGCGGCCTTGGTGCGGGAACTTATACTATTACCGAGATAGTTACTCCCGGAGGTTTTAATTCAATTGCACCAATTAAAGTTATAATCAACGGAGACGGAAACGAATTTACTAACGGACCTGCTTGGACGGCAACTAAGGACGGTGCAGCTATTACGATGACAGATACAGCTACAGTTGCATTCAATGTAGTCAATAACGAAGGCGCTACCCTCCCATCAACAGGCGGCATAGGCACAAAGCTTTTCTACATCATAGGCGGACTGCTTGTAGCAGGTTCTGTAGTACTTCTCGTAACAAAGAAGAGAATGGGCACAAGAGAGAACTAAAGGAATAACAGCAATACCGCAGCAATAAACTGATTTGTCAGTGCAGCAGGGGCAACGCCTCTGCTGCACGGCAGTTTTACGCAAGGAGCAATTGATGAAGCGCATCATTATCAGGATACTGCCCTTTGCTGCATTGTTTACGGGTATATTTCTTCTGCTGTATCCCACTGTGAGCGAGCATATAAACGCTATGCACCAGTCAAAGGCAATACAGGCATACAACGAGATAACCGAATCCATAAGCAGCGAGGAGCATGACAAAATACTTGAAGCGGCAAGGGAGTACAACAAAAAGGTCGCCTCTGCGGAAGAACCCATTATAAAGCCCGAGAGCATACAGGGATATTACAGCACCCTTGATATTACGGGAACCGGAATAATGGGCTATCTTACCATTGAAAAAATAAAGGTGGAGCTTCCCGTATATCACAGCGTTGACGACAATGTCCTGCAGATAGCTGCGGGACATCTTCCGGGAACAAGCCTTCCGGTAGGCGGCAGCAGCACGCATTCTGTCATGTCGGGACACCGCGGACTTCCAAGTGCGAAGCTGTTCACCGATCTTGACAAGCTGGAGCTCGGCGACGTTTTTTATGTAACCGTCATGTCTGACGTGCTCACTTATCAGGTGGATCAGATAAAGACGGTAAAGCCCTACGAGATAGACGATCTTAAAGTGGAACCGGGCAAAGATTACTGCACGCTGTTCACGTGTACGCCCTACGGTATCAATTCGCACAGGCTCCTTGTAAGGGGAAGGCGCATTGAGACCAAGGAGGAGTACAAGGTCTATGTAGCCAATGACGTATTCATCATATCGCCGCTGATAGTAGCTCCGATAATAGCGGCACCCATACTGTTTGTTCTGCTGATACTTCTCATGGTGAAGGGCGGCAGGAAGGAAAAGAAATAAAAAAGCAGCCGAAAGGCTGCTTTTTTAATCGAATCGTCCCATACTCACAAGCTGAGCGGTAAATCTTTTGCACTTCGGGCAAAAAGTAATGGAGCCTCTGCTTTTTCGCAGGAGCGTTGAACGGCAGGCGGGGCATTCGTGTCTGAATTCCACGGAAAGGGTATAATCGGAGGTGTTGAGTGAAAGCTCCTTAGCCATCTGTACCGAAAAGCTGCGGCAGTCCATGCACTGATACAGGTCGGTATCGCAGTTTATGTAGACCTTTTCGCGCTCATACTTCATCATATGCTGTATAGTTTCGCCGAATTTACCGTAAAGAGCGGCACTGCGGAGCTCCTCCTCCGCTTCTTCGACCCGTCGGTTATAGTTCCTTGCAAGGTAGCTGCCGCCGATGAAGAATTCCTCCTCATAGCCGCAATCGTCGCACTTGTATCTGTATGATGTTCCCATGTTCACCGCCCCTTTCAGAGTATCTTTAATCCATATTATCATAAATATGTTAAAAAATCAAGTACAAGGATATGAATTGCCGTTTTTATATGAGAAAACAGAATTGTCTGCCACAGACCTTGTTTTTTCACGTTTTTTATGATATAATGGCTTCTGTAATTCTGATCCGGCAGGTGATGGTATGGAAATAAGAAATATAACAAAAAACGATGATTTCACGTCAATAAGGGAGATATATGAAAAAAGCTGGAAATACGCCTACAAGGGCATTATCCCCATGGACTACATGAACAGCGTTCCAAAGGAGCGCTGGGGCGGAAAGATAACCGAAAACGGCAGGACAGATATAGGCGCCTTTGAGGACGGCAGAATAATCGGCACAGCAAGCTTCTGTGCGTCACGCTGGAAGAAGTTCGCGGATCACGGCGAGATAGTGACCATATATCTACTGCCCGAATATATCGGCAGAGGAGCAGGCTCCGCACTGATAGAACGCTGTATCTCCGCGCTTAAGGAGCAGGGTTTCAGACGCATACTGCTGTGGGTGCTTGAAGAGAATGTCCGCGCAAGGCGTTTCTATGAGAAGCACGGCTTTGTACTCACCGACGAGTACATGGACGACAACATCGGCGGCAGAGATGTCCGCGAGGTAATGTATCTTCTGGAGGTTTAATGCATGAGCCCTCTCAGAGAGCTCAGAATGCTCTGTAAGGCACATCAGTGCATGATAAAGTGTAAGTTGCTATCCGACAGCTGACGGCTGCTCACGATTAACACAGAAGCTTTCAGAGCAAAACTCCTGAAGCAGGCTGCGTTCGGCGAAGCATTTGCTGCGGAAACCGTTCTATCATTAACACTTTGTTAACAGAAAAGCGCACTTTGCGCTCAAAAAGCTACAGTTCGCGCATAAGGTATTGAAAAACTTCGGCAAGTATGCTAACATGTAGTCAGTTGCTTGTGATGGGCAGCTATGAAGGCAGCAATATAGTTTTTATTTGTACGTTTTTTAAATAATGGGTCTCTCATCAAACATGATTATTTGTTTTTCATTTTTCTTATTTTAAATCGACTATCATTATTTTTTCTGAACTACGAGTTTAAACTAATACATATCATTTACTCATCTCCCCCTTAACTATATTGCTTACCTTTGCTCGCAAACGAAAAGTGCAGCTCTCTGAGCTGCACTTTTTTGTCATTTCAGGCTTATCCTGTTCTGTTAAAAGCTGTCGGCGTCTGTAACTTTCATTATACCGCCCCCCCGCACAGTCAGGGACTTGCGGGTGCAGCCTGATAATATTTTCATTCGCTGGACGCCTGAGCTATAGTTTCCACTTTTCCGAGGCTCCTTATTGCAGGAAGAGCCGCTAAAAGCGCTATAATGATGTTTACCCCGAGTGAGACCAGTATAACAGGTATCACATAAGCCATTACCATAAGCTTCTGCAAACCTGCCGCATTGATGAACAGCATAAATCCTGCCACTCCTATGAATGTGCCCGCTATGGCCGCAGTTGCCGAGAACATAAGCGTTTCAAGTATTATGCTACTGCGGAGCTGTTGTCTTGTCATGCCCACGCTTCTCAGCATCATGAGCTCGCGGCTCCTGTTGAGAACGCTGGTGTTGACCGAGTTTATCATAGAGAGTATTCCCACCAGCCATATTGACACGAGGAATATGAGAATTATCTTCACGATAGCGCTTATGAAGGTACTCATTCCCGTACCTGTCATGTATCTGTTTTCTGCGCTCGCGTAGGTCTCGTTGTTCTTGAAATCATTGAAGTGTTCAAGGGCTTTATCGTAGTTCTTTCTGCCGTTTACCAAAAGTTCTATGCTGAAGCTCGTATCATAGTCCTCGGCAAGCTCGATAGGCAGGATAACAGACTCGTTTATACCCGTGGAATTTGTTACGCCTATGATATTGAAGCTTTCTCCGTTTGTTGTGGTGAGCTTCAGAGCGTTTTCAAGCTCTGAATATGACCTTTCACGCATCTCCAGGGGCTTTCCGTTTTCATCGTACTCTCTTTCATCGCCGTAAATGCAGTTATTGTACAGTGCTCCCTTTTTTGCGGCGAACTCCTTGTAGCTCATACCGGTTATGGTATCAAGCTCAAGGTCATTGTAGCCGTCCTCGTTTATTATATGGAGGAAGCCGGTTGCTGCCGAGTTGTCCTTGTCCGCAGAAAGCTTTTCTATTGCTGTTTCTGCGGAGCCGTCTGACTTATTGAAGTCAAAATAGCTCGTTCCTTCTATTATACACTCCGAGAACAGCTCTTTGTTGCCGAAGTACCTGGCTATCTCCTCCGTAGGATCGCCGCTTGTGTAGCTGTAATAATCGTCAATGTAGAAATCCCTGATCTTGTAAGAAGCTGTCTCTTTTTTGTATTCTCCGTAAAAGAACGACATGATAAGTGTCGTAAGCGTGAACATAAGTACTCCGAGAGCCATGGTTATAGTGGATACTATGAAGCGGCTCTTTGCCGACATGATGTTCTTCTTTGTGTATCTGCGTATGAATTTCTTTGAGCTGAGATTCAGCTTTGACTTTCTTCTGCGGAGTTTCCTCTTTTTCCTTCCCGGTTTGCCGAAGTTGAGAGCTTCGGCAGGTGAGAGCTTTCGTGCCGCCCACATAGCCGAGGTATATGCCGAGATGAATATTGCAAGCACCGTAAGGAAAGCCGCAGTGATTATGAACAGGGGCTTTGCCGAGAACTCGAACATCTCCAGTCCGCCGTGCCTGAGAGTTGTAAATGAACCTTTGCACAGCAGTATCGCAGATATGATACCGAGGGGCACAGCCGTGAAGCAGTAGAACACCGCCTCTATGAATACAAGAGCTGCCACCTGTGTTTTTGAAGCTCCTATGATACGGAGAGCCGCAAAGTGAGTGCTTCTCTCCTTGACAGCCATCTCAAAGGTATTGTCGATGACGAAGCGTGATATGAACCACGCTATAAGCAGAACTATCAGTGCGGGAACTATTACAGACGCAAGCATTTTGTACATTGCATAGGGGCTTTTTACTTCAAGCGCAAGGAGAAGATCGTTTGAAGCGTAGCCGTATTTGTAGGTGTCGTAAAACTCCGTGCTGTAGTCGTGACCGAGATCTGTAAAGAGCATCTTCACTGCGTCGTCATAGTCGTAATTGTCGATAAGGCGTATATGAAGGTTCGATGAATCGTTGTTTACCCTTATCAGTTCGTCTTCCTGAACAAGATCGTTAATGGTTATGTCAGAGTTTTCACTGTTTATCAAAATAAACGAGATAAACGAGTTGTAGAAATCTTTTTCGGTGATAAAGGCTGCTATCCTGAAGGTGATCTCTTTAGCTTCATGATATTGCTTATCGGCAAGCGGGAAATCCTGCATGGTATATCCTCTGTTTTCAAGTTCGCGTCGGATACTGGTCTGACGCGCCTTTTTCTTTATATCCTTTGGCAGCTCGTCAAAGCCTTCGTCCGTAGCGAGCAGCTCGGTGCCGTTCCTTTCCTTGAGGTCTGCGCGTATTTCCTTTATCACGTCGGAATCCTCATCGTAAACGGCGGTAAAAGGACTTATCCTCAGAGTGACCGTATCGCCGACGTTATAGCCCATATCTCTGATAAATGATGAGACTGCGACGCCATCGCCTTCCATGTTGAAATCATAGAAGCTGTTTCTTTCATGAATGTCTAAGAGAGCGTTGTTTCCCTCCTGCTTTTCAGCTGATACTCCGTGTACGCGGTAGGTATTCTTTCCGTCCGATATTTCAAACATTCCCAGCCAGTAGGGCTGACCTTCCGGGCGTTCATATGTAAAGAATGCGTGGCCGCCGCTTCCGTAGCAGTAATCTGCCACGACGGCATGGTGCTTTGCTATGTCAAGGTCTTCCTTGTCGTCTATCCACGAGCTTATTTCAAGTTCCCACAGACCGTCCTCATCAACCGTATAGTTGTAAAGGGTGGTATAGATGCTGCTTCCGTAAACACAGACCGTAGCAAGTATGAACGCCGAAAGCATAATGCACATGAACGTGAGAAAGGTGCGGAGCTTTTGACGGCGTATGTACTTGAATGAAAGCGAGATAAGATGTTTCATGTCAGCACCTCCTTATTCGGAAAGCACACCGTCAGATATGCGGCAGACGCGGTCTGCCTGGGAAGCAATGCTGCCATCGTGAGTGATGAGTATGAGCGTCTGATTGTACTTCTTTATAGAGCTTTTGAGTATGGATATTATCTCGCGGCTGTTCTTGCTGTCCAGGTTTCCCGTGGGCTCGTCGGCGAGGATTATCTGCGGCTTGTGTATAAGAGCGCGTGCAAAGGCAACACGCTGCTGCTGACCGCCCGAGAGCTCGTGAGGAAAGTTCAGACGCTTCTTGTCAAGTCCCGTAAGCTCCAGCAGCTCATTGAGAAACTCCGTATCGGGAGGAGTATTGTCAAGGTTCAGGGGAAGAACGATATTTTCCTCCACGTTGAGCACGGGGATGAGGTTGTAGGACTGGAAAATAAAGCCGATATTCTTTCTGCGGTAAGCCGAGAGCCCCTTGTCGTCAAGGGTTGTTATCTCCCTGCCGCAGGCGGTTATCTTTCCGCTCGTAGGCCTGTCGAGGGAGCCGAGGCAGTTCAGCAGGGTAGTCTTGCCGCTGCCGCTCTCGCCTGTAACAGCTACGAATTCGCCCTTGCGCACCTCAAAGTCAACGTTGTTGAGCGCGTATATCATGTTCTCGCCCTCGCCGTACTGCTTGACGAGCTTTTCGGTTTTAATCATTAAATTATCGTCCATAAAAAGGCCTCCGTTCCTTAGTTTACTATAGTCTAACACAGTAATCTTACAGTAAAGTTACAAATCCAAAAATTTTTTCAGCCCCGCGCATTTTGGTACAATGCAAAAAAGCTGTCATTGTTGGAACTCAGCAATGACAGCATTGGCTTATTGTGCAGTACGCAGAACTTAAGAACTATTTTACCGATATTCAATGGTTTTGTGTTGTATTTCAGTCCATTTCAGCCCTGTTACGGAAAGACATTTCTGTAATATGCGGGACGCCGTTTCCTGCATGCAATAACTCCGCATTTATAATTCCCCTGCGGTAAGGAAAACGAACTCGAACCTCGTTCCTCTGCCGGGTTCGGAGTACACGAATATCTCACCGTTGTGTGCGCGGACTATCTTCTGCGCTATGGACATGCCGAGTCCCGAGCTGTACATTGAGGTATCCTGCGACTTTG
The DNA here is from genome assembly GCA_002309635.1 of Ruminococcus flavefaciens. Lineage (GTDB taxonomy): Bacteria > Bacillota > Clostridia > Oscillospirales > Ruminococcaceae > Ruminococcus > Ruminococcus flavefaciens_J. Next base: position 51,450 of record DBXO01000053.1, on the reverse strand, counting down.
AGGAAAAGCGTTCAAAGAGTTTCGGGATATCCTCCTGCGGGATACCCTTTCCGTTGTCGGAAATGGCAAGGGTAGTCATAATTGGATTTTTTGTGAGCCCGGCTGTTATCTCCGTGCATTCCGAATGGTCTGCGGAGTTCTTGATGATATTCTCCACAGCCTCGCAAAGCCAGCCCTTGTCGCATCTCAGGCTTATATCCGCTGGCAGATCAGCCTGTATTTTTATGTTATGCCTGCGCAGGAGCGGCGATATGCGCTTTACCGCAAGCTCAAAAACGTCGGCGACGCTGTAGGGCTCCATTCTGTATTCGACGGTGTCGGTCTGGAGCTTTGCAAGCTTTATAGCCTCGATAACGAGGTTCTCCATTCCGTCGAGATTGAGCTGTATCTCGTCGGAGAATCTGTCACGGCTCTCCGCAGGGAGATCATCAAGTTCGCAGAGCATGTCCGTATTGAGACGTACCACAGCAAGAGAGGTTTTTATCTGATGGGACAGGTCTGTGAGGAAGTTCCTGAGGAACTCCTGTTCGCCGCGGAGCTCAGCACTTGTATTTCTCATGCATTCCACCAGCTTTTCGGCGCTTTCGCAGGCTTTCCGCACAGTTCCCAGGTCCTCGCCGCAGAGGGTTATGGCGGCTTTCGTGTCGTAAGCCGCCTTTGTGCAGTCATTGCTTAGAGTTTCAAGCTTTTTGAAAATGGACATGACCTCCCGCATGGAGAGTGCCAGCCATATTAGTGAAGCAGTGCTCATAAGGCCGAATACAACATAAAATACCGTGTTCTTTACGGTGCGGTAGCTGTTCATGACAGTTGGCTGAAGCTCGCGGGATATGCTGTATTTTTCAAGCCGTTTCTCGCCCTCTGTGACAGCGCTTTCCTCGGGAGCTCCTGTGAATTTTCCGCCTCCCACGGCCGAAAGCTCCGCTTCTATCTGCTGTGCGACGATTGCGTCCGCACATTTCCCTGCAGCAAAATAGGCTGCCGCAGCGGACAGAGCCAGCATGAGCAGGAATATCAGCACCAGCCGCTTCGGTGCGTGATTGTTCAGGAATCTGTCCATTTATAGCCCATTCCTCTCTTGGTCACTATCCTGCCGCAGCCCTCCGTCTTACTGAGCTTTTCGCGGAGCCTGCTTATATTGACGGACAGAGTGTTGTCGTTTACGAAATTTCCCTTGGAGTCCCAGAGATATTCGAGTATCTGATCCCGTGTTAGGTACTGCTCACGGTTGAGCATCAGGTATCCGAGAAGCTTCTGTTCGGCAGCGGTGAGCTCCATTTCGGGAACGTCGGGGATTCGTCTGAGGTTTGCGCGTATACGCGAGAAAAGCTCCTTGAGGCGGAAAGGCTTGGTTATATAGTCGTCGCCGCCGCTGTCGAGCCCCTTTACGATATCCGCTTCGTCGTCACAGGAGGTAAGAAAGAGGACGGGTGTACTGATATCCTTTCTCAGCCGTCTGCAAAGGTCTATACCGTTACCGTCGGGAAGCATAACGTCGAGTATTATAAGGTCTGCCTGCGGCGCGGCAGCCTCTACAGCTGCAATTGTGCGCACGGCAATAACGCTGTAGCCTTCTGTTTCGAGAGCGATTTTTATATTGTTATTGAGAGTTTCGTCGTCTTCTGCAAGAAGTAGTGTATTCATGTTCCACCTCCGTTGTTTTATATATTTTACCATACAGCTCACAAAAAAGCAACCGCCGCTGCACTTAATAAAAATGCTGTACCGCTTTGCGGTACAGCATTCTTTCGTATGTACAATAAAATTATCAGCTTCTGTAGATAGAGCCGTCTTCGATGCTGTGAAGAACGCCTGCACAGAGTTCCTTCCACTGAGCAACCTCAGCCTCGTCGTAGGATATGACCTTCTTAGCCCATGTGCTGCAGTGTGCGCAGGCATTGGGAGCTGTCTGGCCCTCTTCGAGGATATCGTTTACGCAGAGTGACTTTGCGCAGTTGTTGTTCTTTATGAAGTGCTCAAGGAAGCCGTCAAGCTTCTTGTTGTCAACATAGAGCTTGGGAAGGTGCATAGTTCTTCCGTAAGCCATCATAGACTCGGGCTTGAGTCTCTCAGCCCATCTCATAACAGGTGCCCCTGGAGGAGGACCCATAGGAGGCATACCTGCGGGAGGAGCAGTGATACCGTTTGCCTTTGCCCATTCCTCAGGCTCGCCGGGTCTTGGAGGTCTGCCNNATTACCCACGGAGGAGGACCGCCTGCACCCTTGGGAGGCATACCAGCTGGAGGACCGCCTGCACCGAATGGAGGCATACCAGCGGGAGGAGCGGTGATACCGTTCGCCTTTGCCCATTCCTCGGGCTCGCCGGGTCTTGGAGGTCTGCCNNTTACCCACGGAGGAGGACCGCCTGCGCCCTTGGGAGGCATACCTGAGGGAGCTCCCTGCGGCTGTGCAGCAGGAGCTGCATTGATATTATTGGGATCCTGCTGGTCGGGACGTGTAGCGATAGTCTTTGCACGCGGCCAGTTTACGATATCAAGAAGATTTCCGTCGTAGGACTCTTCCATGTAGCCCTTTACAACATTGTGGAGGAAATCAGTAGTTCTTGTTCTGTCGATGAGCTTGATAGAGAAGTGCTTGTTGCCTGTCTCTTCCGCAAGCTCTCTGTAGTAGTGAACGTCCTCGGGACGGATAAACTCAGCTGTAAGGATAGCAGCAGGGTTCGTTACCTTCTTGTATGCACAGTTTACAAGTGAGTAGTCCATAGAGAATCTCTCGGGGTCTGAGTGACCGACGAAGCAGCCGTGTGCAAGACGGAAAGGACATTCTCTCAGGCAGAGGTTGTTGGCAATGACACGGAGGTGAAGATCTGTGTCCTTGTACTGAGTGAGAAGCTGTCTGAGAATATCGAATTTTCTGTTGAAGCCGTGATCGAGAGTGATCTCGTCAACGCCCCAGTTGCGCCAGTACTCAATGTGCTGGATAGTTGTGGGGTAAGCGTAAAGTCCGAGGGTTACGAAAGCGTCCTTGAACTCTCTTTTTACATACTTGATGAGGATAGGGGAATTGAGCGTGAAAGCCTTGATGCCCATATCGTACATTGTGTGGATAAATTCACGGATCTTCTTACCCATATCAGGATCGATCTCATTCTGATCCATAGAAAGAGGATTGATAAGGTAATTGAACGTGATGTCGCGCTTCTCGCATTCCTTTACATAATCAGCGAGCTGATCGAGTGTAAAGTCGGGAATGATCGAAGCTGTACGGCCTCCCGGAAGACCGTCGAACTTAAGCTTTCCGAAAAAGCTTGTGATGGCGTGCTTCTTGTCATACTGATCAACGAAATCGAAGAGCTTGTAATCAAAGTTACAGCCAAGATCGAAGGATATAGAATCCTGATTCATGTTTACACATCTCCCTAATTTTAGTGTCAGGAACTATACACTTTGTAACAGTATCTGATTGATTATGCGCCCGCAGTGAGCGCGGTATGTGAAAGTGTTTATAATTTCAGTGCGCTAAAAACAGGCTTTTTACCCGCCTGATCTGCATTAGTCCCCATATTAAAATTATATCACCGATCAGGAAAACTGTCAATTAATCTTATGCAACTTATTAAGCTGACCAAAGTGTCATTTTTTGTAGAAAATAGCCAATCGGAGCAAGGATTTTTTGTTACATGGTTGAACGAACAGTATTTTTGCACGATATACTGGTAATAATACTTGTCTGATAGGAAATGCAAAAAAGAAACATATTTTCTTTTTATATCCGCTTGACATTGCTGCTGCGGAAGTGATATAATATAAAAAAGAACAAATGTTTCTCGGGAGGCGCATATGGGAAAAATATATATTGCTATCGACTTAAAGTCGTTTTATGCTTCTGTGGAATGTGCAGAAAGAGGGCTCGACCCGCTCGATACGAATCTTGTGGTCGCAGACGGGAGCCGCACTGAAAAGACCATATGTCTTGCAGTATCTCCTTCACTGAAAGCCTGCGGAGTATCGGGACGTCCCCGTCTTTTCGAGGTGATAGCTCAGGTCGCCGACGTGAACGCAGAGCGCAGATACAGGGCTCCGCACAGACAGTTCAGGGGTGAGTCCTGCATAGCAAGCGAGCTTGCCGCAGACCCGTCAATGAAGCTATCATACATCGTGGCGGTCCCGAGAATGGCGCTGTATATTGAGTACAGCACGAGGATATATCAGATATATCTGAAATATATAGCTCCCGAGGACATACATGTTTACTCCATAGACGAGGTGTTCATCGACGCCACTGCCTATCTTGACACCTACGGCATGAGTGCACATGAGCTCGCCATGACCATGATAAAGGACGTTCTGAAGCATACTCATATAACCGCTACAGCAGGCATAGGCACGAATCTTTACCTCAGCAAGATAGCAATGGATATAGTTGCAAAGAAAATGCCTGCCGACAAGGACGGGGTGCGTATCGCCGAGCTTGATGAGATGTCCTACCGCCGCCTTATGTGGGAGCACCGCCCCCTCACCGATTTCTGGCGCGTGGGGCGCGGCTATGCGGGCAGACTGGAGCGCAGCGGGATATTTACCATGGGCGATATCGCCCGCATGTCCACCTCGGAGTTCGGGGAAAAGGCTCTGTACAAGATGTTCGGTGTGAATGCGGAGCTCCTCATCGATCATGCATGGGGCTGGGAGCCCTGCACTATCGCTGATATCAAGAGCTACCGACCCGAGACCAGCAGCCTTAGCTCGGGACAGGTGCTTCAGGAGGCAACGGAGCCCCGTACAGCCCGGCTCATAACATGGGAAATGGCGGATATGCTTTCCCTTGACCTTGTCGGTAAGGACCTTGTTACGGATCAACTCACCCTTACCCTGGGCTACGACGTGGAGAACCTACGCAGGGATGATATACTGCAAAAATACACTGGAAAGGTGACCATTGACCACTATGGCAGGCCTGTTCCTGCTCATTCTCACGGGACCGTAAATCTGAAGGCTCCCGTGTCCTCTTCCAAGCTTATAACGGAGGCGGCTATGGAGCTTTTCGACCGTATAACGGACGGGCTCCTTTTAGTGCGCAGGATAACTATATGCGCCAACAGGGTAGTTCCTGCGGAGTCGCTATGCGAGGAGGAGCAGCAGCTTGACTTCTTCACTGATTTTGAAGAGGAGGAGCAGCGCCGCAGTGCGGAAAAAACGGATCTTCTCCGCGAGAAGAACCTACAGCTTGCCATGCTGAGGATGAAGGAGCGCTACGGCAAGAATGCGGTGCTGCGCGGAGCAAATCTCTGCGAAGGAGCGACTGCCCGTTCGCGCAACCGGCAGATAGGAGGACACAGGGCGTGAGAATGGGTCTCAGGACGGAGGGGAATCCACCCCCTGCTGAGCACCTGCAGTAATGCGCGGCTTTGCTTCGCAACCCTTTGGGTGCCCATTGTTATTTAAACTTAGTGCAATCATATCACAGGATGGAGGCTTTGCAATGTCGGAACAGTACGATGATATCATAAATATGCCCCACCATGTCCCGCAGAGCAGACCCCGGATGTCTCAGCGGAACCGCGCGGCGCAGTTCGCGCCATTTGCGGCGCTTACGGGCTACGAGGACGCTCTTGACGAATCCGAACGCAGGACTGACACAAAAGCCGAGCTCTGCGAGGACGACACTGAGGAGCTGAACAAAAAAATAAGGCTACTCGGCGCTCGTATCGCCGCAGAGCCTTACTGTAAGGTCACCTATTTCGTTCCGGACAGACACAAGAGCGGCGGACGCTACGTGACTGTGTCGGGAAATGTACGTTTTATCGAGGAAGCCACGCGGCAGCTCGTATTCTGCGGCGGACTCCGCATACCGCTTGATGATATCGCCGGAATATCACTGTAAAAGAGCAAACAGCCCTATCACCGCCCAAGGAGATAAGACTGTTCTGATTTGCCCTCTTACAAAAAGGAAGGATAGCAGAAAAGGAATTAACAGCAATATATCACAAAGACCGCCTATAGTCTTTGTAAAGTGTTTGGCACGATCTCTGAGTGATACTGTATTTCCCGCACATCCCGAGCTATCCCATCAGGAATGGCGGAACAGCAAACCCGAATGCAGAGCGGGGGAGTATTGTGCAGATTCTCCCCGCCCGCGGGTCTGTTGACCTGAAAGTGTACTCACCGCTTACGATGCGGTGAGCAAAGAAGCTGCGGCTTAAGAAAAGATGTCTGCCGCATAAGGGACAGCCTTACGGCTGTATAGTAATATATTAAAGCGTCTCTGTAACTGAATTTTGCTATCGCCGAGGACAAAGACAGACGGGAGAGGGGCCGTCTGCCCTTGTGCATAAAAGCCGAGCCTCGTCGGTATGAAGCCTTTACGCTGTCGTTTCTGACAGCGTGCGTGAAGCTTCTCGGGGTAACATAATTTCATCCGGGCTTTGCCCTCCCGCATTAAATGCAGGAGCTGCCGCGAGTCTTAGCAGATCTGCCGTATAAAGGCGAATTCCTCGTTACGGCAGAAATAAAACTCTCAAAGGATTTGTGGAAACACTGACCTTGTAACGGGATCTGTGTTATGGGAGGGATTACAGTTCCGACGAGCCGATAATTCCCACTCTGCCCTTAAGAGTTGATCTGCATGAATACAGACTTGCATCAGACAGCCGAGCAAACGCTTGCAAGCTGTGCATAGCCTGTCATTTCTGACATTATTCAATTATATCACTCCAAATTTGAATATCCCTTGCGCTTGTCCGCCAAGATCGCGGCAGCTTCATAAGCAATCCACTATTGCTTTATCTTTATTATAAATAATATATGAATTGATAACAACCGATAAAATAAATATTAGGTGGACAAAATGAAGAACTTGACCGAAAAAATCCCCGTACTGCCCAAATATTGCGGCAAATACGGGGATTTTGTACATTACAAAATGCAAGGCTTTTACAGGATTTGTAATAACAAATCTTTGAACTTTAACAGTACGTGATATCACCTGTAAAAGCTGCTCTTTTCCGGCTTCGGCTTGCCCTGCGGTAAAGGCAGTACGTAATCGGAGGTCACGGCAATATATCTCGGAGCTCTGTACCCTGTTGAGATAAGGCAGATCTTGCTGATATCCTCGTTCTTATATGGGTAGAGCTTGAACGGGACAGGGTCAATGCCGTAATAGAAGCAGCCCTCGTCAGTGTAATCCGTATCGGGATCGGTTTCATAGGTGAGGGTGTAATATGTCTCGTTGAAGTAAAATCCGCTGATAGGCAGAGTCTGTCCGGGGGTGGTATGCGGAGTGCTTGAGTTGTACGTGGTAGTCACGGGAGGACTCCATGCACTTGTAGTAACAGGCGGTATATACCCGTGTCCGCTGGTTGTAAAGGCAGGTCTCCATGAGGTCGTCTGAACAGCTGTGGTCACCCATGCAGTTGTCTGAACTGCCGATGTTACATACGAAGATGTTGTAAATACAGGCGGCGGCAGAGGCGTTGTGCGTATCGGAGCTGTCACCCGTGATGTGGTTGCCGGCGTGGTTCGCCTTGCGGAAGTTGTCATTACCGAAGTCGTTGCTGAGGTCGTTGAATGTCCGGAAGTTGTTACATTAGGTACAGGCAGCTCGTCATTTGGCAGGGGCGAGTCTCCTGTGGGCTGCTTTGTGGTCGCAGAGGTCTGCTGCACGGCAGCGGTTGTATGTGAGCTGCCGCTGTTTTTTTCAGTTGCAGCAGTGTTTGTCCGTGAGGAGGAAGCTGCCGCAGCAGCCGAAGCTGTTGTTCTGACGGTTGTCACGGCGGCAGAGGTACTGCCTGCTGCTGTGGTGACTGTTGTTTCTGCGGTAGTTGTCGTGTCGGGGTCTGTTATGTCGGTTATGCCCGTATCCTGAGGAGGCCTGGTGCTGAGCAGGTCGGAGCGCCATATGCCGAAGCCCAGAAGTATCATCAGGCAGCAGCTGAGGGCTGCCGACGAGCATTTTATGAATACAGATCTTTTTCTTGATTTTTCCTTGAGATAATCCTCTCTGCGCTGAAAAACACTGCTTGCTACGTCTTTATAGTCTTTCATACTCAAAGCCCTCCTTTTCAAGCTTTGATCTGAGCGCAAGCTTGGCTCTGTACAGGAGATTCTCTATCTGACGGTTGCTTTTTTTCATTACAGCCGCAGCCTCGGTATTGCTCAGCTCCTCAAAAAATGTGAGATACAGCACCTGTCTGTACTCAGAGCTGAGAGATTCCATAGCCCTGTGGAGCGTTATCTTCTGCTCCTCCCTGAGATAATCCTGTTCGATGCTGCGCTCATCGGAGATATCGTAGCGGTCTTCGAGGGGAGTGTCGGAAATATGCGACCTTTTTCTCAGGCTGTCAAGGGCGGCGTTGCGTCCTATGGTGAAAAGCCATGTCTTGAAGGAGCATTTCCCTGAAAATCTCGGTTTTTTTGCGGCAAGCTTGAAGAAGGTGTCTTCCATAAGCTCTTCCGCGAGGCTGAGATTGCCTGTTATGCCGTTTATGTAGAGAATAAGTCCGTCCTTGTATACCCGGATAAGCTCTACCATAGCTTCATCATCGCCATCAAGGTAACGGCGGTACAGTGTCGAACCGTTATCCATGAGCGCCTCCTTTCCTACAGGATCATCCTGCCTCATTACTTAGACGTATGAGAGCGGGATTTCTCTCAGTATTCTGCGTAGATCATAATATATATAATAACTTAAATATAAGCTCAGGTCAAGAGACAATTTTGTTTTATTTTGAACCTTACGGCGCAGATGATATAACATATATAGCGTAAAAACGGAAGAATCGGGCAAAGAACAGCTCCAAATGTTGCGGTCTTTGACAAAAAATGTGCGTTTTTTGCTTTCTTAAATCTTTGCACAGTCGGGAGCAAATGCCGAAACTTCGCAATAACTTGAAAAAGTCCACTTTTTCACCCGTAAAAAAGACCTTTTGTAAATTAAGACAAGTTTAAGATTATTTTAAGATTGCTTTTGTATCATGTACACAAGATGAAAATGAGTAAAGGGCCAGAGGGCCCTAAATCAACTAAAAACATGAAAAATCACAATGGAGGGATTCGTTATGTTCAAGAAATCGGCAAGAAGAACAGCTTCAGGCATCGTAAGCCTTGCAATGCTTCTCGGAACAGCAGGTCTTTTCCCTGTTTCGCAGGTATCTTCTGCAAGCGCAGTTACAATCAATGAAGTATGTCCCAAGAACACTACCAATGCAGCACCGGACGGCGGCATGTATGACTGGATCGAGCTCTACAACAGCTCAAACAGCGCAGTTGACATCAGCGGCTGGGGCATAAGCGATAAGGCAGAGACTCCTTACCGTTTCACATTCCCCGCAGGCACAACTATTCAGGCAGGCGGCAGAAAGCTTGTTTACTGTGACGGCACAGCAGGCGAGACAAATGCTGCTATAGCTCCTTTCGGACTTTCCACAAGCGGTGAGACCCTCACACTCACAGACGCTTCGGGAAATATAGCATCGCAGATCACATTCGAGGATATGGCAAAGGATACTACTTACGGTCAGTATCCCGACGGCAGCGGCGAGTTCTATGTGCTTTTAGGCACACCCGATGCTGCAAACAAGGCTCCCGAGGGATCAAATGCAGTAAGGACTCCCGGATTCTCCGCAGAGAGCGGATTCTACAACAGCAGCTTCTCCCTCACACTTGAAGTTCCGCAGGGCACAACAGTTTACTATACACTTGACGGAAGCGACCCGACAACAGCTTCCGAGAGATATTCAGGCGCTATCACTGTACAGGATATGACAAGTCAGCCCAACAAGTACAGTGCAAGAACTGATATCACAGCTTATACCGATATCCTTGCTCCCGATGAGGGCGTTCTCAAGGCGTGCGTAGTCCGTGCCATCGCAGTTGACGCACAGGGCAGAGCAAGCAATATCGTAACAAAGACATATTTCGTAGGTTCTACCAACGTTGACAAATACAAGAACATGAAGGTTATCTCTCTCGTTACCGATCCTTCAAACCTCTTTGATTACGAGAAAGGTATCTACGTAACAGGAAAGGTCTATGAGCAAGGCGGCGGAGGCATGGGCGGCTTCGGCGGCATGGGCGGCTTCAACTTCGGCGGTCAGCAGCAGGGCGGCGATGTAAACGGCGGCGCACANNGGCGGCTGGAACATGGGCGGCCAGCAGGGCGGCTTCAATTTCGGCGGCGCACAGCAGGGCGGCTTCAATATGGGCGACATTCAGCTCGGCGGTGCAGGCGGTCCTGTAGTCAATGCAGATGAGGACGTTCAGCAGGGCGGTGCTCAGCAGGGCGGCTGGAACATGGGCGGCCAGAATGGCGGCTTCAACTTCGGCGGTCAGCAGGCAGGCGGCGACGTAAACGGCGGCGCAGCTCAGGGCGGCTGGAATATGGGCGGCCAGAACGGCGGCATGAACTTCGGCGGTCAGCAGGCTGGCGGTGACGCTAACGGTGGTGCAGCTCAGGGCGGCGCAGGCGGCTGGAATATGGGAGGCGCAGGCGGTGCAGGCGGCTTCGGCGGCTTCGATATGGGTGATATGGCATTTATGTCGCAGGCTAACTACAATCAGAAGGGCGCAGCCTGGGAGCGTCCCGCAAATATCGAGATATTCGACGGCGGCAAGAGTGTAGTTTCTCAGGACGTCGGCATCAGAACAAAGGGCGCAGCTTCACGTGCATGGCCTCAGAAGAGCTTCAATATCTTCGCTCGTCAGGACTACGGCAAGAGCAGCGTGGAATATGACCTCTTCGAAGGCAAGTCCACAAAGGAAAAGAATAACAAGGTCATCGACACATTCGACGGCTTCACTATAAGAAACGGCGGAAACGACAACATGGCAGGCTTCTTCCGTGATTCTGTAGTACAGTCACTTGTCGGAGACAGAGACATGGCAACTCAGGCTACAAGCGAGTGCATACTCTTCATCGACGGCGAGTTCTGGGGAATCTATCAGCTCATGGAGAAGTACAATTCCGATTACTTCAAGTCGCATTACGGCATCAAGAAGAACGACGTTTCATTCATAAAGAACGGCAGCCTCGAGGAGGGCAACGATCAGGACCTCAGCGAGTGGAACAGCCTCCTCAGCGAGATATCAAGAGGCGATATGACAAGCGATGCTGCATATCAGCAGGTTTGCCAGAAGCTGGATATCCAGAGCTTCATCGACTACTTCTCAGCTGAGATATACATTGGTAACCATGACTGGCCGAGCAACAATACAGGCGTATGGCGTTCAAACGCTGTAGACGCTGAAAATCCGTTTGCAGACGGCAAGTGGAGAATGGTACTGTTTGATACAGAGTACAGCTCAAACCTTGCAGACAAGGTAAGCGAGACAGGTCCTACCTACAACAGCTTCAACCAGGCAACAGGCGGCGGTTTCGGAATGGGCGGCTTCGGAATGGGCGGCGGCTCACTCAGCGGTGCTTTCTCATCACTCATGAAGAACGCTACATTCAGACAGCAGTTTGAGCTCAGCTTCATGGATATGGCAAACTACAACTTTGACACAAACAAGACTACAGCTGCTATAAACTACTACAAGGGCTTCAAGCAGCAGATCCTCGATACATACAAGCGCTTCCCATCATCCAAGAACATTCACAATGAGTCTACATTCAATCAGGATTATCAGCTCCTCGAGACATTCTACAATACAAGATACAGCAACGTAACAAGCCAGATGAAGAACTATATGAGCCTCACAGGCAGCCTTGCTACAGTTACAGTCGGCAACGACGGCAGCAAGGGCTCACTCAGGCTCAATACAATCAATTTTGACGATTCCATGAGCTCATGGAGCGGCAAGTACTTCACAGATTATCCCGTAACCGTAAAGGCTACAGCCAAGGAAGGCTACAGATTCGATCACTGGGAGGTAACAGGCGCTACAGTTGCCGATACCACATCAGACGAGATCACTGTACCCGTAAGCGAGGGCGTTACTATCAAGGCCGTATACGCACAGGGCAGCGCTCCTGTTGTAACTACAGCTCCCAAGGCAACAACTACAACAACCACTACAAAGCCTGTTGTAACTAATCCTTCAGGACAGGGCAGCCAGGTTACAAAGTACGGCGATGTCAACTGTGACGGAGATCTTGACCTTTCAGACGCAGTTCTCATCATGCAGAGCCTTGCAAATCCCAACAAGTACGGTGCAAACGGAAGCGACAGCCACCATATCACTGCACAGGGTCTTGCAAACGCAGACTGCACAGGCAACAAGGACGGCGTTACATCAAACGACGCACAGGCTATCCAGAAGTATCTCCTTGGCCTTATAAAGTCTCTCCCCGACAACAACTGAGGAGCAGAGACGATAAGTGAACATGATATTGAAGTTCACGATTCATTAGAAATCTTCCTTTAAATAACCACCTTCAAAAAGCAGCGAAGAGTATCCCTCTTCGCTGTTTTTCCTTTTATATTAATGTCCTTGCGGGCTTCCGGGGTCTGAACAGTGCTGTGATAGCATGTAATGTGACATTTGGCAGTGTGAAATATGACATTTGTCATATAAGGAACTGACACGGGACACTACAAAATCATTTCCCGATGAGGTATAATGATTACAGTGGAAAAAACAAAGGAGGATACAAATATGGCAAATACAATTGTTAAGATACAGGACCTCGTAAAGCGCTACGGTGATCTCATAGCGCTGGACCATTTCAGCCTTGAGATACAGGAAGGTGAGATATTCGGACTCCTCGGTCCCAACGGCTCGGGCAAGACTACCACCATAAACTGCCTGCTTTCGCTGCTTTCCTTCGACAAGGGAAAAATCGAGCTCTTCGGCAAGGAAATGACTCCCGTGAGCTATGATATCAAGAAAGAGATAGGCATAATCATGCAGAATGTTGCGGTAATGGATGAGCTTACAGTCTATGAGAACATCGATTACTTCTGCGGTCTCTATATAAAAGACAAGGCGAAGCGCAGACAGTGCGTTGACGAGGCGATAAAATTCGTGGGACTTGAGGACTTTGTGAAGTTCTACCCCAAGAAGCTGTCCGGCGGACTTCTCCGCAGACTGAATATCGCCTGCGGCATAGCCCACAAGCCAAAGCTCATAATCCTGGACGAGCCCACCGTGGCAGTTGACCCTCAGAGCCGCAACCGTATACTCGGGGGCATACAGGAGCTGAACAGAATGGGCGCTACCGTTATCTACACCTCACATTACATGGAGGAGGTAGAGCAGATATGCACCCGCATAGCTATCATGGACAAGGGCAGAAAGGTGGCTGAGGGCACCAAGGACGAGCTCAAACGCATGATAAAGAATACTGAGACCATAACCATTGAGATACTGGAGATACCCGACAGTGTGCTTAAGGAGATAGCAGGGCTGACCCATGTTTACGATACGGATTACAGCGACGGAAAGCTTGCAGTGTACTGTTCTGGCGGCAAGCACAATCTCACAAGAGTGCTTGAAGTGCTGCAGAATAACGAGCTGGGCTTCGGAAGAGTATATACCGAGCTGCCTACGCTGAACGATGTATTCCTTGAAATTACGGGTACTGCACTCAGAGACAAGGAGGAATGACCATGTTCATGCATATCCTTAAATATGAGCTGAAAAGCGGTATACGCAGCAAGGATCTTATCATATGGCTCATACTTTTCCCCATACTGCTGGGCACGGTGTTCAAGATAGGCTTCGGCAGCATATATGAAAAGACGCTGAAGTTCAGCACCATACCCGTTGCGGTAGTGGAGGAGAGTGAAAACGCCGCCTTCAGGCAGGTGGTGGAGAGCATGCAGAGCGCCGAAGAGCCATTTATAAATGCAAGATTCGTGGACAGGGAAAAGGCTGAAAAGCTCCTTGATGACGGCGATATCGAGGGAATAATCTTTTCGGGCAGCAAGCTCCGCCTTACCGTAAAGGAAAAGGGACTCCGCGAGACTATGCTGAAATCATTTGTGGAGCAGTATACCATCCGCGAAAAGATAGCTATCGACGCAATAAACACAGCTCCCGAAAAGGCACAGGAGGTCATATCCGTCCTTTCCTCGGAAACTGTTTCATCGTGCAGGGATATACCCGTAACCCAGGGAAATCCAGACGTTTATGTGCAGTACTTCTACAACCTTATCGCTATGGTGGCGATGTTCGGCTGCATGACCGGCATGGCTATCACGGTGCGCAGACAGGCTGACCTTTCGCCGCTGGGCGCAAGAAACAGCTGCTCGCCGGTACACAAGTCCATAAGCATACTTGCAAGCTTTACGGGCAGCTGCGTTCTGCAGACCGTGTGCATGCTGATATGCGTGACATTTATTGCATTCGTGCTCAAGATAGACTTCGGCGACAGGCTGTGGCTGGTATATCCTACGGCGATACTCGGCGGCATACTTGGAGTTTCATTCGGTTTTTTGGTCGGCTCACTTGCCCGCGTCAGCGAAAAGGCAAAGACAGCCGTGCTTATGACGACAACTATGCTGCTCTGCTTTTTCAGCGGTCTTATGATGGGTAATATGAAAGCTGTCGTTGCAGAGAAAATGCCGTGGTTCAATGAGATAAATCCCGTTGCGGTCATCTCCGACAGCTTCTACTGCCTCAATATCTACGAGGATTATGAGCGCTATACAAGGAAGATGATAACTATGGTGGTCATAACTGCGATATTCATGGTTCTCGGCTTTATTTCTTCAAGGAGGAAAAAGTATGCAAGTCTTTAAAGCAATGCTTAAGGTCACAAGGAAGCGTCTGCCTTCGTCTATGATATATATTATAGTTTTTATCGTAATATCGGTACTGGTTACTAATGCCTCCACAAAGGACAACCGCTTCGAGATAACCAAGCTGAAAATATGCGTATTCGACGAGGACGATACGCCGGAGAGCCGCGCTCTCACTGAATTCATAGGGAAAAATAATGATATAGTTGAAATAAATAATGACAGGGACGTCATAATCGACAGTCTCTACTACATGCGTGTGGACTATGCCCTCGTTATAAACAAGGGCTATGCGGAGAGGCTTTCGGCAGGGGATACAGCCGACCTCTTCGGCAGCTACCACATTGACGAGAAATACTCTGTAGTGTATATGGGACAGCTCCTTGACGAGTATACAAGCTCCGTAAAGGCATACCTCACAATGGGCAAGTCTATGAGCGAGGCTGTAGCCTGCACCGGGCAGGCTCTCAATCAAAGCGCCGAGGTGGATATGCTGAGAGTTGACAAGGGCGGCGATTCACACTACAGCGTGGACTTCGCAGGCTATTTCCAGTACATGCCATACATACTCATATCAGCAGTATTCATAGTGGTATGCCAGGTGCTCACCACCATGAGCAGAAAGGATATACGCTTCCGTACAAACTGCTCATGTATCAAGAGCTCAAGCTATACTTTCCAGCTCTTTTTCGGAAGCGGACTGTTCGTGCTTGCGGTATGGCTGTTCCTTATGATAGTGGGAGCTATACTCAACGAGGAGATGTATACTGGCAGAGCATGGTATGCGGTTCTGAACAGCTTTATAATGTCTGTCGTGGTAACAGCGATGGCAGTATTCATAGCGAGCTTCGAGCCAAAGGAAAACGTTCTCAACCTTATTACGCAGGCACTCAGTCTTGGCATGAGCTTCCTGTGCGGAGTATTTATCCCCATGGAGGTGCTCAGCGACAGCGTTCTTTCCGCAGCAAGGTTCCTTCCTGTGTACTGGTATATCAGCGCAAATAATATGATAGCAGATATCACACCGTTCAATCACGGAAAGATAGTGCAGTGCTACCTGATACAGCTTGTCTTTGCGGCAACGCTGATACTGCTCACCATTCTTGTACGTAAGGTAAAGTACAACGGTGCAGCCATCACCACAAATGTAAAAAAAGCAGCGGTAAACTGAAATAAGCGCTCATACATGATATGTTTGCGGGGATTTTTGCGTAACTGTCAGGTAAAACCTTTCCTCAGAAAGATTTTGCCACGATGACTATGCATAAAGCTCCCGTATGCGTACCGTGTATGAGCGCTGCTTTTTTAGTTTTCGTCGTTTTCGCCGAAGTAGAGGTCGGTCATTTGCTGTAGGCCGAACTTTTCGGCGAATATTTCAAATGATTTTCTTGCTTGTGCGAAGTTGTACCCATTTTCCGCGAAGAAATCGTCGCTCATATCGCTGAGCTGCGAATAGAATTCAAGGCCTATGAGCAGGTTTTCCCTGGTATTGTTGTCAGCAAGGCGGTTAATGTCGTCGATAGCGTCCTGGATCTCGCCGTTTTTCATTCTGCCGATGAGGTAATCGGCTTTCTGCCTTTCCCTCTGCTGGAGCATTAGCGACATGGACTCGGACCTTGCACCGAACAGTACCCTTGCGATAACGGCAGTCATTTCCTTTATCTGCCGCATGATGTAATCCTCTTCAAACATGATCGTTTTCTCCTGTATCATTATAAAGCTGCAGACCCGCTTTACAAGCAGGTCTGCATGTATATCATCAGAAATCAAGTTTTGAGCGGAGTTTCTCGAAGAAACTCTGACGCTTTGCATAGTTCTTTTCTGTCAGTGAAGCCTCGAACTGCTTGAGCAGGTCTTTCTGCTTCTTGGTGAGATTCTTGGGCACCTCAACGTAGATCTTGACGTACTGATTGCCGCGTTCTGTGCGGTGTATGCGTGTAACGCCCTTGCCCTTGAGGCGGAATATGGTACCTGTCTGAGTACCCTCGCTGATAGTGTATTTTACATCGCCGTCGATAGTGGGAACGGTTATCTCAGCACCGAGAACAGCCTCCATATAAGTAACGGGTATATCGCAGTGTATGTCGTAGCCCTCACGTCTGAAAATAGGGTGGGACTTAACGTTGATACCGACAAGGAGATCGCCGCTGGGACCGCCGTTAACGCCGCAGTCTCCCTGACCGCCTATGCGGAGTGTCTGTCCGTCATCGATACCTGCGGGTATGTCTATTGAAACAGTTTTCTGAACTCTTATACGTCCAACGCCGCGGCACTTGCTGCATGGGCTCTTGATGATCTTTCCCTTTCCGCCGCAGTGAGGACATGGCTTTGTAGAAGAGATAGCGCCGAAGGGAGTGCGCTGAGTAGCCTTGATAGAACCTCTGCCCTGACAGTCTGGGCATATATCGGGAGTTGTTCCTGCTTCTGCGCCCGAACCCTTACATGAATCGCAGACGCACATGCGGTTTATCTTCAGGTCCTGTTTTTTGCCGTTGCAGGCGTCCATAAAGCTTATGGAAACAGTTTCCTGTATATCCGAGCCTCTGCGCGGAGCGTTTGCGTTTGAACGCTTTGAACCGCCGCCGAAGCCGAAGCCGCCGAAGATACTTCCGAGGATATCGTCCATATCGGCAAAGCCGCCGAAACCGCCCATACCGTCAGCGCCGCCGCCGTAGCCGGGATCAACGCCTGCGTGGCCGAACTGGTCATAGCGGGCACGTTTTTCGGGGTCTGAAAGCACCTCGTTAGCCTCGTTTATCTCCTGGAACTTCTCAACATAAGACGGATCGTCGGGGTGAAGGTCGGGGTGGTTTTCTCTTGCCTTTTTACGGAAGGCTTTTTTTATTTCGTCCTCGGAGGCACCCTTCTGTATACCGAGGACTTCATAATAGTCTCTTTTTTCAGCCATATCTATTCTCCTTAATTAGTAAGCAGTAAGTAGGGAATGAACTTCACAATATTTCCTGAAAAACTGATATCCTGCATACTGCTCTATGCCCTCTGCTTGCTACTTACTAAATAATACACCTTTAGGGCGGAAGATTTTCCGCCCTAAAGCATTATAAACTGTCTTCTACCGATTGCTCGTATTTTCCCCTGCCGCCGTCGTAGTCTGAATAATTGTCACTGGCAAGTCCGAAGAACCATTTGAACGCCAAACATATCAGTGCTGCAAAAGCGGCTATAAGCAATATTGTTCTGAGCTTTTTCATTGAATTATACTTCTGTGAAGTCTGCGTCAACTACGCCGTCATCGTTTCCGCCCTGAGCGCCTGCGTCAGCTGCGCCGCCGCCCATATTGGCGAACTGTGAGGGATCAATGCCCTGAGCGCCGTTGGGAGCAGCCTGCTGGTAAATCTTTGCAGAGAGGTCATAGAATGCCTTCTGAAGGTCTTCCTTGAGTGACTTTATCTCGTCGTTGTTGTCAGCTGCGATAGCGGACTTGAGAGCTGTGCACTTAGCCTCGATATTTGCCTTTTCATCAGCGGATACCTTGTCACCGAAGTCTGTGAGGGCCTTCTCGCACTGGAATACAAGGTTTTCAGCCTCGTTCTTGTTGTCAACAGCCTCACGGCGCTTCTTATCCTCAGCAGCATACTGCTCGGCTTCCTTGACAGCCTTGTCGATGTCCTCCTTGGACATGTTTGTGGAAGCTGTGATGGAGATGTTCTGCTCCTTGCCTGTGCCGAGGTCCTTAGCTGATACGTGAACGATACCGTTCTGGTCAATATCGAAGGTTACTTCGATCTGAGGGATACCTCTCGGAGCGGGAGCGATACCGTCGAGACGGAAAGTACCAAGCTGCTTGTTGTCGCGTGCGAATTCACGCTCACCCTGAAGTACGTTGATATCAACAGCAGGCTGATTGTCTGCGTATGTTGAGAATACCTGTGACTTCTTTGTAGGGATGGTTGTATTTCTTTCGATCATTCTTGTGCATACTCCGCCTGCTGTCTCGATACCGAGTGAAAGGGGAGTTACATCGAGGAGGAGAAGACCGTTCTTGACATCGCCGCCGAGAACGCCGCCCTGATATGCAGCACCGAGAGCTACGCACTCATCGGGGTTGATACCCTTGAAAGGCTCCTTGCCTATGAGCTTCTTTACAGCTTCCTGAACAGCGGGGATTCTTGAAGAACCGCCGACCATGAGGACCTTGTTGATCTCTGATATGCTGAGTCCGCTGTCACTGAGAGCCTGTCTTACAGGTCCCATTGTAGCCTCAACGAGGTCTGCTGTGAGCTCGTTGAACTTAGCCTGTGTAAGAGTAAGGTCGAGGTGCTTGGGTGTGCCCGAAGCGTCAACAGTGATGAACGGGATATTGATATTTGATGTTGTTGTGGAAGAAAGCTCTATCTTGGACTTCTCGGCTGCGTCCTTGAGTCTCTGGGCAGCCATCTTGTCCTGTGAAAGGTCGATGCCTTCAGTCTTCTTGAATTCCTCAACTATCCAGTTGATGATACGCTGGTCGAAGTCGTCGCCGCCGAGACGGTTGTTACCTGCTGTGGCAAGTACCTGCTGAACGTCCTCGCCCATTTCGATGATAGATACATCGAATGTACCGCCGCCGAGGTCGTAAACCATTACGGTCTGCTCCTCTTCCTTGTCGATACCGTATGAGAGAGCAGCTGCTGTAGGCTCGTTGATGATACGCTTTACTGTAAGACCTGCGATCTGACCTGCGTCCTTTGTAGCCTGTCTCTGTGAGTCTGTGAAGTAAGCAGGAACTGTGATAACAGCCTCTGTTACCTTCTCGCCGAGATAAGCCTCTGCATCAGCCTTGAGCTTCTGGAGTATCATAGCCGAGATCTCCTGAGGAGTGTAGTTCTTGCCGTCGATAGAAACTTTATAATCAGAACCCATATGTCTCTTGATAGAAGAAACTGTTCTGTCGTGGTTTGTGATAGCCTGTCTCTTGGCAACCTGGCCAACGAGACGCTCGCCGTTGTTTGTGAAAGCAACGACTGAAGGAGTGGTTCTTGCACCCTCGCTATTGGGGATAACTACGGCGTTACCGCCCTCCATAACAGCTACGCAAGAGTTTGTTGTACCAAGATCGATACCAATGATTTTTCCCATAATTAATTCCTCCTGATCTATTATGAGCCATCGGCCTTTAGCCGATGGTGTCCGATTTGCGGACATATTTGTTTGTTTTGATTGTTTTGAATACGCTCAGCCTGACGGCTAAGAGCTAACGGCTATACCGCCACTGCCACCATAGCAGGCCTTACCAGCTTATCCCCGAGCATATAGCCCTTCTGGAACACCTGACAAACATGATTGCTTGCATAATCCGTTTCATCAAGCTGCTGTATGGCATTGTGTATGTTGGGATCGAATTCAGCTCCGAGAGCCTCTATCTCGCTGACATTCATCTGCGTGAGGAAGTTCCTGAACTGACTGTAGATCATATTCATGCCGTTTTTGAAGTTCTCGTCGGAACATTCCGCTTCAAGCGACCTTTCAAAGCTGTCGAGAACGGGGAGAAGCTTCTCCACGCACTGAACGGAAGCGTTCTGATATGTTTCCGTCTTTTCCTTTGCAGTCCTTTTGCGGTAGTTGTCATACTCCGCGAACAACCTCAGGTACTTATCCTTTTCCTCGGCGAGAGCGTCCTCAAGGTCTGCGAACTGTGCCGCCGAATCGTTGTACTCGCTTGCAGCGTCGTCTTCGTCAAGAGCCTCCGGGGTATCCTCAACGGATTCCTCATCAAGCTCGTTTTCGAGTTCTTCCGGGATATTCTCATTCTTTTCCATCGGTCATTGCTCCTTTCTATGGCTCCTGTGTATCTGAAGGAGCGTTTATTATGTCATCGTCGCCGTCCATGAGAGAAGATATCTTCTGCGTCAGGTACTCGACGTAAGGGATTATCTTTTTGTAGTCCACCCGCATGGGACCTATGATACCCAGCGAGCCTGCCTCCTTACCGCCCTTGCGGTACTTGGAGACTATAAGGCTTGAATTGCCTATTGCGAAGCTGTCATTTTCCGAACCGAACTTTACCTGTATACCGCTGAAAGCGTTTTCAAGCATTTCGGACAGTCCGTCCTTGTGTTCGATGAATTTGACTACCTCCATTTTGTCAAGTTCTTCACATGAAAGAAGCTTTTCGCTTCCGCTGACTGTCAGCTCCTGCTGACGCAGATCCTCGGAAAGCTCGCATATACCCTTGACAAGCGGGGAGAGCGAGACCATATAGGCGCTTACCGCAGCCACCATCTTGTCGAACATTTCCTCCGACAGGTCGTCTACGGAGACACCGCTGAGGTTCTCTTCTATATAATGTGTAAAGAAATCGAGCTGTTCATGGCTCAGGTCAAATTCCAGCCTGCAAGCCTTGTTTTTTATACTTCCGCTTGAGGTTATCAGCAGGATAACGTAGAGGCGCTTTCCTGTCGGGATCACCTCAACCTTTGATATGACTGAAAATCTCGGTACTGCGTTGGTAACGACTGCCGCACAGTGAGTTATCTCCGTGAGAGCCGTAGCAGCATTCTGCACGAGGAGCTCCTCGGGGGTATCCTTGTCTCCCAGCATTTCGTCGAGCCTTAGCTTTTCCTCCTCGGGAAGATCGTGAAGCGTCATGAGCTCGTCGATATAAAGGCGGTATCCCTTGAAGGTGGGAACTCTTCCTGCGGACGTATGAGGCTGTTCGAGATAGCCGAGCTGTTCAAGCGCAGCCATGTCATTTCTGATAGTAGCTGATGAAACGTTGATATGTTCAAGCTGCGAGATCGACTTCGATCCGACAGGTTCGCCTGTTCTGACATATTCGTCAACTACGGCAGCAAGTATTTTCAGCTTTCTGTCGTCCACTGTACTCACAACCTTTCAATCTCGTTAGCACTCTATCTCTCTGAGTGCTAATTATAATTTATCACTATTGTGGTGTTTTGTCAAGGGGTTTATACATTTTCGGCTTTTTAACCTAATTTTACCAACCGCCTATGTGCATTTAGAGCAAATTGACAAAGAGTATAAATCCGCGTTTTTTCGTGGATAAGACTATTGACAAAGGCGGTATTACACTGTATAATATACTTGCAGT
Source organism: Ruminococcus flavefaciens (assembly GCA_002309635.1). GTDB lineage: Bacteria > Bacillota > Clostridia > Oscillospirales > Ruminococcaceae > Ruminococcus > Ruminococcus flavefaciens_J. The sequence goes on along the minus strand of DBXO01000053.1, from coordinate 29,761 downwards.
AAGGAACTGCAGATAAACGTTTGAAGAGTAAAAATGCGTTCGTTATACCTACGGGTATTCCAGTGTTGACCGAACGGGGAGTTGTCGGTCAAACGAAAAGCTTCGGCTTACGGTTCGTATTTTGCATCCCGCTTCATAGGACAACTAAAAAGAGACTATGCCTTCTTTTCTTGTCGTATGAGTGAGGAAAAGGAGGATTTTTTTATGACTACAAACAATAAGGGAGCTGCAATAAAGTCAGATATCAGACTTTTCGGCAGCACAAAGGTGCTTATAGTTTCAGCGCTTCTCGTGGCAATGAGTATAGTGCTGGGCAAATTCGGCGCTATCAACATTGGAAACAGTATCCGTATCGGCTTCGGCGGACTTCCGATACAGATGGCAGGTATCTTCTTCGGACCTGTTGTGGGAGCTGCTGTCGGGCTTGTTGCAGACGTGGTAGGCTGTCTGCTCAAGGGCTATGCAATAAACCCTATTATTACCGTAGGCTCTTTATGCATCGGACTTTTCTCCGGACTTATGTTCCATCATGTGCTTCGTCCAATGAAGAGCGTATTGCTGCCTAAGATAGCAATATCCACCGTTACAGCTCATGCTGTGGGCTCTATGATCATAACTTCGATCGGACTTTATGCATACTATCATACTCCATTTGAGACGCTGATACTGCGTGTGCCGATATACCTTATAACAGCGGCAGCCGAAACAGCTGTCATCTATCTGATGCTGAAAAACAAGGCGTTTTCGGCAGAGCTTGAAAAGGCAAGAAGAAAATGAATTATAACGAAGCGCTGGATTATCTGAAAAAAGCTTCCGAAAGGGGCAGCGTGCTGGGACTTTCCCGCATAATCGGGCTTCTGCGGCTCATGGGCGACCCACAGGAAAAGGTGAGGATGGTCCATATCGCAGGAACAAACGGCAAGGGCTCTTTCGGAGCCATGCTGACCTCTGTGCTGAAAAGTGCGGGCTACAGGGTCGGGGGATTTTCTTCTCCTGCCATAACCAGGGTAACGGACAGCTTCCGCATTGACGGTATGGAGATATCCGAGGAGGATTTCGCGGAGATCATCGGCGGTATAGCTCCCATATGCGAGAGCATGGAGGAAAAGCCCACTGAGTTTGAAGTCCTTACGGCTGCCGCATTCGAGTTTTTTGTACGTAAAAAATGCGATATCGCAGTTGTTGAGTGCGGAATGGGGGGCGACCTTGATTCCACCAACGTTATAAAAGCTCCCGTATTATCGGTAATAACCAATGTTCAAAAAGACCATGCCGCTTTTCTTGGGGATACCGTTGCGGAGATAGCCTCACATAAATGCGGTATTATAAAACGGGGCAGACCTGTTTATTTCGGCGGGAACAGCGAGGAAGCCTATGAAATAGCCGCTGATACCGCGAAAAAAATGGGCGCGGAGCTGTTCCTCCCCGATTATTCACAGTTTTCGTGGTCGGACGGCAGCTGTACCCTTAACGGTACGGATATAACGTATAAGGGTGAAAAGCTCCATATACCGCTGCTTGGCACCTATCAGCGGGAGAATGCGGTGAATGTGATCAGCTGCGTTGAGATACTCAGGCGCGAGGGTGTGGATATCCCAGTAAATGCGGTACATGAGGGACTTGCAGCTGTGAAGTGGCACGGTCGCTTCGAGGTGCTGTGCAGGGAACCTCTCGTCATCTATGACGGAGCCCACAATCCCGACGGCATACGCTGTGCGGCTGACAGTATCCGCCGATATTTCGATAAAAAAGTCGTTATGCTCATTGGAGTCATGGCTGATAAGGAATATGGGCTCTATGCTGATATGCTTGGAGAGCTGGCGGACAGGGTTTTTACAGTAAAGCCCGATAATCCCCGTTCTCTTGACTGTAATATCCTTGCGGAAACATTCAGGAGCAAAGGGATAAATGCAGAAGCCTGCGGGGACTGCTCTGAGGGAGTAAAGTCTGCATACGAATATGCGGCGGAAAAGGGACTTCCCCTTATCGCACTGGGTACGCTTTATATGTATCGGCAGTTTACGGCTGCGCTTTCGCTGATGCGTAATGCTTAATCGATATTCTGTATTATATCGCGTAAAACAGCCGGCGAGCGTTCCCCTGCAAAATGTATTTCTATAATAGGGCTTAAATAGGGGCAAATACAACGCAAAACCGTTGAATAATGAAAAAATAATTTTTGGATTCTCTGTTTTATACAAAAACGATCCGCCGTTATTGTGAGCGTTTCACAATAACGGCGGATTTTGATTTAGTATTGATTTACTGCTTTTTCTTGATATCAAGGGAGCTTGCTTTCCATTTATCGGCTTCCTTGACTGCTTTTATGGTGAAGGTCTCCTTGTCACCGAAGCTGTTGACCGTAACGGAGGCTGTGAACGCGGTATCGGTAATGTCGCTGATAACCGGAGCGTCTGCGTACTCGAAGCCGCTGCCCCTGCCCGCATGGGTAAAGTAGAGATTGCCGTTGTACTCTTTAAACGAAGCGCCTTCGCCCTCATAGATATTTTTGTACTTTTCAAGAAGTGCGCCGCTGAAGTTGTCATTGACAAACTGAGTTACCTGACCGAGACTTGTATAGCGTGAGTCTGTTACCATGAAGTATTCGGACTTGATGTCGTTTCCGTTTATCTTTAGTGTAAACTCCCTTGAAGCTGACACGTCTGTATCCACTCCTGCGCCTGCCTGCATCATATCGGCGGTGTTGAGGGCTTCAAAGAGCCTTACTGCATCGGCAAGATGATCGTTATCGGCTTCTGTAGATGCCTCGGCTGCGGGCTCTCCGGGAGCAGATGTGACCTCGGCCGATGTATCGGATTCTGTGGGAGCCTCTGTTACTGCTTCTGTGGTCACGGGCTCGGCGGTGGTGGTCACGGCGGCAGTTGTTACAGCTGTAGTATCAGCGGTACTGCCGATGGGAGGTTTTTCTTTATCGCCGCATGAAGCTGCCGAAAAACACAGCATGGCGGCTGCCATAAGGCAGATAAGCTTTCTTTTATTCATATTTATCCTTTCTTTATGCCTTTTCTGTTATACGTCTGCAAATAATATGATACACATTTTTCGCAGATAATTCAAGATATAATATTCACAAACTTTATTGGAGCATTGCCGCTTTTTAGTGTAATTAGTGCAGATTCCGGGAGCTGACTGCGAAAAAGCCTCGCATATGTGTGATACGCATAGAGAAGTATTTGTGAGATTTATTGAGGAAGAACCCTTTTGAAAAAGGGTTCTTCCTCAAACTCCTTTCCTAAAACTTCCAGCTTGAATTTTCCCAAACAGGACGCCCGATATAATATAAACACCCTCTGTATACCTTACAGAGGGCGTCCTGCTTGGAAAAATTTGGGTTAAAAGTCTTTGGAAGGGAGTTCGGGGTACTCCCTGTAGTACAGGGAGATGTCCGAAGGACAGAGGGTCGCGCCTCCGTCAGAGGGAACCTTTCCTCAGAAAGGTTCCCCCTGATAAGTCCCATATATACTTCTTTACGAGCACCACACATACGCGGAGCTTTTCTCAGTTCTTCTTACTGTTTTCATGCTGCCTGTTAGCTTCTTCATTGAAGCTGTCAACAGTATTTATAAATAATGCAGGGTCAAGGCAAATGCCGTTATGGCGCACCTCAAAGTGACAGTGCGGACCTGTGGAGTCGCCAGTGCTTCCCACCTCGCCGATGACCTGCCCTCTTGAGACCTCCTGTCCCTCGGCGCAGAGCACAGCGCTCATATGGCCGTAAACGGTCTGATAGCCGTCAACGTGACCTATCTGAACGAAATAGCCGTATCCGCCCGAGTTCCAGCCTGCTGACACTATAACTCCGTCAGCCGCCGCATATATCTCGGTGCCTGTATTTGCCGCTATATCCATGCCCTTGTGGTTTCTGTCGCTGAGGAACGGATCGCTGATGTAGCCTCCGTCAACAGGCCATCCGCACTGTCCCGAGCCTGTGAGCACAGTATTCGGACTGTCAGGTCTTGCGGCATAAATGCCGATACCTATTTTTTCCACTACGGGCTGCTTGGTGATATTGGTGCTTATGGTCTTGCGTGAGTATTCCTTGCCGTCAACATAAGTTACCTCGATATTGCTTATCTTCTCTCCTCTCTGTCCCTTTGCGATAACATCGCGGGTACCTGCGTTAAGAGAGCTTGTCTCCACCTCTATGGTCTCATAGTCAAGGTACGTAAGGGGAGATATCTCGCGGACGTACTGTATGGGCAGGTAGCTCTCCGTCTCGATGACGTTGACCAGCATTCCCTTTCTGCAATGTGACGATATATTGGGGTTGAGCGCCTCAAGCTCTGAGAGTTCCATATTGTACTGCTCTGCGATAGTTATCGCGGTATCACCGTGCTTAGCGATATACACCGACTTCTTCTCCTTTGAGGAGGTAAGAAGATCGATCGCTGCCTTTTCCGTCATAACGCTCTCTGTAAGGTACATGCCTTTGGTGTACTCCACATCGCTTTTGTAGCCGACGTTTTTGATAACTCCGTCGATACGGAAGTTGAGGATCCTCTCGTTAAGGGCGTCCTGCACGATATCCTTGTTCTTTACTGCTCCTATGAATTTACCGTCGATATAGATACCGTAAGCTTCCGTAAGTGCGTGGTCGGAGGCCGCAAGCATTTCGTTGGCAAGCTGTGAAGCCGAATATATCCTGTCGTTCTCGTTTATTATCCTGAGGGAATACTTCGCGGAAAGATCGATAGTCTCATCGCTGTTGCTGTAGGATATTCTCTGCTGGGCCTCACGCTCAGCCTCCTCAAAATCAGCCTCTGCGGTTATCATGCCGATCTCTCTGCCGTTGTACTCGACGCTGAGACCGTATTCAAGTCCTGAGCCGTAACGGACTATCCCTACAAGAAAGGCAACAGATACCACGGGGAGTATATAATTGAATGCAGTGTAGAAAACTCCGTCCTCGCCGAAAAGGTAGGTACACCAGAACTCCACAAGAGCCTTTCTGTAAGCCTCCTCGCCCTCTTTCCGAGCCTTATGCACCTTTTTCTGCAAGTCCTTATTTATATTGAAGCGCTGTCGGAAGGGAGATATCAGCTCCATGAAAAGCCATTTCAGCCCCTTGAGAGCGGACACGGCAAGACTCAGCAGGTCTGACAGTATGAATTTTGCAGCCGCAAGCAGTCCTGCAAGGATATTTCCGGAGGTCTTAACGGCGAATCTGCCGAAACGCTGGAAAAATTCCGTTATATCTAACCTGACGGGCTCCCGCTGCGGTGGCGGCGGCTCTGGCTTTTTTTCCTGCGGCGGAGTGCGCTGAGCGCTGTAAACGTAACTGTACTCATGGCGCCTGTTTCCCATGCCCACATCTCCTTTCCTCAAAGCGTTAACATCAAACAGAGCATATTATAACACAAAAAAACTGAAATATCAAGTTTGAAAGCTAAAAACCTCAGTTTCTGCCGAAATGCCACGAATAATCAAGCATTTCCACTGTATAGTCCTGCAGCTTCTCAATAAGAGGCACTACGTCCTTTTTTGCAGCAGCAAGGTTGTGCTCGCGGTAGTTTCCGCACTCCACCTCGGTGCAGCCGGGTATCTCACCCTTGTAGTCCCTTATGAAAGTATATGCCTCACGTACCAGTTTAATTGCATTTTCATGAGAAAGTCCTCTTGTAAGGAGATAAAATCCAGTGCGGCAGCCCATAGGACCAACATAAACGATATGTTTCCCGAACTCCGAATTCCTTGCGTAGGTCGCAAACAAATGCTCGATAGTATGCATTGACGGAGTTGCAAGATATATCCCGCCGTTAGGCTTTACCATGCGGACGTCATAGGTGACTATATCGTCGTCTGTACGGGATATGTACATACCTACGCTGAATTTTGTGTGGTCTACTTGAAAGCTTGCTATCTTTTCCATTATTATCTCTCCTTGTCAAAAAGTGCTTTTATATCCCCGGGAAGTTCCGAGGAAACGGTTATGTGTTCGTGTGTGAGCGGATCCGTAAATGTGATCCGTCCGCAGTGCAGAGCCTGTCTGCCTATATTGTCCCGAAGCCCGCCGTACAGGTCATCGCCTGCAAGGGGAGCTCCGATATGTGAAAAATGCACCCTTATCTGATGAGTACGGCCTGTTTCGAGGTCTATCTCCGCAAGGGAGTACTTTTCATTGCATTTCAGCCGCTTATAGTGGGTCACGGCCCGCTGACCGTCCTCACGGACGCACCTGAGTATTATGGACTCCCGCTCCCGTGCTATGGGAGCATCTATGGTGCCGCTTTCAGGTATTATACCGTGAACTGCGGCGTAGTATACCTTTTTGCAGCTCCCCTGAAGGAGCTTTGCAGCAAAGGCGTCCTTTGCGATGACGCACAGCCCCGAGGTGTCGCGGTCGAGCCTGTTCACTGAGCGAAAAGTCAGCTCGGGGTAGAGGTATGCGAAATAGTTCCCGAGAGTGTCTCCCTGATGCCGTATTGACGGGTGTACAGGCATTCCGCCTGCCTTGTCGAATACCACAAGGCTCTCGTTCTCAAAGGCTATGGGAACTCTCAGGCTGCCGTTGGGCTCAAGGAAACTTTCGTCCTCGAGACTGAGGACTATAACGTCTCCGCGGCTCACCTCGTCTATGCTGCGTATCAGCTGACCGTTCCGCGTGATACCGCCCTCCCGGCGCTTAAGCCTCGTCAGCAGCCGCCTTGACATGCCTTTCTGCCCTGTGAGGAATTTTTCCAGCGTCAGGGGCGCTTCGGCGTCCACTTTCAGCTCTATTCGTTTCAAGGTACTCGTCCTCCTTGATAAAAATGTCGATGCTGAGCGAATAAGCGGTCATAAGCTTTGTAAGAGCATAGGGAAGTCCCGCTATGGTCAGCATCTGCGGCAGATACACCGCCAGAAGCCGGAGAAATACTCTTTTTCTGCCACCCATGAAGCCTACGGAGTACACCATTGTGTGGAATGCGGTCATTTTCGGGAACCGCACCAGCAGATATGGCACCGCCGAAAAGCTGAGCTTCAAAGACAGCCACATCATCACGGATACTGCTGCAAGGAACACCATATTCGCAGTTATAAATACCTCGTCCGCATACATTTTCCCGTGTATCATGCCGAAAGCCGATACACCGAAGAATATTGCGGGACAAAGTGCAAGAAGTCCGATGGACTTTGTCCACAGCGCGGCGGAAATGCTCCGCCTGAACGTAGGTTTTCTCAGCAGTATGCGTGAAAAGCTGCAACGCTGTCTGTGAGAGGGCTCCCCGGTCATACCGCAAAGCCGACAGGCAGCCGCGTAGGTCAGCGGAGCCACCGTCAGCCACCTCAGCACCGTGCTTACAGCCGTTACTGCAAGCTGTACGGGTTCGTCACCGCCGAACAGCCTTATTGGCGGGATACTGCCGAAATACAGCAGCATACTGTACACTGCCGCCTCTGCGAAGCGGAAAAACAGCTCCGCGCCGAGGGGGAGGATGCATATCATCATCGTTCCCGCCCGTCTGCCCTTAAGCAGTTTTTTTGTATAGCGGATAAGCTCCCTGACTTTCATATCTGCGCCTCCGAAGAATGTTTTTGCAGGTATTATGGTCAGTTTTGCCTGTTTTTATTCAAAAAAACTCAATACTCGTCTTCCGGTATCCTGTCATAGGGGCAGTAGCCCAGTATCTCGAATGCCTGTGAATTAAGCCACATCTGCGCGGTAACAATAATATCAAATCCGCCGCCTGCCTCTGCGGTTATCTGCGACGGCGGGTACTTCGGTATGCCGAAGCAGCTGAGCATATTGGATATGATACCGCCGTGGGTTATCATTGCGCAGTGGGTCAGCCCCGATTCCATCATATCCATTATCACTGCGTGGAGCGCTTTGTAGGTACGCGCTGTCAGCTCCTCAAGGCTCTCGCCGTTGGGCGGTCTGCTCTCCTTTGTGCCCCGGAGCCACTGGTTATAGTCCGCTCTCTTTGCAAGCTCGTCAATGCTCTTGTTCTCGAAATCGCCGAAATTGAGCTCCCTGAGGTCGTCTACGGTCTGAAGCTCGGTATACGGAAAAAGTATCTCCGCAGTTTCAGTGCATCTCCTCAGAGGCGACGAGTAGACGCGGTGTACCGTAGGGTAGTCGAACTCGTCCATTTTTGCGGCAAGGTCAGCCGCACCCTTGTCGGACAGGGGCAGGTCGGTGCTGCCTATGTATATGCCCTTTTCATTGGCTTCCGTCATGCCGTGACGGAGCACGCTTATCCTGTAACCTTTCATGTCACACTCCTTTTTTTATCGGCGGGGGAACCGTTCATAACAGTTCAGCCCCATAATATGGTCATATCGTAAATATGCATACAGGTAGGATAATTTTGCACAAAAATACTGCTCGTTTTTTTAACTCTTAGTAAAATTCACGAAAAATACTACTATTTCTTACAAATTCTTTCACATTTCTGCATATTTACAAATTATACATTTTGTATTATAATATAAGTATAGAATTTTTTGAAAACATCACGATTTGGAGGAATTTCAATGAACTCGGATTTCGCTCGCATTATTACTTTACAGCGTAAGGAAAGACACATAAGTCAGAAGCAGGCTGCTACGGATTTAGGCATTTCGCAGGCACTTCTCTCCCACTACGAAAAAGGCATTCGAGAGTGCGGACTTAATTTCCTTGTAAAGATCGCAGACTATTATAATGTTTCATGCGACTATCTGCTCGGCAGAACTCCCGAACCCGAGGGAAAAACCATTACTATCGAGGATATTCCCGACGACGATGGCAACAACAGCATGAAAATGCCGTCTCCCGAGATCATCAACTTCAACAGAAGGATCATCAACAACTCGATCAGTCTGCTGTTCAGTCTCGCACAGAAGGCAAACAGCATAACTCTTATAAAAGAGGTGTCTTCATACCTCATGCTGTCGGTATACAAGCTTTTCCGTATCGTTTACAATGCAAATCCCCATAACGACCAGAAGCTTTTCCGCATACCCAAGGTCATCGCAAACGACAGCGCAAATGCTATCGTATCCATGAGCGAAGCGAACATCAAGGCCGCTTCAAGCGGTATCGCTCTCGACGGCAACGACTGCGTAAACAACTTTGATACCCTCTATGTTACAACAGCAACTCTTCAGAAAGACTACGCCCAGTACTCGTCCTCTCTCCTCAACCTCATCAAAAGAAGCGAGGAGAGCATATCGCGCACACGTGCCAAGTACAGAAGCGACATCAAATAATATTATATCACTTTTGCTCAGCGATGAAAAGCCCTTTTCCGATTTTTTTACCTGCTTTTCGGTAAATAATCATGCTATTGCCTGTATATCAGCAACAGCGCAGGCGGATTTTTTGAAATTTCACAACAAATTTTCTGCTCTCATATAGTATTATTCGTGCCTTTCGTGGAAAAATTGCACTTCTATTGACATAACAGGCTGTCTGTGGTATAATTTATTATAGTAAACCGATGAAGAAGTGTGAGTAGCTCATGTCTGTCCTTTTCAGAGAGCCTGCGGTCGCTGCGAGCAGGTAAGTATGACATGGTGAATGGACTTCCGAGGGCGAGCTGAAGGTGCATGTAGCATGCACTGTGTAGGTGAGACGCAGAGGATCTGCGTTAACAAAGCCGGCGTATATCACAGTACGTAATGAGTGGACGCACAGCGTCAAGCAGGGTGGCACCGCAGAAGAACTTACAGCTTCTGTCCCCGCAGTTAATGCCGGGACAGAAGCTTTTTATATTTCCGTCTCAGCATAGTACGGACTCGTTAATTATTAAATGAAAGGGAGATATTACTATGTCAATGTCAGATGAGAAAATACCTTACAAAATCTATCTTGAGGAGAATGAGCTTCCCAAGCAGTGGTACAATGTACGCGCTGATATGAAGAAGAAGCCCGCTCCGCTTCTTAACCCCGCTACAGGCAAGCCCTGTACCCTGGATGACCTCAGCCATGTTTTCTGCGAGGAACTGGCTAAGCAGGAGCTTGACGATACCACACCCTATATCGATATCCCGAAGGAGATACAGGACTTCTACAAGATGTTCCGTCCCTCTCCTCTTGTAAGAGCTTACTTCCTTGAGAAGAAGCTGGGCACACCTGCCAAGATCTACTACAAGTTCGAGGGCAACAACACCAGCGGAAGCCACAAGCTCAATTCCGCTATCGCACAGGCTTACTACGCAAAGAAGCAGGGTCTTAAGGGCGTTACTACCGAAACAGGCGCAGGTCAGTGGGGTACAGCTCTTTCAATGGCATGCTCTTACTTCGACCTTGACTGCAACGTATACATGGTAAAGGTAAGCTATGAGCAGAAGCCTTTCCGCCGCGAGGTAATGCGTACCTACGGCGCAAACGTAACTCCTTCTCCTTCCACAACAACAGAGGTGGGAAGAAAGATACTCGAGGAATTCCCTGGCACAGGCGGAAGCCTCGGCTGTGCTATATCAGAGGCTGTTGAAGCTGCTACAACAAATGAGGGCTACCGTTACGTTCTCGGAAGCGTTCTCGGCCAGGTTCTTCTCCACCAGTCCATCATCGGCCTTGAAGCTAAGGCAGCTATGGACAAGTACAATATCAAGCCCGATATCATTATCGGCTGCGCAGGCGGCGGTTCAAACCTCGGAGGACTTATCTCACCTTTCATGGGCGAAAAGCTCCGCGGCGAAGCTGATTACCGCTTCATCGCTGTTGAGCCCGCTTCATGCCCCAGCCTTACAAGAGGTACATACGCATATGACTTCTGCGACACAGGAAAGGTTTGCCCGCTCCAGAAGATGTACACACTTGGCAGCGGCTTCATGCCTTCGCCAAATCACGCAGGCGGTCTCCGTTACCACGGCATGAGCGCTATACTCTCCGAGCTCTACGATCAGGGCCTCATGGAGGCTACTTCCGTTGAGCAGACATCTGTATTCCAGGCAGCTGAGATGTTCGCAAGAGTTGAGGGTATACTCCCTGCTCCCGAGAGCAGCCACGCTATCCGCGCTGCTATCGACGAGGCACTCAAGTGTAAGGAGACAGGCGAAGAAAAGACTATCCTCTTCGGTCTCACAGGTACAGGCTACTTTGATATGTACGCTTACGGCGCATACAACGACGGCAAGATGAGCGATTATATCCCCACAGACGAGGAAATTGCAAAATCACTTGCAAATCTCCCCAAGATCGAGGGCTGATAATATAAACGGACTGCTTTGGCAGTCCGTTTTTTGCTCTCAGCTTGCAGGCGGCGCCGTCTGCATCGTCCCGTTAATTTTAGTATAACTAAAAAAGCTCCGCATTGCGGAGCTTTTTTTATTACGGTTACTGCGTGATAGATGACATATGTCACTCAGAATAGTACAAATGTCACTGCGATAGTGACAAACGTCATCTTCACAAGTTCGGGAGAACGTGATAGAATAAGACCATACCGCAAAGGTAACACAGTTCAGGCGCCGGACTTGGTTATAAACGCTATATATATAATATAAAAATGGAGGTTGTCATTATGAAAAACTTATTCAGGAAAACAGTATGTTTACTTTCAGGTGCAGTTCTTTTCTGCGGAGCAGGGGGCATGACGGCTTATGCCGACGGCAGGACATCGACTTCATCAAGACCGTCGTATAATTCGAGCGTTTCAACAAGACCGTCTTCATCAACTAACGCTCTTTCGCTTGCATTTGAACTTAATTCATATAATTTCACTATCAAGAACGGCGGCAGCGCAACTATCAGGGTGACAAAGGCTGCATCGTGTTCACTTCCAAAAGACGCCACTGTCAGCTATCAGTGGGTCAAGGAGCCATGGATGATAAGCGGAGCGACCTCAAGCAGCTATAAGGCTACAGAGGAGGGCGAGTACTTCTGTATGGTAACAGTTACATATACACCTTCTGCTACCAGAAGGAATCCGTCGCCCGGTCCTGTATCTCAGTGCTATTCAACAGCGCATGCAGTAGTCAATTACGAGCCGCTGAAAGTGACAGCACAGCCAAAGGGCGGTACTCTTGATTCATACGATAATTATACGCTTAGCGTGGAAGCAACGGGCGGTTCGGCTCCGTATAAATATGAATGGCATGAGGTACCGGGATACCGCGGACAGGATTCTCCTGTGCTCGGAACGACAAGAACCTTTACTGCACATGACGAAGGCACATACTATTGCAAGATAACAGACAGCAAGGGAAGATATGTGTGGAGCAGTTCAGCAAAGGTACAGCCCGGTACTTTCAGGATAACATCATTACCGAGAGCATGCTGTATCTATTCAAGCGGCGAGAGCAAAACGCTTGCAATCAATGCTTACGGCGGAAAGAAGCCCTACAGATACGAGTGGCACCATGACAGCTATATCATGCCTGACAGGACGAATTCCATAAAAGTGAACGAAGCAGGCAGGTACTACTGTGTGGTTTACGACGCAAACAATAATAAGCTCACGAGCAATACATCAAATGTATACAGAGACGTGCTCAGATTTACAAAGAATACAAGCTCTGTAGGCTCAAACGACTATGACGATGTTGCAACTCTTTCAGTGGAAGTTACGGGAGCTATTTCAAATTATTCCTATGAATGGCAGAAATATGTAAACGATCAGTGGGTAAGCGCAAACTGCTACAGACCTACCATCTATGTAAACAGAAGCGATGCTCATGCTTATTCATGGCGTAATAACGAAATGTACGGCGGACGTTCAGACCTGCACTATCTTATACATTATTCAACAAAATTCCGTTGTATAGTAAGGTCGTACAACAGCTACGGAAATGCTGTTGCGGAAATAATCAGCAACGAAGCAAGCGTTTGCGATAACGTCAAGGATCACATCACCGACGTTGAATTCTATTGGTAATATAAAAGAAAAGGAACTGCAAATTGCAGTTCCTTTTTTATGTTATCTATAGCAGAGCTCCAATTTCTCCTTGATTATACCGCAGACCTCTTCCTTGTGCTGCTGAAAGTAGAAGTGGTCGCCGTCAAAGGCGTATACCTCGCATTTGCCGTCAGTAAAGCGGCTCCAGCTGTTCATGTCCACGGTCTGCATGAGGGGGTCGTCCTTGCCGTATATCACAGTGATATCGCAGCCGAACCTTACTTCCTCGGGTGTGGCTTTGTAGCGTTCCGCCATGCGCACGTCCGTGCAGAGCACACGGTTCAGAGTCCGCATGAGCTCCTCATCGGGGACGGGTGCGTTTGACGAAAGGGAATTCTTCGTGAAGTAGGAAACTATCTCCTCGTCGGAGGCGTTTTCAACGTTCTCGAAGCAGTGAACGTCCTCATCGGGAGGATTCTTTCCCGAAAGAAAGATATGGCAGGGGAGTGCAAGGCCCTTTTCCTTTGCCTGCTTGACAAGTTCTGTAACGAGCACTGTGCCCATGCTGTGTCCGAAAAGAGCATACTCGCCCTTGAGAAGCTCAGAATGCTTCTCTGTGAGATCGGATACGCAGTCGGGTACTGTGTCGAGGAGAGGCTCTGAGGAGCGTGTAAAGCGTCCCGAGAGCTCCATAGGCACCACGGTCAGATCCTTGGGCAGAAAGCGCTTAAAGGAACTGTAGCTCTTTGCCGAGCCCCCTGCGTGGGGAAGAAAGAACAGTACCATATTACTCGATAGGTGTGCCCTTCTCATTGAGGAGGTCGAAGATCTCGCCTACCTTGCTGATAGAAGCTACCAGTGAAAGGGGAACGTTGAGCCTGAAGGTCTCTGTGATCTCTGAGCCGAGTCCGAAAAGTCCCAGTGAATCGAGGAAAAGATCATCGTAAACGTCTGTCTCTCTTGTTATCTCGGAAGCGTCAACTCCTACGTAATCGGAGATTGCCTGCTTGAATTCATCAAAATTAAGGTTATTCATTATTTATACTCCTTTTTTCTAAGGTATTTGAACTGTATCTTGCCGATATCCTTCGGTATCTCCTCAACGAGGACTACCTTGTCGGGTACCTTGTAGGCTGAGAGCTTGCCGTCGAAGTAACGTGCCAGCTCGCCGCGGGTGACCTTTTCGTCGCCCCTGGGCTGTATGTAGGCAACTATCTGCTGACCGATAACGGGGTGCGGCTCGTCTGTAACTGCCGCAGCAGCTATCTTCGGGTGAGTGAGGAGACATGCCTCGACTTCCTCAGCGTGAACGAGGTTTCCGCCGCGCTTGATGATACGCTTGCTTCTGCCTGCGAAACGAACGATACCGCCGGGGAGCTTGTTTACAAGGTCGCCTGTGCAGAACCAGCGGCGTCCCTGCTCGTCTGTGAGTATCTTTTCTGCGGAGAGCTCGGGGTTGCCGAAATAGTCTGTGATAACGCCGTCTGTGTATACGCAGAGCTCGCCGACCTCGCCTTCTGCAACGTCATTGTGCTTCTCGTCGATAACGCGGATATCGGTGAAGCTGAGCTTGCGGAAATCGCTGGGGTCTGTGCCTGCGTCCCTTGCAGAGTCCCATACTACCATGGTGCAGGTCTCTGATGAGCCGATAACGTTGATAACGCGGATATGGAGCTTCTCAACGAAGATGTCTGCTATCTCCTTGGGGAGCACCTCGCCTGCGAAGTAGCAGATACGAACGCTTGAAAGGTCATACTTGTCAAAATCGGGAGTTGAGAGAAGCACCTTTGCAAGAGTAGATGTGAGCTGGATAACGTTTATCTTGTATTTCTGAACAGTTTCAAGGAAGGTGATGGGGTTGAACTGAGGCTGGTACATAACAGTACCGCCCTTGAGCACCATCTGCTGGCCCATGCCGAAGCCGCCCTGATGATAGAGGGTCATTCCCAGCATCATTACATCGTCAGCCTTGAATTCAAGGTAGTCGCCCATGTCCTTCTGAGTGGAAAGAAATCCGCCTGAGGGAACTGAGAGTATCTTGGGAGTGCCTGTGCTGCCTGATGTGCAGGCGAGAGACATTGTGTGGAGATACTCGGGCTCGTATATCTCGCATTCGCTGCTGCCGTTCTCAGCCATGAACTTATCAGCCGAGATATAGCAGCTGTCAGCGGGGATAAGGCTGTCCTCAGCGAAGCATACTACTTTTTGAAGCTGTATCTTCGAGGGTACGAGGTCGCTTACTGCTGCGATGATATCGTTGTTTCTGTACTTGTCCGTGATGAACATAATCTTTGAGGTCGTAGCCGGAATGAGCTTTGAAAGCTCGAACGAGCCGCTCTGAGGATCCATAGGAACAGGCTGAGCGCCTATTCTTACAGCCGACCAGAACACGATGTACCACTCGATGCTGTTGGGCATGCATATGCCGACCTTGTCATCGGGCTGTATGCCTGTCTTCTTCATGGCAGAGCCGAGAACGGCTGTCTTTTCCATGAACTGAGCGTATGTGAGCTCGTTCTCGTCTATTCTCAGGAGCACCTTGTCGGGAGTCTCCTGAGCGTATTTAGCGTAGAAATCAAAAAATTTCTCTGACATTTTATTTTCCCCCATTAAGTCTTGCAGCTATGAAGTCAGCTGCAATGTGCTTTACCCAGTGGTACTGCTCACCAACCGGCATTGCGTGCATTATTGTTTCCTCAGATACGTAAGCGGGCTTGTCTTCGATGTGTATGCTCTCCTTATAGCCTGTAGCCTTGTCGAGAAGTCTGTTTGAAGCCTCGGGAGTCATCCAGTTGTCGTCACTGCTGTATACCATAAGGAAGTCTGCCTTGTGTGTGCCTTCCTCGAGAACCTTCATGCTCTCAAGGTAATTGTCTGTATACTGATATGAGCTCCACTTGCCGCGCTTCATCCATACAGGGATATTGTCCTGTGAAGCGAAGTGCATAAGGAGCGGGAAGAGGCTTACGCAGGTCTTTACCTTCGGGTTTTTTACTGTTGCGCGGAAAGCGTAGCCGCCGCCCATGCAGAGACCGAAGTTTGCAATGTTCTTCTCGTTGAGCTTCTTGTGGTTCTTGATGAATTTGTAGATACCGTCGAATGCAGCCTCGAGCTGCTTACCGCCGCACTTGATATTATTGTGGATAATAGCAGCGCCTGCGCCCGGCATATCGGGAGTGATGACTGCTATACCTCTTTCGTTGAGAGGAGCGGAGAGCATTTCAAGCTCTTCCTTGCAGCTTCCGATACCCGAGTAAGTGATAACTACAGGGTAGTCTGTCTTTCTTCCGCCATCGGGATAGTGGATGTAAGCAGGTATCTTTCCTGCCTTTGTGTCGATCTCAACGTACTCTACCTTGTTCTTGCAGAGCTTTATGTAGCGTCTGTAGCTTTCCTCAAGGCCCTCATAGATCGCGGTCTTGTGCTCTACGTCCTCGATGTTTATCATAAAGCATGCATAGTGGCACTGAGTTACCATTTTTGCATACTCTCTTGCGGAGGTCTTGTTGCCTTCCTTTTCTGCCTTGTCGCGGAGCTCGGAATAGCGGTCGATCTTGGCATGCCATTCGTTTATCCAGATCTCCTGTATCTGTTTACCGCTCTTGATCTTTATATTGTCGATCTTCTTGAGGATAGCCTCAAGATCAAAGGGGTCTGCTCCATAGAGGAGTGAACGTGTTGCTACAGGGTTGAGTAAGTCTCTTATTGCCCATTTCATAGTTATTAATTCCTTTCTTTGATTATATGTCAGCCTGTGTACTTCCACGCGCCCTCGCGTGTCATCTCCGTGAACTGCATATATATGCGGTACGGATCGACCTGGGTGTGCTTTTGTATCAGCGACAGCATCCTGTCTGCAAGCTCCTTCAGGAAAGCGGCCTTGTTGTCTGCGTATTCCTGAGGGAGTATATATCTGAATTCTGCGAAGAAAACAGTATCCTCTGACTTGTTCATGTACATTGAACAGTCGTCCAGCATCACCATTATTGCAGGCAGGGGCTTTTTCAGTATGTCTGCAAGCTCTGTTGCTGCTTCGTCGAGAAAAGCAGTCTTTGCAGCGGGAGCGCTGAACCTGAAGTTAGTTTTCATCTGTGCTATTGGCATAATCATTTATCCTTTCAGTGAAACGGCTCTGATCAGCCGTTGTATCTTTTCAGTACGAGAGTTGCATTGTGTCCGCCGAAGCCGAATGAGTTGGAGACAGCAACGTCTACCTTATGCTCCTGAGGCTTGTTTGGAACATAGTTGAGGTCAAGCTCGGGATCTGGTTCGTCATAGTGTATCGTAGGCGGTACTATGCCTGTTTCGATGGCCTTTATGCAGGCGATAGCCTCGAGGGCTCCTCCTGCACCGAGAGTATGACCTATAGAAGCCTTTATAGATGATACGGGTATATCGTATGCTCTTGCGCCGAATACCTCCTTGATAGCCTTTGTCTCATAGAGATCGTTAAGACCTGTTGAGGTACCGTGAGCGTTTATGTAGTCAACGGAATCGGGTGAAAGACCTGCGTTGCCGAGAGCAAGTCTCATGGACTCAGCCATGCCTACGCCGTCAGTCTTGGGAGCAGTGAGGTTGAATGCCTCGCCGCACATTGCAGCGCCTGCGAGCTCGCAGTATATCTTTGCTCCTCTTGCCTTTGCCGACTCTTCGGACTCAAGAATGACAGTACCGCCGCCCTCGCCCATGATGAAGCCGTCACGGTTCTTGGTGAAAGGACGTGCAGCTGTGTTGGGGTCGGGGTTTACCGACATTGCAAGGAGCTGATTGAATCCGCTTAATACAAGGTGGGTAACTGTATTTGAGATACCGCCTGTAACTACCATATCGCAGAGGCCCGACTCTATGAACTGCTTGCCGAGCGCGATAGCGTAAGCAGATGAGGCGCAGGCTGTGCTGACATTGAAAGCAGGGCCGGTGAAGCCGTACTTTATGGATATCAGCGCAGGAAGCTCGTTGGGCATTTTCTTGAGTGTTATGTTAAGGGGCTTTTCAAGCTCATAATCCTCGTAGGAATTATCGATAACGCCGTAAACGACGCCGACCTTCTTACCGTTATAGGTCGTGATGTCTATGCCGCAGTCAGCGATGGCCTCGCCTGCGGAAGCAAGTCCCATTCTTGTTGTTGTGGTGGTAGCGTTCAGCTGACGCTTTTTCCAGTATTTTCCTGCCTCTTCTTCAAAGTCTTCACCGACTTCGGCAGCTACCGTAGTGTCGTGTCCTTCAAGCGGAATGCGTGTGATGGTCCTCATTCCGCATTTTCCGGAAATAAGTCCTTCCCAGTAATCGTGAACGTTGTATCCAACGGATGTAACGGCTCCGATACCCGTAATAACTACTTTTTTCATACTAATAACCTCATATCACAATTATTTTGTCAGGCTCAGGCGAATATCCCGTCCCAAACTGATTTGTCCTTATGTACGTATGAGCCGAAGGAAGTCTTTCCGTAAAGCTCGTCAAGAGCTGCGAAGATATCTCCGGCACCGTACTTCTCATAGTAAGCTTTCATAGGCTCGGCAAGTCCGAGAGTATCCTGTACAGCTTCGAGAAGCACATTTTTGTCGCCGCTGTATTCACTTGCGGCATTAACTGTTTCGTTGAGTATGAGCGCTGTCATGTAAAGAGCAGCCTTTCCGCAGTCAGCGCCTGCGGTGTTCTCACGCTCAGCCATAAAGTCAAGGAAAGTAAGTGTTTCCTTTGGGCAGCCCTCAGAGAGCCAGCCGTTCATCTTCTCACAGCCGTAGCCGAGAAGTCCCTTGTTGCGCTCTATGCGGAAGTTGTCGGGGCTTCCTGCCATAAGTCCGAGACCAACGCTGTCAAGAACGTCAAATGGTCCCGCAACAGCGAAGAGTTCCTCAACTGCCCTGCTAATTTCAGCAACGGAAGCGCCGAAGCTCTCACGCAGGTATATAGCGTGTGAGACCATGCAGGCGAGTATCTGGTTGAGATATATATGGTATTCGGCCTTGAAAACTATGGGTTTCTTGCCTGCCGTCTTTACCAGCTGTGCTGCCTTTTCCGCATTGCTCCCTGCGGTATCGGGGAGTATATTCAGCTCCACGAAGCCTGTGAGCTTTACGGGGTAGAAGAAGTGCAGACCGAAGCAGCGCTCCTTGTGGGGGATATCGCTGAATACTGATGCGATATCCAGTGAAGATGTGTTTGTGAGGAGCAGGCATTCGTCGGATACTGCCTGTGCAGCCTTGGCGAAGAGCTCCTTCTTTGCAGCCATGTTCTCGAAAACAGCTTCTATCACAACGTCGCATCCGCTGAGAGCTGATGTGTCGTCGGTGAATAGGAACGAGCCCTTTTTGAACTCGTACTGCTCCTCAGTGAGCTTTTTTCTCTTGAGGCTCTTGTCGAGAGTCTTTATAAGAGCTGCTGTATTCTCCTCAGCGCCGAAGAGGTCGATGACCACGAACTGTGCGTCGGGGAGCTTGTCAAAGAAGAGGGAAAAGATATCCTTTCCCATTTTTCCGTAGCCTACAATTCCTATTTTCATATTCACGCCTCCCTGCTCTGAAGGTATGAGCGTATATATTTTCTGTACTCTGACGGAACGAATTTTTCTCCGTAGTCTGAGATATAGTCAATGACTGCCATAGCCTCGGGAACGCCCTGCTTCTTGTCGGCAAATATGTCAGCCCAGCCAAGTGCAAAAGCCTCCTCGGCGGGGATGAGTTCGCCTGACATTACAAGCTGATAAGCGTTCTGAGTTCCGCATATCTCGATAGTTCTTGCTACGCCGCCGAGAGCGGGGAGTATGCCGAATGTGGATTCAGGCTGGCCTACTCTTGCATTTTTCTCGATTATCCTGTAGTGGCTGTTGACTGCTATCTCGCTGCCCGAGCCTATACAGAAACCCGTTACCACGCTGATTACGGGGAACGGGAGCTCTCTCAGGAATGTGAAGAAGTGTTTCTGCTTGATGTGGCCCTCGGGAAGTATCCCTGCAGAGTCGTCGTAGGTCTCGTTTGCGGAGCGGTCTGCAAGAGCTTCAACATCGGCACCGACGCTGAAATGTCTTCCCGCACCCTTGATTATAAGTCCCCTGTAAGAGTTCTTTTCGGCTTTTGCCTCGATATCAGCCATGACTGCTTCGTATTCTTTAAAAAAGTCAGCGGTCATAAGGTTATTTCCTGGCATATTCATAGAGAGAACGAGGACGCCGTCCTGTTCCTCAAGTATCATACCGTTGTTCTCATTCATTGGAGTTACCTCCGTTCTTGTCTGCCATAAGGCGGTAGAAGGCTTTCGACTCGATGCTGAGCACTTCTTCCGCAGGAGCCTTTCGCGCTGCGATGAAGCAGGCGTTTATCTCCGTTATCTGTTTTTTTGTCTTATCCTTGTAAAGCTTTTCAACGTATTCGTCAGCTTCGTCAGCCTTTATGAACATATCGGCCGCACCTGCCGTCTCGCTGTCTGCGCTGCCGTCCGAAACTACTGCCGACATGAAAGGAGCCTCCGCAAGGAATTTCCTTACGGCAGCCTTTTCGCTGTCATCGGAGCCGAGTATGGTACCGTTATCGGTATGTATGAGCAGTAAGCAAGGCTCGCCGAGCTGCTCCCTGACGTCAAGGAGCTGATACAGCGAGCTTATCTGACAAACACTTGTTATGATCTCTGTTTTATTGATCGTCATTGTCTTCTCCCTCAAGGCAAGCCTTTACCGCTTCGGGGACATCGCATATCATGCGTTCCTTGTTGACGTAAGCTATCTTGCCTGTGACCCTGCATGAAACAAGACCAGTATTCTTGTTGATTATATTATGCTTGTAGCTGACTATGCCGCCCGAGCATGACACCTCGGTGTCTATCCTTACCTCGTCCAGCAATTTCAGCTCATGTATGTACCTTTGGCTGCTTTCCATTATCACGGGAAATAATCCCTCGTTGAGAGTGGCTGTGAGCAGGCCGTGTACTTTAAAGAAGTTCCACATTGCCGCTTCTGCGTACTGAAGGTATACAGAATTGTTAACGTGGCCGAACGAATCGAGTTCGTAACCCCTTACCGTAAGTTTGTAAGAGCTTCTTTTCATTATTTGAATGCCTCCGCAAGTGCTGCTTCAAACTTGCCCTTTGAAGGATCTTCTGCGCCCTCTGCGGCAAGGTTGACCGTATCGATGATAGCGTGTATCTGAGTAAGCGATTTGCCGCTGAGCAGTTCCTTTACGAAAGCAACTGTCTCGTCAAAGGAATTCTTCTCCTCGCTGAGCTTTGTAACGAGACCGAGATCGAGAGCGTCCTTTGCTCCGATCATCTCGCCGCAGAGTATCATGCGGAGAGCCTTTTCCCTGCCGAGCAGCCTGTAAAGGCGTTCCATGCCGCCCATTCCCGGAACTACTCCGTGCATGATCTCGGGAAGTCCGAGAAATGCAGAGGGAGAAGCTATCCTGAACTGACAGCTGAGGGCTATCTCAAGACCGCCGCCGAAGCAGCCGCCGTTGATGGCAGCAGCGGTTATTACAGGCAGCTTTTCGATAGTACGAAGAAGTTCTCTTGCGCTCTCAAGCTTAGCCGAGAGCTCTGAGCCGCCTGCCTCGCCGAATTTGGAAACATCGGCGCCGTGAGAGAAATGTCTTCCTTTTCCCGTAATGACAAGAGCTCCCACCTGAGGATTCTTGTCCAGCCAGCTGAGGAGCTCCTTACGATCTATGAATTCGGGCTCGGAGAGAAGNNCCGTTGTCAATGGTAAGTACAGCAATATTATCCTCGGCGTGAAGCTCAGATAAATTTGACTTTAACATGAGCGCCTCTTACTGATTAACGATGTCGTTGCCGTACTGGTATATCTTGCAGAACATCTCAACAACGTCGCTCATAGTATCCATAGGAGCCTTGAGCATGTACTTGCCGATGCTCTGGAGCTTGATGTCGAGGTCATACTTGTCTGCTGTCATTTCGATAAGCTCGACGAACATAAGTGAGTCGCTGCCGAGGTCTTCCTGAGGATTTGTATCCATAGTGATCTCGTCCTTGTCAACTTCACACTCATCTGCATAATAATCGAAGATCATTTCCTTGATCTCCTGTCTGATTTCTTCTGTGATCTCTCTCATTTTTTTACCTCCGTATTTTTCTTGTGATTGCGTATGATATATATGAAAATTCACACATCCTCAAGAGTGTAAATTTTGCATTTTCTGCTTACTCGTGAGAACTTGCTCACAGCGCCGTTTGCGCTCACATCGAAGAATTCGGTTACTCCGAGCTCCTCGAGCTTCTGTATTGCGAGATCCCAGCGAATGGGAGTATAGACGTTGAGCTGGTTCTCTCTGAGGATCTGCTCTCCTTTAGTCATGACCTCTCTGTCGAATATTGAGAGTATTGGGTATGTGGGATCCCTGTACTCTGTTGAAGCGCAGAAATCAACGTATTCCTGCGAATATTTCTTCATTATCGGGTGGTGGTAGGCAACGCCTGTACCGAAGCTGAAGGCTTTGAGTGCGCCCTCGTTCTGGCAGATGGTAAGAGCCTTTTCCACTGCGTCGGCTTTGCCGCTGACCATAACGTGGAATTTGGAATTGCCGCTTCCGATGATGATCTCGTCGGGAGTGAACCTGTCCTTGAACATCTCGGCGATGTCGTTGTAAGAGAAACCGATAACGACGCCCATATCGAGCTTTTCGTTATGCTCCTCGAGGCAGCGCATGGTAGCGCGGTTCATCATAATTATTCCGTGAGCAAATTCGTGGGATACCGATCCGAAGCAGCCGCTTATGCTGACGATGCCCGAGCTGTATCCTGCGCCTATATCGGGGATTATCCCTTTGCTCAGATAATATTCGTAAACTATCCTGTCGCAGATGAGAGAAATTATCCACTCTGCAACACGTCCGTCGTAAGCCTTGTTTTTTTCAAGATCCTTGTTGAGACCGAGTCTGCCGAATGCAGCATCAAGGTAGGAATTGTACTTGTCCATTAATTCGGGCGGCAGCTTGACGAGAAGCTTTTCGGGCTTGGATCCGATGCCGTTGAAAAGGAAAGCTCTGTTATACATTTTTTATACTCCCCATATCTAAATATAAATACATCTTAACACCTAAAATGCACTATGTCAAGAGGAAAACAGGCAGTCGGACGCGATTTTAAGAAAAGCAATAAAAAACTTTTAAGTCCACAACATAATTTTATAAAATAGAGCAATTATACTATCTGTAATCTGTTAACGACCTGTTAATAGAGTGAAATATTAATATCAAAATCATGCTGTTTTATGGCTGATTTCGGCACAAAACGAACCGATAGAATTCTTGCCGGTGACCGCGGCTCCAATGCGAACGTAAAATGTCTGCACTGATATCCCCTTTAAACTGTGCAGGAGTTATAGATTTATGCCTGCGCGATAATATCGTCTACTTTTTGTAGAAGCGCTCATGTGCAGCAGGCGCGAGCGCTTAAAAAAGCCTTTTCCTGACGGGAAAAGGCTTTTTTGATCGTTCTTTTGGCTTATTTATGTCCTTGCCGGTGCTGCCGGCAAATGCTGTAAATCATGTTGAGATCATCATTTCAAACATTTTGTTGATTACGGCAGCACTGGTGATGAAGAGTGTTCTGCATATCTCTTCCAGGCTTGCCGATGTAGCTGGATTCAATAGTAAACCTTTAGCTTATTTATGCTGCCTGCGCCTTCTCTTGCGAGAACGCAGGGCTCCTCGGGATTTACTGATCTAACGCTGAAAGCTTTTCCCTATGCGGAAAAGTTGTTTTAAAGTGATACCTGTTCTTTTTTCTCCGGTGCCTTTATGAGCTTTGCCTTGAAAAGTGCAGTTCCTACGGCGCCTGTGATTATCGTACATACTATCATTTCAACAAGGGCGTTGACACCTACGAAGCTGATGATGAACGGGATAACGCTCCTGCCCTTCATAAGACCCTGAACATATTCTGTGTTTCCGAAGAGGAACACCAGAGCGAGCATAAAGAATGCAGTGTTCATAAGGGCTGTACAGAATCCTGTAACGAAGCATGAGATACGTACGTCAGTGTGCTTTGAAAGGCCCTGGAAGATAAGACCTGCAAGGAAACCGTCAAGAAGACGCGGTACGAAACGCTGAATGAAAGCAAAGGGGAGATTGATTTCCACCAGTATAGCTCCCATACCGCTGAGAATACCGATTCCGAAGCACTGCAAGAAGCTGAATATTCCGAAAACTCCTCCTATGATGGCACCACCTACAGGACCGAGCGAAATGGCTGCGATTGCGATCGGGATTATGTTCAGGGTGATCACCAGCGGGCCAACAGGTATGGAACCGATAGGTGTGAATGAGAACACAGCGATGATCGCGGTCAGCAGACCGAGCAATACCATGCTTTTTGCATCAAACTTAAAATTCTTCATATTTAATTTTCCTCCTTGTTACTATTCCTTAAAAAGGATATAATACAACATGAATATGATATCATGTTTTTGATAGATTGTAAATAGCCTTTTTGCTGATTTTTTCTCTGCTAAAAGCCCTTAAATAGGGCATGTTCGATAAATATGGAAAACATATACTGATATACCTAAAATTAATATTACAGTTAGTAAATTACGTGCTGTGGGCACATTCCGTATTTGTTATGTGGGTTCACTAATGATTGGTACTGCCATTTGGCTTTAGGTTGCGGGGCTTTGTTCAATTTGCTGTTGAAGTTTGAAGAAAGTTGTAATTATGTAAAAATATGCACAAAAGTCTTCTGAATATTTTTTTATATTAGTTGAACTTAAAATATTGCATTTTGTATATGGTTGTGTTATAATATAAAGTGCAAAATACTGTAAACATATCATATCGCGTACAAGCGTGAGGATACAGTTACGGGGAATTGTGTAAAAACAAATAACAAAAAGGAAAGGATGGATCGATAATGAAGAAATCTTTGGGTAAACGCCTGATAAGCGGCGTTACCTCGGGAGTTATGGCGTTGACATACGCTCTTCCGTCGCTGGGCAGTATGCAGGCATCTGCTGCTGTTGCCGAGGACGGCCTTGAGATAGTCAACACCCCTTACGAGGAAACGATGTGGTTCAGGAATAACCCGTTGGGCATAGCCGGTGATTTCCACTTATTTGCATTTGACACCATTGAAACCACTAACGACAGAGCACATATCAACGGAAATATCGCTGCACCAAACTATATCGTCGGTTCAAATCACGGACAGCTCAATACCGCAGGCACAGGAAGGCTCCTGAACGTTGTAAGGGATTCCTTTGCCTTCAAGGAAGGCGGAGATTATGAGCAGAAGGCGAAGTCGGAAGGCTTCAAGGAGTTCTCACTCGGAAAAATGAGCGACTTCTTCTTCCCGCCTGACTGCAGGCTGTCGGTAAAAAAAGGTGAATACATTTTCGGCGTCGGATATGTTGAGAACGAAAAGGCTAATCTCGACTATCCTCAGGACGCAAGCCTTTATCCGTATATCAGAGTTGATATACCGCAGTCCGGGGATTTCTATATCAAGCTTCAGCCCGGCGGAGACTACAAGACAAGCTGCTATCTCGCTCACCCCGGAAACGGGCTGATCGATTTTGAGGCTGAAAAGGAAAACTATATCAAACGATCCAACAGCTATTCGCATTTCGATAACTGCTATGCAGACCTCAAGCTCGAAGATAATCCGAGCTATGCGGACGATCCTGCAAACCAGACGCCGAAGACAGGCACTCTCACTCTCAACCCCACAGGCACCAACGTTCTCAACTTCACAGCTGATGACGCTGACGAGTACAGGAACATGAAGGTGGAGGGCATCAACTTCAGCGACGGTCAGTTCCACGGAGACCAGACACTTGTTGTAAATATCGACCTCAAGGGCAAGACTGAGTTCGAGTGGACTCCCGAGTGGACATATGAAGCCGCTGACGACCCGACCTACAGGCTGGTTAACTCAGAGGAGAGCGCTCTCAGCGGAACAAACATCATATACAACTTCTACGGCGCCAATTCGTCAGGCACAAAAATACTCTACAACTACGGCGAAAAGATGGAGCCCTGGGGCTGCGTTCTCGCTCCCGAGTGTGAGGTAGTGCCGAACAATATGAGCGGTACGATCATCGCAGACAGGATCACTCTCACAAACGAGACGCATATGGCTCCGTTCATGAACCCCGTAAGTGAAAAGGATCAGATAAATGTTTCCGTAAAGAAGACATGGGACGACGATATCAGCCATGACGACGATGAGGTGGACGTAGTTCTCTACCGCTCGAAGAAGGCGGGTCTTGAAAACGTTGAGGAAGAGAACAACGTCGCAAACAAGTATGATGACTTTGCAGATGCTGTTATCGACGCAGGCAGGAACGCAGCTCACTTCACCTATCAGGAGGGCGGTGTTACCAAGGACGTTACAGCAGATCCGGAAACAAAGATAATTTCTTCCAAGTTCGGCTTCGGCGCTGAGACCGAAATATTCGATCCCACAACGGACGCTATCAGCTCATCACTGGCAGACGGCACCTATACATTTAAAAAGGGATCCGATGAATACATTGTTGAAGTTGCAGACAAGGAAGTAAAGGATATCAAAGGCGCGTCACTGGGCTTCAGAGAGCTTGAGACAAAGAAGCTCAACGAGAAGAACGACTGGTCAGCCACATGGGAAAACCTTGAAAAGGCAGACCCCAACGGACGCAACTACTTCTACTACGCAGTAGAGAAGAATATCCCCGACGGATACGAGGCTGTCTACAACGACAACGGCGTATCGGGCGGTAACAGAGTTATCGGTATCACCAACCAGAGCGGAGAGAGCGGAACTCCCGCAAAGGTAAGATTTGCAAAGTACAGCGATCTTATGAAGATAACCGAGGGAGAGGACAACGTTCCCAAGAGCGAGTACGCAAACGAATTCCTTGCAGGTGCAGAGTTTACTCTTGCAGGCAAGGAGCTGGAGGGCGTAAAGCTCAGCAAGGGCGTTACCTCAGATCAGGACAGCAATCAGGAATGCAACGTAAAATACAATGACGACTCCATTACATGGACAAGCATTGATAAGCCTGTAGAGTTCTACGGACTTCCCAACGGTCTCTACAAGCTTACAGAAAAGGCTCCCGACGGCTATCAGCCCATAAAGGAGACAGAGATCAGGATAGACAACGGCGAGGCTTCCGTAGTAACAGCCGGAACAGGCGTTACAGCCAAGGTCGTTGATATACTCGATTCCGAGATAAACATTATTGACGAAGCTTATGCGGTATCCGTAAAGAAGACCGACGAAAAGGGCAAGCCCGTACAGGGCGCTTACTTCAGGCTCAAGGGTGCAGCAGGCGAGAGCATGAAGAACGTTAAGGCTCACGATTCACAGTACTTCACTGCTGACGGCAAGGGCTGGAGCGCAAAGGCTGACAAGGAGCTTTACCCCTACAAGACCAAGGGCTGCGAGATAGAGAATCTTGCCTCTGACGGAAAGTCTTTCGAGTGGTACTCAATAGGCTCAGAGGTAGTATTCACAGGCCTCCCGGAGGGTACATACACTGTTGAGGAGATAACAGCTCCCGCAGGTTATGCAAAGGATTCCGCAAAGACATTCACAGTCAAGAGGACAAACGGTATCCTTGCGGCAGACAAGGACGCTGTCGAGTTCACAGACCGCAAGGACACTGTGAAGATAAGCAAGGGCGACATGGGCTCGGTCATCATCGACGGAGCAGAGTTCGTGCTCAGTAAGAAGGACGGTTCATCACTTGGCACACTCACAACAACAGACAGCAGCGTTGACCTTACCGAGAAGGTCAGCAAGTCGCACGACACTCTCAGGAATACGAGCGGCGTAACCGTAAAGGACCTCAAGGCAGGTCAGAAGTATACGATCCGCGGCAATACATTTAAAAATGTAACTGTTGACGGAAAGGCAGCTTCCACAGCTGCAAAGAACACCTATGAGTACAAGGGTGCGGTATCGGGCGATTCGCTTGAAATAAAGGGAATATGCAGCGGTACATACGTTATTGAATTCGAGGACGGCAGCATCTATACCGTTGACGTTGAAGACGGCGCTTCTGTTCCGACAGTTTCATACGAAAAGAAGCTTGAGCTCAGTGACGGCGGAAAGACCTGTGAGTTCACAGGCGGCTCCATCGACATCATCGGACTTGACGACGGAGATTACGTACTCGTTGAGACAGCATCTCCCAACGGCTATACAAAGGTTGAGTCGGAATTCAATTTCAATGTTGCAGGCGGAAAGGTAAAGGTTACAGACGCCAAGACAACAGGAAAGTATGAGCTCTCCGATGACGGAAAACAGCTCATCATTCTCGATGATATTTCCAAGATAGATATTACCAAGTACTTTGACACAGAGGGCAACACTCTCTGCGAGGGCAGCGAGGGAGCTGACATGAAGCTTACCTTCAAGGCTGCTTCTGACAAGAAGATACCTGCAAAGGCCACAGGCGACGCACTTGCAGTGGGCAAGTCCGCAGAGTGGAATACAGAAAAGGCTAACCCAAAGACATTCACAGGACTTTACGACGGTGAGTATCTCCTCGAGGAGACAAAGGCTCCTCAGGGCTACGAAAAGGCAGCTCCCAAGACCATTGTCATCAGGGACGGTGTTATCGTAGAGACAGACGCTGACAAGAACATCGTAAGCACAAGAAAAGAAGAGACAGTTCTCAATGTCAAGAAGAACACAATAGTTCTTGACAAGAAGGCTCTCGGTGCAGCAGAGATACCCGAGTCCGCAGGCAAGGCAAAGTTCACACTCAAGGCAAATGATGAGGGCAAAACTCTCAGCGGACTCATCATCAACGACGGCAAGGCTCTCGGCGAAGTCAAGTCAACAGAGCCTTTCGACGGAAACACAGTAACATTTACAGGCCTCGAGGACGGCAACTATACTCTTACTGAGGATACAGCTCCTCTCGGCTACTCTGTAGTAAGCGACTTTACATTCACAGTAAGCGGCGGCAAGGTTACAGACGTATCTGCTGTTACAACAGGCAGAGCATATGTTGACAAGAACGGACATCTTGTAGTTGAGGACGCACCCACCATCTCTATCGACAAGACAGACCTCGGCGGCAAGATGATAACAGACGGCACGGCAGAGTTCACACTCACAGCCAAGGATGAAGACGGTTCCCTCAGCGGCGTCAAGATCAACGGCGGTGAAGCACTCGGCGATGTTAAGTCTGCAACATTCGCAAGCAACAGCACAAAGCTTGAATATCTCAAGGACGGCAAGTATTCGCTTAAGGAGGATACAGCTCCCGCAGGATACTCAACAGTATCGGAATTCACATTCACAGTAAAGAACGGTCTCGTAACAGACGTAAGCGCAGTTACGGACGGTGTAACGGAGAAGTCCGAGGACGGCAAGAAGATCACAGTCAAGGACGCTCCCATAATCAGTCTTGACAAGCTTGCACTTGGTGCAGAGCCTATCCCGGAGTCGGCAGGCAAGGCAAAGTTCGTGCTCACAGCCGAGGACGAGGACAAGACTCTCGAGGGCGTAAAGGTCAACGGCGGCGACGCTGTAGGCAAGAACGTCAAGTCAGTTGATATCGAGGGCAACAATGTCAAGATAGAATACCTCAAGGACGGCAAGTACAGCCTTGAGGAAACAGTGGCTCCCGACGGCTACACAACAGTAACAAAGTTCACATTCACAGT
>DBXO01000053.1:214-340 GCA_002309635.1 Ruminococcus flavefaciens | reverse complement strand
GAACGGTCACCTTGTAGTTGAGGACAGACAGACAGTCGTTACTATCGACAAGCTGGCTCTCGGCGCAACACCTATACCCGAGTCCGCAGGCAAGGCAACATTCGTGCTCACAGCCGAGGACGAGGA
>DBXO01000053.1:0-132 GCA_002309635.1 Ruminococcus flavefaciens | reverse complement strand
ACAGGACTTAAGGACGGCAAGTACAGCCTTGATGAGACAGTGGCTCCCGACGGCTATACAACGGTTACAAAGTTCACCTTTGTAGTAGAGAACGGCAAGGTAAAGAACGTAAGCACAGTTACAGACGGCAAG